>NZ_CP195121.1:1235616-1853424 GCF_052057775.1 Methanococcoides mangrovi | reverse complement strand
AACACCTGCAGCAGCATATGTTTCTATGCCAACGGCTGCTCTTTATGGTATTGTGGGGGGGACAGCATGCTACTTTGCTATCCAGTTCAAGAACAAGATGAAATGGGATGATGCACTGGATGTATGGGGACTTCATGGAGTTGGTGGAGTTCTGGGAATGACCATGCTGGGTATCTTTGGTTCATCAGCAGTAAATCCGGCTGCAACAGATGGCTTGTTCTTCGGTGGAGATCCTATGTTCTTTATAACAGAGCTGGCTGCAGTTATCGGAGCATCTGTGTATGCATTCATATTCACGTACGGAATGTTGAGAATAATTGAATTTATAACGCCTGTAAAGGTTTCAGAAGAGTTTGAGATCAGAGGATTGGATGAAATGATCCACGGAGAAATCGCATACGACTATGATCTTTCAATTGATCGATTGATCGATTGATCGATTATTTCTTAATTAAGAAAAAGTCTCCTGCAAGTCAGGAGATCTCATATTTTATTCAATGATTTAATTTGATCTGTGATCATTGATCTTGCCTTTTTTAGCATCCACACATGCTCTATGCCGACATCATCGAAGGTTTTTCCAAACTCTTCCGAAGGATCGATAGTAGCTTCTTGCATACATCCGTGATCTGATAAGATGTTTTTATTTCCGTACTCTGCTGCCTCTTGAAGTAGCAGTTTCATCAGAACAAAACCAAGACAGGTTCTACGATCGTTTTTCAGGACACAGATCTTCCCAATGCAGAACATTCCATCCTCTCATATAGCCTGCCTGTTGCTACAGGAGAGCATTCTGAAAATAGAGCAAGTTGTTTGGGATAGCTGTCAATCTCATCGATATCTATCTATTCAGGAATGGCCTGCTCATAAATAAAATAGCTTTTCGGACATATTAGGCATCATCAAACCCTTCCATGCCGGTTGTCCACATGATCTGAATTTATTCCACCCGGTTTCTGACCCTTAGGTAGATCAAAGTGATAAGTCCTGCAACTGTGCCTGCAGGGAGTCCTACAAATACGGAAAAGAATATACGTTCCTGGAGAAGGGCTGTAACAAGAACTGTTACTATAGCAAATACAACAACAGCTATCAAAAAGTGGACTATTCTCATCATGGTCTTCGAAAATATAATTTGCCGGAAATAATCCGGCAACTTATTTAAAATTTTCTCTTGACCATTTAGCACCGGCCTCAAGGACATCAAGGTTCATCGGGATAAGCTTTGGTTTGCTTGCAAAAGTATCCTCGATCGCTTCCCTGAACACCTTTTCCGGAAGACGTGTGTCACCCTGTGCCATGAGCACTCCGAGCATTACTGTGTTTGCTGCTTTCACGGAACCTGCATCCTTTGCGATCTGCATTGCAGGTACTGCGATAGCCCTTACTCCTTCAGGAGCCTCGAACTCACCGATAGTATCATCGTAAAGGATGAGTCCTCCCTTCTTTACATCAGCTGCGAACTTCTCGAGGGATGGCTGGTTGAGTGCTACAAGTACATTTGACTCATAGACCACAGGTGAACCGATGGATTCTCCTGAGATAACAACTGAACAGTTGGATGTTCCACCACGCTGTTCCGGTCCGTATGAAGGGTACCAGGAAGCATAGCGCTGATCACGGCATCCTGCACGTGCAAGTGTAAGTCCCATGCTCAATACACCCTGACCACCGAAACCGGCGATCTTAACGAGTGCCTGACCAAACTCAGGGTCCGGTACAGCATCAGGTGATGCACTGCTTTCAAGGCTGTAGAGGTCATCGATAGCCTGCTTGGAGAAATCACTATCTGAGCGCAGAAGTGGTTCGGTCTCATCGAAGTTGTCCCTGAAGTTCTTCAGAGGGAATTCCTTCTCCATCATCTCGTTCACGAACTCTGTGCTCTGCTCGGAGTTCTGCCTGAGGTTCGTCGGACACGTGGAAAGTACTTCAACGAATGCGTATCCTTTACCTTCTTTCTGAACTTCAAGAGCTCTCCTGACTGCTTTCTTTGCCTTCCTGATATGTGCGATGTCTGATATTGAGACACGCTCGATGAAGACAGGTGCCTTGAGGTTGTCAAGCAACTCACACATGTGCATCGGGTATCCTGCAAAGCGTGGGTCCCTTCCGTCAGGACATGTGACGGTCTTCTCGCCGATGAGCGTGGTTGGTGCCATCTGGCCACCTGTCATACCATAGACGGTGTTGTTCACGAAGAACACTGCCATCTTCTCTCCACGGTTGGCAGCCTGCATGGTCTCATTAAGACCGATGGATGCAAGGTCACCGTCACCCTGGTAGGAGATAACGACTGCATTGTCCTGTGCTCTTGACATACCTGTACCTACTGCAGGTGCCCGTCCATGTGCGACCTGAAGGTTACCACAATCGAAGTAGTAGTAAGCGAAAACTGCACAGCCTACAGGACTGATCATAACGCTTCTATCCTGGATCTCAAGCTCTTCCATCGCCTCTCCGATGAGCTTGTGCAAAATACCGTGTCCACATCCCGGACAGTAATGGGTTGCAGTTGGTGCAGCTCCGCCTTTGCGTGGGAATTCCGGATAAATGCCGGATGGTCTTCCAATGATCTTTTCTGCCATGATTATTCCTCCCTTGCAGCGATCTCTCTTATCTTCTCCATGACCTGGTCCAGTGTGATCAGGTTTCCACCCATACGGTTGACGAGTTCCACAGGACATTTGCAGCCTGTAGCAAGGCGTACATCATCCCTTAGCTGACCGTTGCTCATTTCTACGGAAACGAAGGTCTTATGTCCTGCATCCGCAAGGGCCTTGAGCTCATTCTCCGGGAACGGGAACAATGTTATCGGACGGAAAAGACCTACCTTGATACCTTCCCTTCTTGCGACCTCCACAGCTGAGCGGCATATCCTGCTGCTGATACCGTAGGCCACCAGTACAATGGAAGCATCTTCCATCATGTATTCCTCGTACTCGACCTCGTTCTTCTTGACAGTCTCATATTTCTCCTGAAGCTCATAGTTGAAGTCCTCGAGCTGGTCGAAGTCCAGGAAGATGGATGTTACAAGGTTCTGGCGTGTTTCCTTTGTTCCGCAGACAGCCCATGACTCATCAATGACTGGCTCCACAGCTTCTTCAGGGAACTGGAGCGGCTCGATCATCTGGCCGAGAACACCGTCTGCCAGTACAACAACAGGGTTGCGGTACTTTGTAGAGAGCTCGAATGCCTTTATTGTGAAATCACACATTTCCTGAACTGAGTTCGGTGCAACCACGATGTTGCGGTAGTTTCCGTGTCCGCCACCTTTTACGACCTGTATGTAATCACCCTGTTCAGGACCGATGTTACCAAGACCGGGACCTGCTCTCATGATGTCCACGATGACACATGGGAGTTCAGCTCCTGCAAGGTAGGAAACACCTTCCTGTTTAAGGCTCATACCGGGGCCTGATGACGCGGTCATGACCCTGTGACCAGCGGATGCTGCACCGTATACCATGTTAATTGCAGCCTCTTCGGACTCTGCCTGTACGAACTTCCTTCCAAGTTTCGGAAATGTATGTGAAGCTTCGTGGAGTATCTCACTTGCAGGTGTGATCGGATAACCGAAATAACAGTCACAGCCTGCGTATAAAGCACCAATGACAACTGCGGAGTTGCCTTTAATCAATTGTGTAGCCATAAAATATCACCTCATTTTTTTGGCTTATTCTTCCTTGATCGGGATATGAACTGCAATTGCAAGTGGCTCAGGACATGTGTAGTAGCAGTTTCCACAGCCTATGCATCCTTCTCCCGTGTATTCAACATAATGATAGCCGCGCTCGTTGATCTGTTCGCTCATAAAGAGGACATCCTTTGGACATGCAGCTACGCATCTTTCACATCCTTTGCACTCAATAATGTTGAGTTCCGGATATGGTTGCATCTTTTCATTGTTCTCAGACATATTATCAACTCAATAAAAGGACCGAATGGTCCGGAATAGTTTATCAGTAACCTTTTCTACCAAAGTGTTTCCGATATTTTTTAAATAGCATTATCAGGAAACCTTAAGGCTTCCTGACATGAAGCAAATAAGATATATCAGTTCGCTGCCTTGTCGTGATCACGGATCTCGACACGCCTTATCTTGCCGCTGATGGTCTTAGGAAGCTCATCCACGAACTCCACAGCCCTTGGGTATTTGTAAGGTGCAGTGGCCTTCTTGACATGTTCCTGAAGTTCCTTCTTAAGCTCATCGCTTGCTTCATAACCTTTGGCAAGTACGATGGTTGCCTTGACGATCTGTCCGCGGACAGGATCTGGTACACCGGTAATAGCACATTCAAGCACAGATGGGTGCTCAATGAGTGCACTCTCTACCTCGAAAGGACCTATCTTGTAGCCGGAGCTCTTGATGATATCATCAGACCTTCCGATGAACCAGAAATAGCCGTCCTCATCCATCCATGCCATGTCACCTGTGTGATAGTAACCGTCATGCCAGGTCTCAGCGGTCTTCTTCTCATCTGCCCGGTAGCCAGCGAAAAGACCCACAGGCTTTCCTCCGGAAGTACTGATGACGATCTCACCTTCCTCTCCTGAATCACAGAGCTTTCCGTCAAGATTGATAAGCTGGATATCATATTCTGGTGATGGTCTTCCCATGGATCCGGGTTTTGGTTCCATCCACGGATAGGTTGCGATTGTCACAATGCTCTCGGTCTGTCCGAAACCTTCCATAAGCTTGAGTCCGGTGAACTCAAGGAACCTTTCATATACCTCAGGGTTCAGTGGTTCGCCAGCTACCACACAGTATTCAAGGCTGCTGAAATCATACTGGGAAAGGTCTTCCTTGATAAGGAACCTGTAAATGGTAGGCGGTGCACAGAAGGTTGTCACACCATAACTGCTTGCTTTCTCAAGCATGTTCTTTGCATCGAAACGCTCATAGTCATAGACAAAGACCGCTGTTCCGCAGATCCACTGCCCGTAGAGTTTACCCCATACGCATTTTGCCCACCCGGAATCAGCGACTGTAAGGTGCAGTCCGTCATCCATGACATTCTGCCAGTAGTTTGCAGTGATTATGTGACCAAGCGGGTAGCTGAAATCATGCTGTACCATCTTTGGCAGGCCGGTAGTTCCGGATGAGAAGTATAAAAGGGAAATGTCATCGTTCTTTGTTGCTTCATCACCCTCAGGCCTGCTGAAGTCCTCGGATGCTGCTTCAAGTTCTTCTGTGAAATTGATCCATCCATCTTTCTGAACATTCAGAACTGCCTTGTGGAGCAGGATATCCTCATAGCCTACATGAGCTTCATCAATATATCTCATAAGGCCTTCATCATCAGCGCTGACTACCATTTTGATGTTTGCAAGCTCGATACGGTATGTTATGTCCTTGGTGGTAAGCATGTGGGTAGCAGGGAGTGTGACAGCTCCGATCTTGTGGAGTGCAAGGATACATATCCAGAACTCGTACCTGCCTTTGAGGGTCAGCATTACGACATCGCCTCTCTTGATACCATATTTCCTGAATACGTTTGCAGCTTTATCACTGTATTTTTTAAGGTCTGCAAAATTGTAGATCAGTTCCTCACCATCATCGTTACACCATACAAGAGCTCTTTTCTCAGGTTGTTCCTTTGCGTACCTGTCTACGATATCGTATGCGAAGTTGAAGTTCTCAGGGATTTTTATCCTGAAGTTCTCCTTGAAATCTTCATACGATCCGAATTCAGTACGTGAAACATATTCTTCTAAAAAAGATGACATATTTACACCGTTTTCCATTGTCTTATAGATCAAATCTCAAATCTGGGTTCGAATATCGTTTTCAAACGATCATGGCAAGGAACTTTGCAGGTTTGTCTCCAATAGCTTCCATTGCATGATCATAGCTGGAATCAAAGTAGATGGAATCTCCTTCTTCAAGGACGATCTCATTATCATGTATCTTTATCTTAAGTGTACCCTCAAGAACAAAGTCGAATTCCTGCCCGGGATGTGAGCTCATTGAGTGCTCAGGATCAGTAGATCCGGGTTCTACCTCGACAATAAAGGTCTCTGCCTTTTTGTGAATGAAATTTGGCCCGAGGTTCTGGTACTTGTAAGCTTTTCTTCTTTCGACAGTAGGTCCCTTGTTCTTTCTGGTGACAGTAAAGATATGCATGCGGGGTTCTTCACCTGTCAGGAGCAGGGTCATGTCCACTTTAAGGAACTGTGCGATCTCAAAAAGGATGCTGGCAGGAATGTCAGCTTCACCCGTATCGTACTGATGGTAGATCTCAACAGGTATGTTAAGGTATTTTGCTATTTCTTCTTCATTGATTTCTGACAGCTCACGCAGCTCATGGATGCGTGACGAGATTTCCTTTATTTTTTCCTGCATGATATCAACTTTTATTGGTTAATAAGGAAGATACTTACAAAATAAAATAGAATTTTGAAAGAAACAATATCCGGGCAAGTTTACTTGATATTGCAATCCTTTTTCGTATTTTAATAGACAGGATGTTAAAAAAGGTACTGGGTGCCATGTTAACATGTGGCACAACCCAGTTTAGTATCAAAGTACTTACTCTGAAGGACCAATATTTATCGAGTATTCAAAGTTCTCGGTGTCATGTGGCATAATTTCAAGTGTCCACTCACCGGCATCACCATCAAAACGATATGTTTCCGTGTATCCGGTAGAACCTTCCTTATAGACATTAAGCTGCTCAATGTTTTCAGTTACGGGGACCTCAGCCTCCATATAGCTTCCAGCAGCCTCATCCATTGCCATCCTGTAAATTACAGGGGACTGCTGTCCCAAACTTACAGAGCCAGTGTAACTTGTGCTTATCAGAACCGGTCTTACCTCACCTTCAGCATTTGTTAACACAACCTCGAATGAAGGTGTTGTGGAAGAGATGCTGCTGCTACCATAGTTGTATTTCGTTGAGAATATTTTGATGGTTACAGGATCGTCAGTTGCTGCAGTGAAGGTCGTTCTGTATGGCTCATCAGGCTGCTGCCAGGCATCGAAGTTCATGCTGACCTTCTGGCCCCATTCACTGATCGTCCTGTCCTTAATGTTCAGGTTGATCCTTCCATTGACAGATCCTTCCGCATTACCAGGGATCTTCACCTTCACTTTCACAATAGCCTTCTCTCCTGCTTCTATAACAGAAGGTGATGTGATGATCACATCTTTTTCATCAAGGGAGACCTGTGAACCATAGTACAATTCATCCTCGACCTTTTCAAACTCAGGATCAATGTATATAGGCTTATCTGCAACGTTCTTCAGCCTGATGACATATTCATATTCAGAACCAGCTTCCACGCGGTCACTGATATATGAATTGAACACCTGGACATTTGGTGGCAGCCATACGTTCACTGAAAGATCGAGCGCTCCGTTGTAACCCGGATACATGGCAGCAATGTCTCCTTCAAGACCGCTGAAGAAGATATTTGCATTGTAATGGCCAAGCTCGGCATCCTCAGGAACTGACACTTTGATGGTGAATTCCTGTGTATCCTCAGTTTTGATTTCAGCCTTTGCTGGTGAGATGCTGACCCAGTCCTCGTCAAGTTTGTTGTCGCTTAAGAACTTTGGTACAATACGTGGCTCAACAGTTATTGTATCTTCACCATAGTTATAGAGGGTGACAGTCATTTCATCTGACTCACCGGGCTTTATTGTAAGGTAGGAATATCCAGGATCAACATAAAGTGGCACGCTCTCTCTTGCAGCTTCAGGATATATCATGTCCTGGTAATATCCGTCAGCAGCGATCTTTTCAGCTATCAGTACAGGCTCCTCGGCCACAGGTTCAGAAATGGCAACAGCAACACCTGCTGCTGTCATACTGAGCAATAACATGCCGAATGTGACAAATGTGAAGTATTTCTTCATATGGATCTCTCTTTTGCGTTTGTGACATTGATGTTTTCAATTTTGAATGTGAATCTTCGTAATTCTCACCGTCTTTCGACATGTTACAATAATATCTGAACTTATTAAAGAATTGTCTAAACTTCAAATTGATTCGTAGTTATTAAATTAAAGAAAAAAGGAGTGGCATGCTTAGAACATGCCAGTTAAGCCAATTTCCGAAAGAATGATCCATTAGTCTTTTATTGGTCAGATAACTGACTGACCTGTGTGTATCATTTGATCCTGCTTCTCTTCATCAGCAGTGAGTTCGTTACAACAGATACTGAGCTCATTGCCATGAAAGCTGCTGCCATTGCAGGAGTTACAAGTACCTGATGGAACACCGGATAGAGTACACCTGCAGCTATCGGAATACCAAGACTGTTGTATCCGAAGGCCCAGAACAGGTTCTGCTTGATCTTCCTCATGGTCAGGCGGCTCAGGCGTAGGGAAGCTACTACATCAAGGAGGTCGTTCCTGATTAGGACTATCTGTGCAGACTCCATGGCAACATCAGTTCCGGCTCCCATAGCAATGCCGACCTCTGCTTGGGTAAGTGCCGGGGCGTCATTGATACCATCACCTACCATTGCAACAATACGTCCCTCTCCCTGAAGCTTCTTTATCTCAGCTGCCTTGTCTTCAGGCAGTACTTCTGAAAGGACACGTCTGATCCCTGCCTGTGCTGCAATTGCTGAAGCTGTCCTGCTGTTGTCACCAGTGATCATCACAACCTCAAGTCCGAGATCCTTAAGCTTTGAAACAGCCTCTATGGAATTCTCCTTGAGAGTGTCTGCAACAGCTACGATGCCAATAGCATTGCCATCGACCGAGACCAGCATGGCGGTCTTTCCCTGTTGTTCAAGTTCCTCAAGCCTGCCGATAAGGGAAGATATATCTATATTATTGTCACCCATGAGCTTACGGGTACCAAGCAGGACTTCCTGCTCTTTGATGGTCGCCTTAACACCGTGTCCGGGTATCGACTCGAAAGAAGATACATCCAGGATCGGCACATCCCTATCTACAGCACTGTTCACAATAGCCTCACCAAGAGGATGTTCAGATCCCTTCTCAGCGGTAGATGCAAGGGAGAGGATCTCGTCCTCACTGCGTTCTCCATAAGTAATAACATCTGTCAGCACAGGTTTTCCTTCAGTGAGAGTACCTGTCTTGTCGAATACGATAGTATTGATCTTACGGCTGACCTCAAGTGCTTCCCCTCCCTTGATCAGGATCCCATTCTCAGCTCCTTTTCCGGTACCAACCATTATGGCTACCGGAGTTGCAAGCCCAACAGCACAAGGACAGGATATGACCAGGACAGTGATACCGATCAGGAGTGAGAACAGGAACGGACTTGTGATCACAGAATATTGTGCAACATCGAACATGTTGTATCCTATAAGGAACCAGAATAGGAATGAAAGCACTGCAATTATGATCACTGCAACAATGAAGCGACCGGCAACAAAATCAGCTATCCTCTGGATAGGAGCTTTGGATGTCTGTGCATCTTCAACCAGCTTGATGATCTGGGAAAGTGCAGTATCGGCACCTACTTTTGTAGCCTTGAACCTGAAAGATCCTGTTCCGTTCACAGTAGCACCGATCACCTGGTCACCCACATTCTTCTCAACAGGTATGCTTTCCCCGGTGATCATGGACTCGTCTATGGAGGACGAACCTTCGGTAACTACACCGTCAACAGGCAGTTTCTCTCCCGGCCTGACAACAACAATGTCTCCTGTAAGAACGTCTTCCACAGCTACTTCGGTCTCCTCGCCGTTCTTTATGATCCGGGCCGTCCTTGCCTGAAGGCCAATAAGCTTCCTGATAGCCTCGGAGGTCCTGCCTCTTGCCCTTGCTTCAAGGTAGCGTCCAAAGGTTATGAACGTGATAAGCATTGCAGCCGAATCGAAGAAAGTGTGCTGGTAGCCCGGTCCGAGGTCAATGAAGCTGGTCACTACACTGATCGTGTAAGCAGCACCCGTACCGGTTGCTATCAGCAGGTTCATGTCAGCAGAACCGTGGCGTAGACCTTTGTAGGCACCAACAAAGTACTGCCTACCCGGGAAGGCCATGACAACGGTAGTAAGAACGAAAAGGACAAGTCTGTCAGCAAGTATTGGTGGTACAAAGTAGAGGTACTGTGGGAAGCCCCCACTCATTCCACCAAGTGCAATAGGTATTGTTAGAAAGAACGCGATCAGAAGGTTGTTCCTCTGCCATGTGATCTCCAGATCCCTTGCAGCCTGTTCACGATCCGCAGGAGTACCTTCCTTTTTCACGGATGCGGTGTAGCCGATATTATCTATCGCTTTCAGCATATCAGCTACTGAGACCTTTGATGAATCATACTCAGCATGCGCACTGGACATGGGGAAGTTCACACTTGCATTGCTCACGCCATCAAGTTTCTTCAGAGCACGCTCAATGTTAGATGCACATGCAGCACAGGACATGCCACCGACATCAAAGTTCACTTCATCCTTCAATACACCATAACCGGTGTTCACGATGGTTTCTTCAAGCTTTCCGGTGTCGATCAGTTTCGGATCATAGGTCACAGATGCCTTTTCAAGAGGGAGATTGACAGTTGCCGAAAGGACACCGGGCTGTTTCTTCAAAGCATCCTCTATTCGTAATGCACAGGCTGCACAGGTCATACCGGTAACTTTCAGAGTTGAATCTGCTGGTTCAGCTGAGATTTCTTCTACAGCTTTTTCTGTAGAAGCTACTTTTGCTGTGGATTTTTCTGATGCAGCTTCAGTTTTACTTTCTTCCGTTTTTCCCATTGGGATTTCTTCTGAATACTCAGGAGTATTTTCAGCACCTGTTTCATAACCGGCATCTTCAACAGCCTGTCTTATCTTATCAGGAGTTACTTTTTCAGGATCAAAGACGACAGTGGCACTGTTCTCTTCAAGGCTTACTTCCACATTTTCCACACCATCAAGTGAGGAAATTGCCTTTGTAACCCTCTCATGGCAATGCATGCAGGTCATTCCATGGACATCTATTGTGATCTTCATATTATCACACCAAAAGAATAAAGGAAATTTGTTCGTCTGTCTGTCGGGCGGTCGATCGTACATTTAGTGCTACCAGACACTAAAAATCCGACTTAATATTGATCAAACTTCGATCAAATAATGATAATTTAACTAAGTTAAAGCTATAAGGTCAGGCCTTATAGCCGGCATCGTTGACTGCTTTTTTGATAGTATCAATATCTGTTACCTGTGGATCGTAAGTAAAACTGGCTTCCCCTTTATCAAGATCGACATCAACAGAAGAAACGCCATCAACCTCGGATATTGCTTTTGTTACCGCCATCTTACAGTGTCCGCAGGACATGCCTTCTACTTTAATAGTGGTTTCAGTCATTTTTATACTCCCATAAAGAAATGGACTATTCTTCAATTAATACTTTTTCCATTAGCTTTTATTGTTTCAGCAACGGTTTATATCGGATTTGGTATAAGTGTACAAAACTGCTTTTATATAAATCTTAGTATATCATCATTTAGAATGATTTTACTTATTAGCGTAAACTACTTATGCAGAGATACGGTAAGTTAACGCCGTTAACACACTTAAAGACTACCCATATTTATAAAAACGAAAAGGCATATTTAGATATCATTACCCTTATAAAAATCGAAGAAGTTTGATATGAAATGCAATATAAATTCTAATGTGGTGGGACTATGCAGGACATGAATGATATAATTAACAGGATCAATACCCTGAAAGCCGAACGAAATGCGGTTATCCTTGCCCACAATTACCAGCGTCCTGAAGTTCAGGACATTGCTGACTTCACCGGTGACTCACTGGGTCTCAGCCAGCAGGCAGTAGATACTGATGCTGATGTTATCGTATTCTGTGGTGTGGACTTCATGGCAGAAAGCGCTGCAATACTCAGCCCGGAAAAGACCGTTCTCCTTCCTGAAAAGGATGCAGGTTGCCCGATGGCTGAAATGGTCGATGTGATCTCCCTTGACGATGCAAAGAAAGAACACCCTGACGCAGCCGTGGTCTGCTATGTGAACTCCTCTGCCGAGATTAAGGCCCAGAGCGATATTTGCTGTACATCTGCAAACGCTATCGATGTAGTGAATTCAGTTGAAGAGGATGAGATAATATTTGTCCCTGACAAGAACCTCGGTACCTATGTCTCACATTTCACTGACAAGAAGATCATTACCTGGGAAGGTTTCTGCCCGACCCATCACCAGATGCGTGCTGATGATGTCATCAAGGCAAAGGAAGAGCATCCAGATGCCCTGTTCCTGGCACACCCTGAATGCAGGACAGAGGTACTTGACCTTGCAGATGAGGTCTTGAGTACTACTGGAATTCTCAACTATGCCAAGAGCTCAGATGCAAAAGAGTTCATCATCGGTACAGAGAATGGACTTCTTCACAGGTTAGGTAAAGAGAACCCAGATAAGAAGTTCTACTACCTCTCCGAGTTCACGATCTGTCCGAACATGAAGATCACAACCCTCGAATCAGTTCTTAATGCACTTGAGAACATGGAGTATGTGATCACAGTTCCTGAAGAGACAAGGCTCAAAGCTAAAAAGGCACTTGACAGGATGCTTGCGGTAAAACGCAGGATGTGATATTCTACTAAAAGATCCTGAAAAATTACTTAATTAATTTTCAGGTATCTTATTGCCTTTTTTATATCTAAATAACGGACTTTATTATTTGTTAAATCCGCTATTGTTACCCGTACCTCTGCCAGAACCTCCGGAACTGCCACGTCCACCCATTCCCCTTCCGGATGCAGCCATGGAAGCATGTGCTTCCGCTGTTGGTGCAGATGTTTCCTGCAGCAGGCCTTCTTTATACTGCTTTACAGCATCAGCAACTGAGCCGCTGGCTCCGGCCATGACCTTTATCCCGGCTGCTGAAAGGATCGGGAAAGCATTAGGGCCGACCTTACCGGTAAGCAGAACATTGATCTCTTTATCAGCGATGCTCTGAGCAGCCTGAATACCTGCACCTCCTGATGTTGAAGCGGCAGGGTTTTTAATTGCATTTAAATCCATGGTTTCGGAATCTACTATGACAAAATAAGGACATCTTCCAAAACGCGTGTCCATTTCTGCATCAATACATTCTCCTGCTGCTGTTACACAAATCTTCATATTATTCCTCTCTTTGACCTATTTTGGATTAAATAATACTCAAATGGGATTAAATATATATATTTTACTGAAAATGCATATATAATTGACCGCTTATGTGTAATTAATACCATAATCCAGACCAAAAGGACAATACATTCGAAAAGAGTATTTATTCTTCATAAAACGCAAACAGTAAAACTTATATAAAATCAGTTTTGTACACTTATAACACAACCGGAACAAACCATCACTGAAACCTTTAATAATAATATTAACAGACCATTGCTATGAAGAGCTAAATTGAATATAACAAAGAGTGATCGATATGGACATCAAGGAAATAAATGAATTTGGAAAGCAGTTGGCCGAAAAGCTTAACCTTAAGACAAAACCTGTTGCAGTATCACTTATTCCGCAAGGACATGATCTTCCGGAAGGCATCGAGAGGATAGATGAGAACACAAGGCACTGCCAGATGGTCGATATTGTAAGAAAGACCGGAAGGCAGTTCTATGCAACCGCTGATGACCAGATGTGCAAAGGTGGATCTGCTGTAATGGGACTACAGGAAATGCCTGAAAAACTGGCTACCGGTGACACCTATTTCAACCTCAAGCGTTTCAGCACCATCAATGCAGCAAGACGCACAATGGAAAAGGTCACAAAAGTAGACGCAGGATTAACAAAAGCAGTCGTTTACGGTCCGCTTGAAAGTGCAACATTCACTCCTGATGTTGTTGTGATCGTAGCTTCACCACTGCAGGTCATGCAGCTTTCCCAGGCACTCCTCTTTAAGTTCGGTGGCAGGGTAGAAGCAAGCTTTGCCGGCATCCAGAGCGTATGTGCAGACGGTGTTGCACTTCCATACAAGGAAGGTAAGATCAGTGTAACACTCGGATGTGGTGGAAGCAGGAAGTTCGCAAACATCGCAGAAGATGAAATGATCATAGGAATCCCAGTAGAAAGGCTTCACGACCTCGTGGAAGCTGTGAATGAGATGTTCGCCTGAACATCTTATCCTCACTTTTTACGTTTTTATTTTTGATACCTTTCGTTTTGATAACTTTAATTTTGATCGATCCTGATCTTTAAGCTCATTCTTCAAAAATACGCTCATTACATAATATATATATCACTTTATACATTATCAAATACTTACTACAATATTATGTATTAATATAAATATATACTATTAATTAGGCATATTCTAAAACATATATTTAATTAATAATCATCACGCCCGTACAAGGCATTATCTGATTCTCTCAATTTGTCCCTCATCTGCTTCGTCCTGACATCATCGGGTTTCAGCCTGAGAGCCTCATTATACGCTTCAATAGCCCCTGCGCGATCCCCAAGAAGCCTCAAAGCTGTGCCCTTGTTCGTCCAGACCATAGGACTTTTAACGTAACCAATTTCGATCAATCTGTTAAAGCACTGCAATGCCTGAGCAGGCTTTCTCATCATAAGATACGTAATACCTTTGTTCGAAAGTGCAACACTGTTGTCAGGTTCCAGTTGCAGGGCCTTATCAAAGCAATCACAGGCTTTTCTGTGGTCTTTTTCATCCCTTCCTGCAGATATCCCGCGCTTGATCCATTCTTCAGCCCCTTTTGAACCCTGACGCTTGAGCTTTTTCCTTGCCCTGTTCAGTGCTTCACCTGCATCGCCGCTGTCTTTATTTTCCTGAGGCCTACTAACACCGGAAGCTCCGGACTTCTGTATTGATACTTCGGACAGGTGCTTTGTTTTCGGGATATGTTCAGGCTTACCAAGCATCTTCCTGAGGATCATTATCGCTGCATCCTTGTCCAGAGGGTTGTTGTTATTTCCACACTTAGGGGATTGTATACAGCTTGGGCAACCGTCCCTGCATGGGCAGCTCTCAATAGCCTTCAGTGTGACATCAAGCATTTCAGCGATCCTGCCATAGCCTGCTTCAGCATAACCGACACCACCGGCATGACCGTCATAGACAAAGATACCGCTCTTCCCCTCCAGGTCGGCATGCTCCGGAGTGGAAACTCCTCCAACATCGTTCCTGTCAGCAAGTAGATGAAGCGGATACATGGAAATGATAGCATGCTCTATCGCATGGATACCTCCATTGAAGTCCCTGCCATGCTTCTCTACAAGTTCAGTAAAGTGGTCAGGAAGCTCTATCCAGAGGGCCTCGGTCTCAAGACTGAACTTCGGCATTGTCAGGGAGTGCTGGCCGATCTCCTCATCTGTACGCTGCCTGAACCTCTTGTAGCCGGTGACCTGCTGGGTGACCTCCACATCACCAAAACCCACAGTGATGCCTTCACAGGTATCCAGAGGCTTTGTATCGACCACCTCTGTGATATGGATGTCAGAAGCCACCTGTGACCTTGTGTAATAACCATCCCCTGCTTTCTCCACACGGATGATATGCTTCTCATGGTCTATCTGACTAACAGAATACGGGGTACCTTTGTTGATGTAAACAGCACCCTTGAAAGCTTCCCTGTATGCTCTCAGTTTTCCGATATCCTTTTCCAGGGGAGCATTGTTTCCTTTCTCGAAGATCGTATAGCCATCGCCTTCTATTCCCCTTATAGATACCCTCATATGGGCCTTGCCATCCGTACAGAGTTTTTCAAGATCACCTTCTAGCAATCCTTCATCTTCAAGCACTTCAACGATCTCTGCAAGGTCGCTGCCGAAATACTTCTCATCTTCAGGCCTGAGCGGGAGCTCTCTTGCTGCACAGAGAAGATGTCCTGCCTGAATATAACGGTTGAAAACATTGACCACAGCCTCCTCACATTCCTTCCTGAATAGATCTGTGGGATTTCTCATGTAGTACTGGTCCAGTGCATTTGAATCCGCCACAAGGACAACAACGCTTTCCTGGCTGCCACGTCCTGCACGGCCGGACTGTTGTCTAGCACTCATGATGGTTCCCGGGAAGCCGTCCATGATACAGGCATCCAGGCCTCCTATATCAATGCCAAGCTCCAGGGCCGTGGTGGATATGACTCCGGCGATGTTGCCACTCGAGAGCCCTCTCTCTATTGCTTCACGCTCATTCCCGTGATAGCCACCCCTGTAAGGACTGATGGTCTTCTGCACACCACGCTGCTCGAGCCTGCTCTTAGCTTCCACGTACATCCTCTCGACCTTCTGCCTGGCCCTTGCGAACACAATGGTCTGGAGGTCGCTTTGTACAAAGGTTGTGAAGAGGTCCACGGTCTCTCCGAAACTTGCTTTTCGGAGGGTGAAATTTCCGGAGCGGGATCTGGTATAAAGGGGCGGATTCCAGAAAATGAACTTCTGCATCCCGCTCCCTGAGCCATCTTTATTGACCAGTGTAACGTCCCTGCCTATGAGAGCAGAAGTGTGTTCTGTGGGATTTCCTATGGTGGCTGTGCAGCAGATGTACTGCGGGCTGGATCCATAGTGATCACATATGCGATTAAGTCGTCTGAGAAGGTTTGCCATGTTGCTGCCCATTACACCGCTGTATGAATGGCTCTCGTCAAGGACGATGTACTTCAGGTTAGAAAGAAAGTTTTTCCATTGATGTTTCCACTGAAGGAAGCTCAGGTGGAGCATCTCCGGGTTTGTAAAAAGTATTCGCGGGTTGCCATACTTTACAGCGGATTTCTCCTCAGAGGACATGGTACCGATGAACCTGTTGATGTTCATATCCAGTCCCATAAGGTCCCGGAACTTCTTAAATGTCTCAAGCTGGTCATTTACCAGTGCGTTCAGGGGTGATATGTAAAGGGCAGTTGCATTTGGATCCTCCATCAATTTCTCAAATATCGGGATCATATAACACATGGATTTCCCACTTGCCGTACTGGTGGAGAGGGCAAGGTGGTCACCTTTTCTGATCGTATTTATGGCCTCTGCCTGATGAGTATAAAGTTTTTCAATACTCATCTCACTAAGAGCATACATGACCAATGGTTTGAGTTCCACGTCCTCGAATTCCGGCTCTTTTGGAGGAATGGTCTCAACATGTACGATCTGGCCTTCATATCTGCGTGAGGAACGGATAGTATTGATAAGCTGGGGAACATCCATTGTAAGGCAACTCCGGTATTCATAACAGAATTGATTATACTTAAAAATGGTGTGAAGTGGTTTGAATGAGACGATCTCTCAGCAGGATAGCTATCAGTGCGGGATAGAACCCTATTTCCGGATCATTGAATAGAAATAATGTAAAGATCAGAATAAAAACGAAAGAAAAAGAAGCGATCAAAACTCAGATCGCATCTCTTCCTATCTGTGCGATAGTCTTATCGATATCTGCTGCAAGCTCATCCGGAAGGCCGGTTATACCCACATCAAGGAATCCGCGAACGATCATTCCTACGGCTTCTTCTTCAGTCAGACCGCGTGCCATCAGGTATTCCACCTGCTCCTTTGCGATCCTTCCTACAGCGGCTTCGTGGGTAAGTTCCACATCATCCACATTGGCCTCAAGGATCGGGATCGCACGCTGTGTCCCTTCATTGAGCACAAGTCCGTGACATTCCAGATGACCTTTTGAATGAAGCTCATTGGCTACCATTTCTCCTCTTGCAATGACCTTACCACCGGTGGTGATGGTCCTTGAAACAAGTTCTGCCTTCGTGTTAGGGGCATTAAAGAGAACCCTGCTTCCAAGGTCCAGCTCTGAGCCGGGGTGTGCAACAGCAATGGTATGGAACCTTGCAAAGGCACCCTCCCCGTCCAGGATCGCGGTCGGATAGGACTGGATTGACCTCACAGGCTTCAGAAGGATGTAGTTGTTGACGAAGGTTGCCCCTTCCTCCAGATGGATAACTGTCCTTGGACGAACACCGATCTCCTCGGCCCAGTTGTGTATCATGGTGAAGTTAAGCACACCGCCCTTCTTGACATATATCTCGGAGATACCGAGGTGCATTGCCCTTTCCACACCTTTTTTGGTGGTACATCCGGTGATGACATCAAGCTGAGCATCCTCTTCAACGATGAGGATATTGTGGACAGTCTGTGTAACATCCTTGTGTCCCATGACAAGACAGGTCTGGACAGGCATTGAGCTCTTCTTGCCTGCAGGTGCACGAATGAAATAACCATTTGCATTCTCAAGATAGCTCTTTGCGGTGTACTTGTCAGCATCTACAGCTACGAGCTTCCAGGAATATTCCTCCAGCCAGTCGTGTTTCTTCATGGCATCATGAAGGGACATCAGCTCAACATCAGGGTCCCTCATAGTTGAATGGGAAACAGTGTTGTCGAGCATCAGGAAGCTTCCGGATCGGTCTTTCTCATCAGGCACCACACCTGCATTGAGAAGTGTCTGCTTAAAGTCACTGTCAAGGTCCTCAAGATTTTTGGTTTCCGGCAGATCCCTGTCACCTACCTTGAATTCATCGAGGTTGAAGTCCTCGCCGTACATAGCGACCTTTGTTATGGCCTTTTCAGCCTTTTCCTTTAAAGCTGTCCCAGTTTGCATGTGTAGCACTCTCCATATCCCTGGCTCTTTATTTCCCTGAGGATCTCACGTGGGTGTCCCTGGCACACTACGGAACCATTACAAAGTATGTAACCCATGTCAGGCTCAACATAATCAAGAACCTGTCCTGTATGGGTTATTATAAGAGCGGAGTTTCCTCTTTTGTTGTGATCAACATAACAGTTGGACCTGCTCTTCAGGAGCTCATCGATAGTCTTGCCGATCTCTTCAATGCTTACAAGGTCAACGCCTGACTCCGGCTCATCAAGAAGATAGAAGCATGGGTTCTGTGCTGATAGCTGGAGCAGCTCGGACCTTTTGATCTCTCCTCCTGAGAAACCTACATTGACATCTCTTTCCATGAAACGGACCATATCAAGTTTCTTTGCCATTACATCAGTGTCGAGACTGCCTTCTGTGGAGATAGCGCCCACAAGATCCTTGAGCTTAACACCTGTCAGGTTTGGTGGTCTCTGGGTCATGATACCCATTCCACGTTTGGCTCTCTCATCGACTGAAAGATGAGTGATGTCCTCACCTTTGAATATAATCTGCCCGCCAACAACATTGTAACCGCTAAATCCCATAAGTGTCATGAGAAGTGCAGATTTGCCAGCTCCGTTCGGGCCGAAAAGAACAGTGGTGCTACCCTGCTCTACTTTGAGATTGACCTTGTTCAGGATGGTCCTGCCGCCTATCTCAACTGTCAGATCTTTTACCTCGAGCATATTTCCTCCAATTTTTTTGAAGAGATATCATTATTTATGAATTGAATACAAAGTTACCAGATCGGGACGATCTATAAGTAATCCGGGTCTGCCTGGATCTTCAAATCAGAACATGAGTATCTGCTACTTAGTTCTATCGACAAAAATATTCAGTCCGTTAGTCATATAGACATTACTGATAAGCTTTTGTGTTTTGGTTAACGGCGTGAAATAGGGCCGATCAGATATAAAATTTATCTTCTGCCTCCACTAGTGCGGTTCCTTCAACAGCATTTATATGCATTGAGTTCAATTACTGAATAACAAATATGCTTATAGTTTGTTATTAAAAAGATCATTATCACTTTTTTGAATGATAAATTGTATTGATCATATTTGCTTGATCATCAAATAAACGATATCAATGGGGCTTATTTGAGTTGGCTTAAATGGAATTTTTGAATATGATTCCATCAAGTGCTTATAGTTGCTTACAAACACTTTCTGACAATTCATTTCCCATCATTATTTGGTGATAGAATTGACCAGAATGCCCCAGTTGCATTCAAGAACGATACGTATCAGAAACGAGGAATTAATCTGGCTAATTATAGAAGTAATATGAGAAAGAGCAAAGGTAACAGTGGCAACCCTTCCGAGACTCCGGAAGTAACAAGGGTTCGTACACCAAGAAAAGACAAAAATGAGATCCTTGCAACAGTAGGCACACTGCTTGGTGGAAAAAGGGTCACACTACAATGCATGGATGGCGTTGTAAGGATGGGACGCATACCAGGTTCAAAGAAGAAAAGGATGTGGGTCCGTGAAGGCGATATCGTGATAGTGACCCCATGGGAGTTCCAGGATTCAAAAGCAGATGTGATCTGGAAGTATACGGGCCCTCAGGTGAACTGGCTACAGCGTAAAGGGTATCTGAAATAAAAAATGAATGCTACCATTCATTTTTATTTTCATTGATCTGTTCTTTGGTTGATATTGGAAGTGCATCGTGCCATGTATCTTCGAATTGGCACACAATAATATCCTGATCATTTTTACAAATGTTTGCACTGATCAAAGAGACATGTTTTTCAGAACACATAGACCCCATCTGTTCATAAAAAACAGACTTTATCTAAAAAAAACTCTGTAAACAAATTCTTTATATAGTATAACTCTAAATATATCTAAGAAGTAAAAATATACTTAGTTTAAGATAAATGTATGTATTTTGACGGTGGGGGTCTAAACAAATGAAGTCTGAATATCATCTATATGCGCTCATAATTTTTTCATATGGATTGCTTGCTATAGTTGCAGAAATACTGATCAAATTAGAAGTTATCGCAATGCAGGCAGCTCTCAATGGTTTCTTAGAGGATAGCATATTTCTTATTATGGCGCCCTTAATGGCACTTGTAGGATATGCAGCAGTCAAGACCATAAAATTGACTGATTAAGGGCTAATATCACACTTGCTTTTTTTTGTTATTCAATCTATTCGCAAAACATTATGCCCTTAAAAGGAACGACATTCGTTTCGGATATAACATCTCTTTCTTATAATTGGTTTAATTTATTGATCAGGACTTAAATCGCGTTGTAGATAAAACGCTGCCTAACAATATATATAGGCCTCATCAATATAATTGAAGCTGTATAGTTGCATTTACATAGTTAAAACAATACAGTTGAAATGATAAGCTTGAAATCCTATCCGAGGACTGCATATGGATACAAAAGATGTAAAGAAGATGGTAAAGGAAAATTATGCTGAAATAGCCAGAGATGGAGTACCTTGCTGTTCAATGAAAAACTCCTGCTGCAACCCCGGTACAATGGCAGTGAATATGAGCAGGAAGGTAGGATATTCAGACAAAGATCTCCAAGAAACTCCTGAAGGAGCTAACCTTGGACTTGGTTGTGGAAACCCAACTGCATTAGCTTCTTTAAGGTCCGGAGAATACGTCCTTGATCTGGGCTCGGGTGCAGGCTTTGACTGTTTTCTTGCTGCAGGCAAAGTAGGGCCTGGGGGAAAGGTCATCGGTGTTGATATGACGCCTGAGATGATCGAAAAAGCCAGAATGAACGCCTCGAACGGCGGATACACTAATGTGGAGTTCAGGTCCGGGGATATTGAAGAACTACCTGTTGAAGACAATTCTATCGATGTTGTGATATCTAATTGCGTTATCAATCTGGCACCTTCAAAGGCAAAAGTTTTCAGTGAAATATTCAGAGTCCTAAGAAAAGGTGGTCGCTTCATTATCTCTGATATTGTCCTTTTAAGTGCTCTTCCCGAAAAAGTGAAAGATTCGGTTGAAGCTTATGTAGGATGTATAGCAGGTGCAATTTTGAAAGAAGATTATCTGGATACTATCAAAAATACAGGCTTTGATGATATCAGGATATTAAAAGAAGTTAACTATCCTTCTGAAATGGTCGTTGCAATGCTTTCCGCAGATGAAACACCAAATGAAATTCCTGAGGAGGTCGGTATCACCCTCCAGGAAGCAGAAGAGCTTGCTGAATCAGTAATTAGCATTGAAGTGTATGGAAGAAAACCTGTCTGATATATAAGATTTTTTCGAAAAGATTGGGAATAGACCGGACTTTACCCTTACCTCATAAATAGTAACTCATAAGGGAAGATGACCATCCTGAGAATTTACAGGTCCGATGGCCAGGATCATGAATAGCATCGTTCCTTTTGCTAAAAAAGAGTAACATCTCAATTGATACTGAAAAAGAAGAAATTAGGTAAATATAGGATTCAGTTGTCCATGACTGCCGAATGCCACCAGACATATTCGAAATAGTCTTCCATTACTCGTTGTTTTTCTTCAGCATCACTATCTTCATCCCAGGATATTTTCCTGGCAACGTCAAAACCCACCTCAGTGTGGAAGATCTTCATCATTGTGCGGCTGCCTTTTGCATTAAGTGAAATAGAACTACCTGTGAATACTATGTTTTTGTCACTTAATTCATTTGAATGAGTGAGAACTACAGGCATGATCTCATAAATAGAACAGATCATTGAGTTACGCAAATTCTCATTATCAGAATATGTCTTTTTTTCAAGTCCGATAACAAGGGCATCAATGTCTTCGTAATAACTGACCCCGATAACATTGGCTCCGGATTCAAGTGGCATTTCGGATAATTCAGCCATCAGAATATCTGCTATGGTTGGATTTTCTGTTTGAGCACAGCCCGTCATTGTACCTGCAGTAACTGATGAGTAATTGTTTAACAAAATAACTGTAGTAGTGATCAAAAGGATCCCAATGATCAGACCAATTGATAACTTAAGGACAGACTTCATAACTTTAGTACCACCACATATTAAATGAGCCGATTAGCTAAAAGATCAATTTAAATATATATTTTGCGATTCTTTTGTCCGGTCGGATATACAAAAAGGCACATGATAACAAATTATTTGCTTTTTGTCAATAATCAGACATTGGTTTACAGAAAATGAATGTTACATAGAACTTTTAATTTTTACTAGAATCTAAAAAATAATTATGAGTTATAGCTTTTCAATGATCTTGATCCTGCATACACAAATTAATGCTATCGCAAATTAAAGAAAAAAACATATCAACGGAGATAAGAATAGTGAAAAAATAATTCAAATATGGAATTATTTTTACAAATGACCGCACGAACTATCCTACTTACTCACAGAGAAAAGTTAATTTTTTAATTTCCTCGATAAGTGTGAAATAAGATCGACCAACCTCACCACAGAAGAAGGCCTGTTCATCTCCGCCTTCTCTGTGCGTAAATCCCATCTAGATTCGTATATCATGGTGTCGTGAATTATGAAAGAGAAAGATCGATTATTCTATCTCATATAATGCCATATCAAGCAACCCATTTTTGAAAAATCAAATATCATCTTTCTGTCATCCAAAACACTTTTTATTTCAGGTGATTTAAGGAATTCTTTGAAAAAGTAATCATTGTCACTAACAAAATCATTTGCTGCTTTTCGGAATTCAATGCACAATTTTGCATTCATATTCCCAATTTGTAGATTGTCCCTTAAGACAGAATCCAAAATTGGATTTTCTTGTGGATTATAAAAATGCAGCAGTTTTGTTCCTAGGCTCCAGGCATTTGCACAAAGCGTACTCCCATTTTTGTAATCACGGGGGTTACATTGCTCAAAAATCATTAAAGCATTCTCATAATCATCAAAATCTTGTACTTCTTGTAAACAAGATTTTACGTTTTCAGTTCCTTTCAAAGACAATCTTGTCCTGTAAACTTCATTCACCAACTCTAGAAAATTATGGTGGACGAGGAATGATTTGAAATCCAGTGTATTAAACTTTTTATTAATAAAGTCCTCATATCCGATCTGGTTATAAAGAGACTGATAAACAAAAGAGAAATAATTTATTTCAAAATGTTTCCTCACCATTTTTTCAAACGTATCATAATCGGACAAACGTCTCTGAATCCTCAAATATATGTCATCATGTTTCAATTTCCCATCCCCCTTTTATTGTATGAAGATTGTCTTCGAATTATTTCAGCTTTCTTTTTTATATTCTGAAATCGCTGAGCTCGTCAGTCGAACAAATATGACATAAAATACCTATGGAGATCCTGAGTTTTTAGATACAAAAAGGAATCTTGACGCAATCAGTAGTGAAATCAAGAATCAAGACATGCATTCCTTGAAAGCATCTCTATATAAGTCAATAGCTCATGTTGATTCTTTGGTGACATACTGAAGGCCGTGGATTATGTATAACAAAATGTATGCATTTTATGAATGGAAAATGCATACGATAATTTTTTGTAAGAAATAACTTCAAAATCAGCATCAAAATAATAGGACTATCCAATAGAAATTGGTAGCCCGGCACGGATTCGAACCGAGGTTGCGGGATCCAGAGTCCTGCATGATTGACCACTACACTACCGGGCTGCTTATGATTGCAGCTCCTAAATGGCATACCTACTATAAATATATTACGGCCGAAGTTTAAATATGTCACAGATCATCCGGACTTTCATCCAGAATTGCTGTCATCCACCACCTTGCCATGTCCATAAGATCACGGCTGAACTGACCGGACAAACGGTACTTCTGGTTCTTGTTTGTGATCATACCGGCACCAAGGAGCTTGTTCCTCATTGCATAGAAAGAGGCTCTGCCTATGTCAAGCTCTTTTATGATCTCCTGCCATTCGCTGGTCTTGATAGGATTACCGGCTTTCTGGCGTTCTTCCACCATAATAAGGAACTTCTGCCCTCGCATGGCCGTGGCATCTTCCTGGAAAAGACGCCGCATAAGGCTAAAATAGGGATCCCTGGAGCGGGTTATACGGGCATTAGTATCAGAACGTAACATCAAGGTAGTAGATGTTCTGGGAGCATCTTTTACAGACACCATATTTGATCAAAGCCTTGCGATCAAAGATCAGCTGGAGGCAATTCCTTTGGAGCTAAGTTCTGACTTTAATAGGTCAGCATATTCTTCTTTGAGTGAATAGACCGTTGGGGTCTTATAGGATTCCTTATGAGATCTAAGAATTCCTAGCTTTGAATGGATATAACCCACCATAGAAGCAACTGCGCTTCTGGAAACATCATATCTTTTGGTAATAGTATTATGTAATTCGTCTACAGTAGACCTCTTTAAGTTTAAGAACAGTGATAAGACATAGCTTCTGAGCCCATCAACGTCAAGTTCAATGAATTTTTCAAGCCGGTCTTTTATTTTAGATCGAATAGATGCCATGATATGTATTCTCCCTAAAGAACAGTAAGACATATTATGTAGATTGCAGTATATATATCTTTGTAAAATAATAAGATAATGCACAACAGAACCATTGATCTGTAAAGGGATAACAATGACAGCCCAGGCTAATTACAACTACAGTTATGATCTGAATAATAACATATTCTACTCAGGTGAACGGCAGATCCCGGCCTATGAGCTGGAAGAAAACGAGATTGGTACCTGTGAAAAGTGCCAATCCACGATATTAAGCCTCAGTTATCATGAAATTGATGATGAATTCATTGTTACAGGCAAGTGCAGTATCTGTGGAAACATTTCTGCAAATATATATGGTCATGAATGGAATTGGATAAGCGAAATATTCATCTCTCACTTTTTCGGGCAGACTCCTGCACAAACGACGGAAGATTCAGAGTTACAAATTCCTGAAGCCAGGAAATCTTTGAAAAATGAGGATAATGGGATCGATGACCTGGAACTTCTAAATAGCATCCCTATGAATCAGATCGAAACCATCTTTTCACCTACAGAGATCAAAGCAATGTTCGCACGTGCAAAAGGCGAGAAATGCGTAAGGCAGTATCTCTACAATGCCAGGAAGAAATATAAAACATTCGAAGATGTTTTTGGAATTAAGATTGATATTTAAGTATGTTTATTTTTATAAAACACATTTATTTTAAAAAGTGATGTGTAATAAAATATTGTTACGTTTAATTAATTAAAAACATAATAAATTAATATAAATTAACTAAAATGTATAAGCAAATAATATATACTAATATATAATTTATTAATTATTAATAAACTGCAATGCAAGAAAATTAGTAAACAAATGAGAAGCCCTACTAATAGATATATACGCTCCCGGGCATTCAAAAAAAAGAGTATCAGGCCATAATAACAGTTAAAATTATACACGGAACTTTGGCTATGTGTTTTAATCAATTTTTGAAACGCTGAGTGTACATGTGAGGAATTAAAAACAACAAAGAACACATAGTCACGATTTTGAAAATATATTATATGGAAAAGCAAAGTTTTGAAAGGAGCTAAGTGATCAAATCGAATAAAACCAAATCAAAAAATTATTCATAAATAAAAAATGAGATTTATCATAAGAGATCTGGCTGAACTCTCAGTTTTTATAGCAATTAATTGGAATTACTAAGCAAATTATAATATAGAAGAATAAGAAACAGAAACAGATTTTGAAAAAGAAGCCTATGTGATTCACACTACAAACCGCCTACAACCTGTACAAGTTGTAATCTTAAAATTAGGGAAAAAGCATAGGCACTTTGAACGAAGAAAAACACAAATTATAAGGAAACAAGTGAAACAAAAACGTTGGGTTCACAATTTACCTGGATTGATCAGGTAAAGTGAGGCTAAAATCGACAATTCCACATACTATATGCACAGGATGGGTACGAATATCTAATATGCATTTCTCGAATATTTTTTGCATAGAATAGGGGGTCTGCAAGATGGTAGATGTCTATTCTCATAGTCTTTGGAATAATTGAGTTTCCATAAACATGTGTTTTGGAGTTGGTTACAATACCATTCATATATGATGTATGAATATGCGAATTTGCGATTTTTTTTAAAATTTTCAATCAATTGACCCGTAATTTGATCAGATCAAAAGTTGCAGATTTCATAAAAACATATATTGTAATTATTTATCTATATTTCTTAAAAAAACAACAACATAAAGCAAATTAAAAAAGATTAAATCTCATTAAATTTTGATTGTTAGCTATATGAATTATACTATTTTTTTATCATTTCATGTAGGCTAAGTATATCAAAAAATAATATATAAATATAGCATTATATAATTAAAATGTGACATAATTTATAGTAGGAAATATATAATACATAACACAATTCGGGATAAAATATAATATACATTCTTAAAAATAGATATTTGGACATATGAATATATAATAGCTAACAAAATGTATACAATATGATTAATATATAATATAGATTACCAATATACAGTACATAATATACTATATAATATAATCATTTAAACTTAAATTATAGTCTATGACTTAGTCAATTAAGAATATATTTTTGATTATATAATAGGTATGAATATTGAATTATTACTAAATAACTATATATAAAGATTGGCTATGCGAATCTTCTACTTTTTTTATCGCAACCTGTACACAATGTAGACTAAAAAGTAATAAATAAAAATAGGCATATAATAGTACAATACTGAATAAAATAATTATTGCCACTACTAAAAAATAAGCGAAATTCATTCTACATAGATCTTCATTTTTCGAATCACAAAAATGCCTCTCAGAATTGAGATTTCCCATATTTATATATAATTAATATATTATGTTATTAATTACATTATATTATTAATTATATTATTTATTTAATAAACGATGCTAATGTTGGCGGATATATGTTGCAAGCATATATACATATATATATATATATATATATGTATATATATTTATAGAATTGTAGAAAACAAATTGTTGGTATCTAACAGACAATTTATATTAGATAGTATATAATTAATAATAAAATTATATTAAACATATTTATTAGATAATACATATTCTAAAAAGGATGAATCTAAAACGATATTTAAAAGTATATACTGCAAATACATAGACATGATTAGAACTACCATAAAAAATGTAAACTGATGAAGTTATACAATTTTGAAGATAAATAATCACAGACCCATACAAAGAAATTACATACAAAAGGGAAGCATTTCCCCATTCAATCCATCTGCTATTATCAATAAGACTGCCACAAAATATTCCAGGAATCCTCTTCAAATAACAATCTGACCATCTAGGAATTTGTGTATTCGCATTTTACATAAATTTCCAAGAATCATTGGCATTAACCATATTTCTAACGACTTTTTTATATTTCCGGGAAACACGTGAAAACTGAGAATTCAAGTTTCAAAAGAGAAACATATTTCTATGTTTGGTAAATCTATAACACAAGAACACCACATGAAAAAACGATCATATGCTTTCATTGGGATGGGTGCTGCTTTTTGGGCATCGATCTCTATCTTTGTCAATGGCCTCTACGAAGCCGGGTTCTCAGCTCTGGAAATTGTGTTTCTGAGGGTACTGAGTGCAACTTTGATCATGCTTGTTTATATAAGCCTGACAAACAGAGATCTCTTTAATATCCGTTTTTCTGATCTATATTATTTCATCGGAACCGGTATATTCAGTCTCGTCTTCTTTAACTGGTGCTATTTTACGACCATACGGGAAGCTTCTGTGGCAATAGCGGCCATCTTACTCTACACAGCCCCCATATTTGTGCTCCTCATGTCCCGCATGGTCTTTAAAGAAAAACTCTCCGCGATCAAAGTCATTGCATTGGCTATTGCTGTTACAGGATGTGCTCTCATATCAGGATATTTCCCTTCAGGCGGAGCTTTACTTTCAAGTAAGATGATCCTCATAGGTCTTGGGTCGGGTTTTGGATATGCCCTATATACAATAGTAGGAAAGGCCGCCCTTGAGAAATATGACCCCATGACCGTTATAACCTACACATTTGTTGTTGCAAGTATTGGCCTGCTCCCGATCAGTGGAATGGGTGCTTTGGCCAATGCATCCCATAACATGGGCACACTGTTTTATGTACTTGGGCTTGGACTGATCCCCACAGTACTCGGATATATTCTTTATACAAAAGGTCTTCACTACATAGATGCCAGCAAAGCATCAATCATAGCAGCAGTAGAACCTGTTGTTGCAACAACTATTGGCATATCAGTTTTTCATGAAGTGCTATCTATATGGCAGTTTGCAGGAATAATGATGATTCTGATTGCGGTGCTTCTGGCACAAAAGGGAAATGACAACTAAAGGCTTCTTTACAAAGAAGAGCATTGGCACTGTTTTGTTTTAGAAGATCCTTTGTACAAATCCCCGCTTGAAAAATAATATCTCATTAAATCGCAAGAAAAAATTAGCAAATCGGGAATCTGCACAAATTCTCCATTCAAATTTATGGCTGCATCATGAAGAAACTAGAATAATTGAATAGAAAATGAGCATAAGATATCTCCCCCACATTCTTTGTAGTGAGGAAACAGGAAGTTGCATTACTTGTAAATATGAGGGAGATGAGGTTGGATTGGAGGGGTTAGAAGAGCTGCAAGAAAATGAAGAATAGGCCCGAATCTGCCTATCTTTCATTTTTGATTAAGGCTCACTCTGCAGCAGCCTTGCATTTCACGACCGCATCAGTTGCGTTCTCAGCGTAGAGATCTGCACCGATCTTGTCTGCCCAGTCCTGAGTAACTGGTGCACCACCGACCATTGTCAGAACAGAATCGCGGAGACCTGCTTCCTTGAGCTGCTCTTCTATCTGCATCTGAAGGACCATTGTGGTGGTCATGAGTGCGGAAGAACCGACTACAAGTGGCTGGTGTTCCTTGACTGCAGCGACGTAATCTGCGATTGCTACGTCCCTACCGAGGTCAATGACCTGGAAACCTGCGATCTTGAGCATTGTTGCAACTATGTCCTTACCGATCGTATGGATGTCACCCTCGATTGTACCGATTGCGATCTTTCCCTTGCTCTCTGTCTTACCACCCTGTGCCTCAAGGACAGGGGTGAGTACTGCAACACCAGCGCTCATTGCTTCGGACGCTGCGATGACGTGTGGAAGGAAAAGCGTACCCTGCTCGAACTGGTCACCGACTTCGTTCATACCTGCGGTAAGACCGTCCTGAATAAGGGACACTACATCAAGACCTGCATCGATTGCTTCTTCACATATCTCTTCTACTGCTTCGTCATCAAATTCCATGACTGCAGCTTTTGCTCTTGCGTTAGTTTCATCCTGTGTAACCATTTTTAAAACTCCTTTTAACTAAAGATGTAAGTCCTGTAGGAATACATTTCTTGCAACAGGGCTTCTTCTTTTTTTAATATCAGTATCAAACCCGAAGGTTATGATCGTTAAGTATCTATGTCAAATATCAATATCGACCTTTTTTATAAGCAGGATCTGTAACTGCTTTGAACCAACATATTCCGTAATTAAAGGAAAAGAAGTTGATGCCAACGGATTGACATCAACAATTGGTGCTTCAAGTCAGTAGATCATCTTCAAATAAACTGCTTTATTTTTTCAGTTCAGCAGTTCTTTTTTCCATGAATTTCTGGAGGGCTTCATCAACAGCCGGATCAAGTTCTGGTGGCTCATAGTTAGCCAGTACCTCCTGCCACTGCTTCTTTGCACGCTGAAGGGTATCCAGTCTTTCATTTGCCCACTGGTTATGTGGAAGCCTGTCACTCAACTCAGGATCACGAAGCTCAATAGGATAGTACTTCCTGGTGTGTTTCTGTGCAAGGAAATGTTCTCCAGGGCCAACCTTCTTGATCACATCAAAAGCAAATGCATCTTCTGAAAAGTCGATGCCTCTGAGGTAGCGCAGTACCATTCCTGCAATTTCGTCATCAACCACGAACTTCTCATATGACATTGCCATGTATCCCTCAAGGATACCTGCTGTGTGAAGCACATAGTTGATACCAGTGACACCGGCATTCAGGAGGGTCATCATTGACTCATAACCTGCCTGTGCATCTACGACCTTTGAGTCTGTAAGGCCACCGCCACTACGGGTAGGAAGTCCATAGTGCCTGCCCATCTGAGCACATGCTGCTGTGAACAGTGCACATTCCGGATTACCGATTGACAATGCTCCGGTCTTCATATCTGTAATGGCTGAGGATGAAGCATAAACTACAGGTGTTCCCGGGTTCACGCACTGTGCAAGGGCAATACCTGCCAGAACTTCAGCGTTCTGAACAGAAAGTGATCCTGCAATTGAGGCCGGACCCGTGGAACCAGCCATCACCAGAGCTGCAATGACAACAGGCTGACCGGCTTCAGCATAGGCCATCAGTGAACCTGCCATATAGTCATCGAACTTAAGCGGAGTTATGGAATTGATCAAACAGATGATCGCAGGCTTTTCCTTAATAGCATCCCTTCCGCCAAAAAGGATCGATGCCATCTCAATAACATCCTCTGCCCTTTCCCTGTTTGAAGCGCTGCCCATGAAACATTTGTCAGAGTTCTTTATGGAACTGTACAGCATCTTCAGGTGTCGGATTTCATCAGGAACATCACTCAGGTCAGCGATATTACCCCCGGTCATGTGAAGGTTATCACTGGCTCCTGCCAGTTTTACGAAGTTGTCATAATCCTCCATGACCGAATCACGGCGGGATCCATCAGCTTCGTAAATGAAGGATACACCATATCCAGGCATGAAGATTATGTTATCTCCGCCACAAACAAGGTTGTTCTCAGGATTTCTGGCATGTAATGTAAACTGGGAAGGAGCTTTCTTGATTTGCTCCTCTACAAATTTCCTGTCAAGGAAAACCCTGTCTCCTTCAACTCTCTGACCATTTGCCCTGAAGATCTCAAGTGCAGGTTCATAGAGGAAATCGATACCGACCTCCTCCAGTAATCTCATACTGTGCTCATGAATAGCTTCTACCTGTTCATCAGTTAATGCATTGAATTTTGGTAACATTTAAACACCTCTTATAATATCATATATTTTTTAGGAGTTATCCTCTTTCAGAGCTTTCAACAAAGAGTAACACATTGCAAGTATCACAAACATGAATGGGAAAGCTGCTGCAATCGATGCGGTCTGCAAAGCTGTTAAACCACCTGTGATAAGCAGGATTGCTGCTACGCCGGCGATCGTAGCTCCCCATACACCCTTTACCTTGCCTGCAGGTTCCATGCTACCATTGGAAGTAAGCATACCCAGAACAAAGGTACCTGCATCTGCTGATGTTACGAAGAATCCAATGATCAGGATGATCGCAACGATCGATGTTATCATTGCTATAGGGTAATTGGAGAGAGTTACAAAGACTGCTGATGCAAGATCTGTGTTAACTGCATCGGCAATTCCTGCTCCCTGGAAGATCTCAAGGTTAAGTGCATTAGCACCGAATACTGCAAGCCAGACAAAGCTGAATACTGTTGGTGCAATAAGTGCCCCTGCAACGAATTGGCGAACAGTTCTACCCTTTGAGATCCTTGCAACGAACTGACCAACGAATGGTCCCCAGGCGATCCACCATGCCCAGTAGAATATAGTCCAGCTACCGCCCCAGCCTTTCTGTTCGATCGCATCTGTCCATAGGCTCATAGCGAAGAATTCATTGAAGTAGGAACCAGTAGTAGTTGTCAGCAGATCGAAGATGAAGGTTGTTGGACCGAATATGAACAGGAAGGCCATAAGTCCAAGTGCGAAATAAACTGTCCATTTAGCGATGAACTCTATACCTTTCTCAATACCAGTAACAGCTGCACCGGTAAAGAGAAGTGCGACAAGTGCAATAATAATTACCTGTACGAATCCACTGTTTGGAATGTTGAACAGGAAGTTAAGACCGCTGTTGATCTGCAAAGCACCCAGTCCAAGAGATGTTCCCAGTCCGAAAACCGTTGCAAATACTGCAAGAATATCAATAGCATTTCCGATTGGACCATGTATGCGGTCACCAAGGATCGGATAGAAAACTGAACTGATAAGTCCGGGCATTCCTCTGCGGAACTGGAAGTAAGCCAGTGCAAGACCTACAAGTGTGAAAATACCCCATGCATGCAGACCCCAGTGGAAGAAAACGTAACGCATTCCCAATTCAGCAGCTTCGGTGGTACCACCCACCCCAATTGGAGGAGCAGTATAGTGGTACATTGGTTCGGCAATACTCCAGAACATCAGACCGATTCCCATACCTGATGTAAAGAGCATGGCCAGCCATGCAAAATCACTATGTTCAGGAACGTCATCATCTTTACCCAGCTTAATGTTACCGTACTTGCTCATGGCAATTCCTGCTGCGAACAGTAGGAAGAACAAAACTGAAAGCAAGTATAGCCAGCCAAAACTGTCAATAGTAAATCCCAGTATAGCGTTAAAGACATTGTTAAGTGACTCCGGGCTGATCGCACCCCACAACACGAATATACCTGCTATCGCAAAGGAAACATAGAACACAACTTTATTAATGCTGCATGTTTCTTTATGAGGATCGCAAACATATCCTTCATTTGACTCCAAATCTTTCTCAGTCATTATTTCACCTCAAATAACACTCTCATAATATTTTGAACTTACATTTTTTTGGATTCGTCAGAACCCAATATCATGGCTGTCACTACGCTATATAAACATATTTTTCCAAGACTTTTAGTATAAATAGTTTGCTTAGGAGTAAATAGTTAATACTTTGAAATAAAAAAAAATAAATACGTTTATTGATTGCGTTTTTTATATGTTTCTAATGGGGATGGCTAAAAATGACATTTTGCATACAGCAAAAAAGTTTTATATTAAAAAAACTCTAAGAAAAGTAGATACTATAAAAAGATATGCATACATTGAAAGATACATTAAATTAAAGAATATAATATGATCTTGCAGGCACTTGTTTTTTGAAAATCGTCAAAAAAGTGCAAAGAAAAATTACTAATCCTATACAAAATATATATATACCAGATTTACAGTTCAAAATTATTTTTAAACAAAGGGAGGGTAGATTAATACGAAGTATTTGTCCCCCTTATTAAGTAGTAGTCTCTCCTGGAACTGTTTTTAGCATCAAGCAAAGCCAGATCGGTAACTTTCAGTTGATTATATTGAACAAATAATATATCAAATAATAAATTACATAATAAACATATAAATCAACAAATAAATATGTAAATTAAAATAAAAGAGTAACTTTTATCAATTTAGACAATTACACACTAAGAAATACATATTTGTTCCTTAATTCCCCAATAGTTGCGCCATTTAAGATCTCCTCTGCTATCTTTGGCACACATGCCCCGTCTTCACAATACACACCCAACTCAAGACCGGACACAAAGTCCCTGTTAACCCCTCCCCCTCCACACAAGAAGGGTATCCTTAGACCCTCTTCAATAAGCCTGTCATTAACCTCCCGGAAAGAGTATCTTGCCATTGTTATAAGAGCCGTGCCTGTAAGCATGATCGGATCTTCCCTCTTTACAGAATCGATCACTTCATTGACAGGAACATCTTTGCCGAGGTCCACCACTTCAAATCCTTTTGCTATGAGAAGTACAGTCACGATCTTCTTGCCGATGTCATGAATATCTCCTTCTACTACATAGGACACGACTTTTCCTTTAAGCTCAGGCATCTTAGAAGATCGCTCTTTGCAATATTCAATTCCATCATTCATTGCATTTGAAGCCATTATGATATCCGGCAAGTAAAGCATATTTTCATCATAAAGTAATGAAACTATGCTCATCCCGGGTAAAAGTCCTTTATCAATTAAGTACAAAGGATCAAAACCGGATTCAATAGCCTCTTTAAGACATTTAATAACTTTATCTTCATCTCCATTAAAAACCGCTTCTGCGATCTTACGCTCGGTCGGATCAGCTGGATAAAGTTCTGCTGCAATTTCCTCGGGAGATCTCTTTTTTCCGGTTTTCATCAAATCACCAGGGGTGCTGTGGGGTTTGTATAAATTCCAATAAGCTCAAACTGTTCTTATGCTAAAATGTAGTCTTAATAAACGGAATGAACCGTGCTTATACATACGCGATAATATTTATCCATTTGCTCTATCAATATAGAGATGAGATCTCCCTGGAATTGAGAAAGCAATGGGATCATAGTTAACGAGAGCGTTTTATACTATAAATCTCACCTGTGATCCGGCTTACGACCAAGACCAACCAACACATTTTTGCCATTCCACTTTGCCCTTGTGAACTTTGTCTCCAGCAGCACGATCTTTCCATCTGATGATTCCATAGGCATATCAGAAAACGATCTTTTGCCAGATATAATATCAGAAAGGGCCGAAGCAGCTTCAAGTGCCTTATTTTGTGGATAGAGCTTAAGGATGTTCATACCGATCAGTTCATCTTCCAGATAGCCCATAACATCATAGAAATACTGATTAGAATAGAGCATACATCCATCCGTGCCAATAACAAAGAACGGATCATCCAGTGACTCGATGAGAGCTCTTGAATCATCTGCCGTCTTCAGCATTTCAGGCCTGTCCCTGATGCTGCCAAAAACTTCTCCTGCCTGCATAGAAACGGTTTCTATAGAACTACGAATATCGATAGGTATCTCAAATACATCATGGGATGCAAGCAACAATACAGCAACGATCTTATTATTATACTTAATAGGAATTATTGCTGTAGCTTTCAGGCCTTCGTAACTAAGGTTATTGGCTTTGCTCAAGGCATCAATTTCAGAATATAACTTATATATTGGATAGCCTGTTGTGAGCAATTTACCAGTAATTGAGTTGGGACCGTAGTACCTTGTACTTTTTATAAAATTATTAGATAATCCTTTATGAGCAACTATGCTTAATTCACCACTCTGTTCATCCACAAGATACAATGCACCACAATCGATCACATCGATCTGTAATGTAAAATCAAGGAATTGATCAAATACGCTCTTCATATCTCCTGCAGGAATAAAGAAATTCCCAACTTCGGCTTCAATACGAATAAACTCATTTACGTTTTTGCGGTCAGTAATATCGACAATGATACCCTGTATGTATTCCACGTTCCCCCTTTCGTCAAGCTTGTAGTTAGATCTTTCATCTACCCATCTGACCTCACCGGATTTTGTAAATATTCTGTATTCGTATGAGATGTTCCTCCCTTCCTGATTACTGCGCATTACTTCAGCTTTCAGTTTTTCAATATCATAAGGATGTATTATATCCCCATAAGAGAGCTTACCCGAAACAAAATCCTCTACTGAGTAACCGAATTGGGATATATTTTCAGAAACGTATTCTACCGGCCAGTTTTCTTCAGGCCTCCATATGAATATTACAGAAGGACTGTTATTAATTACATTTATCAGAAGTTTCTGCATCTCAAGTAGATCAAGAAGCTGTCTTTCTCTTTCCTTTTGTTCCCGCATATCCCTTATTATTGCCATATATGCAGGTTTTCCGTCATGCTCTATAATGGATGAATTTAGTTCAGCAGATATCTTCTCGCCGCGTTTGGAGAAAAGTTCGACTTCGTATTTACGAGGAGATGTCCAGTTCTTGACCATGTCAGCCCTGAACCTTTCACTGATCATCATACGATATCCCCTCGAGAAAAATTCAGAGAAAGATTTGCCAATTGCCTCTTCTTTCTCATATCCTGTAATAGAATTGAACTTTGGGTTTGAAAAAGCAAGACAATCGTTCTGAACGATGACTATCATATCATCTCCTTTTTCCACAAGCGTAGAATATTTTCTTTCCGAGTCCCTGAGTTCAGTTTCAGCACGCTTTCTCTCGGAAATATCCCTGATGGTCAAAGCTACTGCCGGCTTCAATTCATGATGGATATATGAAAAACTGACCTCTGCAGAAAATCTGGTTCCCCTTTTTGTTAGAAATTCCACTTCACTATTGCGACGAATATTCATTTCGTCATTCAGCGTCTTGTCGCACCTTTTTGAGATCATGCGTTGATATTCGACAGGTACATGGTCCAAAACAGATCCACCCAGCAATTCTTCTTTTTCATATCCCAGAAGTTCACAAAACTTAGAATTTACGAATCTGAGAATATCGTCCTGTACAATTATTATCCCGTCATTTCCCTCTTCTACAAGTGTGGCATATTTTTCCTCTGACATCCTTAGATCAATTTCAGCATTCTTATGTTCATTTATGTCAAGTACCAGACCCTGAATATTAAGTAGTTTACCTTTATCATCACGTAGCAGGACCGAACGTTCTGCAACCCAGTGCAATTCTCCGGACTTGCTCACGATCCTGTATTCCAGATCAAGGAATTGCTTATCTTTATCTTTTTCACTTTCTGATAACGCTAATTTGATCTTATCAATATCTTCAGGATATATTATGTCAAGGTAAGTCATTTCACCGGATAAGAATTCTTCTTGTGTGTACCCATATTGATCAATATTTTCTGAAACAAGTTCCACTGGCCAATTAGCTGTAGGATTCCATAAGATCGCAAACATGTGGCTATTCCGGGGAATCCATTCCAGTCCGCTGTTCTCTAAATCGGTTTTCATATGGGTGACATCCTCATGTGTGGCAATACTATATTTTTAGAATATGCAGAAATGTGATAAACTAATTTTGCTACTTTAAATAAATATAAGTGCTCTTAGTTTACTTCGTGTTCGTTTTCTTCTGCTGCACCTTATACTCCGCTGTCAATTCTACATATAATGCTGCATTCTCCCTGATCATAGCATTAGTACTTGTTAACATGTCAAATATGAATTTCGTAGGCCCAAATACAAAGAGAAATCCCATTAGTATCAAAGCCAAAGGGTATGATTATTAATTATCCATATCGGCTTTTCCATAGGCAGTATATGCAACTGTTTTTGAATCAGCAATTTTCTGAAATTAAAGAAAAAGAAGTTGATGCCAACGGATTGACATCAACAATTGGGTGCTTCAAGTCAGTAGATCATCTTCAAATAAACTGCCTTATTTTTTCAGTTCAGCAGTTCTTTTCTCCATGAATTTCTGGAGGGCTTCATCAACAGCCGGATCAAGTTCTGGTGGCTCATAGTTAGCCAGTACCTCCTGCCACTGCTTCTTTGCACGCTGAAGGGTATCCAGTCTTTCATTTGCCCACTGGTTATGTGGAAGCCTGTCACTCAACTCAGGATCACGAAGCTCAATAGGATAGTACTTCCTGGTGTGTTTCTGTGCAAGGAAATGTTCTCCAGGGCCAACCTTCTTGATCACATCAAAAGCAAATGCATCTTCTGAAAAGTCGATGCCTCTGAGGTAGCGCAGTACCATTCCTGCAATTTCGTCATCAACCACGAACTTCTCATATGACATTGCCATGTATCCCTCAAGGATACCTGCTGTGTGAAGCACATAGTTGATACCAGTGACACCGGCATTCAGGAGGGTCATCATTGATTCGTAACCTGCCTGTGCATCTACGACCTTTGAGTCTGTAAGGCCACCGCCACTACGGGTAGGAAGTCCATAGTGCCTGCCCATCTGAGCACATGCTGCTGTGAACAGTGCACATTCCGGATTACCGATTGACAATGCTCCGGTCTTCATATCTGTAATGGCTGAGGATGAAGCATAAACTACAGGTGTTCCCGGGTTCACGCACTGTGCAAGGGCAATACCTGCCAGAACTTCAGCGTTCTGAACAGAAAGTGATCCTGCAATTGAGGCCGGACCCGTGGAACCTGCCATTACCAGGGCTGCAATGACAACAGGCTGACCGGCTTCAGCATAGGCCATCAGTGAACCTGCCATATAGTCATCGAACTTAAGCGGAGTTATGGAATTGATCAAACAGATGATCGCAGGCTTTTCCTTAATAGCATCCCTTCCGCCAAAAAGGATCGATGCCATCTCAATAACATCTTCTGCTCTTTCCCTGTTTGAAGCGCTGCCCATGAAACATTTGTCAGAGTTCTTTATGGAACTGTACAGCATCTTCAGGTGTCGGATCTCATCAGGAACATCACTCAGGTCAGCGATATTACCCCCGGTCATGTGAAGGTTCCCACTGGCCCCTGCAAGTTTTACAAAGTTATCATAATCTTCCATGACCGAATCACGGCGGGATCCATCAGCTTCATAAATGAAGGATACACCGTATCCGGGCATGAAGATTATGTTATCTCCGCCACAAACAAGGTTGTTCTCAGGATTTCTGGCATGTAATGTAAACTGGGAAGGAGCTTTCTTGATTTGCTCCTCTACAAACTTCCTGTCAAGATAAACCCTGTCTCCTTCGACCCTCTGACCATTTGCCTTAAAGATCTCAAGTGCAGGTTCATAGAGGAAATCGATTCCGACTTCCTCCAGTATCCTCATGCTGTGCTCATGTATAGCTTCTACCTGCTCATCAGTTAATGCATTGAATTTTGGTAACATTTGACATACCCCATATTATTGTATACTTTCAACCATACTATTCTTTCAATGATCTTCTTTCAGAGCTTTCAGCAATGAATAACACATTGCAAGTATCACGAACATGAATGGGAATGCTGCTGCTATCGATGCGGTCTGCAAAGCTGTTAAACCACCTGTGATAAGCAGGATTGCTGCCACGCCGGCGATAGTAGCTCCCCATACACCCTTAACCTTGCCTGCAGGTTCCATACTACCATTGGAAGTAAGCATACCCAGAACGAAGGTACCTGCATCTGCTGATGTTACGAAGAATCCGATGACCAGGATGATCGCAACGATCGATGTTACCATTGCTATTGGATAGTTGGACAGAGTTACAAAGACTGCTGATGCAAGATTCGTATTGACTGCATCGGCAATTCCTGCTCCCTGGAAGATCTCAAGGTTGAGTGCATTAGCACCAAATATTGCAAGCCAGACAAAGCTGAATACGGTTGGTGCAATAAGTGCTCCTGCAACAAACTGGCGGATGGTCCTTCCCTTTGAGATCCTTGCAATGAACTGACCAACGAATGGTCCCCATGCGATCCACCATGCCCAGTAGAATATAGTCCAGCTACCGCCCCAGCCTTTCTGTTCGATCGCATCTGTCCATAGGCTCATAGCGAAGAATTCATTGAAGTAGGAACCAGTAGTAGTTGTCAGCAGATCGAAGATGAAGGTTGTTGGACCGAATATGAACAGGAAGGCCATAAGTCCAAGTGCGAAATAAACGGTCCATTTAGCAATGAACTCGATACCTTTTTCAATACCAGTAACAGCTGCACCGGTAAAGAGAAGTGCGATAAGTGCAATAATAATTACCTGTACGAATCCACTGTTTGGAATATTGAACAGGAAGTTAAGACCGCTGTTGATCTGCAAAGCGCCCAGTCCAAGGGATGTACCAAGGCCGAAAACTGTTGCAAATACTGCAAGAATATCAATAGCATTTCCGATTGGACCATGTATGCGGTCACCAAGGATCGGATAGAAAACTGAACTGATAAGCCCTGGCATTCCTCTGCGGAACTGGAAGTAAGCCAGTGCAAGACCTACAAGTGTGAAAATACCCCAGGCATGCAGACCCCAGTGGAAGAAAACATAACGCATTCCCAATTCAGCAGCTTCGGTGGTACCACCTTCTCCAAATGGAGGAGCTAGATAGTGATACATTGGTTCGGCAATACTCCAGAACATAAGACCGATTCCCATACCTGATGTAAAGAGCATGGCCAGCCATGCAAAATCGCTGTATTCAGGTTCGTCATCGTCTTTACCTAACTTAATATTACCGTATTTGGTCATGGCAATTCCTGCTGCGAACAGTAGGAAGAACAAAACTGAAAGCAAGTATAGCCAGCCAAAACTGTCAATAGTAAATCCCAGTATAGCATTAAAGACATTGTTAAGTGAATCTGGGCTGATCGCACCCCACAACACAAATATGCCTGCTATCGCAAAGGAAACATAGAACACAACTTTATTAATGCTGCATGTTTCTTTATGAGGATCGCAAACATATACCCCACTTGACTCCAAATCTTTCTCGGTCATTATTTCACCTCAAATTAAATCCATTTAATATTTTTGGGATCCCCAAATCCCAGGGTTCATTAGAACCCAATATTAAAGCTGTCACCACACTATATAAACATATTTAAACATATTTTATTATAGCTTATAGAAAAAAAGATAATGGAAATCTAATAGAAATAAAAAGATTATTGTTTGTGTTTTTTGTAAATATACTATAGGCAGTCAGAAGATAAATAAAAAGATCACTGCGAAATGTTTGTAGGAAAAGAATCTGAGACCATATTTCTGGTTTTGCTTACTGCTCATATTGCTTATATGTCACATATAAAGTATCCTGTTTATCACATCTTAATCCATAGATATATGTCCAAGTATATCCAATATAATTACTAATACTTCAATATGTTATTCCAATAAACATCGTTCTTGAACTGTGGGAGAAATGATCGATAGTGGAAAATATCCGGGAAATCTTATTGGAACATATAAGTCCATAATTTTGATGGTCCTTTTGATCTGCCTGCTATCTATACCGATATGTCCGGCGGATGCTAAAGGGGAAACATTAAGAGTTGGAGTCTATCAATATGAGCCGGTGGTTTTTATAGATGATGACGGCACACCTCAAGGATTATATATTGATATACTTGAACACATTGCCTTAAAAGAAGAATGGAATATCGAATATGTTTCATGTTCATGGGGAGACTGCCTTGAAAAGCTTGAGAAAGGTGAAATTGATCTCCTTGTATCCATAGCATATTCTGAAGAAAGAAGTGAAAGATTCGATTTTACAAACGAGGCTGTCGTTCTGGATTGGGGCCAGATCTATACACGATCAGATCTTGAGATCAAATCGATCCTCGATCTTGACCAGAAAACCGTAATTGGCCTTAAAGAGGATATCTACTATTTGAGTTTTCAGCCATATTCCGAACAATTTGGGATCAGTTGCATCTTTTTAGAAACGGAGGATTATTCTTCAGTGCTAAAACACCTTGAAAATAAGTCAGTTGATGCTGCAATTCTACCCAGGTTGTATGATCCCACACAAAAAAAGGACTATGATATTCATGAAACCCCCATAGTATTTTCTCCAATAGAAATGCGTTTTGCCGTGCCTAAAGGAAAGAACAAGGAAGTCCTTGAGGCTATTGATAATCACATGATATCACTTAAAGGAGATCGTGACTCTATTTATTATCAAGCACAAAATAAATGGCTTATAAGTGGAGATGAATTTGAGATCCCTGGCTGGTTTAAATTATTAGTTGGAGCAGGGGGTGGACTACTAATATTGTTCATAGCTGCAAGTGTTTTCCTGAACGACCAGGTCAAGCGAAAAACAATTGAACTGTCGCAAAAGAACGAGGAGCTTATAGCAGATATTATCGAACGCAAGCGGACAGAAGATATGCTTCAAAAAGCAAATGAGGAATTGAAATCCCTTGACAAAATGAAGGATGAGTTCATATCGAACATAAGCCATGAATTGAAGACGCCTCTTGTTTCTATAATCGGCTACAGCGAACTTGTGGACGATGGATCGTTAGGAGGGATAAACGATGACCAGAAAAAAGCCTTGAATGCAGTCTTACGTAACTCAGAAAGACTTAAGCGTCTTGTAGATTCCCTATTGTTCATAAGTAAAGTGCAGGACAGGACAATCGAATACGAATTTGAGAAAGTACAGATCGCAGAGATAATAAATGATGTAATTCAGAATATGTCTTTGGAAATTAGAAAGAATCATTTATCAATCGAGAAGAACGTCCCCGAGAATCTTTCTCTGATAAACGCTGATAAAGAAAAGCTTACCAGGGCATTGATCAGTATTCTGGACAATGCGATCAAGTTCACACCCTCCGGTGGTTCGATATCAATATCAGCAATTGAAGAAGGTGAAAACGTTCAGGTTACAATTAGTGACACTGGAATAGGTATTAAAAAGGAATTGATACCGGATCTATTCGAGAAATTTTATCAGATAGATGCCTCTATCAAGCGCAGGTACGGTGGTGCAGGTTTAGGCCTTTATATGTGCAAAAAGATCGTTGAAGGCCACAAAGGAAACATATGGATAGAGAGTGAGAAAGGTAAGGGCACAAAAGTGCATGTCACATTACCTAAATGACCATCCTGCCCTTGATCAAACTTTTATCTGATATTAGAGATTTGCCGATATATGATCCTTAAAATGACTAATATAATTTATTTAAAAAATTATATAAAAACAATGAAATTTAAAAAATAAAATGTGGGATAAAATTATTCATCTCCCAACCATTCATTCACCTTTTCAGGATTATTCCCGATCCACATTGCTGCAGCTTCTTCCGGAGACATACCACTCTCCATGGCAAGCATTACAAACTGTGCATCTTCATGTGACCAGTGAAATCTTGTGAGCACAGAGTGAACTTCCGGCATATCCTCCTCAAAACCCATGCGTGTAAGCGTATCCACATTGTCTTCGAGACCAAATACACCCTCCGGATCGTCAAGATACTTAAGGTCCCATCGACTGAAGGCCCAGTGTGGAGACCACAACGTAACAACAATAGGTTCTTTATTAGCTATAGCATTACCAAGCCTGGCAGTCATAGCAGCCTGACTGCTAGGGATGAGCTCGTAATCAAGATTATATATATCAATAGCAGAGACAGTATTGAGCATAACCCCTGCACCAGGATCGATGCCAATTATCTCAGAATCGAATAGTTCCCTGTTGGTATTGAGATCTTCAATAGAGTCAACTTCAACATATGAAGGAACTACAAGTCCCAGTTGGCAGCCCTCCACATTATGCCTTACATTAACGATCTGGTCACCATAATTATTCCAATAAGTCTCATGAGTATCCGGCAACCAGGCACATGTGGTAATATCAAGGTCCCCTTCAGCAAGACCTCTGTAAAGTGATTCTGCATCAACGAGTTTTATCTCTACCTCATACCCCTTCATTTCAAGTACCTGCTTCATCACATTAGTACTTGCGATCTCCCCATCCCAGAGTACATAACCAACTGTTACCTTTTTAGAAACAGCAACATTTTTATTTGGATCGTTCTGTTCGATACAACCAACTGCAGCAAAGGTCAGCATTAATATCAAAATCAATGTAACTGGTTTCATAGTATCAATCGAAATGGAATAATTTTCTGTGTTCTCCAATTCATTTCTGTATATACAATGATAGTTTCTGCCTTATAAAGATGTATCTAAATCTGGAAGAACAATAACACTTGAAATACTATATAGATCAACTCATATCCATTCAATAAAACAGATAGTGAAAGAGCAAAAAAAATGGCAGATGAATGAATCTCACTTCTTCTGTTGCTTCTTATATTCTGCTGCCAGCTCCACATATAATGCAGCATTTTCGTTTATCATGGCAATGTCATCCGGTGTGACTTCCCTTCTGATCCTACCGGGAACTCCCGTGATAACACTGTTAGGGGGAATTATCATTCCCGAAGGAACAAGCGCATTGGCTCCAATGATGGAATTCTCTCCGATCTCGACCCCGCAAAGCACTGTGGAATTCATGCCTATGAGCACATTGTTACCGATCTTGCAGCTATGCAGCACTGCTCCATGGCCTATGGACACGTCATCTCCGATCTCAACTCCATGAGGAGGGTCTGTGTGGATCATTGCATTGTCCTGGATACTTGTACGGTTTCCGATGTGTATCCTGTCAAGATCTCCCCGGATAACTGCATTGAACCAGATGCTTGATCCTTCACCTACAATTACATTTCCTATTATATCTGCGGAATCCGCAACAAATGCAGTTTCAGATATAAGAGGTTCCTTGCCCCTGAATTTTAATAACATGTTTTCACCTGATTCTATTTTCTATATTAATTGTAGAATATCGGATAATTTTGCCCAGGAAATTGCAGCAAATTCGCCTTACATGACATATGAACTCCGCCCTATGAAATAATTTTAGATATTTAATCAGTGATTTGTGTAAAATTTAATATCTCTACCAGTTGGAAATAAAATGAAATAACTGCCGGCCCAGCATTGCAATCCCCATGCAGGACAACGGCATCTTGAATCTTATAAAGCTTACATCTTTTCTGAACCTATAGCCTTGATAATGGAGTAAACCATTGCCATCATCACGAACATGAATGGGAAAGCCGCTACAATGGCCGCGGTCTGCAATGCAACAAGTCCTCCTGCCAGCAGAAGTACAGATGCCACAGAACCAAGGATTATACCCCAGATAGCTTTTACACTGTCCTTTGGTTCTAAGCTGCCGTTGGAAGTCAGCATAGCTACAACATAGGTTCCAGCATCTGCAGAAGTGACAAAGAAACCGGCAACCAGTACGATGGCAAGAATTGAAGTTACCGATGCCAGTGGATAGTTGGCCAATGTAACAAATAAGGCTGATGCCACATTCTGTGAAACAGCTTCAACAATGCCACCATTACCAAACAGCTCTATTTCAAGGGCTGTGGAACCGAAAATACCCAACCAAAGGAAGCTGAATGCGGTCGGTACTACAAGGACCCCTATTACAAATTCACGAATGGTCCTGCCTCTGGAAATTCTGGCTATGAACTGGCCTACGAAGGGGCCCCATGAGATCCACCATGCCCAATAAAAAAGGGTCCAGTTACCAAGCCAGCCGCTTTTTGTCACAGGATCGGTCCACAAGCTCATGGAAAGTATATTCTGCAGGTAAGACCCGGTAGTATTTGTCAGCATGTCAAATATAAATGTGGTAGGTCCGAATACAAGGAGGAATCCCATCAGTATCAAAGCAAGGTAAAATATCCTTTCAGCAATGAACTGGATCCCTTTTTCTATACCCAGAACAGCTGCTCCGGTGAAAACTGCGGTCATTACAGCAACGATCAACAGGTGTACAAAATCAGATTCAGGTATGTTGTACAGGAAATTCAGACCACTGTTGATCTGCAGAGTACCCAGACCCAGAGAAGTGCTCAGTCCAAAAATGGTGGCAAAAACTGCCAGAATATCGATAACATGACCTATTGGTCCATGTATACGATCCCCCAGTATAGGATAGAAAACTGAACTGATAAGAATTGGAAGGCCTTTACGATACTGGAAATAACCCAGAGAAAGACCAACAACACTGTAGATAGCCCATGGATGCAAACCCCAGTGGAAGAAAACATAGCGCAGAGCCAACATAGCTGTCTCCGGGGTTTCCGCAGGTCCGAATGGAGGAGATGCAAAGTGAGTTATGGGTTCTGCAATGCTCCAAAAAACAAGTCCAATAGCCATACCTGAAGTAAACAGCATAGCTATCCAGGAAAATGTGCTATATTCTGGCACATCATCATCTTTTCCTAATTTAATATTTCCATATTTGCTTAGAGCGATTGCAATTACAAAGATCAAAAATCCAAAAACAGCAAACAGGTACAACCAACCAAATTGACCTATTATAAATCTAAGGGTCAGATTAGAAACATATCTCATGGAATCAGGAAAAACCGCCCCCCAGATCACAAACAGTATAGCTAATCCCAGAGATGAATAAAAAACTGCAGGATTAAAATTACAAGCTTCTTTATGTGAATCACATGCCAAATTCTCTTCAGGCATTATAACACATCCCCCTTTTCAAAACTAAATATTATCACTCCGATTTTAATGAATTCATTATTAACGATAGTTAATATTATGAGATTATATAACTTAAATATTTTAGGGATGAACAAATCCATGCCCAACTTTCTAAAAAGAAACAAAGCACCGGGAAAATCTGGAGAGTATCGACAACTCGTGATCATTTGTACCGAAGAGCAAAACACAAAATATAGAACAAAAAAGAAATGAGCAAGACCTTCTTACAGAACCTTGCTCAGGAAAGACTTTGTCCTCTCATGTTTGTCATTAGGTAATATGTCTTCAGGGGCGCCTTCTCTGTGATCACACTTTTATCCATGAACAATACACGATCTGTCACTTCCCCGGAGATCCCATCTCATAGACCACTACGACCATCATCAAATCCTCTTCAGCAAGATCCTCCCTCACATTAGGACCGCACTCACAATTTCAGGATCCTAAGTAACTATATACAAAGTGAACAGATACTAATAAACGATCAAAATCAGGGAACTAACGGGGGAATTAAATGCAAGATCCTGATCAGAACAACAGGAAACCTAACAGGCTGATCCATGAGAAAAGTCCCTACCTTTTGCAGCATGCCTACAATCCGGTAGACTGGTATCCATGGGGAGAAGAAGCATTCGGAAAAGCAAGAGACGAGAACAGACCCATCTTCCTGTCCATCGGATATTCCACCTGCCACTGGTGCCATGTGATGGAAGATGAATCCTTTGAGAATAAAGAAGTGGCCGATCTTTTGAACAACAATTTTCTTCCTATAAAAGTCGACAGGGAAGAAAGGCCGGACATCGATGCGGTCTACATGGAGGTCTGCCAGGCAATGAACGGAAGAGGTGGCTGGCCGCTTACTATAATAATGACCCCCGAAAAGGTGCCTTTTGTTACTGCAACATATATCCCCCGGGAAAGTATTCCGGGACGTATAGGATTAAGGGATCTCCTGACGCAGATAAACGATGTATGGGCCAGCCAGCGCGATAAGGTAGAAGAGCAGACGTCCATGGTACTCTCACATTTTTCGGACAGGGATGCTCAGAGACCTCACGGGAAGAGTGGAAATGCAGCAATAAATGAAAATACACTTTACCTTGCATTCAAGCATCTTGAGAACAATTTCGATGAAGAGAACGGAGGCTTTGGGAATGCCCCGAAGTTCCCGTCTCCGCACAATCTTCTGTACCTGCTGAGATATTGGCACAGGACCGGTGATGAAAAAGCACTGGAGATCGTAGAGAGAACGCTCAGGGCCATGCGATCAGGAGGGATCTATGACCACATAGGATTTGGGTTCCACAGGTATTCAACAGACAGCTACTGGCTGGTACCCCATTTTGAGAAGATGATGTACGATCAGGGATTACTTGCCATCGCCTATTCTGAGACCTATCAGGCAACACACAAACCTGAATATGCACAAACTATCAGGGAGATCTTCGAATATGTGGAGAGGGACATGACCTCTCCCGAAGGTGGGTTCTACTGTGCCGAAGATGCAGACAGCGAAGGTGTTGAAGGCAAGTTCTACGTCTGGAACACTGACGAGATCAGAGAGGTCCTTCCAAAACAGGACGCTGAACTGTTCATTGAGTATTTCAACATGGAACCGACAGGTAATTTTCTCGATGAAAGTAGCCGGAGATATACCGGCACTAACATCCTGCACATCAGAACCGATATCAATGAGCTTGCAAGCAAACACAAGGTCACATCAGAAGAACTTGAAAGCTCCATCAGTAGCAGCAGGCATAAGCTCTTTGAAGTACGCGAAAAGCGAGTCCGGCCGTCGAAGGATGACAAGATCCTCACCGACTGGAATGGGCTGATGATAGCAGCACTTGCCGTCACCTCAAGGGCACTCGGAGAGAAGCGATACGAAGTTATGGCTAAAAGATGTGCAGACTTCATCCTTACCAGTACCTACATGAAAAACGGCCGTCTTTCACACCTGTGCAGTGAACATACAGGAGCAACGTCACCTGCATTCCTGGATGATTATGCATTCCTTATATGGGGGCTTATTGAGCTTTATGAGACAAACTTTGACACATCCTACCTCAATACGGCACTAAAGCTCAATGAATACCTGCTGGAAAATTATGAGGATACTGATAATGGAGGATTCTACCAGACATCCTCAGACTCGGAAAACCTTCTTTTCAGGAAAAAGGAAGTCTATGACGGTGCGATGCCAAGCGGGAACTCTGTTGCTCTTTCCAACCTGATGCGTCTCGGAAGAATGACAGGCAACACTGAGATTGAGAAGAAGGCCTACGAACTGATGGAAAACTTCTCAGGAACCGTTTCTGCAATACCCATAGGATACACTCATTTCCTTAGTGGTGCGAGCTTTGTCCTTGGTACCTCAAGCGAAGTTGTGATCGTCGGAGACCCCGAGTCAGATGATACGAAGATGTTGCTCTCAGCTCTTAATAAGGAATATCTTCCCGATAAGGTCGTGCTGTTCAAACCAGATGGAACAGAAGGGGATGTTATCATCCGGATAGCAAAATACACAGAAAACCATAGAATGAAAGACGGGAAAGCCACTGCCTATGTTTGTAAGGACATGAGCTGTAACAGGCCTGTCAACGATCCTGATGAGATGATGAAGCTGCTTAAATAAGGACAAGACACGATACAATAAGAGTATAAGATCTTATGAAAGAACAGCGAGAAAAAAAGAATGGATATTTAAAGAAAAAAGAGATCGTGTACATAGATGAATATGAATCAATGACACGACCTGCATCTGTGATCATCACTTATCTGCTATCCGGAACACGATCTCAACAACCCCGTTCTTGCAGGTCATTTCTGAACTTTCAGGATCAACCTTTGGTTCAAGTTCAATGTGCTGTGTGAATACCTGTTCTTCGGTCTCGAACTGAAGCTCAAGTTCCGAACCTGATGCACTGAACTGAACATCATCGACCTCTACTCCGCTGTCAACGGTAACGTGCAGTTTATCATCGATCTCTGTGCACTCTACGAAAGGAGCCTTCTTTGAGACATAAACGTCATTCTCTCCGACCTTTATGCTGGAGAAGGTATGCTCTTCTGCCTTATCGGTTCCGTTATAAATCACGGAAAATCCGTAAAAGGCAGGTTTTTCGAATCCTTCGTCAGCCATATCATCCATGATACGCTCAATAAGGGATCTGACAATCTCTTCCAGTTCCTTCATAGGAAGAGGAACTGAACCATCATCTTTATGGTCTTTTTCTGTCAAGGTCTGCCTCCGTTAAGTGATTGTGTGTTTCAAGGTCGATACAATAAAAAAAGAAATATAGATAACCAAAAAGGTGATTCATGGCAACATTTGGTTAACTATTTACGTTCGTGTTTATACGAACTAGTCGTATATAAATCTTTCTGAAAAAGAAGCTTTGTCCGAAAAATAGAGTATTTATTGGACAAAAATGGTATTATTCGGACAGAATCATGAATTTTCGGACAAATTGATTTTTCGGTCAAAGCGTGAAAGAGAAACTATTGAACGAAAATAAAACTTGAATTAACATGAAGCTGCGTACACAAAGCTTCAGAGATCACGGTTAAACTTTAATTATGGAAAAACAGAATATATGCTATGAACACTGAAGATCTCCTCACCTCGCTTCGTAAGGCTGCAAAGGAGATGCCCCTTTCAGATCTTATGAAGGCAAGAGCCTTCATGGTCAGATCGGCTTCCGCTTTACCTAAAAAATACAGAGAAGCGTACTCTACCGAGCTGTTCAACTATCTCTACACTATATTTTCAGATATCATTAATTCAAAAACACCGGGAAATAATGAGACCATCGATCAGCAGAAATATGATGATCTTATTGGAAGGATCAAAGAGATAGGGACTTCAGAAGACAGGAACCAGGAATATTTCAATAGATTGGTAAAGATCACAGTACCTTACCTTGTATTCATAGTCAAAAGACCAATACATCCAATAGGCATGGTCTTCCCGGGTGGCGACAGGGTCCTTGAAAAAGATGGGATCTTTTATTGTCCTGTTAAAGAGAAACAGAATGATGTAGAGGTTGCTCTCTGCAAATTCTGTATTTGCAGGGACGCAGAAGAAATAGTAAAAGGCAATAAATGGAAAATGGAGGTGTAAGATGGAGCTTAGAAGTTAGCTCCATCCAGAACGCGCTTGAAAAATGCACTGGACATTCCGTCCTCATCTACTGAACCGACAAACTTGACCAATTCCCAACCGTCAAGTCCCATATGGTTAAGATCTTCTTTTGTCTGTTCTGCCTTATCCATTCTAATAGATTTAATATCGTATTCCCAACATGGCATAATATGAACCTCTTTTGAGTTTTGTTGTATAATAATCAATAGCCTGTTAATGATATATAACAGTTTTTAAAAATTCGATTTAACAAATTGTCAAGTAAATTTGATTACTTTGATGAGATAAGATGCAGTAACTCGTAGTTCATCAGGAAGCCGAAAAGTGTTTGTTAAAGGAAAATGATCGTAAAATCCTATAAATAGTTAAAAAAAGAAAATGACAAGAGATGGAACAAAAAGGCTGCAAACCGGAAAAAGTGAGACTTTTTCCCTTACTTCTAATCAACTTCATTAACACCCTCGGTTTTGGACTTGTTCTTCCATTCCTGGTATTCCTTGTGGAACGCTTCGGTGGAAATGCTATCGTTTACGGTTTTATTGGTGCTATGTACCCGGCATTCCAGCTAATAGGAGCACCAATACTTGGAAGATGGTCTGACGTTCATGGAAGAAAGAAGATACTTTTCATAACCCAGGCAGGCACATTGTTATCATGGATCATATTCATGCTTGCATTTTTTACTCCTGTGGATACCATTCTTGAAGTGGATTCTCCAATCTTTGGAGTATTTATAATTACGATACCCTTGCTTATCCTTTTCATAGCCAGGAGCTTTGACGGACTTACTGGAGGAAATGTTGCAGTAGCAAATGCCTATCTTGCTGATATAACGGAAGAGAAGGACAGGAACCGGAACTTTGGGAAAATGTCCATTTCAACGAATCTTGGTTTCATAATAGGCCCGGCACTTGCAGGACTCCTTAGCTTAACCATTTACGGAGAACTGATCCCTGTGCTAGCTGCTGCCCTGATATCCCTTGCAGGAGTAATTGTAATAGTTCGCTACCTGCCTGAATCACAGCAATGTATCATAAAGAAAGAAAAGAAAATGGGGTTCAGGGATGTTATAGAACTAAAAAATATATCTTACATGCTGGTAATTTATTTCCTGATCTTCCTTGGATTTAACGTGTTCTATACAGCATTTCCGCTTCATGCTATCGAAATACTCAACTGGTCCATTGCTGATATGGGCATATATTTTTCAGTGCTAAGCATAATGATGGTAATTGTCCAGGGACCCATACTTAGCCGGGCGTCCAGGAAATATTCAGATGCCAGGCTTGCCATTATCGGAAGTGTCATACTCGGTACGAACTTCATATTCCTTGTAACCGGTGATATGTTCTTCACATACCTTGCAGCCGTTCTCTTTGCACTGGGAAATGGCCTTATGTGGCCATCCCTTCTCTCACTTATCTCAAAGCTCGCAGGCAGAGAACATCAGGGAGCCGTACAGGGCTTTGCAAGCAGCTTTTCAAGCCTGGCCAGCATTGTAGGGCTTATTTTCGGTGGGTTCCTTTATGGAGTACTGAAAGGAATGTCATTCGTAGTAGCTGCGGTGATCGTTTATGTTGTCTTCCTGTTGTCCTTCAGGATGCTTTCTTTTGAAAAAGAATTAAAAGAAGAATAAGAATAAAAATAAGGATAAAATTAAAAATAAAAACAAGAATAATAAGGACTACAAGAAAATAAGAACTGCTACTGTCAACCGAAGAATGATGGAAGTTACGATCCTATAATTTTTACTATTTGATCTTCTTTATTTTAGGTCATTTCACTTTTAGATCGGTTCCACTTTTATATCTTCTTTATTTTTGCTCCTTCCTTTGAGTCTTCTATAATGTAACCTGAGTCTTTTATTTTGGTCCTGAGTTCATCTGCTTTTTGCCAGTCTTTATTTGCTCTTGCGATTTCGCGCTCAGAGACCAATTTCATAACTATTTCAGGGATCTTTTCTTTTTTGATTTTAGAAAAGAGACCCAGAGCATCTCCAAATTCTCGGTAAAGATCAAGAATATTCTTCAGGACAAATTCGTTATTCCCGGTTTCAATGTATTTGTTAGCAGCACGTGAGAGATCACGGAACACCTTAATTGCTTTTGGTGTATTGAAGTCATCTGCTAACGCTTCCATAAATTTATCTTTCAGTATTGGAAGACCTTCAAGTGTTTCCTTGTCCGACTGATAAGATTCTTTGTCCGCACGTTCCAATGCAAACTCAAGGTTTTCCAATGTCTCTTTGAGCTTCTGATAGTTATTCTTAGCATTTTCTGCAAATTCGTCTGTATAATTCAGCTGCTTTCTGTAATGAACAGACAAGAACATAAATCTTACAAGTTCACCACTGTACTTTTCAACAATGTCGGAAAGACTGAAGACATTTCCCTTTGATTTGCTCATTTTTTCGCCATCTACCAACAGGTGTTCAACATGTATCCAGTAGTTGACGAATGTCTTTCCTGTAGCACCTTCGGACTGAGCGATCTCATTTTCGTGATGCGGGAATATAAGATCAACTCCACCTATATGGATGTCAAGTGTACTCCCGAATTCCTTCATTGACATTACAGAACATTCTGTGTGCCAGCCAGGCCTTATTTTACCCCAGGAGCTCTCATAAAATATTCCCCTTTCTATTTCCTCAGGAGTTGAGGCTTTTAAGAGTACAAAATCCCGCGGGTTCTCTTTATCATATTCATCAACGTCCACTGATGCACCGATCTTTATTTGATCCATGTCTATTTTTGAGAGTTTTCCATAATCTTTGAATGATGAGATCCTGAAGTATACTGACCCGTCTTTTTCATACGCCATGCCCTTTTCAACTAATTTCTTTGTGAGTCCTATCATACCCTCGACGTTCTCTGTGGCTTTGGGATATGCTGATGCGTGCTTTATGTTCAGCATATCAAGACCACGGAAGAATTCCCGAGTATATTTTTCGGTGAAATCCCTAAGTGACAAACCTTCTTTTTTTGAATCCCTGATGGTCTTGTCATCTATATCCGTGATATTCATCACAAGTTTTACATTATAACCCAGATATTCAAGAGTTCTTACAATGCTGTCAGTCATTAAAAAAGTCCTGTAGTTACCTATATGAGGGAGACTGTACACTGTGGGGCCACAGGCATAAATTGAGACTTCACCATCTTTAATTGGCCTGAAAGTCTCTTTTTTTCTTGTAAGTGTATTATATACAGTTAACATCAGGATCAATTGTGATATTGTGGAATTGCATGTTTAACAAATGTGTTCAGATCTCTGGAAAAATACAAACCAGCATCCTGTTAAGAATGTAATAAAACCAACTAATAAGAAAGATTTATTCTCCCTTGATCTTCCTCAGAGCTTCAAGTACTTCCATTGCATGTCCTTTGGCCTTGACCTTGTCCCAAACCTTCGCAATGTTGCCTTCAGGATCGATAATGAAGGTCGTCCTGACAGTACCCATATATTCCCGGCCAGCCATCTTCTTCAAATGCCACACATCATAACTCTGCTGACCCTCAGTGCTCTCGTCTGAGAGAAGAGTAATGCCAAGCTCCTTTTTCTCAATGAATTTCTGATGAGACTTCTGGCTATCCTTACTGACACCAAGTATGAAAGCACCCTCTTTCTCGAAATCGGGTTTGAGTCTTGTAAATTCCATGGCCTCTATGCTACAGCCTGCTGTGTTATCCTTTGGATAGAAATAAAGAATTACCCATTTACCCCTGAGATCATCCAGGGATACTTCATTGCCTTCAGCATCCGGAAGACAGAGACCCGGAGCTTTCTCTCCTGCAGTAAGCGATGTTTTAGCCATTTTAGCACCTCACTATAATATAAACTATTTTAATACAAAAAACCATCTGAAAATCAAAAATGTATGCCACTTTCAGACCAGTTTATCGCTCAGGTTAAGCCCTGCAACACCCATCATTATCACAAAAATGGAAACCATTTTGATCGTAGTGGACGGTTCTTTGAAGTAGAAGATCCCTATGAGAGTTATCGCTACGGTCCCCACACCTGACCATATCGCATAGGCAATGCTCACATCGATAGTTTTCAATGCAATGGGAAATATGCTGAAACTAATACCATAGAAAACAAAGATCAGGACTGTTGGCAGCATATTTGAATATCCTTCTGAGAACTTCATACATGTTGTTCCACATATTTCAAAAAAGATGGCTGCAGCCAGATACAGATAACCAATCATGTTTTTTCCTCCGGGGTGTTAGATCGTTTTTGTACTGTTTGTTCCTTTTTATTTGCTTAATGTCTTTATGTCCTATGGAATAAGCCTTACCCCATCATAATGCCCTTCAAACGCCTGAGATGAACGCAGACACGTTGATTTGTACGAAGAGTCATCTTTTCCTTAAAGATTCCACAGGATCCAGCTTTGAAGCCTTATTTGCAGGATAGATACCTGCGATCAGGCCGACAACAACAGCTATAGCAACTCCCAGCAACAACAGGTATTTTGGGAAAATGTAAGGCAGACCAAGGAAACTTACTGCTGCGTATGAACCGACAAAACCAAGTATCGTTCCAAGTATTCCACCGATGAGACCGAGGATTATTGATTCAATAATGAACAGATAGAGAATGTTCGATCTTGTATAACCCAGTGACTTCAGGAGGCCTATCTCCTTTGTTCTCTCCGTGACCGTCACAAGCATTATATTCATGATACCAATTGAGCCGACTACCAGCGAGATCAGTGCAACTGAAGTAAATAAAGAAGTAAGGCCATCTGAAAGCTCATCAAGCTGATCAAGGATATCCGCCTGGTTAAAGATGCTGTAAGGTTTCACGTCCTCATTATCAAGCTCCCTTTCAGAAACCCCGAGACTTCTTGCTATCTTCTTATCGATCTCCTCGGAAACAGGGCGAACCGACTCCGCATCCTCAACTGTTATTGAGAAACCGCCGTAGTCCTTGATCCCAAGCATCTCGTTCATCGTATCTATTGGAATGAATATCCTGACGTTGGATTCGGCACCGCTCTGGATAAACTCGGTCTCAGGACTGTCAATAATACCAATTATCCGGAAGCTGCGTGAGACAGGTGTCCCATCCCTGCGAATGAACTCTATGTCAATTGAATTTCGATAGGAGACCCTCTGGTCGAACTTCTCGTACGCAACATCAGAACCAAGCACTGCAACATACTTATCCTGGTCCGAGAAGTAGTTGCCCACCTCCATCTGTATATTGCCTATATCCTCATAATCCCCCGAAGTCCCCTGAATATCGATCTGCCGGACAGTACTGATATACGTCACACCTGCCAATTGCTGCCTGATAGGCGACACCCCATCAACTTTCGGCGTATTTCGTATAACATCAAGCTGGTTGTCAAAGAACAGGTTTATGTCCTCACTGTAAATGACAATAAAGTTGGAGCCCTGGGAGCCGAGCTCATCAACGAAGAACTGGTTGAAACTGGCACCAAGTGAGACATTTGCAACAACGGCAGCTACTCCTATGATGATACCTAGTGTCGTAAGTGCGGAACGCAACTTGTAGCTGCTGATACTTCCAACAGCCAGATGTAAAGCCTGTGAGAACTTCAACATCCGGTAACACCTCTTCTGGCTATACCGGCATACACAATAGCAATAATGCCATCACACTTACCATCACTCATATCTCAACGACTCCCCCGGATCCATTCTGGCTGCTTTGTTGGCAGGATATACTCCTGAAACGATCCCTACAAAAAGTGCGATCCCAAATCCCAGGAACACGAGGGATACCGGGAAGACGAAAGGGACATCAAGATACTGGTTCACAAAGTAGGAACCTATGACCCCGAGGACGACACCGAAGATACCACCCAGAAAGCCTATAATGGCTGCTTCCACAATGAAGAGCGTCAGTATGTCCCTGTATGTATATCCCAGGGATTTCAGGATCCCGATCTCTTTTGTTCTTTCAGTTACAGTTACAAGCATGATGTTGGTAATGCCAATGGAACCCACAAGAAGAGCTATCATAGCTATAGCCGTCAGTATCGATGTTAGAGCAGTGGAGATCTGGTTAAGCTGTTCAAGAATATCCTGCTGGCTGAAGATCACATAGGGTTTTGCATCCTCATTCTCGATATCACGGCTTGGAACACCCACAGACCTTGCAAGGTTCTCATCGATCTCATCGGTGGTTGCTTCAAGGACCTCAAGGCTCTCGGCCTTTATGAAAAAACCACCGATATCGCTTACACCCTGCATCTCCTGCATCACATCCAGAGGAATAAAGACCCTGAACCTCGGATCGACCTCCGGAGAAACATAAGTGGCGTCAGGATCCTGAATGATGCCCTTCACGGTGAACTTACGGGTACTTACGGTACCATCTATATTATTAATGGAAATATTGATAGAGTTCTTTATAGAAAGGTTCCTTTCAAACCTGTCATATGCAATATCAGAGCCTATCACAGCAACATACTGGTCCTTGTCGGTGAGGAACTGACCCTTTTCCATAAAGATATTCCCGACTTCCTCATATTCGGAACTGACACCATTTATTGTCGCGCTTCTACTTGATGATTGATACGTGATAGTGCCGATCTGCACATTAACAGGAGATACCGCTTCAACACCAGCGGTATTCCTTACAACCTCAAGCTGGTTGTCATGGAATACATTGTTCTTTTGAGTGAAAACAACAACAAAATTAGAACCTGCAGCTCCAAGATTTTCCTCAAAGCTCTGGCTGAATCCCACACCAAGCGAAATATTTACGATGACTGCAGCTACGCCTATGACAATACCCAGAGTCGTCAAAGCGGAGCGCATCTTGGCACTGCGTATGCTACCAATTGCTATTTTCGTCGCCTGTGTGAGATTTACCATTTTCTCAGCTTTCCATAGATATCCTCAGGCCTTTCTTCCGGTACATGTAATATGCAGCACCCACAATGATAGCTCCTGCCAGAAGAAGAACGATCACGACATTATTGTTATCTTCTTCAATCTGCTCCAGCTTAAGGACACGGGTCCCAAGAGTGTCCTGATGCTCGTTCAGGCCATTCCTGTATTCCGTGTAGATGGTAAGGTTGACCTCTCCGGTGGCTTCAGGGTCTTCGGCCTGTGCTTCGATCTCAATGGTGAATAGCTCATCCGGGTCCATTGAACCAACGAAATATTCCTGAGGAAGGAACTCAACACCATCTGCTTCCATTTTAACCAGCACGGATGAAAGCTCATTTGGATGGATGTTGGCAACATCGAACTCCAGGTCCGCCTTCCCGTTCTCCAGGACCAGAGGCACAGAGGGGATAACCCTTACTGCAGACGAATCCACAACTACAGGAACCATCCAGTTGTTATTGAAAGAGTGTGAATTGCCTATCATTACAAGATCAAGGAAATAGGTGCCATCCTCTATGGAATCACTGATATCTATATTGTAAGTTACCTGTACGAAATCTCCAGGCCCCAGCACACCTTTGCCCTCGTATGGCTGGCTTGTCACGGTGATCATTTCCGTGCCTACAAGAGTTGCCGACTGGACCCTTGCATAGGTATCAAAGCTCTCACCATCAATGGTAATAGTGCTCTGCTGAGCGGTATTTGTCAGAGTAAAACTGACACTGCCTTCATCACCGGGCATGAATACCTCAGGAGAGGAAACTAAATTGGATAGAGCAACGGTACCCTTGCTGTTAAAAGTGGTGGAGCCTACTTTTATATCAAAGGTCGTCTTTTGCCAGGTGAAATCATCACTTGCACGATATAATATGTCAAAACTGCCGGAACCTGCCTTTGCACCATCGTCCACATATAGACGGTATTCATGGATAGCAGCCCGATCAGGTGGCAGTATACCAAAGTTCTTTATTGCATTTTTCTCGGAATCCAGTGAAAAAGGATACTCAGGTTCAATCTTTATTGAAACGTCCTCAGCAGACCCGGAAGCAAAGTTCTCTACCTTGATCCATACGTCCACGTAAGAACCGATCTCCGCTGGATAGGGATCATATTTTAACAGGTCAACTCTCAATGTACTGCTGCCTGAAGTTGCAGCGCCGGCATTCATAGGAGCTGCAGCAACAAAAAGCAGCAGCATCACCAGAATCGTTGATATTCTTCTACGATCTTTCACAATATACTCCACCTTTTTATCAGTTCGATCCAATATATTATCAATTAGCAACATTACTTCTGTCTTCAATATAACCATCCTTCAGATACACTACCCGATCAGCATATTTTTTTGCAAGGTTTGGATCATGCGTGATCATTATTATCGTACGCCCTTTTTTGTTGAGATCAGTGAAAAGTTCCATGATCTCCTTCCCGGTTTTGGAATCCAGGTTCCCGGTAGGCTCATCAGCAAGAATAAGTGAAGGGTCATTGATCAAAGCACGTGCAACAGCCACTCTCTGGGACTGACCACCTGAGAGTTCGGTTGGACGGTAGTTCATCCTGTCCTCCAGTCCGACAAGTTTCAGTAGATCCCTGGCACGAACCCTGTTATCAACTCCCTGCCTGCTGTTTGCATAGGTCGGCAGTTCCACATTCTCAAGAGCCGTAAGTCTTGGAACAAGGTTGAAGCTCTGGAACACAAAACCGATCTCAAGACCCCGAAGTCGTGCAAGTTCATTGTCAGATATCCTGTTTACGTCCTTCCCCATCAGGACCACACTGCCACAAGTGGGCCTGTCCAGGCATCCAATCATATTCATCAGAGTACTCTTACCAGAACCAGAAGGCCCCATAATGGCTACAAATTCTCCTTTTTTAACAAGCAGATTCACGTTTTTAAGGACAGATATCGTCATCTCGCCGACCTGATAATCACGACATACATTAGTAGCCTTTACAACAGCCATATCCTCTATATCTTTGATCGGGACACTTTCCAAATATCCACCCCCCAACTGAATATAAACAATATTCAAAGCATCTAATTAATATTGATGCATATATCTAGTCGTCATTAGCCACAACCATAACCCCATTACAATAACTTTATAGAAATATTGGATTCTTGCTTATTTAAGGCTTAGCATACGGTAAATGTTAAAGAGAAATAGCACATTACAAGAAAAGAGGGATGTACAGCTGATAGTTGTCGGTCTGTTTTCAAACAAACATAATAATTTATTTAAGGTAAGAAAACAGAATAGATTTCAGAGTAAGGGTAGATCATGGTCAGAATACTTCACACAGGTTCCAGGAAAGCGGGAGAAGTTCCCGGAACATTGATCCATATTGGGGAAAAGCACCTGATAGAACCAGAGATCACTATCATTGACTATAATGATAAAAATTTTCAGGAAATAAAAGCTGAGAATATAGAAGAAACATACCCTTTCAGGGACACCAATGACGTTTCATGGATAAATATCTGCGGGGTTCATCAGGTAGAACTGATCGAAAAGATAGGTCTTCATTTTGGGATACATCCGCTGGTACTTGAGGACATTGTACATACTGACCAGAGACCTAAGGTTGAGTTCTTCGACCCCTATATATATATCGTTCTGAAAATGCTTACCTATGACGAGGATGAAGAAGAACTTACATCTGAACAGGTGAGTATAATCCTTGGTCCAAATTTTGTCATTTCATTCCAGGAAGTTATAGGAGATACCTTTGACCCCGTAAGAGAAAGATTGAAGCTCTCAAAAGGCCGAATTCGAAAACAAGGTCCGGATTACCTGGCCTACGCACTTCTGGACTCCATTATTGACAACTACTTCGTCATGCTCGAAAAAATAGGGGAGGATATAGAAGAGCTTGATGATGAGCTGCTGGACAATCCAACACCAAGAACGATTGAACAGATCCACCGCCTCAAAAAAGAAATTATATTCTTAAGAAAGTTCATCTGGCCGCTCAGGGAAGTTGTCAGCGGCCTCCAGAGAGAAGAGACGCCATTTATCAGAGAATCTACAGCGATCTTCCTGAAAGATGTATACGATCACACTATACAGGTCATTGATACGATCGAATCATACAGGGACATACTCTCAACAATGCTGGACCTTTACCTTTCAACTGCAAGCAACAGGATGAACGAGATCATGAAGGTGCTGACCATCATAGCCACCATTTTTATTCCCCTCACATTCATTGCAGGCATCTATGGAATGAACTTTGAAAATATGCCTGAACTGGGATGGCAATGGGGATATCCTGCAGTATGGGTAATTATGTTATCAGTAGCTATCGGAATGATAGGTTATTTCAGGAATCTGAAATGGCTCTGAAATACGTTCAGGCTGGGAGGCCGGACATACTGAGATAAAGTCCCCAGATACCACTTGCTATCATGCTCACTGAGATAGCACCCAGGAAAAGACCGAACAGACGCGTGATCACAAGCATACCATTGTATCCCATTCTTTTGTGCAGCCTCCTTGAAAAAAGGAATATTAACAGGGATATTGCATAGGTCAGCACCGTCGCAAGGATTATCAGCACTTTCTGAGGGACAACTTCCGCTGATTCTGTGAGGATTATAACTGTTGTAATAGTAGCAGGTCCGGTAAGCATAGGCATTGCTATAGGGAATATCCAGATGTCCTCTCGCTCACTGGATGCATCTATCTCCTTATCTGTAATGCTTTCTCTTGAGATCTTTGCCTGCATCATATCGAATGCAATAGTAAAGAGTAGCAGACCACCGGCAACTTTCAGTGAATCAATACCTATCCCAAAGAACTCAAGGATGATGGTTCCTGTAAAAATGAAGAACATGGCAATAGCAAAGGCCAAAGTGACCGATCTCCTGGCTATTGCATTCTTTTCATCCAGTGTCAGCCCATTGGTCAGAGTCAGGAATGTAATTACTCCACTAAGCGGGCTCACAATAGCAAATAATGTGATAAATACATAGATGAAGTACCCAAGAAGATCCATCAATCAATAGAACGGGATATTGTTTTAAAAAGTCTGCGATAAGTATAGGGGATTGGAAAACGGCAGGTCATGAAAAATCAGTCCAATATGATGAGAACAATATAACCAGCATATTATAACCGATATTTTTATACTCAAAATCAAAAACAACCAGAAAACGGGAACTTTTTTGGATATAACAACACATGAGCTTCCTGTGGCCATCCTGACCGCATTCATGGGTGCACCGTTGTTCCTTTACCTGCTTATCCGGGGGTATCAGCACTAATGTTGAACGTAGAAGAACTTGGGTTCAATTACAAGACGAGGAAAGTACTTGATCAGATACACTTCAACCTTAAGCCTGGAGACTGACAGCCTATGACGCGATCCTGCTTGGGAGAAAGCCCCATATCGTATGGAACGTCAAAGAAAAGGACAACAAGGTCGTCAGATCGTTCATCACGAAACTGGAGCTTGAGAACCTTGCACTCAGATATATCAATGAGATGAGCGGAGGGGAAATCCAGAGAGTTGCAATAGCAAGGGCTCTTGTCCAGGAACCAAAGCTCCTGCTTCTTGATGAACCCACAAGCAGCCTTGACCTTAAGAAGCAACTTGAGATATTACGTACGGTAAAACAGATCGTGAAAGAGAACAACGTATCAGCGGTCATAACAATGCACGATATCAATCTTGCACTCCGATTTGCTGATAAATATATGTTCCTGAAGGATGGGACCATCTTTGCCCACGGAGATCAGCATATGGTCGTTCCTGAAACAATAGAACAGGTCTACGGAGTGGCAACGACCGTGGAAGAGCTGAACGGATATCGCATTGTTGTTCCGATTGAATGAGTTATATGTAATAAAAAATTATGACTGGTCTATGAAGTAGATATAAGATAATAACATGACCTTCGAACTTAATGTAATTTAATATAATGACATGTAATGCAACTTTTTGTCATTGTAATTGATTACAACACATATTTATTTTATATTTGGAAATGATCTCTGATGAAATAGAAATAATTGCTAAAACGAAACAAAAAAATGAATAGAAGTGGTGAGTAAAATAAATAGCTAAAAATGAGAAGAATAAGAACGGATGCGTAAAGGAAGTTAGAAACCACATCCATTCAGATCTTCAAGTTTAATCATAAACAGTTAGACAATGCTTCTGACGGAGGCATATCCCGCCGGTTTTGCAAAACTGTCCCGTATGTTGAAGCCTAAAAGGAAAGTACCGATACAACCGGCCCTGCTTTTTGAACGGGACCTCATCCTTATGTATTCATCAGTGAACCTGGAAGGGGATGCCATAAGAGCATCGGAGACACCGGGAATGTGATCAATATAGGGAAAAGGTTTTGGATTTATGACCATGCATATAGGATCTGCAGAAGAATCCCTCTTCACTAACTTATCGAGTTCTACAACAATATTCCCGAAAACACAATAACCTGAGTGTTCCTGATATTCCTGAAGTTTTACCGGATCCGTAACATCCCCACCAATTATCAGGTTTCCGTCCATTAGCCTGATATTATTTTCAGGCCATCCGAACTCCTTATTGGTCAGGAATGCCATCATGACATCACAATTAAGGACCTGTTTTACTCCAAGATTGTTCTTTTTCCCAAAAAGAACTGACCTGACCTTTTCGTCCTCTCTCTCAAGTTCGATAATTTTCATCCGGTCCGCATCATTAAGAACAAGCATTTGTTCAATGCCTTTTGTGGAGTTCAGTTTTATCCTTACTTTGTCCATCGTGTCTTCGTATGATATGGTATAACCCCCTTATGAAATACCAGTTCTTTTGCAAACTAGATCTGCATACATAGATAGAACTCAATCATATTTAAGTCTTGTTTTCTTGACTAATACAATTCAAATTGAGAATCCATGTAGGATCTTAAAAAATAGAAGTCCATTGTGCCCGAAATTTTTTAGAAAAAGCGATGATGGGAACATTGTGACTGTAGAGATTTTAAATAGGGACTGATAAATCTTGTACAGATCTAAAAATGATTTGAAAAAAAGAAAAGTAAAGTTAAGTTAACTTAACTGAAAGAGGAAGTTGTGGAATATCTCATTCCACTTTTTCAACAATGCTCTGTTTGCTCAAAAGCAGATTGTACGCATCCTTATCCTTGTTGTATTTTACAAGAACATTATAGAGCTCAATAACAGAACCATAACTTTCCTTCTTAAGAAGCTCGTTCTCAGGAACTACATGATGGGAAGGCAACAAGGCATACACCTGTTTCCGGGAAGTACCATCACATATCTTATAGACCGCATATTTAATGTCACCAAGGTCACCGGACATCAGGGAACAAACTACATTGATGCGTTTCCCAACATGCTTATCCATATCTGCCAGTCGGGCAAACTTTGATTTTAGGGGCACCTTGTAGTTTATTCTAGAGAGGTTGTCCTTCCTCATTATAGCATACGAGTACTTGATGTCAGTGTTCAGATAACGAAAAGCTTCCTCACAATCTGCAAGCTTTTCCATGAGCCTTGTCGGTTTGATGTCATCCTTCTGTTCAAAGCTCCAGCATTCATCAGGTTTGCACCCCTGACACCAGATAAATGAACACGGACTGAATATTCCAAGACCCTGACGTTTGAGGGCAAGAGTAAGTTTCCTGAACTCGGTCGAATTCACACGGTCAGCAGGTTCTACAAGGACGATGTTACCATCATCTGAAAGTCTGGAGGACAGCCTTTTAACAAGCTCTGCTTTCTGTTCGATGGTAAGTCCACGGACCTCATTGAGAACATTGGAAAATATCATGAGATCAATATTGTCCGGAATGTTTTCAGGTTTGAGATCTACCAGGTTGGCCTTAATTGGATCCTCCATTATCACCCCTGATGCCTTCTTTGCATATTCAGATACAATGGCATCATATGCTTCGATGTTCTCATCATAAAGCTCCACACTATGGATAGCCACTTCTGCATCATCCAGCCTCCTGTAAAAGTCAGCTATCGCAAGAGGTACGGTGCCAGGACCGGTACCGATATCAAGGACCTTCATCCTCTTCTTCAACATGCCTTCAACTGCCATACTGTAGAGGATATGCTCGAACTGCACGAAATATACAGGGAACTGATAAGCAAGATAAGCCAGAATACTGTAGCCTTTCTCATATGAGATGATCCTGGACTTGCCAGACTTCCAATAGGCATTCTTCTGAGAGACTATTGCTTTTCTTATCCTCTCAAGGACCGCCGGGTCATCCCATTCCTTGGTAGTCTTTTGTGTAATATAGTTCTCAATGATCTTCTGAAGCTGGCCGGGTACAACAGCAGAACCAAAAAATGACAGCATTTTCTCTTTCTCTTCATCAGTGAGTTCCATCTTTTCCCTGCTAAGACCACGAGTCATCTGGAAATCATCATCCAAAGGAGTTGCATTGAGCTTAAGATCAAAAAGGAAAGGTGATACAGCATTGTAAATGTCCTGCGTCGACATCTCTTCTTCGATATAGTCTTTGATCTCCGATAGCATGAACTCCTTTTTCATGCGTGAGACATATTTCATAGTGGAGAGGATATTATTTTTGGCCATCCTGTGCAGGAAGGATCACAAGTAATTAAAGCATTTTGGAATGAAAATCAATCCAAAAAAAAAACGGATAGAACAAAAGCAAAATGAACAGAAAACCGAAAATGAAAAAGCGTGGAAGGGAAGGTAGATAGGTAGAAAGAAAAAAAGAGATTTGCAAGTTCACGCCTTTGCAAGAGAGTATTCCGCAAGAACCTCCAGGTATTCATCATCCACTTCCATGAGGACGGTCTGGAACATTGCCACGTGGATCATTTCTTCCCTTGCCACATCAAGAAGGATCTCCCGCAGATCCTCATCATCAGTCAATGCTGCCATTTGCTCATACAGGTTGATAGCATCAAGCTCAGCTATCATGGAAAGTCTCATGAGCTCCTTGTCAATGTCTTTCTTATCCACAATTTCAAGATCGATGGGTATTTCAGATAACACTTACAGACCTCCGATTATTTTTCGAGCATCTCTTCAACTTCTTTTTGACCCATCTTCAACTCATACTCCTGCTGATCATCTTCTCTCAACAACAGTGTCTGGAACTCGCCCACATGGGTCTTTTCTTCTTTTGCAACATCAAGAAGTACCTGTTTTACTTCAGCGTTCTCTGTAAGAGCAGCCATTTGCTCATAAAGACTGATAGCATCAAGTTCAGCAATTACTGCAGTCCTGAGGATCTCTTTATTGATGTCTTCAGGAGCTACGCTCGAAAGGTCTATTGGAATTTTTGATAACATCTGTGCACCCCGTTACTTTATGATAACAGTGATATTGAACCGGGATCCTGTGGAAAACTTCTAAGGTAGCGAAGACAAAAACCCGATCAAATTCCCATTAAAATAACATTTGCTTAACTATTAATAAATTTCGCAGGAATACAATTAGAGACATTATGCAGGAAATATTAATATTGTCGATTATAACATAACTTTATTCAGTTAATAAACAAGGGGGAGTTACAAATGAAAGCACTAATTGTAGTTTTAGTCTTGCTGGCAACAATAGTGATGGCCGGCTGTGCACAGTATGATGATCAGCCGGAACCTGAAGCAGAAATGACCACACCTGAAGATACCTCCGATGAAATCACAGAAGAGGAAATTGAAAGCACAGATAATGCAACGGAAGATACTGAAGATACAACTTCCATGGAATACGAAGTGCTGATAGAAGACTTCAAATTCAAGCCTGATACACTACAGATATCTGTTGGCGATACGGTCACATGGATAAATATGGATTCAGCACCACACACTGCAACTTCGAACGATGAAGGATTTGATTCAGGAAGCCTTTCAAAAGGTGAAAGTTTCAGTTTTACATTTGAAGAAGCAGGAAATTATGACTATATCTGTACATTCCACCCATACATGGAAGGAGAGATCATAGTGGAAAATTAAAAGAGATGTTATTGGAGCAGGATCCTGGAACAATTGGGTGGGAACGGATTCAACCTGTCAATTAATTCATCCATCCAATCACTTTTTTATAATACCTGATTTTGTCAAACAAGATCAATTAAAAATTGTAAGATCCTTTTTAACCGACAGGAACATGGAATAATGACAGCAGTCTATCTCCATGAATTGATCCAGCACAACAAGCTTGGAACGGACAGATATTGCCCCCGTGAGATTACATATATTTTGATTACTATAGAATATATTGTATCAAAAAAGATATATATTAATAGCAAGAGATATTTAATTAAGTTTGGATGTTTTTGAATGAAATTCAACTAACTGAGCCACCATTTAACGAAGGCTATCTGCTTAAAGCATTTAAATCAATTTAAAGGGAGAGTGTTGAAGAAATGCTGATCATTGATACAGAAAGTGCAGTCGATTTGAACAAGGATATAAGGCTTAATGGCATCCTAAATATGCATAGGTTTCCCCCACAGAAGACCAGCTTTGTAGCTAAGTGTGAAGCTTGCGGGTCCCATCGGAATACTGTGCCTATCAAGTTCTACGAACCTGAATATGAGCATCTTTTGCACCTTTGCATAGGATGTTATGAATCTCTCTGGTAAGAAAATACAGATTTTCCTATCCATGTTTATACGGCATCCACAACAGCATCAATGTAAAACATATTATATCCTTTTTTTATTCTGCTCAGGACATTCCAGGCAATAAATCAGAACCATCTAAATAGCAGACAACAGAACCTTAAAATAACCCCTGTGTTCAAAATAATATCCGTTCAGCCAAAAAGAACGAACTTCAAATATTATACAAAGCACCGAGGGTTGAAATTGACAGATCTGACAATGAAAGATAGATTCATACGAGCTTTAGAATGTAAAGATGTCGAGAAAGTTCCGGTCTGTTCGGTCACCCAGACAGGAACCATCGAACTTATGGAGATCTGTGGTGCGAAATGGCCGGAAGCTCATTTTGATGCTGAAAAAATGGCAACCCTTGCAATAGCAGGTTATGAGGTTGCAGGCCTTGAAACTATTCGCTATCCTTTTGATGGTACTGATATACCACAGACACTGGGCTGTAAGATCGTCGAAGGAAGCTATGATACACAGCCATCCATTGTTGATTTCCCTTGCAAGAAACCTGAAGATGTTCACGATCTGGAGATCCCCGAGAACCTGCTTGAATGTGAAAGAGTAGCAACCCTCCTGAAGGCAACCGACATTGTAAAAGAAAGGGTCAGTGACGACATCCCCGTAGTTGCCGGCATGCTTGGACCTGCTGCACTTGCATTGTCACTCGTGGGCGCAAAGAACTACCTCATGTGGTTCATCTCACAACCTGATACCATCAGGGATCTGCTCAGGATAGGAACCGACATCTGCATAGAATACTCCAATGCCCTTTTCGAGCATGGGGCTGATGTTGTCTGTCTGCCTGATTCAGAAGCAGGACCGGACCTGATACCACCTGAGTTCTTTGAGATGATGATACTGGATGAATATAAGAGATACAACCAGAAAGTGACCGGAAAGACAATCGCACATATCTGCGGGGATGCTTCCGATATCCTTGAACCCCTGTCAACCTCAGGGTTTGATGGAATAAGTATCGAAGAAAAGGTCGATGTCGGATATGCAAAGAGCATTATCGGTGACAAAACATGCCTGATAGGAAATATTTCCCCGGTTGGAACTCTTCTAGGAATGCCTCCGGAGCAGGTAAAAGAAGAGGCAAAAGCATGTATTGAAGATGGTATCGATATACTTGCACCGGGATGCGGACTGGCACCACATACTTCACTTGAGAACATCAGGGCATTCGTTGCAGCAAGGGATGAGTACTACATGGAGAAAGAGGAGTAATAGTTTTAGATCAATGAAAATACTTAAGAAAACGGACTGTCCTAAACATATAATATGATAAATAAATATGTTAGAAACGTTTCGTATGGTTTCCTTGAATGGCTTATACCTTTTGCAGCTTCCTTCTTATTTTATACACAAGAAGGAGACCTTACAATTGACATTTTCTTTTTCAAGTCTATAATGATCGTTGTCGGCTCCATTTCTGCCGCTTTCCTTTTGATCTCTTATTTCAAAAACATCGATGCAGATTATTTCAAAGAAGGAGTCATTGTCGGTTTAGTTTGGTTTGCCATAAACATACTATTAGATCTGTTGGTACTGATTCCCATATCAGGAATGTCTATTTCAGATTATTTTATGCAGATCGGATTGAGGTATATCGTAATTCCCGTGATGACCATCACTGTTGGAACAGCTTTGGAATATAAAAAATAAGAGTTCGGCACTTCTTTCTTTTTTAGTATATAAATAAACAAAATGTAAAATTTAATGGAGAAAGGCGAGCTCTGAACTTAAAGAGCTGCCTTCCCAAGAGATATCTCCTTTAAGATCAATATCCTTTTCATTTCCAGTTAACTCTTGCAGGCTCCCTTCCAGGTATTCCCCTGACCTTGTGTTCAGGATAGCCGAACATCATGCAGTATTGCACCACATGACCCGATGGAAGTTCCAGTACATCCCTTATCGGTTTATAAGAAGCAGCTGCTATGGCAAGGAAACCTGCCCAACAGGTTCCGACCTCAAAGGCCTGGGCTGCAAGTTCGAACCATGAAAGGGCTATAATGCTGTCAGTATACCCAGTAGGGTACTCCGCCGGAGTATGCACTATCACAAGATGCGGAGCTGCCCTGCAAATGGGATCAATACCCATTTCGTATGAAGAGATCAGCCCTGGCATCAGTGGCTTGAGAGGATGGTCATCCTCACTTGCAACGACCTCACGCATCCAGTCAATGCTCAATCCGGCGATCTTCTTCACTTCATCGGTATTGTGAACGATGGTCCAGTGTACAGGCTGCTTGTTCATTCCGGAAGGGGCATAACGGGCAATGTCAAGAACAGACTCTATTGTATCCTTATCGACAGGATCTTCCCTGTAGCTTCTGATCGATCGGCGCATTACCATATATTTGCCGATCTCAGACGGAGGTATTGAAGGGAATTCGTCATCATGCAGCTGGTAATAAGTCGAATCGAATAAAGTGGAGATAGCCCCTTCAGGACAGAATACCTCACAGTGTCCGCATTTCGCACAATACGTAGCAGCATCCTCTGGTGAGTAAGGGGTTTCGCCTTCACTTGAAGGCAGGATTATGGACATCGGACAGATCTCTACGCATATCTCACAATTAGTGCACAACTCAGGGTCAATTGTAATTACAGTCATCAGGTCACCTCTACTCCACAAAATTAAGTTAGCTTAATGTTGGAGTCAGAAGCTTATATACTTTTCATCCATGAGCAAAATTTGCAGAGAAGTTAGGAGTAAGATAAATCTCATATAATATCAGAGAAGCATACCTTATGGGGAATTATTATGGGAGTTACAAGATCCATCAAAAAGATCATGAAGAGTATGCCAACCATAGAAGGTGCAGGCGTACACCTGAAAAGAGCATTCGGATTCAATCATGTGCCTCAACTTGACCCATTTCTTCTGCTTGATGATTTCCATTCGGATGATCCGAATGAGTACATCATGGGATTTCCATGGCATCCACACAGAGGGATCGAAACTATCACATACATGCTTTCCGGAGAAGTAGAGCATGGCGACAGCATGGGAAACAAGGGCCTCATCGAATCCGGCGATGTACAGTGGATGACAGCCGGAAGCGGGATCATTCACCAGGAAATGCCAAAGGCAAAAGAAGGCACAGCTCTCTGGGGTTTCCAGTTGTGGGCCAACCTGCCGGCATCCCACAAGATGATGGATCCGAGATATCAGGAGGTCAAAAGCCATCAGATACCGGAAATTGTTCTGGACAACGACGTTCGCATCAAGGTGATCTGTGGCGAAGTGAATGGAAAGAAAGGGCCGGTGCAGGACATTGTTACCGATCCTGAATATCTGGACATAACAATCCCTCCGGCAACATCATACGTGCATCCCACAAAAACAGGGTATACGGTCTTTGCCTATATTCTTAAGGGAGAGGGTGTCTTTGGAAAAGATCATGATCCATACTCATTCGAAGTTGAGGGTGCTAAATATTTCGACCTCAAAGAACCTTCACCCATAAAGCCTGAGAATTTAATAATGTTTGATGATGGGGATGAAATTGTAGCAACGGCAGGAAACGAAGGTCTTAGATTCCTTCTTGTATCCGGCAAGCCCATCAATGAACCGGTTGCCTGGTATGGCCCGATAGTGATGAACACACAGGAAGAATTGCAGGTTGCTTTTGAGGAATACAGGAACGGGACATTTATCAAAACCGGCAAAGCCGATTAATTCTGCTTTCCTTTTTCTTTTTCCTTCCAGACCATGATTAAATATATATAGTGAGAGCCTCTTTTACGAAGCTCTGCTAATCCTGGCAGTATATATCTAAATGATATAACTAATGGAATTTGAGAACAAGATCCTAGATCAATTCGATATGATCTGAGAACAGGTTTTATTCTAGCAATCGCAGTACTCCAAATTTGAGTACTCCACATTGCCTTTGCAATAACATCCGGCCCTTTACTGGTATTATTTCACCAGCTATCAATGGTATCCTGCTTGTTTTTCCTTGATGATACAAGGTATTCCCCACCCAGATGGCACATTAGCATTTTTAAAATGGGATAAATATGGCATTTATAGAACAATTAAAGAACGACCAATCAAATTTAAAAAACGAGGTCCTTTCGGGATTAACTGTTTCACTGGCCCTTGTGCCTGAAGCTGTGGCATTCTCCATCATAGCTAACGTCAGTCCGTTGGTCGGACTATACTCTGCATTCATCATAGGATTGATAACAGCCATCATAGGTGGCAGGCCGGGAATGATCTCAGGTGCTACAGGAGCAATAGCGGTCGTAGTTGTGGCCCTGGTTGTCAGACACGGGATCGAGTACCTCTTTGCTGCCGTGATACTGATGGGGATCCTTCAAATGACCATCGGTTTTTTGAGATTGGGAAAATTCATCCGGCTTGTACCACATGCAGTGATGTTCGGTTTTGTAAACGGACTGGCCATAGTTATCTTCATGGCACAGCTTGCCCAGTTCAAGGTCACTGACATTAACGGGATCGAGCACTGGCTAAGCGGACAGGCACTTCTGGTCATGCTAGGTCTTGTAGGTATGACAATGGCGATCATCTATTTACTTCCAAAGCTGACAAAAGCAGTTCCATCTTCACTGACTGCGATCATAGTTGTTTCAGCTATTGTCATATATTTCCAGATCCAGACAAGGACAGTAGGGGATATTGCCTCTATTGCAGGAGGATTACCTGCTTTCCATCTCCCGCAGGTCCCGCTTAACCTGGAAACACTGAAGATCATCTTCCCATACTCATTAATTATGGCACTGGTGGGATTGATCGAGAGCCTGTTGACGCTTACCGTGATAGATGAAATGACAGAAACAAGGAGCAGAGCAAATAAAGAGAGCGTGGGCCAGGGTGTCGCCAATTTTGTTTGCGGTCTCTTTGGAGGAATGGGCGGCTGTGCGATGATCGGACAGAGTATCATCAATATCAATTCAGGTGCCAGGAACAGGATATCAGGGATCATTGCAGCCACAGGCCTTTTGGTAATTGTGCTGGTCGGTTCCCCGCTTATCGAAAAGATCCCAATGGCAGCACTGGTTGGTGTGATGTTCGTAGTTTCTATCAGCACATTTGAGTGGGCATCATTAAAGATATTCAGGAAAGTGCCCACAACGGATGTAATTGTTATGGTGGTCGTTGCAGGCATAACCGTTATCTACCACAACCTGGCAGTAGCAGTAATTGCAGGCGTCGTGATCTCAGCACTGGCATTTGCATGGGAAAACGCCAAACTGGTCCGTGCAAGAGAGATAATTGATGATAACGGGATCAAACACTACGAGTTCTTTGGTCCGTTGTTCTTTGGCTCGGTAACTGAATTCCAGAACAGGTTCGATGTCCTTAATGATCCGGATGAGATCATTATTGACCTCAAAGAATCAAGGGTTGCTGACCATTCCGCGATCGAAGCACTGAACAAGGTAACTGAGCGCTATGCAAGAGTTGGTAAAAAGGTCCACCTTCGACATTTAAGCGAAGATTGCCTTGTTCTTCTGGACAATGCCTCTGCAATTATCGATGTAAATCACTGGGAAGACCCTCATTACAAGGTTCCTTCCGATATACTGGGATAAGATATACCAGGATATGTCCGATCCGGCGATCAGATCTCGATAAATATACTGAGTACCCGATCCTCGATCGAATATTCCTTTACATTCAACAAATGCAGATCCTTTGGTTCACTGATCCGGCCAATATCCATAATTGCCTTCTTTTTGTGCCCACAGCACACTTTTTTATACGTAACAAGGGTCATTTCGACCCTGTCTATTTCCCCTTCATCGATCTCTTCTGGATCATCCCTGTACCTCTTCCGGATCCGGATCATAGAGATCCCTCAACTTTAATTTTCATTTTGTAACCCCATATAGATATTTGCGATCAATGGATAAATATGATGTTCTAATCAAATATAGAAAATGAGGTATAAGGGCATAAAGTCAAATAGTTCAATATCATAGCTACTCCACGGAGGATAATGACAATATGATACCTGCTGAGTTTCTCGTGGTCTTCTTTGGATTGATGGCAGCCATATCCTGGGGTGCCGGAGATTTCAGCGGAGGCTTTGCTTCAAAACGTGCAAATGTCTATAGTGTTGTCCTGATAACTCAGGCTGTCGGAGTATTCCTTCTTGCAGCCTCGGCCCATTTGATGGGTGAAGTAATGCCACCTGTGAATGGCATGATCTGGGGAGCAATTGCAGGAGTTTTCATAAGTATAGGCCTTCTTGCACTTTACCGTGGTCTATCACAGGGAAGGATGGGACTGGTCGCACCGACCTCAGCTGTTGTGGCCGCTGCAGTACCGGTCATATATGGTGCATTTTATGAAGGACTTCCTGCCGTTCACCAGATGATCGGTTTTGCCTTTGCACTTGTAGCCGTCTGGCTCATTGCAGGTGGAGGGGATGAGAGCAGCAAAATAGAACGCTCAGACCTCATACTTCCGCTAATTGCAGGAACCGGTTTCGGACTGTTCTTCATATCAATCGATAAGGTCAGTGATACAGCCGTACTCTGGCCACTTACCGCTGCAAGGATAGCAGCAGTTATCACGCTTCTTGTATTCATAGCATACAGCAGGCAGATCTATGTCCCTTCAAAGAACGTATTTCCGGTAATTCTCCTTGCAGGGATCTTCGATACCGGCGGCAACACTTTCTTTGCACTTGCTTCACAGGCAGGCCGGCTGGACATAGCTTCCATTACATCATCGCTGTATCCCGCAGGCACAGTATTGCTTGCATGGATCATACTAAAGGAGAAACTATCTTCAAAACAATGGATGGGTGTGGCCGCTGCACTGGTTGCGATAGTTTTCATCTCTTCATGAGCGCTATAACCTGAATTAGAATAATAAGGATCAAACTGAACCCTTTTAAGCTCATAATGTTCATTGTGCAGCTAACAGATAGATTTATTATAAACTGTCCCCAATTCTTATTGGGGGGCTTTATATTGAACAAATACCAGATCACGTTCCTATTACTGGCTACAATAGCTATTGCTGCCGTTTCCGGATGTACCTCATACGGACCGGACCTCGGTGCCGAAGAAGTGGAGTACTTCAGCGGAGAATATGATGCAACCAACAATACAACATTAGGCGTCCTCAATGTGAACGGACAGATAGAGATCGATAGCTGGGATGGAGATACAATAAGGCTGGATGCTACAAAACGGACATATTATGGGGAAGAAGAACTTGAAAAGGTCCATATCATCGTCAATGAGATCAATGATGAACTGAAAGTGGAAACAAAATATCCTTCTTATGAAGGTGTCAGGGTCTCAGTTGATATGAGGATAAGGATCCCTGAGAACACCACTGTTGGAGTTGTTAAGACAACGAACGGAAATATTGTTATCTCGGACACAAGGGGAAATATTACAGCCCTGACAACCAATGGAAACATAGCAATCAGCAACGTTGAAGGATACGTTGCAGCAACCTCAAGCAATGGTGCCCTTGACATCCGGAGAACAACCGGGATCGTTGACCTGAAAACAACTAACGGGAAGATCGAAGCCCATATCCTTGACATAAAAGAAGATATAGATATCAGATGTACCAATGGAGGAATAACACTTCACATCGACCCATCCCTTGATGCCGATATCGAGATGGAGGCGACCAATGGTCATATCTCAATGAACGAAGTCGAGCTGGTTGTCACAAGACTTGAATCAACTCATGTAGAAGGGACCATCGGGGAAGGTGGCAATAAGATCGACATAAGGACAACAAATGGAAATGTCAATCTTAACAGGCTGATCGCCTGAGAATAACTTCATTTTGCCCCCTTTTTTTAGAGAGCCTTCTATCCCCCCATTCGATTTTTATTTGATTACATGAATATATTCGGCAAGAATGGAAATCCCGGATCAGAAGAAAAAAATAATGAATCCTGCTATACCCAGCATGATTCCGTTCTGCATGACCAGTGATACGAACATTATCCTCACACCCAGGTTCGGGCTGAAGATACCTATATAATAAGGCAGCATGGTCCTTATCCTTGCAACACTTGCCAGTATCCTTCCGATGAGAAGTGCAAGGATTATGTCCTTTGAGGAGAGCATCTCTGCTTCCAGAAGGTTGCCTGCTATTGTGTAGGCAGCAATATTGCTGGCAAACCAGCCGGCGATAATAGGCAGACCGTCGGCAGGAACGTATTGTACCATGAACGAATCCTTCATTATGGATGCTGCCCAGTCAAAGACGCCTGTCTCCATGAGCTGGAACACGATCACGGATACGATGGTCATGGTGACAACGATCCTTGTAAGTGACCTCCTTGACCTTTTCAAAGCCTTAACAGAAGCTTCCCGGAGGGTGATCTTCTCCGTAGTTGCATAGATATTCCCTGATGGTCGGGGTGTCAGGAGAATACGTGCAGCCAGAAGTGCGAGCAATGTCTTCAGGAATCCTATGAGTACAACTATACCCAGATAGATGAGACCGGTAGTACCAAGCAATATAACGACTACGGGGAAAAGATCCCTTGAGAGTACGATACCGGATGGGAAGGAATTGACCATTGTGGCTATGATAGTCTCTTTCCGGTCGATGTGATTGTCATCATGCAACTTTGCTATCATGGAATTCCCGGCAGCTGAGGAACCAAAGGAAGTAAGGAAACTGAGACCGATCTCTTCCCTTAAATGACCAAAACGCATGAGAGGGGATGCTATAAAGCCCAGCTTGTGCACCCAGCCCATCTCCACCATGACATCCATGATCAGGGTTCCGATGACGATCGGTGGGATGACCTTAATGAGATAGTCAAATGCTGCATATAGTCCATCGATCCACATTGGCGTTCATATACTCTATATAAGATAAGAGTCTTTCGTAGTCTTACGAAATAAGTATAGAATGAAAAGGTGAATTGATGAAACAGAATGTCTTACTAATAATTCTATCTCTTGTCTTAATCCTGGTTAGTGGATGCATTGCGGAACAGGAGCAGACTGTGGAGATTGACCGATACAGCACAATACCGGAAGATGCTATCAAGATGACTCCAGAAACCGATAATTTCCCACCACAATTACACTCAGCTGAATATGAACAACCGGTTCCTCTGGCAGTAATTAATACTGCAGGCGCCGAGGATTCCCCATTTATTCCAGCTGACAGGGATGAGATCTATTTCTTCTTTACACCTGATGTAAGAGTACCTGTAGAAAAACAAATACTCGATGGCGTTACCGGGATCTATGTTTCAAGATACATTAACGGTTCATTTCAGGAACCTGAAAGAGTGATGTTGCAAAAGCCAGGCAAACTGGCTCTTGATGGTTGTGAGTTCGTACAGGGCAATACAATGTTATTCTGTTCCGCCAGAGAAGGCTACACAGGACTCCACTGGTTCTCAGCAGAATTCAAGGATGGAAGCTGGGTCAATTGGGAAAATGCTGATTATGATCCTGCATATGAAGTGGGAGAACTGCATATTCATGGTGAAGAGCTTTATTACCACTCACCAAAAGAAGGTGGTAAAGGCGGGACCGATATATGGATGCTGACAAAAGCTGACGGTGAATGGAAAGATCCTGTTAACGTCGACGTTCTGAACTCGGAAGAAAACGAAGGAATGCCATATGTTACTGCTGATGGGAATGAACTATGGTTCAATCGCTGGTACATGGGAACTCCTGCGGTTTTCAAGTCTGAAAAGGTTAATGGACAATGGCAGGAACCTGAACTTATCATTTCAAAGTTCGCAGGTGAGCCTACATTAGATAAAGATGGGAACGTTTACTTTGTCCACCATTTCTATGAGGATGGTAAAATGATCGAAGCGGACATCTATGTTGCATACCGGAAGCAATAATCTGGAACATAAAGTAGCTGAGAAAGTAACCTGCGAGGATTGCCATACGATTCAGAAAAAAAGGTAAACGGTATAGCCGCTACACAATATTCCCCTGAAATCCCTGCACACAGCCTGCATGAAGGTAAACTCGACTGCTCAGCCTGCCATTCCGGCTGGGTCATAACCTGTGAGAACTGCCATCTTGAAACAGGCCAGATTGATAAGATAGATGTCAGCAGTTTCTATCTTGCAAGATCCGTTGATGGGACCATCAAACCGTTCATCAACATGACCGCATCCTACAACAATTCCACACATACGGCCTTTGCTGAATGGAATCCTCACACAACTACCACCGAAGCAAAGGATTGTGAATTCTGCCATGAGAACACTGAGATCTTCGTTGGAGAAAATGATGGAGTGATACTTGGTGCCGGTGGATCGTTCCTTTCACATGAGACAATTGACAGGATTGCTGAAGCACAACTTGAGGTCGAAGCTGAGGATAAGGATAAGGATACACCGAGATTCGTTCCTTATCTGGCAATCATCGGAATACTGGCTGTTTACTTGCTGATGAAACGTAAGTGAAATTCTTTCCTTTTTCTTTTCCCTTATTTATAATTCTATAGATCGAACATTTTTTACTAAAAACGATAGCTTTTGTATTACAAACTAATTTTATCCGCTAATCGAAAATAAGAATGTCCGGATCCTTAAATATGTGTAAAGCCTTGTTTAAAACTGAATCAACTTCGAATACAAAACTTATTGACTCAATTGATAGAAAAGTCCTACTCGATCAGGCAAAGAGTTCCAATTTCCTGATAGTATACTAAGATTATTTTGATTAATCCCAGAAAACAAAAGATCTTTTTGGTCAGTCCGATCAATAAGAAAGATTAAAAGAAGGGTTTTGATCTAACCCTTCAATGTCCGTTGATAGCAATATTACTTTCATTACCACTTGCTATCGTCGTGCTTTTTAGACTCCTTCTTCTCCTCGGTCTGTTGATCATTTGTGCTATCTGAAATCTCCTTAGAAACAACACCAACCGCAGATTGTACTTCATCAGAACCTTTTTCGGCCTCTCTCATCGCCCGGAGCAATTTTCCGATATCATTCACAGATTTGAGCATTTGATCGATATCTGGTTCCTGGATTTTATCGTTATGATCAGAAGAGGCTTTTTCTGTAGGCTTGTCTGAGACTTTCTCAGCAGCAGGTATAATTTCAGCAGGTTCGACTGACAAATCCTCAATAGCAGGAGTTACTTCAGATTGTTCACCTAAGACGTCCTCTACAGCAGGAATGCTTTCAGAATCATCACCTGAAGCATCCTCAACGATAGGTGAGATTTCATCAGATTCTCCTGAATCGTCCAGATCTGCAGATGCGATCTCAGCGAACTCACCCGAATCGTTCAGATCTGTAGATGTTATCTCATCAGACTCACCTGAGACATCTTCAACAACTGCGACATCTAAAGAAGCTCCGGAAACATCACCTTCTGCACCCTGTAACCCATCTGAGTGATCCTTTGGAATGAATTCTGCATCATCACTCTTGTTCTTTGCTGAATACGAAGCGTAGAGAACTCCAATCAACATGAGTGCTGGTATTGTAAAGAATAGCACATTTAGCCCAAAAACTGATCCATCTTCGGAGTCAGTTTCATTCATGTCATCTCCCGATGGCTCAGTGATAATGATCGTACCGGTACCTTCTTCTATTGGAACAATGTCTGCCACTTCTTCATCATCAACATCCGTTGCAATAGCAAACGGTGAGAATCCGGGAGTTTCTGCTTCGAAGTAGACGTATGAATTATCCTCACCGATCTTCTCAACATTAAGAGCATTCCATCTGCCAGAATTGTGGCGATAGATTACTATTGAATCCTCATTAATTCCATTCTCTGTAAGCCATTCTTTTGCTACAGAGAAACCTATCACAGGATCAGCAATGTTATCTTCTGTTGCAAAAGCTGATTTGCCTACCCAGATGTTAATGTATCTGTAAATTTCTCCCGGAGCACTTTCATCGACCATCTCTGACATGTCCTTAAGCACTTCGATAGTCGTTGACGTTCTCGGGTAATTTCTCACTGCAGAGAAGTTGATGTAATGAATCGGATTCCTGTCATCACCATCGAAGACGTAACTAATTACAAGTCCGCCTACAATGCTCTCGGACTTCACGTCCTTGAATGCGATGTTGTCATAAGATTCACCGGTGGACCCACTTCCACCTCCTCCGCCTGCTGAACTGCTGCTACCACCACCGGAAGATTGGGTAGATGCAGTGATATTTGACCAGTTACCTTTGTTCCCAAGAACATCAACCGGACGTAAACCGTAATTATAGGATGTACGCGAAGGCAATCCTGTGTCTGCATAAGTAATATTGAAGACATCAATAAGGTGTACATTGTTTCTCCAAAGTTCCACATGGTGCGTATCGGATGAATTGTTCCATGAAAGAGTGATGGAACTTGTTGTTCTTTCTTCAACCATGAGATTAGCAATATCTGCGGGAGATGTTGTATCGATGCTGAAACTGATCAGGGATGATGAAACCTCATTACCAAGACTGTCGCTGGCATAGACTCTCAGGTTATGAGTACCGTCAGGTAGGACGGGTAATGTTATGTTGGGAGTGAAAGTAACATTGGAACTTCCATTGAGGCTGTACCACCAAGTATCAACAGTATCGTCACCGGTTACATTGAGCGATACTTCGTTTGTGGTATACTCTGCATTGTTAGCTGGAAGATCAACTGTGATCACAGGAGATGTTGTATCGATGCTGAAACTGATCAGGGATGATGAAACCTCATTACCAAGACTGTCGCTGGCATAGACTCTCAGGTTATGAGTACCGTCAGGTAGGACGGGTAATGTTATGTTGGGAGTGAAAGTAACATTGGAACTTCCATTGAGGCTGTACCACCAAGTATCAACAGTACCGTCACCGGTTACATTGAGCGATACTTCGTTTGTGGTATACTCTGCATTGTTAGCTGGAAGATCAACTGTGATCACAGGAGATGTTGTATCGATGCTGAAACTGATCAGGGATGATGAAACCTCATTACCAAGACTGTCGCTGGCATAGACTCTCAGGTTATGAGTACCGTCAGGTAGGACGGGTAATGTTATGTTGGGAGTGAAAGTAACATTGGAACTTCCATTGAGGCTGTACCACCAAGTATCAACAGTACCGTCACCGGTTACATTGAGCGATACTTCGTTTGTGGTATACTCTGCATTGTTAGCTGGAAGATCAACTGTGATCACAGGAGATGTTGTATCGATGCTGAAACTGATCAGGGATGATGAAACCTCATTACCAAGACTGTCGCTGGCATAGACTCTCAGGTTATGAGTACCGTCAGGTAGGACGGGTAATGTTATGTTGGGAGTGAAAGTAACATTGGAACTTCCATTGAGGCTGTACCACCAAGTATCAACAGTACCGTCACCGGTTACATTGAGCGATACTTCGTTTGTGGTATACTCTGCATTGTTAGCTGGAAGATCAACTGTGATCACAGGAGATGTTGTATCGATGCTGAAACTGATCAGGGATGATGAAACCTCATTACCAAGACTGTCGCTGGCATAGACTCTCAGGTTATGAGTACCGTCAGGTAGGACGGGTAATGTTATGTTGGGAGTGAAAGTAACATTGGAACTTCCATTGAGGCTGTACCACCAAGTATCAACAGTACCGTCACCGGTTACATTGAGCGATACTTCGTTTGTGGTATACTCTGCATTGTTAGCTGGAAGATCAACTGTGATCACAGGAGATGTTGTATCGATGCTGAAACTGATCAGGGATGATGAAACCTCATTACCAAGACTGTCGCTGGCATAGACTCTCAGGTTATGAGTACCGTCAGGTAGGACGGGTAATGTTATGTTGGGAGTGAAAGTAACATTGGAACTTCCATTGAGGCTGTACCACCAAGTATCAACAGTACCGTCACCGGTTACATTGAGCGATACTTCGTTTGTGGTATACTCTGCATTGTTAGCTGGAAGATCAACTGTGATCACAGGAGATGTTGTATCGATGCTGAAACTGATCAGGGATGATGAAACCTCATTACCAAGACTGTCGCTGGCATAGACTCTCAGGTTATGAGTACCGTCAGGTAGGACGGGTAATGTTATGTTGGGAGTGAAAGTAACATTGGAACTTCCATTGAGGCTGTACCACCAAGTATCAACAGTACCGTCACCGGTTACATTGAGCGATACTTCGTTTGTGGTATACTCTGCATTGTTAGCTGGAAGATCAACTGTGATCACAGGAGATGTTGTATCGATGCTGAAACTGATCAGGGATGATGAAACCTCATTACCAAGACTGTCGCTGGCATAGACTCTCAGGTTATGAGTACCGTCAGGTAGGACGGGTAATGTTATGTTGGGAGTGAAAGTAACATTGGAACTTCCATTGAGGCTGTACCACCAAGTATCAACAGTACCGTCACCGGTTACATTGAGCGATACTTCGTTTGTGGTATACTCTGCATTGTTAGCTGGAAGATCAACTGTGATCACAGGAGATGTTGTATCGATGCTGAAACTGATCAGGGATGATGAAACCTCATTACCAAGACTGTCGCTGGCATAGACTCTCAGGTTATGAGTACCGTCAGGTAGGACGGGTAATGTTATGTTGGGAGTGAAAGTAACATTGGAACTTCCATTGAGGCTGTACCACCAAGTATCAACAGTACCGTCACCGGTTACATTGAGCGATACTTCGTTTGTGGTATACTCTGCATTGTTAGCTGGAAGATCAACTGTGATCACAGGAGATGTTGTATCGATGCTGAAACTGATCAGGGATGATGAAACCTCATTACCAAGACTGTCGCTGGCATAGACTCTCAGGTTATGAGTACCGTCAGGTAGGACGGGTAATGTTATGTTGGGAGTGAAAGTAACATTGGAACTTCCATTGAGGCTGTACCACCAAGTATCAACAGTACCGTCACCGGTTACATTGAGCGATACTTCGTTTGTGGTATACTCTGCATTGTTAGCTGGAAGATCAACTGTGATCACAGGAGATGTTGTATCGATGCTGAAACTGATCAGGGATGATGAAACCTCATTACCAAGACTGTCGCTGGCATAGACTCTCAGGTTATGAGTACCGTCAGGTAGGACGGGTAATGTTATGTTGGGAGTGAAAGTAACATTGGAACTTCCATTGAGGCTGTACCACCAAGTATCAACAGTACCGTCACCGGTTACATTGAGCGATACTTCGTTTGTGGTATACTCTGCATTGTTAGCTGGAAGATCAACTGTGATCACAGGAGATGTTGTATCGATGCTGAAACTGATCAGGGATGATGAAACCTCATTACCAAGACTGTCGCTGGCATAGACTCTCAGGTTATGAGTACCGTCAGGTAGGACGGGTAATGTTATGTTGGGAGTGAAAGTAACATTGGAACTTCCATTGAGGCTGTACCACCAAGTATCAACAGTACCGTCACCGGTTACATTGAGCGATACTTCGTTTGTGGTATACTCTGCATTGTTAGCTGGAAGATCAACTGTGATCACAGGAGATGTTGTATCGATGCTGAAACTGATCAGGGATGATGAAACCTCATTACCAAGACTGTCGCTGGCATAGACTCTCAGGTTATGAGTACCGTCAGGTAGGACGGGTAATGTTATGTTGGGAGTGAAAGTAACATTGGAACTTCCATTGAGGCTGTACCACCAAGTATCAACAGTACCGTCACCGGTTACATTGAGCGATACTTCGTTTGTGGTATACTCTGCATTGTTAGCTGGAAGATCTACGGCGATAACTGGTTCTGCTGATGCTGAATTCAGTGCAAGTGAGCAAAACATACACAATACGATAGACAATATTAAGACATTCCTGAATTTCATTACGGTACCCCCGACACAAAAAATCAAATTTAGATATATTAAGTATTGATATTAAAAGTTCTCTTTAACATCGAGTAAATCCAAGAGGTTCTGTACAAATCGGTTCTTCCTGTGATTTTTTACATAAGTATTCCATATTTATCAAAATCTGTACTAACATCCCCAATTCAGAAACATGCTTGCTTCTGTCTATAAATTAATTTATTGACCCTTTTATAGATGTAAAAATCTCAAAGATTGAAGATTGATAAAATTTTGGGAATAGAATGAGATACATAGGGAGGAAACAAACTGAGTTTGTCAATACAATATTAAAAACTACAGGATAAGTTTGACAGAAAAGAAGAAAATTTAAAAAGAAAGGCCTCACTCAAGCCTTTCCTTCAAATAGCTCTTGAACTTCTCATAATCCGTATCCAGGAACTCCATGTGCTCCTCCTTTTCCTCGATCTCCTTAAGGCTCTGTGGAGGTTCAGGCTCAATTCCTATGGCAGACTTGACCTCTGCAGGGAACTTTGCCGGGTGGGCGGTTTCCAGTGTCACTGCGAGGGTGTTGTCGTTGGTGGCTGCCCTGTAATCCATCAGGCCCTTGATACCAACGGCACCGTGAGGCTCGATAAAGATGTTGTTCTCCTCGTAGAACTGTTTTACAAGGGCCATGGTATCCTCATCGGTGACGGATGTTGAAAAGATATCGCCATTCAGTTTTTCCATGTCAGGGAGCTTGCTGATATTGCCCTGCTCGTCCATCACACCACCGTAGATAGCGATGAGCCTGGCAAGGTTGCTTGGGTGGCCGACGTTCATTGCGTTTGAGATGCAGTTCCTTGAAGGAACGATCTTTTCGTATTCGCCGCTGGTGAGGAAGATCGGGACCTCATCGTTCTCGTTGACGGAAGCAACAATCTTCCTGATAGGGACTCCCATGTTCTTTGCCAGCACACATCCCATCATATTGCCGAAGTTACCGGATGGTATGGAGAATACGATCTCCTCAGGGTAATCCCTCAGCTTCAGGTAGGAGTAGAAGTAGTAAAGTGTCTGCGGGATCAGGCGGCCTATGTTGATGGAATTTGCTGATGAGAGGTTCAGGTGTTTGAGGTCAGCATCTGCAAAGGCCTGCTTGACCATTGCCTGGCAGTCATCGAACTTACCATCGATGGCCAGTGCAGAGATGTTCTGGTCAAGGGTTGTCATCTGCTTCCTCTGGCGGTCTGAGACCTCTGTTTCAGGGAACAGCACGATGACCCTGATATTGTCAAGACCGTAGAATGCATGGGCTACAGCGCTTCCTGTATCTCCTGAGGTAGCTGTAAGGATGGTCAGCTCCTTGTTCTCCTTCTTGAGGTAGTACTGCATGAGCCTTGCCATCATACGGGCTGCAAAGTCCTTGAAAGAAGCAGTTGGACCGCGATCAAGCCTCATGATGTAAGTGTTCTCGTTGACCTCTTCCAGCGGTACGTCATAGTCGTAGGCATCGTATGTTATTGCCTTCAGGGATTCCTCATCGATCTCGCCCTCAAGGATCCTTCTGAGCAGCTGGAAAGCAATTTCCGGATATGGCTCATCCTTTAAGGCTGCAAGTTCTTCCCCTGAGAAATGTGGAAGTGTCTTTGGCATGAAAAGGCCTTTGTCAGGTGCAAGGCCGGTGATAAGTGCAGTTTCAAAATTTACTTCTTCTGCCTGGAGATTAGTGCTGTAGAGTTTCATATTATCAGGACTCTTGTTTTGATCCGATGGTATATTGATCAAGGATAGTGGTATTAGATGTTTAATTTCTGAACGTTAATTCGATGTATCCTATATAAGGATAATTACATGTAGGGTATATTTATGGGCATTCTTTCCTGAAACCATCTGATCCCTGAAATCCTGAACTTCTGAATTCCTGAGATCATCCCATCACTATCTGTATCACGGTTGGATATTTTTTCATGATAGAATAAGCAATGCTTTTTCCGACCCAGAGCTTTCCTTTCTCAAAACTGCGTAACATGCTCAGTTCACCCATTATCTGCAGGGCTTTGACAGCAGTCTCATCATTGAGAAAACTGCTATCCTCCACACGGTTATCCAGGAAGAAAAGGATAGGAAGACGAAGCCTGTCATGAAGCTCAGACGGCAACTGCTCTGCAAGAACCTCCAGCACCTTTTTATCAAACAGGTGGTCATCACCGCCTTTTGTTTTAGCAGAAGGGATGTCCTCTTTAAGCAATTGAGAAAGGGGTTTCCTCTCAGCCACGATCTCCTTATTGATCTTACCGATCTCAACCCTCACCCAGCGCATAAGAATTGAATCATCCGAATCCGGCAGTCTTCCCGACATATCGATCACCTGGAATTTTTAATGGAAACAGGCATCAACTGTAGAGGCCTGTCTTTAATACCACTTATCTATATGCTGTTCTTCAGATTAATTTGTGATGCCTGCATAAGAATAAGGGAATATCCACAGATGCCACAGACAGTACCGGGAACAGAAAATTAAGTGGTATCAAAAACGAAGATAATTATATCAGATCAACCTATAAATTAACAGAACTGGAGAAATATTCACACACGAAGTGAATATCGGGGAGATGGAGTTATTTGAAATTAACAATGGTAATTCCCACATACTGGGGCAGGGAAAGTAGTATAGGTTGGCTTGAAGGGGATGCGATCTATGACCATGCGACCCCACTGGATCACGAGGGTACACTTGGAAGAGCAATAGAAAGCACAGCCATCCTTGAGGACACTGATCTTGAAATTGTGATACTGGTCGCTCCGAATAATGATGAGATCACGGAACAGGTCGAGCAGAAAGTGAGTGATATCATCAGGAACTCTGCGACCAATGGGATCAACATTCACATGTTCGGACCATCACATCTGGGAAAGCTGCACGATGAGCTTAAGGCTGCCGGGATGGGAGACTACTGCAACCTGCTCTCTCTGAGAGGTTACTCTAACATAAGGAATATGTGCCTTTTCATTCCGCATCTCATGGGCTCGGATGTGTCTCTTCTGATCGATGATGATGAGGTCTTTGAAGATCCTCATTTCATTTCCAGGGCAAAGGAGTTCATAGGCAACCATCATAATGGACAATTCATCGATGCAGTTGCCGGATACTACCTGCAGCCTGACGGAGATTACCTCGTTAATGTTACTGATAGCCCGTGGACCCGATACTGGGACAAGAACGCTTCCATGAACGAGGGCTTTAAACAAGTGATCGGCACACCTCCAAGGCTCAAAGAAACACCATTCGTGTTCGGAGGAAACATGGTCATCCACAGGGACCTCTTCATGAAAGTCCCGTTCGATCCAATGGTCCCGCGGGGAGAGGATATTGATTACCTTATGAATGCCAGGATGTTCGGCCATTCCTTTATGCTCGACAATGAACTTGCAATCAGGCACCTTCCACCAGCCAAGTTCCACCCGACCTGGAAAAGGATGAGGGAAGACATTTACAGGTTCATCTATGAAAGAGCAAAGCTCATGAGCCAGAAAGAGACCGATGGAATGAAACTGATCTCCGCCGGGGATATGGGCAGCTATCCAGGCAATTTCCTCAGGGATGATCTGGAAGAAAAGATAACAAATGCCTGCCGTCTGTTGTCTGAAGAATACCTGAATAACAATGATTCCCTGGGAAGTGAAGAAGCCTTCAGGAACATTGAACTGTCACTTGACGATGCTGTTCCGGATTTTGACCCTTTCAGACACCTGTGTAACCTCCAGAAGAGATGGAGTGAATTGATGTCATACATATCTGAAAGGGAAGAAATGGGGTCGGTACTTTCTGAAATGAAGCTGGAGGATGCTTCACTTTTGCTATCCTGTGAATCCTGATTAGGATCATCATGTGAATTAATGTGTAGCAAACCTCTCAACAAATCCTTATAGGGCTTTGTTGTAAGAGGAGATGATGGCAAGCTACAAGTTGATGGTACAGGATGTAATAAAAAAGGCCGATGTCCTTCTTGAGGTAGTGGATGCCCGCTTCCCGGATGAGACACGCAACAGTGAAGTAGAGCGCAATGTAGAACGCGCGGGTAAGCCACTGATCATCGTGCTCAGCAAATGCGATCTCGTTTCAAAGGAAACCCTTGAGAAGAGCAAATCCCGCCTTTCAAAGATAGCACCGACGGTATTCGTATCCAGCAAGGAAAGGTATGGAACGACCATGTTGAGACATAAGATCCTTGAAGTTGCCGACATACAGGGCCGTGACATCCTCATCGGTTGCCTTGGTTATCCTAACACCGGTAAATCCTCTGTGATCAACGGAGTGGCCGGGAGGGGAAAGGCCAGCACCTCATCCATCTCCGGACACACCAGAGGTGTTCAGCGTGTAAATGCCGGATCACGCATTATTTTCCTTGATACTCCCGGAGTCATTCCCTTTGATGAGTTTGACGAGTACAGGCAGGGCCTTCTTGGAGTAAAAGATGCCACACACCTGAGCGACCCTGAAGGCGTTGCCATGAAGATCATTGAGAACGCCTGCGACAAGAACAAGCCTGCCCTTGAGGAGTTCTACAATATAGAGATCGGGAATGAGAATGTCTATGAGATCCTTGAGCTCATCGGGCTAAAATTGAATTTCCTCAAAAAGAAAGGAGAAGTGGATGAGATAAGGGCCGCTGTAAGGATCATCAATGACTGGCAACAGGGGAAGTTCTTGATCTGAAATATAGAGATCTTATGAAAGTATTTCTTTTACCCTTCCGACCTGGCCGTCTTCCAGCTGAACCTTTATTCCATGGGGATGGGAAGATGATTTGGTCAGGATCCTTTTGACAACTCCATGAGTAATCTTACCGGATCGCTGATCATTCTTCAGGACGATCCCTACTTTTGCTCCGATCCTGATGTTTGCTCTGGTATTACCTGCACTCATGGTGGGATAAAAGTTCCTGAAGCTATAAACATCTATTATTCAAAAGAACTTCATGCAGTATCTCATCCCATGATCTCTTTCTTGATGGAATAATAACTTTCATCCGCTACTTTCGTGGAACCTTCGAACAGCTTCTTCTCGAAATCGAACAGAGTTGCGAATTCATCAACGGTCTCATCGAACTTCTTCTCGTAACAAAGTCCTGTATCCACTTTCCCGACATTCTTGTACCCGGAGTAGTCAAAGACCATTTTTGTCATTTCAGTATTATCAGGATCCGGAGTCAGTTTTGCAAGCACGAGCATCTCCTTCCAGTTAGCCGCCTGCATGGGCGTCAGGAAGTAGGTGCCTGTGCCTCTTTCCTCACCTGCCATGGCTTCAACGTATGCACTCCTGTTGCCGAAAGCAGCACAGATACAATCATCAACGATGTTCCCATCGGAGTCCTTAAGGATCCTCACCGGGATCCCGAGATAGGAAAAATCGGATTCTACCGTCCCAAGGACATTGCCACAAAGGCCGTAAAATATGAGCACACCGTCAAACAGCTTACCATTTTCCTCGATGGTCATGTATACCTTTTCCCTGAGAATGTCAGGGTCTGCATCCAGTGCGAATTCAAGAAGATGCAGAATGACTACGAATTTATCAGTCTGACCGATCTTTGAAGCCATATCCTCAAGCGATACTTTATCGTACTTCAGAGAAACCTCAGTAAACTTATTTTCGATGCCTTCAATATTTTCGTTCTCGACCAATAGCAGAAGAGTATTCTCATCCTCCCCCTCAAATATATTGACGAGCTCATCTTCGAACATACGACAGGATACCAGGTATAATGATGGCATATTGTAACCCTCCGGAGATAATTATAATATTTTGAAAATACGACCCCTTTTAACCTGAATAAAAATGAAGTCGGTTTCTATAAAAAGGTATTCATGGTAGCATTCTTTACATCTTTTAGAAAGCTTAACCTTTAATTTCAAATTAAAAGATGAGGGGAACAAACATATCTTCAGGATCGTTCAGGAATGACCAAAAACCTATTTTATACTAAAAACCTAATAATTAATATTCAGGAATAATTTGTGGTATGTATATAAGAGGTAGTACAATGAACCTACACAGTTACAAACTTACTATATTGACCGTTCTATTATTGATCACAGGAATGGTGATCCCAGTCTCTGCGTTCGCACAACCGGTCAATGCTCAATTTGATATTTACGACGAACTGACCGTAGAAATGCCGGATAATGGACTATACGTACCTGACGAGATCATCGTCAAGTTCAGCCCCGGTGTTTCAGAAGAAAAGATCGCTAACATAAATGCCAGAAATGGGGCTACAATAAAATACGCCAGTCAGTATGCCGGTTTCAAGGTTCTGAAAATTCCAAAGAACAGGAACGTTGAGCAGATGGCAGAAATCTACAGCAAGAATCCGAATGTTGAGTATGCTGTTCCAAATGCTATTATGAGGGGTTTTGCAGTGGATGATCCGTATTACTCTTTACAATGGAACCTGCATGGTCCTAATGGCATCAACGTTGAACCTGCATGGGAGATCTCAACCGGCACAGGAGTTGTTGTAGCAGTACTGGATACCGGGGTTGCACAAAATGCCCCTGACCTTACGAACACGAACTTCGTAGCAGGCTATGATTTTGTCAATGACGATGTAAATCCAACAGACGATAACTCTCATGGAACCCATGTTGCAGGTACCATTGCGCAGAGCACGAACAATGGAAAAGGTGTTGCAGGTATTGCATATGATTGTTCAATCATGCCAGTAAAGGTTCTTAATGCTCAAGGAAGTGGAACACTTGATAATCTGGTAAATGGCATTTACTTTGCAACTGATAATGGTGCAGATGTCATAAGCATGAGCCTTGGATATTCTCCCGGGTATTATCCGGGTGCATTATTGGATGAAGCCCTTGAGGATGCACATTCCAGGGGAGTTACCATTGTAGCTGCTGCCGGCAATGACAGAACAGGTGTCGTATCTTATCCTGCTGCTTACGAAAAGTGCATTGCGGTAGGAGCAACAGGAAATGATGCAAAATTGGCCTACTACTCGAACTATGGAGAAGCTATTGATATTGTAGCACCCGGCGGAAATCTGAGGAGAGATGTAGACAGAGATGGATACGCTGACGGGATCCTCCAGAACACTTTCAATCCAGAGACCTATGAATTTGGTTACTACTTCTTCCAGGGCACCTCCATGGCAACCCCTCATGTTTCAGGTGTTGCAGCTCTATTGATAGCACAGGGCGCTTCCAACGCTGAAGTAAGGACTGCACTTGAATCCACTGCAAGGGATCTGGGAGATACCGGCTGGGATACCACATATGGATGGGGACTTATTGATGCAAAGGCTGCACTGGACTCTTTAAGCACAGGACCTGCTCCGGTCAATAACCCACCAGTCGCTGATGCAGGCGGCCCATACAATGGTATCGTCGGAACAGAAATACAGTTCTATGGTTCAGACTCGAACGATATTGATGGAACAATTGCTTCCTATAACTGGGACTTTGGGGATGGAAGTTCCAGTAACGAAGCAGATCCAATACATATCTTTGATGCGGCTATGGATTACACAGTAACACTTACAGTAACAGATAACGTTGGTGCAACAGATACTGCCAGCACTACCGCTAGTGTGACAACTGCTACAGACCCAGATCCAACTGAGATCACAATAACCATCGATCGGGTGGATGTCATAGATAGAACAGCCGGCAAGAACACGTTTGTTTCTGCAAAGGCAGTTGTTACTGTAGCACCTGATGTAGCAGGTACTACAGTAACCGGTTTCTGGACTGATGCAACATCAGATGTTGATACCGGCCAAACCGATGGATCGGGAACATTGACATTCTATTCTGACGAGGTGAAGTACAAAAAGGAAACTTTGACATTTACTTTCAATGTTGAAGGCTCAACTTTTTCAGCAACTTATCCCCAATAAACCATAGAAGGTCTCGATCTGAGACCTGATCTTCTTTTTCTTTTTTGCCTTACTACATAAGTGGCAAAGTCTGATCAAAAAATCAGAAATATGAAACACTCCAATTTTCAAAAAGGAAGCTTTTATGCATTGAACTACAATCTCAATATAAAGAAAACACAATCTAAAACCGTAATGTATCGCATTTGAGCACTTTTGGGGAATCCGCTAAAATGTACGAATTCTTAATTCTGCTGATCGGACTTGCAGGCCTGATGCTAGGAGCTGACCTTATCATCAAAGCAGCTATGACCATTGCAGAGCACTACAAGATATCTCATGCTTTCATCGGTCTTACACTGCTGACCCTTGGAACAAACCTGCCGGAGCTTGTCATCAGTGTCACCGGTTCCATCCAGCGGTCGATGGGAACCGAGACATCCGGACTCATCATTGGGGATTCCATAGGCTCATGCTTTGGCCAGATAGGCATCACAATGGGAATTGTGGGTATGTTCGGGGTCCTGACGCTGACAAAACGCGAGCTTGCCAGAGACGGGGTTATGATGCTCATATCTGTTGCCCTCCTGTTCCTCACCGGCCTGGATGGCATACTAAGCAGGACAGACGGCCTTATCTTCATCGGGGCCTACGCGATCTACTTCTTCCTGCTTTACAGGGAAGAAGAGGTTCACCAGAAGTTCAGGAGTGCTCCACCATTATACTTTACTCGGACGATCCTTTCCATCATTATCGGGTTCAGTATCCTTATAGTATCATCCTACAAAGTCCTGAACAATGCACTGTACCTGGCAGACATGTGGAACATCTCACAATCATTCATCGGGATCGTACTTATCGGACTTGGAACCTCTCTGCCGGAACTCGCGCTTTCATGGAGCAGCATCCGAAAACGAGCGGTCAGTCTCTCCGTGTTCAACCTCATTGGTAGCAACATATTCGACATCCTGTTCACCCTTGGGGTAGGCAGTCTTATAAGCAGCTTTACTGTGAGTGAGTCACTGATCAGATTTGATATTCCGGCTCTTTTCTTCGTTTCAGTACTGGTGCTGTTGTTCTTCCGGCGAGATATGCAGGTAAAGAAGAATGAGGCCTTTGTGTTGATCCTGGTTTATGTGATTTATATTGGAATAAAGATCTACAATGTTTAAAAGTATTAAGAATTAATATTGAGACAGATATTTATTAGGATGATCAGGACTAATATAGAAACAAGGGAGGCAAAACATGGACGAGCACGAAAAACTGATAGAAAAGCTATATGGACTAGCTGTAAAGTATGCTGAAAGGAAAGGATACAAACTAAATCCTGATAAGGAAACAGTTGATTCTGTTATCGAAGGCGTTGCAGAGAATATAGAAGAATATGGCAAAAGATACTGCCCATGCCGTTTCGTATCGGGTGATCCGGAAGAGGACAAGAAGATAATCTGTCCCTGCATCTACATTGAAGATGAAATAGAGAACGATGGCATGTGCCACTGTGAACTGTTCTTCAGAATAGATTGAGATATCATAAGGATTCGAAAAGCAGGGATCGATCCAATAATTTACATGCAGCTCTAAAGCTCATTATAAAAATGGACAAAATGAAATACCCAACGAATGTCCAGAAGGGACTGGACTATATCATAGCAGTCAACGCAACAGAACTGACCCCACTTGAGGTAAGGGAGCTGTTGCGTAAGACTGTGACCAGACGTTTTGATGTCATCGACCAGATAATGGCGGCCGCAAGAAAGGAAGGCCTCATTACTGACAAAGATGGCATGTGTCATTTTAATTATGAGACACTTGACCTGGAATATTATAAGCCCCGGATAATACACACACAAGAGAGCAGCAGTTGCAGGTGTTGTGGCAGGAGCATGAAGGAAAGCCACTATATTGAATTGAGATCGGGGTTGATCGGCCCTTATGGGTCAACTTGTGTCCGAAAGCTGTATCTTGACCATTTGTTTGAAGAAGAATAAAAAAGAATAGTTCAGGAACTATACTATGAAGTCCCTGTAACAAAGAATTGATGAGAATTCAGCACTTCACACACAAGGGACATCCGAAGTGTTTGTAGATCTTTTCCTCATACTCACGATTGGTCACATCGGGCCATTTGTCTTCTGAAAACCCGGGTGCACTATCAAGAGTGGAACTGGCAACATCAAGAATAAAAGTATGTTTTTCCCCTAATTTGAAAAGTCCCCAGGGAATACCAACATATCCGTCTCTGCTTTTAAGAGACACAATAACATATGGAATACAATTTTGCTCCAGGTCGATCATAAAGTCTATGAAATTCCCAATTTCCTTTCCTTCTGCATCCTTTATAGGATCTCTTTCTATAGTTTCCACTGATAGCATTATCGGTTTTGCCATATTCTGATTACCCCCGTTAAATCCAGTGAGCATTTGCCATGCCCAAAATATTATTGAGTATGTAAGTATTTAGTTATTATCATAGAACTCAAAGACAAGGAGTGGGTACCTATGGTCACTAAAGAGGACATAATGGAAGTCCTCAGGACATGCTACGATCCGGAGATCCCGATCAATATCGTGGACCTTGGATTGGTTTATGAGGTAGCTGTTAAGGGCAACAGGGTAAACATCAAAATGACCCTGACAACACCCGGTTGCCCTATGTATGCAGTGATTCTGGACAATGTCAAGCAGAAAGTTGAATCAATTGACGGTATCGAGAAGGCAGATATCGAATTGGTCTGGGAACCTCCATGGACACCTGATAGGATATCAAAAGAAATAAAGCCTGACTGAGGTTGAATATCAATTTGTGGCAAGGAGATCCTTTCAATACCCTGAGATGTAGAAAAAGAAATCGGGGTATCAAAAAAATATATTAAAAAGATACGCCGAAACTAATTTTAACTGATAGGTCAATATATTGTATAGGTGTGGGAGTCATATGTTTGAAAGCGAGTTTGGGGAAATTACGTGGGGATAAGATATCGCTAAAAGGTGATATTCTTATATCAATGACTTCCACACATCTCGTCAGTTCGATCCTTTCCTTCAGTTGAACTTTCAGTGATCCAGAACAACATTTGAAGGAGCTGTACCTTTATTCTTTTTGCCAGATGGACTGAAAGATCATCCGAAAATTATCCTGAACACATCCATTTGGACCAATGCCATATACAGACCGGTCCCTGTGAAAATACTAAGCATTGCATTTCTCTTCCACAGGTGCAGACCTGTGACCGCAGATATGGTGAACATCTCCGGAAATCCGTATGGTGCAGAAAGCCACTGAACGTCCTTCAGGCAGTAGATCACCAGCAGCAAGAGGATCATCGGTGGGAGGTTCTTCTCAATAGTTGAAAGTATCTCAGGAGGAGCCCTGCGGTTAAAGAACACAAATGGAACCGCTCTTGTTGCAAAGGTCGCTACTGCCACTACCGCTGTTACAACAAGCAAATGTATAGGATCTTCTGTCATTGAACATCCTCCTTTTCAAGAACCTGTTCGGCAAGAGTGCTTATCTCACTGTTGTTCCGGACGAACCTCTCATATGCGATCAGTATGAAGGTACCGATAAAGATGGAGAGCAAAAGCATGTTATCCGGACTGAAGAGCAGGAGCGATATTACACCTGCACCCATGGCTGCCATGAAAGGAAAACGTGACCTTGAAGCATAGTATTGCTCAATTGTAAGAACTACGAACAATGCAGTAAGAACAAAGGTCATTCCTTCAAGCCGGAGGTCCAGTACTGAGCCGAGCAAAGCCCCCAGGACCGACCCTAGTATCCAGTAGGAATGATCTAAGACAGCTATGTAGAAGTAGAACTTACCCTTTGACCCCCCATCAGGAGCCTGGGTGGTCGTGAGGAGTGCATAGGTCTCATCGGTGAGTGCGAAGATGAGATAGGGTTTAACTTTGCCTACACCGGAGAACTTTTCCAGCAGCGACAGGCCATAGAATGAATGTCTGAGATTAATCAGCAGCGTGGTGATGGCAAATTCAGTGAGACCTGCACCTGCTGCAAGAAGTGCTACTGCGATGAACTGGCCTGCACCGGCATATATGAAGATGCTCATCAGGGGTGCATATATCCAGTGGTAACCGGCTCCTTCCAGAAGGAAGCCAAATGCCATACCCAGGGGAATATATCCCAGAAAGACCGGTAGTGTTGTCCTGAGGGCACTTGTGAAGAGACTTTCACTCTGCTGGCTCATGATATTGATGCACCTTCTAAATTTAGTTAATTATTATATATTTAGTTTCCAAAGTGGAAAATAAAGTGCAAGAAAAGAATTACTTGTATTTATGTTTTGTTAAATGCAATCTGGATGGTGATCGGAATCAAAGAATCTCAATAAATTTAAGTAGTATTCACTCCAATCTATTTATATAATTCAATGGGGGAATTTTGTGGAACCGGATGTAATAAGAACATTATCTAACCTTTCACTCTTCTTGCAGGTAGTGGCATTTCTGATGCTTTTGTATGCTATCAAACTGAAGACCGAGAGCATGGAGAAGCATGCAAGGGGAGCATCACTTGCAGTCTTCACTATCGCACCGACCCTTTTGTTTATGCTCTATTCGGTCGCACAGGGCTTCCAGCTTGCATCATATGGCTTCGTCCTTCTGGTGCACAGACTTCTCGGGTTCATTGTCATCGTCTTCATAATCCTTTTTGTGACCAACAGATGGAGATTCAAAAAGAAAGTACATATGGATATTGCAGCCGGCCTGTGGGCCCTGACACTTGCACTTGGAATTTTTGTCTACCTTGTATCCTTTGGTTACATCGGGTGAAACAAACAAAATAAAGGCAAAGATAAAAAGGAATCTATTGAAGATCTTATAGCTGCAGCAGTACACTTCTAATGGCGTTCCTCTTTAGTATTTAAAGAGGAACGTCATTGATCTTTTGGGGGAATTATCACGATCAACGAGAACTATAACTTGTTCCTTAGAATTATTAAGAAAATCAATTCCTTATTCTACAGACCCGTCACTTCAGTATCTGAGCATGAAGAAATTGAATGGGAAGTATCTGCTCTTCAGTTGAAGAAAGGAGAAGATCTGATAATTTCAGGCAAAACAAAACCTGAAAGAAGCATCAAAATGGATGTTAATTTTGAGATACCTCTTACTGTTAAAGATCTGAAATATGAACACCTTTTCGATGATGTAGCAATAAATTCAATACCCAACGAGTTCCATGTCGAAGCACATAATGTCAAAAATATGACGTTCACGGTCAAAATGCTGATACCCTTCAAGCAGTACAGGGAAGCAAAGGATGGGATTGCAACATATATTGATAAGGATGTACCAACTGGAAGCTATGACATAATCATAAGCGGTGATGCCAATGAAAATGCTGATGAGGTTATTTTGAAAATAAAAGCATCCCAGACCATTGCTTCAGACAAAAATGGCGATTTCGTTTATGAATACCCAACAAAGCCATTCCCTAATGGAACCGTTGATCTTTTCCTGGGACAGGACAAAAAAGAAATAAGAATAATCCTCTGAAAAGTCAGAGGATTTTGATATTTTTTGCTTAATTTGATTTTTGAATCAGATTTTACATATATAGATTTATCTTTTGCTCATGAGTGACATGAACTGGGTTGATTCCATCACTGGAACACTGTCAATGTAGCAGACATCGGACCATGGAAGGTTAAATGCTGCATAAGCTTCAGCATCATCACACTCATACAGGATGAAATATCTGGAGCCTGTGAGATCAACCCACTGGTTAATTATCTTGATTCCTGAAGGTACTTTGATCTCTTTGAAGTGTTCAAGTATCTTATCTCTGTTCTGTGGTTCCCATGAACTAATTTCCATATATAACATATTCTTTCCCCAAATTTTGTTTATTTAAGTTATTTTAGTTTGCTTTACAGACATTTACTTTACATACAGTGTCTGGAATTCCCCTGTTGATATGATCTCAGCAATCAGGACTTCCTGCTCATAGCTGACATGAAATCTGTTGATTTCATTACAGGAACACAGTCGATGTAGCAAACATCAGACCATGGAAGGTTGAATGCTGCAAAAGCTTCGGCGTCGTCACACTCATACAAGATAAAGTATCTGCCACCTGTGAGATCGACCCACTGGTTAACGATCTTTATACCTGCAGGCACTTTGAGCTCTTTGAAGTGCTCTAGTATCTTATCACGGTTAGCTGGTTCCCAGGAACTAATTTCCATATATAGCATATTATTTCCCCCAATATTATTACATGGTGTTTATCTAGATTAGACGATTATATTTTGATTTTTGAATGAAGTTATCCCGAACAAAAAAAGAGATCCATAAGGACCTCATGGGATCAGTACGGCGTCAATGACGTGGATGACTCCATTGCTTGTTTCAATGTCGGTAATGACCACATTAGCATCATTTACCATTACACCGTCATCCGTAACAGTAATGATAATTTCACTACCCTGTACAGTTTCAACTGAATCCATTGTTACAACATCTTCTGCCATGTATTCACCTGCAACTACATGGTAGGTCAGTACACCTGCAAGAGCCTCCTGGTCTGCAAGAAGTTCATCAAGAGTTCCCTCAGGAAGAGCTGCAAATGCATCGTCAGTTGGTGCGAACACTGTGAAAGGACCTTCGCTTCTCAGTGTATCCTCAAGGCCGGCAACCTGAACAGCCTGCACAAGAGTGGTAAATGAACCTGCTTCGATAGCAGTATCAACAATGTCCATTTCTTCTTCCATCATTGACGGTGGGAGGAGGACCTTGTCGATAACATGGATCACACCGTTGCTGGCCTCAATGTCTGCCTGGACAACATTTGCATCATTAACCATTACACCGTCATCTGTAACAGTAAAGATAACTGATTCACCCTGAACAGTTTCTGCGGATTCCAGACCTGCAACATCTGCTGCCATGACCTCACCTGCAACTACATGGTATGTCAGAACAGCTGCGAGAGCTTCTTCATCCTCGAGTAAGGCTTCAAGAGTTCCCTCAGGCAAGGCTGCAAATGCCTCATCTGTTGGTGCGAACACTGTGAAAGGACCTTCACTTCTCAATGTTTCCTCAAGACCGGCAGCCTGGACAGCCTGGACAAGAGTATTGAATGAACCTGCATTCACCGCAGTGTCAACAATGTCCATTTCTTCTTCTTCTTCTTCAGGTTCACTGGTAGTACAACCGGAAGTCATCACTACCATTGCTAAAAGCAAAGCTAACAGCGTGTATAATATTTTCGTCTTTATAACCCCCATTATAAGTAAAGATATTAGGTAAATGGAGTTTATTTTTAATACTATATATAGATTATTTCGATTTTTATCTATAGTTTTTATTAAAAATGAATAGATAAAGAGTTGTGAAACCAAATACAAAGATGCAATATATCATTCACATTAAAAGAAAGCTAGAGGACTAAAAATACTATTCAAATCCCATAGGTACTACCCGAAAATCACATCATTTCCTGTCAATTACCACAATACCCAGATAGCCGTCAACTGTAACTTCATCACCGGTATCTATTATATCAATAGCATCAGGAATTCCTGTCACACAGGGAATACCATACTCACGCGCTATAATTGCCCCATGTATCAGCATCCCACCTCTGCGCTCAACAATTCCGGAAACAAGCGGGATCACAAAGGTCATGTTCGGATCGATTGCATCACATATCAGAATTTCACCTGATCTAATACTGAAAAGATCATCTTTTTCTTTGATCACTCTGGCAACTCCGCTAACAATGCCTTTGCTGGCAGGTTGTCCCTGAATCTGCCTTACCGTTGTATCTTCTGAATGGGTTTGTTCCCGGAGACTCCCCTCTATTTCCGGGATATAATCCTTATTTCTTAAGGCTTCTATTACATCATCGTCACTGATGTTAGGACCTATTTCCCTTTTTAGAAGCCTTCGTTTCCCTTCTTTGAGTGAAGCAAGGTAATGTCCTTCAATTCTGCCCAGATGTATGTTGTCATCATCACGAAGCTTGTAGCTTGCACGGCCAATTTCAAGCAAATCAGATGCGTAGGATCTCTCTTTAGGATCGAATCTGGAAAAGAAGTTCTCTTTAAGCAATTGCGGATCCTTTGTACTTTCTCTTTCATTCTTCGGATGTGAAGATAATTCCAGGATCAGGTCCAACATCTGCTTTCTGTCTTTTACATAAGAGGATTTTCCAAAATCTTCCATGAACTTTTCGAATAATTCTGAAAAAATTCCTTCAACATTGCCGGATTCGATTCCTTTCCTGATCGAATCATCATTTCTGACCATCTCGGCAAGCAAATTCAGCTGCCTGTTCCTCTGAATGCTCAGGAGATCAGAATTACTTAGCAGGTCCATGAACTCATATGGATCAGAAGGTTTCATCTTTTCATTATAGACATCTCCGAAAAGCCTCATACCGTGAGCAAAAGGAATGAAATCCCTTGTGTAGGTAGCATCCCACTTCCTGAAAATAGTTCTTCTAAGATCGATAAGTTCTGCGAGGTCAGCATCATTCAGGCTTGCCGGATCGATCTCAGACATCGATCTCGAATCCTGGATCATTTCAGGAATCAAAACGTCTTCGATCCTGCTACGTAGCTTTTTAAGATTATCAAAGGTTCTTCTTAAGGAAAGGTACCAGCTCTTTTCCTTATCCTTAAGAGTCGTGATTGGCCTTGACTGAAGAAGGAACAATTCATCATTTCGGATTGTCCACTCCATATCCTGTGGATGACCAAAATGTTCCTCAGAAGCTATAGCCATCTCATGTATTCTTTTAACATCATCCTCATCCAGCGGTGACTCGTTCCTGAGATCCGCAGAGAAGTTTTCGATGGATGTACCAGTCTCGCCTGTCCGGACGGTCCTTTCCCTGCCTGAAGGAGCCTCATGCCCCAGAATCGAGCCTGACTTCCTGTCAAGGATCCATCTGTCAGGTTCAATATCACCATTAACGAGACCTTCATTGAGACCAAAAACTGACTCGATCACGAGATGTTCCTCATTGTTCGGGTCCCTGCTGAAAACTATACCTGATCGTTCACCTTCCACCAGTTCCTGTACGATGACTGCCATGGAACTGTCTTCAAGATCAAGACCCAGTTCTTCCCTGTAGAGAATAGCAGCATCCGACCAGAGAGATGCCCACACAAGTTTTACATGTTCCAATATAGCATCTGTCCCTTTAACATTAACATAGGACTCATGGATGCCTGCGAAAGAAGTCTTTGAGGAATCCTCACCCGGAGCTGAGGAACGTACTACAACCGGAACTTGCACATAGTTCTTTTCAACTTCCGAACGGATGGCATTTTCGAGCTCCTCAGGAATAGATTCACTTAAGAACATGTTCTTAAGTCGAAGAGAAGTATCCCACATTTCTTCCCATCTCATATTCCCAAAATCTTTTCTGGCAATCTCAAGTGAGATGCGGCCTTCCAGACCACTTTCCTTTAAGAACTTCCTGTATGCATCAGTAGTTATAGAGAAATATTTCGGAATCCTGAAACCCCTGGAATGGAGTTGTGACAAAGAATAAGCTTTGCCACCAACAGTTCCTTTTAATTCCTGAGTAATACTTTCCATTGGAATAACCAGAGAGGTCATTTCATTTCCATCTCCACAACGTTCTGGAAACTGCTGGCTATAATATATTTTTCAACTTCCATCATCATCAAAGCCGATGTCGGAGCCTGAAGGAAATCCTTTAAATGAGGCTGTTTTGAAAGGTAAAGTTCAGAATATTCAGGAACCTTTTCCACTTCTTTTACAACACCCATTGCATTAACAACAGTTGCATCCTTAAAATCCAGGACCGTATTTGACCTGTTGTCCATCATAATTGAGGCATAATGTGAAATTTGTATATTGGAATATTTTCGGGTGAATCTGGGAGTTACGAAGAGTATATTTTTGAGGTCTTCAGTTGCAGCAAAAGCTATAAGGTTCGTGTAAGGCCTTCCATCTCTTTCAGTAGCAAGGACTCCAAGGTATTGCTCCTTTAGGATATCCTTCAAAGTATCTTCCGGTGCTTTTGCAGTCAACTTAACCCCCTCTAATGTAAAATCCCTGCATGATCTTTGATTATACCCATATTTATTGATTTTTAATTGTCTGATCCTGATCAGAATTGTTCGGAATCGGGAAGTTTTCCCAGAAATCCCTGTCTCTATCAGGTTCCACTTCGTTTTTCAGTTCTTCCGGATATGGGAAGAACAGTCTGGAAAATTCCTCTTTAGAATCACTAAAACGCATAACATACAGCCTGAGGATATCAAGTAATGCATCACATGACAGGAGGTTATCTTCATATTTTTTAATTATGCAGTTCAGGTAACCCTTATCAGCATCTTCCAAAGAAGAAACATTAGAAAGGGAAGATGAAGAGCTTACTTTTGATATGATCTCATTTGCGACCCTGATGAAATCTTTCGAGCCCGGTGACCTATGGAACATCTCTACAATTAGTTTCTCATATTCAGGAAGGATCTTATCAAATCCTGAAGAGCTCCTGTTCGCGATCAGCTCATCCAGTTTTATGCACATGTCGCAATTGTATAATCGGAAAAGAAAGCGATTATACTTGTGGAATAATTCCAGTTTTTCAATTGAACCGGACTCTTTTACTGATCTGAGATCTGCAAAAGTAAAAAGTTTTGTCAGGAAATGGTGCCTTATGATACTATTTCTGAGCCTGTCATCTTCTTCAAGAGGATATTCAGCATATCGTTTAACGATCTTATCTGCAAAAAAACCGGCACCATGATCAATTACAAACCCCTTTTCCTTCTCGGAATATATCTTGATATTTCGTACTCCTATGGTAGGAGATCCGGATTTAAAAATAAAACCATCAACAGGAGGAAGAGCTTTCAGGAACTGATCTGTGAAATTATCCATCTCATCTGTGAGATCGTGATTCGTTTTTGGCTGAATTAATCTTTTTTGACCATTTATCTTCACTATCCTTATTGTCTCACGCGGTATTCCAAGCCCGATCTCTACCTCCGGACAAACTGTGATGAAATCCACAAAAGGTATCAGGTCACGAACAGTAGGGCAACGGACAAGACTACCGTTATAGCGTACACTCTCAAACTCCAGACACTTGCTTGCGACCACACGTGGCCTTGGATAAAGATACAGAGGAATATCATAGTCAGACATGTTAACCCCCAGGACAATGAACTCTAATAAAAGGTAAGTAAATGATCATATTTAAAAAGAAGGGCAGCAGGTCGCTGCCTTAATGTTGTTTGTTTGCAAAGTAGATCATGTAGAGCGCCGAAAGTCCGACAAGCAGGTACACGATCCTCGCAATTATGCTGTACCCGAAGATCAGGGCCACAAGATTATAATCCTGCGAAATTCCAACTAATCCCCAGTTCAAACCACCGATAACTACCAGAGCTATCGCTATCCAGTCTAATGCTGATTTCTCCACCATAACAAATACCCTCCAGTAAATTTGCAAAAGTAAATATCCAACTTATTGTATTTACTAGTTAGTATTTATAATTATTTTACAGATATATAATAAAAATTATAATATATATAATTGCTAAATTACAATTAAAACTACAATTACAAATTACAAATTACAAATTACAAATTACAAATTACAAATTACAAATTACAAATTACAAATTACAATTACAATTACAATTACAATTTCAATTATATTCACAGAAAAGAATATTGTAACCATAATGCTATTATATTTCACAAATGAATTCCAGATTATATGATTTTCAAAAGATCGATCTCTATGATTTTCATTTTGGTAATCGTTTTCTCATGTATCGGGTGCATAGAAGGAGACGAGGTGACATATCCGGAAGAAAGCGAATTGCCGGATTTTGATGAACCTGATGGAGCAGCTACAGCTCAAACTGAGCAATATAATTCAACCCTCAAGAAGACTGGAATACTTGACCTTGAGAATGGTTATTCTTTAAAGGTCCTGGAGATCGATAGGAAAGAGGACTTTGCAGCCTTTTCATTCAGGAAGGATGGGATCGAATATTCAAAAAGAACGCTCTCCACAGGCCAGACGTATAATATAAAGGAACCGAATGGGGACTTTGTAGTTTATTCCATCAGGCTGGACAAGATCTATGATAGCAGCTTCTCCATTGATGTGACGTATGAGATCAAGCCGGAAATATACATAGAAACGGATCCCATCACCATAGAACCTGTAACAGTAGCGGTCGAACTAACTGAGGATTCCATCACACGTACCTATGAATGGGAATATGATAACACAAAGTTTTGGATGCAGAACGAGTACTATAAAGAAAGCTACGAACTATATTCAGAAAGAAGCAGAAGCAGGGACTATGACCAGTTCGCTAATGATCCTTACGATGATGTGGTAATATCACAGATAACCACACAAATAGAAACTCTTGCTGCAGAAGGCGGTTATGGTGAAGACGAGATCCCCTACATTGCGACAGCTTTCGTTCAGTCCCTTCCCTATGTCAGCGATAGCGCTTCCGCGGGTTATGACGAATATCCAAGATTTCCGTTCGAAACACTCTACCATGGTGGAGGGGACTGTGAGGATTCATCCATCCTTCTGGCATCAATCCTGCACGAAATGGGATATGGAGTGGCATTGATAACACTGCCGGGCCACATGGCAGTGGGTGTTCAGGGCGATGAAAGTATTTCAGGAAGCTATTATAATTACAACGGTATTAGGTATTACTACCTTGAAACAACTGCTTCAGGGTGGGATGTGGGTGTGATACCTGATATATACAGAAATGCAGAAGCAATGATAACACCGATCGGTTACGGATATCCACAGCTGCAAATAGAATTTACCGGAAGCGGAAGGCATGTTTCTGGTTACACATATGTGGACCTTGATATTGAGGTCACGAACGTTGGTTCTGCAACTGCGGAAAACGTGATAATTTACACATACCTTGAATCCATTGAGGAAGGAATGGCCTGGGACCAGATAGAGAGTGATGTGATCGCAGAGATTGAAGCCGAGAACGGAGTGACATATACTGTGACCAATTTGAAGGTACCTGCAGGTCAGGAATATCGTGTCGTTGTGATGAGCTGGGGTTCAAATGCAGAGCAGGCATTTGTTTACAGTGATTGGGTGATTCCCTGAGAAAGATCATAACGGCAGAATGATCTATAAATAGAAACTAACTTCAAATTTAATCAAGTATAGTTCAGTTTAGTTTAATAGTATATTGGGGGTATAGGAATTTCCGAAAATAAATGTAAAGATGGAGAACTGGACGAGCTTTTCCAGGATTCGGAAAAGAACTACCGCCTTATCTTTGAGAACTCGCCTCTGGGAATATTCCATTTTGACCAGGACGGGAGGATAACACATTGCAATAGTAAATTCCTTGATATCATCTCTGCTTCAAGAGAAGATATCATCGGCTTTAATATGGTAACTTCCATCCGGGATGAAAGAATGAAGGAGGCTGTTAATGCAGCACTTTCAAGAAAACAGGGCCATTTTGAAGGAAAGTATTGCACTGTGATCAGTGGAAAGCTCATCTTTATAAAGGCCGACTACAACCCGAACATATCGGAAGATGGCAAACTTCTGGGTGGTATCGGCATCTTTGAGGATATCAGCGAACGTAAAATAGCAGAAGATGCACTAAAAGAATCTGAAAAGAAGTACCGCCTGATCTTCGGGAATTCACCTCTGGGGATATTCCACTTTGACCAGGATGGGAAAATAACACATTGCAATGAGAAGTTCCTTGAGATAATCGCTGCATCCAGAAAGGATATCATCGGCTTTAATATGGTAACCTCCATCCGGGATGAAAAGATGAGGGAAGCTGTCAGAGCAGTGCTTTCCGGGAAGCCAGGCCATTATGAGGATGTATATCGTTCTGTGATCAGTGGTAAGGTCACACCTATCAAAGCAGAGTACAGCCCGAACATATCGGAAGAAGGCGAACTTCTGGGAGGCATCGGCATCTTTGAAGATATCACACGAAGAAAAAAAGCTGAAGATGGCTGGAAGCTTGATGAGTATCGCCTGGAAACACTTTTACTCCTTAACCAGATGACCGACAGTTCGATGCAGGAGATCATAGACTTTGCACGTGAAGAAGCTGTCCTGCTTACCCGGAGCAAACTCGGATATATTGCCTTCGTGAACGATGTAGAGACAATACTCACAATGCATTCATGGTCAGAGAACGCTATGAATGAATGTAAGATAAGTAACAAGCCTAAGGTATATACCCTGAAGAGCACGGGACTCTGGGGGGAGGCGCTGAGACAGCGAAAACCCATTATCACGAATGACTACGATGCTCCGAATCCTTTAAAGAGAGGATATCCAAAAAACCATGTGAAACTGACCCGTCACATGAACATCCCCGTGTTCGATAGCAAAAAGATAGTCGTAGTAGCAGGTGTTGGGAACAAAGAGGAAGAGTATGATGAGTCGGACGTTCGCCAGCTGACACTCCTTATGGAAGGAATGTGGAGAATAATCCAGAGAAAGCGATCCGAAGAGGCCCTTCAAAAGTATGCAGATGAGCTTTCAAAGGTCAACAGCGAACTGGAAAAGGCAAATAAGGAGTTAAAATCCCTTGATGTGATGAAAGATGAGTTCCTCTCCAACATAAGTCATGAACTTAAAACTCCCCTCGTTTCCATCAAAGGTTATGGGGAGCTCATTTCTGAAGGTACGCTGGGAGTGCTCAACGAGCAGCAAAAAAAGGCGGTCAATGTGGTCCTGCGAAATTCCGAACGTCTCAGACGTTTGATAGAATCGTTGTTGATCATCAGTGGGATCGAATCCAGGACCATCCAGTATCAGTTCGAAAAGGTACGGATAGCAGAGATCATAGACGATGTAGTAAATGATGTGGACTTGCAGGTTAAAGAGAAAGAATTGAAAACTGAAAGAGATGTGCCTGATAACATCCCCCTTATCGATGGAGACAGGACAAGGCTTTCCGATATGCTTACGAACCTCGTTGATAATGCTATCAAGTTCACCCCTTCAGGAGGCACGATCATCCTGAAGGCATACGAAGAAGAAAAGTATCTGCACATAGAGATAGAGGATAACGGAATAGGCATACCCAGGGAACTCATTCCCAACCTGTTCCAGAGATTTTACCAGATCGATGCCTCGATCAAACGCAAATATGGAGGTACCGGTGTAGGGCTTTACATTTGCAAAAGTATCGCTGAGGCACACAACGGAGAGATATGGATCGAAAGTGAAGAAGGAAAGGGTACCACCGTGCACGTAAAATTGCCACGGTAAAAGGTCATTCAAAGAATTCCTTAAGGTCTTCGATGTTAAGTGAAACTTCGAATTCCTTGAGCCTGAAAAATTTCTTTGCCCTCATATCGTCATCTTCAAGGCGAAGATCGCTTTCCACAAATCCGGCCTTTTCAAGCCTTTTCAGGTGAAGATACAGGACCTGACGGGAAACGTTGAGCTCTTTGGCAAGCTCATACACATACCATTCCCTCTCTGAGAGCATATAAAGAAGCTTAAGCCTCAGAGGGTGTGAAATAGCCTCGCCTATGGATACTACCTGCTGCATTGTTCTTCCCATAATAAGACCGGCTGAAGAATTAAATTGATCTTAAGTTTTCAGATCTCTTCCAGTTTATCTTTGATCTCCTCTACGGTCTTTTTGATCTCGGCAACATCTTTCTCCATCCTCACAAGTTTCTCATTGTCCTGAGAGCTTGCAAACCCGGACCTGTTAATGAAGAAGAGGACTATGCCTACAACCAACAGTATAAGGAAAATTTCCAGAAGAAAATCCAATAAACTAAATGTATTGTAATAGTGCATCATAGCTATTTACAAGATGTTCGTGTTTTCATATTAATGTTTACTACTGCCCCATATAAGAAAGCAAAGAACCGAACTTAATTCAGTTTCTTTAGTATCTTTTCCAGAGTTTCGCGATTGCTCTCAACCTGTTCTTCAATACGAGATAATCTAAGATCACGGTCATCTCTGTTATTGCATGATCCATTATTAAGATTGCAAGACCTGTTATTGAAGAATGAAGATACTAACCAGATAAGAGCTATCAATATCAGCAAATTGAATAGCATAGTAAAACCTCCCAGACCTCCAAAGATACCGTAGTCACCATACATTCCATACCACATCATACGATCACCTTCTTCCTAAGACCGAATTCCTCATGTGATTAGTGGACATTCCCTGCCAAAGGTTTGTGGGGGTGCGTTCAAAAATTTATGGCAGGGAAACCACATAGTTCATTCATTAGTAACGATACATTCTGCTATAACCCATACCGGGACCATACCCCATTCCATAACCATGACTGTAGCCATACATCATGCCATAACCACGGCGCGTGTTCGCATAGTCATAAGCCTGATCGGGAGTTTCCAGAACATCCCCGGTGAATGCATCGATGTAGCTGCGCATTACAATACCATCATCATCTGTGTAATACACAACCCACCATCTACCCATCTGGTAGATATTCTCCTCATTCACTTCAGCATCGATATGATCCTTGGCTATGGCCAGTGCATCTTCAATTGTTTCGACGGTCAGTTCATAAGAGCCGGAATAGGCAGCTGCCTGGTTATAACCAGTATATCCTGATGCGTATGCACCATAAGCAGGGCATCCTCCCCATCCAGACCCCGGACCTGAACCGTAAGCGGCCTGGACAATACCGGATTGCATTGTCAGGGCGATCATTCCTGCACCTGCAAGAAGTATGGCCCCCATCAAAAGTTTGTTTGTTGTCGTTTTCATGTTGTTCACATCCTTTATTGTGTTCAAACTATGTAACCATAGTTTGTATATGTAGCCTATATGTTACACATGTACTCGTAACTATATAAGGATTGTGCTTTAAGCTACCACAACCATACAGTACGAGTTTCGATTCGAAGAAAAGCAAGATCAAAAGACACTATTACATATGGAGATCAATAAAGATCCAAAAAAGAGAGGAGAAGAGGAGAGCTGCTACCATCATTGTCGATGGTAGCATTGGAGTAGTTTAGATCTTAACGGGATCAGGCTGTTATAGCAACTTTATCCCTCCTTCCGGGTATCCGCAGGCCGATACCAACTGCTATATAGTATCCTACATAGGTCAGCACTTCGATAAGCGATGGGTTTCCGTTGTATCCGAACAGGGATTTCATGACAGAACCAAAGGTTCCTTTCTCATCAATGATGTGATTGATATCCCAGACATGTTCCACAACGATCGGAACCACACCTGCTTCCTGAAGTTCGTGGACACCATGAGCTGCCAGTCCTGCTGCAAAGAGGATCAGGAAAATGCTTGTAACCTTGAAGAAGTTGTCCAGGCTCGTGTGTGAAGAGTATTTGAACACAAGATACGCAACAACGACCGATACTGCAAGACCTGCAATTCCTCCGTAGAGCACAGCATTTGTCTCTGTGTTCATTGCTGCTGCCCCGAGGAAAAGAACTGTCTCGATACCTTCCCTGAACACGGAGAGGAATGCCAGTGCAAAGAGTCCGTAGGCTTTCTTCCCTTCGACGTGCTCCTGTATCGTTGTCGAGATGTTGTTGCTCTCACGTGCCATCCAGATGATCATGGATGTCAGGATGACCGCTGCCACCAGCATTACAATACCTTCAAAAAGCTCCTCATTACGCCCTTCGAACTGTATCGCAAGAAGGTTGAAGATAACTGCTGCGGCCAGACTTCCGATGATAGCAAGTCCTGTACCGCTATAGACGTACTTGTTCAGTTCGGTCCGTCTTGTCTGCACAAGATACGCGAGGATGATCCCCACGATCAGAAAGGCTTCAAGCCCTTCCCTGAATGTTATCATAAAGCTTGAGAACATGTTTAATCATTCCTATTATTGTTTGGTATGACTAACAATTGTAGGTGTGATATATTGTAGTTAGCATTGCGGCAAATACTGCAACATTGATTAAGAAAAAGGAAAAATTGATAAAATTCATTATTGAGCTTTATTAAAGGAATCTTCCTTGCAAGTAAAGACTATAAAAAGTACAATAGCAACAAAAAACAGGAATCCTAAAACCATAAATATGGTCTCTTCAACTGTCAGTATCATAAACAACTTCCATGAGAACAACATGATCAGCAAAACTTGATCGAACAGACAGGATCTTGCCGAAAAAAGAAAAGGGATCGTTTCCCTTTTTCAAACTTGCCGGCTATTACTCATCCTCCTGAAGCTCCATTGGGGAATTTGGTCTCCTCATTTCCTAAAGACTCTCTCTTATTCCCTCAAGATCCTCCAGAGATCCTGCATTTTCAAGCTCTTCTTTTACATCATAGAGAGATTCGAGACGGTCCTCAATAAACTCCGCAGTGATGTGCTCATTGTCGATCTCGTCAAGATCCATTGATTCGAGCCTTTCGATCTGTTCATCGATCAATTCAGACATTTTGTCCAGAAGATACTCGAACTTCCCTTCATCGGTCTCGAATTCTGGCATCTCGTCCAGGAAATTGTCTCTAATATTAGAGTGATCCATTCCGGAATCTGCAAATCTGTTCATCTTTCCAAATTTCATGTATCCTTTGTCAAGCTGGCTATTTTCTGCAGCAAATGCACCAGATGGCAGAATGCATGCCACCATTAATATGACTGCAAGACAGGATAATAATTTCAGCAGTTTTTTTGTCATGATATCGCTCCTGAAGCACCAGTATGCCACTGGTTGCTTACAATTGCGACATGAATCGGGTTGAATATAAGCATACTTTAAGTATTTGACAGATAAAATAACCCTAAAGATTAAATGAAGCATTTTAAGACTTTTTATTGCTTAAATTAAACTAATTTATCGAAATAAATAATATTTGAGCATAATTAACATTTAGAGCATATACCCACAATTGTTATCCAACTCGAAGATAGACATTATTATGCTTAGATCAGCAAAGATCCTTTACTAAAAGAGAATATATGAAACTAATATTAAAAATGAGATTGAATTTTGTTATTAATATGATTTTTAAAAGAGAAATATCACTGATTTTGATCTTAGAACAATAATAAAGCATTATAAAGTCATCTTATATAGCCCATGTAAAGTATGCATATATATTTACGTCAACAACAGGTAGCTGATAACAGGTGATACAAACTCCGTTGTCCTATCAATAAAAATATATCTATTGTAAGAAATTCATCGTATTCACAGGTTATCGACAAAACATCCAGCATAAGGAGATCTAATGAATATGAAAAGAACAACATATTTAGCAGTAATTGCACTCTTTATACTCTCACTCTTTGTATCAGGATGTGTCGATCAGAGAACTATGGAACATCAGGAAAAGAACATTACTCCCTGGAACAACCTTATGGATTCACCTCTGAAATTCTTAGGGCTTAATGACAGGTTTGAATTCCATCCTGAAAATGATAGCTTACCTCCCACAGACGAGATCCCACCTCATAGGAAGGATCCTGAAAAATTCATAGACGACATGATCACAAGATCAGAGATCACAGCTCTTCAGATCGAAGCTGGTATAAATGACCTGGAAGCAAATGGCAAAGACGTTGAAAAGCTCAGATCCCTTCTTGAAAGTTATGTACAGGCCATAGAAAGGGCAAGAGAGAAGCAACAACTGGCATATGAAACGAAGCCTGTAACCCAGATCAATAAACGGTACTACCTTACGCAGTCCTTGCAGGAATTGGACGAAGCTAACAGGATACTTAAAGAAATATTTGAAGAACTGAAGATCATAACCCCTGGATCTGTAAAGCTTGACATGACGGATAATATATCTGCCAATGGGAACGGTACGGCAGTCTTTGCTGGTGATCTTGATATTAGCTTGTACGCCGAAGATGGAACTGTAGCTATATCCGATCTCAATGGCGACATCAAAGCGAATATAACTGCTGATCACGAAATATCAAATATCCTTCATGAAGGGCAAAATGTGTCCCTGTACACTAATTTTAACGGATATGCAGACATATCCGGTACCGGTGTGATGGTTATGGTAAAAGGAAGTAACATAGCATTTACTTCATCCGGCCAGGGAGAAGTAATGATGTCCGGAAATGGAACCTACAACGTTACCACGTTGGACGGACAGACTGAACAGGGTCAATGGATGACCACATTAGGTAAGATCTGATTGCAACGGCTGTTAACATGAAGACCAGAAATTCAATATTGTTCCTTTTTATCCTGCTCAGCATACTGCCAACAGCAATGGCAGCTGCAAACAGCTCAGCTACCGTTCACGGAGCAACATATGAGTGGAACACATTTGAACCTCTGGAAAACACTATAATTGCAGTAAATTCAACACCGTCACAATCCGTTGTAGCAAAATACGGAACATATTCGTTTGACCTCAATCCTGGCATCTACACCATTACAGCTGAATATTACCAGAATGAAACCCTCATCTACTTCGCAGAAGAGGATATTGTCATCACAGACGCTGGTAACTATGTCATTGATCTCCTGCTTTACCCTGCATACTCTGAAGGGCTGATAACTGAAGAAGACCTTGCTGAAATTGCCCCTATTGAGGAAAACCCAAAAAGTACTGAAGCAAACAGCCAATCAGCTGTCGGCACATTTTCAATCATATTCATAGTACTTGCATTAGCAGTGATCGGTACATATTCCTTTGTACACAAGAAAAAAAGAACTGATCAAGTCACATATAAGACAGAAGTAGTTTTTAAACCAGAAGAAGAAAATGAAGAATTCCCATCCGACCTCCAGGAAGTCCTTGATATAATAATCGCGAACGGAGGAAGGATCACACAAAAAGACCTTAGAAGCAAGATCAGATACTCAGAAGGGAAGGTAAGCCTGATGTTATCGGAACTTGAGGCCAAAGGTTATGTGGAAAAGTTCAGGAAGGGACGTGGAAACGTCATCATACTGAAAGATAGAAAATAAGATCGAAAAATTATTCCTGATCTACAACCTAACCTTTTTTTGTTCATTCCAAATATTCGAAGTCCGTTGAGCCGGACCACACTTTAGATCCTACAGGATGAATCCCGGCGAAGTTCATAAGTCCAGACTTTATTTTAATAATCATTTTTGCAGCATCAATAAAAAAAAGATATTTATTGCACATTATTCCAAATTTGCAATTATTTTGTCTTGAATTTTAATTCATACATACTATAATGCATTTTTAAGAATAATTAAGCATTAAAAAGCTTCATTTTAACTTTATGACCATATTTTTTCTTTAAAAATTAAGTATGCTTATATTCAAAACAACTAATCGAAGGATTGCTATCACGCCCCCTCTCAAGGTTAGAGCAATTATCACCTAAAGACCGACCAGTGAGATGATAGAACCCCACATAACTCATTCAAAGCCGCCTTGAGAGGAGTTACGTGAAAGAGCAGATTACAGTCAGAACAATAAAAATCAGATAATTGATTCACGAGGTTTCAACAAAGATGAACGAGAATGAAACACCTCTTATAGATCTGAATGATGTCTGGAAGATCTACCAGATGGGTGAAATTGAGTTTGCAGCACTAAAAGGAGTTGACCTGCACATCAGGAAAGGCGAATTCGTGGTCATACTCGGACCAAGTGGAAGCGGTAAAAGTACCCTGATGAACCAGATAGGATGTCTGGATACTCCGACAAAAGGAAGTGTCAGCCTGAACGGGAAGAATATTTCCCACCTTGGAGAATCCGAGCTGGCACAGATCAGAGGAAGGACAATTGGATTCATTTTTCAACAGTTTAACCTTATCCCCACGCTCAATTCCATGGAAAATGTGATGCTGCCACTGGAATTCCAGGAAGAGGACCCGGATGTTGCTGAGAACCGTGCCAGGGAATTGCTCAAGATAGTGGGACTTAGTGACAAAATGCAGCATTTGCCTTCCCAGCTCTCAGGAGGACAAAGACAGAGAGTTGCCATCGCAAGATCGCTTGCATTCAACCCGGAAATTCTTCTGGCAGACGAACCTACCGGCGCCCTGGACAGCAAGACCGGAGATTACATACTGGAATTTTTGAACGAATTACATGAAGACGAGAACAAGACGATTATCATCGTTACTCATGACAATGAACTCGTAAAATACGCTGAAAAGATCATCTACATCAGAGATGGAATGATCGAGAAAATAGAAATTAAGGAGAAAGGATTGGAATGAAAAAATTGAAAAGTATTCTCATATTATTGATGCTATTGGCATTACCGATCGCTACTGCATCTGCAGCAACTTATACCAGTGCACCTGGTGTCAGTGTGGACATAATGAGCCAGAGCCCGAACCCTGCAAGACCCGGTGAAACCGTCGAACTGACAGTAAGTGTACAGAACATCGGGAACGAAGATCTTTCCGATGTAAAGGTTGAAATTGAACCTGAATATCCGTTTTTGCAGGTATCCGATGAACCATTGAGCAAAACCATCTCATTCCTCGATGCACGTCAGGACGAAGATGATGCAGCGATCCTCAGGTTCACACTTAATGTTGACCCCAATGCTTCAGAAGGCACCTATGATCTCGACATAACGGTCAACGAAGGAAACAGTGCAACTAAAACCACAACAGTTGATCTTGAGGTACGTGGAAAGGAATACGCCCAGGTAGTAATTAATAAAGCGATCATCGATCGTGCAGTAGAGGAAACACTTGAATTCACAGTAATGAACACAGGAAGTTCTCCTCTCAAGAACATGGCCATCTCATGGAACGAGCCAAACGGGGTTATCCTTCCGGTTTATTCTGACAACACCAAATTCATCTCATATCTTGACACCGGAGAATCAGCTACAGTTGCATATTCAGTGATCGCCGATGTGAATGCTGACCCGGGCCTTTACCAGCTTGACATTGATCTGGAATTCGAGGACTATGATTCCAATGTAAATGCGATCAACACAAAAGCCGGAATATTCGTTGGAGGAGGCACTGATTTTGATGTTGCATTCTCCGAAGGAAATACGGGAGAAGTATCCCTTTCAATAGCCAATATCGGAAACAATGAAGCATATTCTGTAAAAGTTTCCATTCCTGAACAGGAGAACTTCAAAGCAAGTGGTAGCTCTGAATCCATAGTAGGTAACCTCGACAAAGGTGACTATACCATCACATCGTTTAGTATTATCAACAATGCTATGGGCCCTGATTCCGGCAATAGTGAAAGATCGTACATGGACATGGATGAAATGGATACTGAAGAAATGGAAGCGCTGAGTGAGTCACAATCTTCCCGGAACGAACTCGAAGTTCTAATAGAATATACGGATTCAACCGGACAAAGGGTCTCAGTTGAAAAGAGTGTTCCTATTGAACTTACATCCACTACAGCAGATCTGACCACTGCCGGCCCTGGTGCGAGAAACAATAGTTCCATAACCACTTATCTGATGTATCTGCTGGTGATTGGAGTTGTAGTTGGCGGAGCATACTATTACAGGAAAATAAAAACTTCGAAGGAAAGGGACAATGAGGTACAGGATATATCTTAAACTTGCTGCCAATATTCTTTTTCACAGCAAGATCAGGAGCTGGCTCACAATAATAGGTATTGTGATAGGTGTCGGGTCTGTGGTCACCATAATGGCACTTAGTGATAGCATGGAGGAAGATATGGAAAGCAGGTTCGCGGACATGGACATGACATCTCTCACTATCACCGCCGGATATACAAGGGCTTCATCAGCAATGGGACCGGGACAAGGGCCGGGGGGTGACTGGGGAGGTTCCTCAACAGAAGATACCGAATTGACAGATAAGGATGTTATGGCCCTCCGGCTGGTCAAAGATATTGACTATATGTATGGCCAGATATCAGGTAATGAAGATGTATATTATCTGGGAGAATCGGCAAGTCTTTCCATTACTGGCGTTGACCCGCAGGTTTGGCAGTATGCCACATCCTATACTGCTGCCTCCGGAAGATTGCTTGAAGCTTCAGATAACTATGTTGCTGTCATAGGAGACAGGATCGCCAATGAAATGTTCGACCAGCCCATAAGTCTCAACCAGGTTATCACCATCAATGAGAAATCCGTAAGAGTAGTAGGAATTCTGGAATCCGGGGATAATGATAACGGTATCATCATGCCTATCGATGCAGCAGTTAATATTATTGAAGATGCTGAAGATGATGTCTTTGATTCTATCATTGTAAAGGTTGATGATATCGATAACGTTGATACTGTCCGAAAGGATATAGAAGAAAGGCTCATGATCTCAAGACATGTTACGGAAAATGACAGGGACTTCAGTGTTTCCGACCCGGAATCCCAATTAGAAAGTGCAACTGAGATGATGGACTCAATGAGTCTTTTCCTTGCTGCCATAGCAGGTGTTTCTCTTGTAGTTGGATCAGTAGGGATCGCAAACACAATGTTCACATCAGTGATGGAAAGGACAAAGGACATTGGAACCATGAAAGCCATAGGGGCAAAGAACAGAGATATTATGATGATATTCCTGTTCAACTCTGCCATGGTGGGGCTTGTAGGTGGCGTACTTGGCATTCTTCTAAGCCTTCTATTGACAGCGATGTTGCCTGGCCTTGGACTGTCAATAATGCGTTCCTCGATGGGATCAACCCTATCCCTTGAATTGGTGGCTATCGGCATCTCCATCGCTATTTTTGTAGGTATTATATCAGGAGTGGTACCTGCATACAATGCATCAAAGATGAAACCTGTGGACGCCTTGAGGTATGAGTAAGATCATACCTCCCTTTTTTAAGATTTAGATTTAATTTCTGATTTGGTAGTCAAACAAAACAATTCAGCATCAAAAATATTTTCACTTCTCCTGCTTCCTCAGATCCCACATCTCGGTAAAGTTATCCAGAAGACCATCAAGAAAGCTCTCTTTGTAATAAATGATCAGTCCTGCAACAATTTCGGGGTCTCTGATATTGAAATTACTTGAACGTCCTGCATTTGTTCTCTCAATAATCCCCTCGTTCAATAACTTATTAAGATGCCATGAGGTAGTTGAAGGAGATAATCCAATCGCTCCAGCCAGATCCTTATTGTTCATACCGGATTTCTGAAGCAGATTGATGAGGATATGAAGGCATCCTTTCCTTCGTAAAACAGACAATATCTTCCGGTCCTTTTCTCCCAGTTTCCTGTCCTTCACGAAATATCGTACATATTCACCATCAACAGAAGAGCGTATGAAATCATTCTTTTCAAGATAATGCAAATGATATTGAAGGCTTCCCATCACCATATCCAGTCGCCTTTCAAGCTCCCTTAAATGAATTCCGGGAGATCTGCGGATCAGTTCATAGATCCTTTTCCTTGTATCCAGCTCAAGATCCATGGTAATTTACTCTTTTGTCAGTAAGGCAATTGAGAACAGCAGCAATACAATGAAGTTAAAAGAACTGGCTAACAGTTCCAGAAGTTCCCCGTAATTCGGGAAAAGTGCTTCAGTAGCATCCAGGAACCCCATCAGGAAATAGAAGAAAAAGGCTCCGGTAACCAACAGTAGTTTTCTCCTGCGTTCCCTCATGTAGGCAAGAAGAGCTATCACAAACAGAAGCAGTGCCATCAAGCTTGAGAGCAGCACTATTAGATTATCCGGTTCAAAAGGCATTGGTGAATTCCCTCCATGAATAAAATTAAAAAAGAAAGCAACAGGCTATTTTTCGAGTTGCTTTCACCGAGTTTTCGACTTTCTGAACCCTTATCACATTTCAGTTGTAATATCGATCAGCTCAAGCTGGCCTGATCCGCCTAATGTAACCTCTTCCAGAAGCTGTCCTACACCTTTGGCATAGTACTTCTGCTCCTCGACACCAGGTTCAAGAGGTGTCCATTCCTTAGTTACCAGGCAATTCTCAAAAGTACCGTATTCAACGGTAACGGTTTCGGTAAGGCTTACGACCTCTGCCATATCCTCGGCTTCGCCGACAAGGTATTCCTGACGATAGATGTCACCAACCACAGGTTCCATCTTCATGACAATTCCAGGCTTTGCATCGTCGATACCTGCCTCCCAGGTACCTTCATCACTAACGAATTCGCCATCCTCATATTCCTTTGAATCCTCACCGAAATACCAGACATTACCATCCTTGTCCTGAGCATACCAGTCGAATGTCTCTTCTATCAGTTCACCATCCTCCCATACCCTGTCATGAACAACGGTGGTGGTCACACCCATGACAACTCTTGTATCGTCGGTAACATAGACCTCGTTCCTTTCGAGTTCACCGTCTTCGTTCTCCCCTTCATAGATGAAGGTAGTTCCAGGGATCAGCGGGAAATATGGATTATCAATAACTTCAACGAAATTTTCAGGATCAATCACAGGATCATACTCACCGGCATCATCCATATGATCATCTTGTGTCATTTCTTCTTCGTCGGTAATATCTACATCTTCTACCTCATCTTCTTCAGTCCCGGAAGTATCTGCTTCATCCATAGTATCATCAGCAACAGGTTCCTCGTCCACACAACCTGAAGCAAAAACAGCTACCAGACCGATCAGAAGAAGCGTAAGGATCACTTTTGCTTCTTGTTTCATAATAAACCCCCGAATTTATTTGATATTTGAGTTTATGTGCCTGAATATAATAATTCTTCTGGTACATTCTTCGAAGGTTCTGATCCACTACTACAGCTTCAGGATAGAGAATATCTTACAGATATCAAAGATCAAAATAAAGTAAAAAGAGTGTTTACAGAGACTGATCGTAAACAATTACCAGGACGATCAGCCTTGTATAGTATTGTTAGGTCCTTTAAATAGAACTCATTAAAGTTCAGACCTTAGGGAAGAACTCAATGGCCTGTGCCAGTTCCTTGTGGTCTTTTGCATATTCTGCAATGTCCACACCCTTGAGGTAAGCCTCACATGCCTGGACAAGTGCTCTTGCTCCTGCCTGAGTCCCTTCCGGATGTGCGTGGACACCTGAGCCCATGGTCGTGATGAAGTCCACATTGCCCATTACATCGATGAAAGGCTTAAGCCTCACAGGATTCAGACCTCCTGATACGATCGGACAGCACTTCTTCATGCCTCTCCAGCTGTCATCTTCCAGGATCACATGGTGAGCAGTGTCCTCATGTACAAGATTTATTGCATCCTTATCGTTGTCCATGATCTTCGTCCATGACTGTTCGAAGAAGTGGCCTGTGGAACTGAGATACTGAATACCGTGTGCTGCAACTACATCTTCTTCAGGCGTTCCTTTCATCTTACCGACACCTGCTGTACCAGTGTGGATACCTGAAGCACCGGCAAGGCGTGCGAACTTGGACAGGACCAGTACTGAGAATCCAATGGGGTTCTCAGGTCTTGTGAAAGCCCCGTGGGCTGCCCTGTGGAAGTGCAGGAACACGTTGGGGTATCGTCTCCTGATGGTCTGGACCGCCATCCAGCCGGCAGTGATACCATCAATAAGGAATGCATAGCTTCCGGGCTCAAAGCCGGCATTTACGATCATCTCACACCTTTCGATCATGGTGTCAAAGTCAGCAGCTGAGACATTGAAAGAATGAACCTTCTTCTGGCCGGTCTCCTTGACCGCCTTGTCCATGGCCTCTTTTACATGCATTACCATCTTGTCATACGGACAGAAGTCCTGGTTTGCCTGAGGCTCGTCGTTCTTGACGAAGTCACCTCCGCCTACCCAGAAATCATAGCAGACCTCAGCGTACTCTGCAGAAGTGAGCCCCATCTTTGGCTTCACGATGGTACCAAGGATCGGCCTGTCATAGACGCCAAGGTATTCCCTCATGTCATCGACAGTGAATCCCGGGCCGTCATACTGCTCGAGCATGGCAGGTGGGAACCAGACGTCCAGCAGTTTCAATGCTGAGATCTCCTTCATTCCCAAAATATTACCGACAATGTATGTCAGGATGTTCTGTACATTTCCTCCCCTGTCAAAAAGCCTCCATGGATAGGCAACCCATATAAGGTTCCTTTCCAGGTCAAGCTGATAGACCAGAGCGTTCATTGTCTTAGAGAACTTGGTCTCAGTATTAACTTTGAAGTTCGTACCTGTAGATGATTCCGCTGCGATCTCAGCGGCGGCCTGCAATATATTCAGATCTCCCCCGGGAACCAGATGAAAGACCCCAAGAAGATATTCCCCGTTGGTCGGGTCCGGAAGTTCCAGATCAACATAAGCTACCTGTTTGGAATCGAGCGAACGGACCAGATCTTCATGAATCGAGCTCATAATAAGAAAAGAGCCTGCAATCTATTTGAATTTTTGGAGGGAAATGGAACGTAAGACAAAACGGGAACCATAGAGCACATATTTCCTGAAAAATAGAGAACATCAGACATGTTTGTAGAAGAATGAAGGAAAAAGCCTTAAACCATTACTTTTCAAACCTATATCGGAGCAAATAAAGGAAAATAATGAGACCATGGATAACTTAAGAACAGATGATACGCATACAGGGATATGCCCTCACTATGATGAGAAAAGGAACATGCAGATTATCGGGATGATGGTTCTGTTCATCGTTTCATGGTCGGTTCTGCTTTTCTACCACCCTCCGGCAGAGATAGTTGAAAGACTGGGAGTGCATAACGTCTACATTTTTGTCTTCCTGCTGGCGATGATAGGAGGGGTCTCCACGTTTACCTCCACAACATTCTACACGGCTTTGATAGCGTTATCGATCGGAGGAGCTAATTCTGTCTGGATCGCATTGTTCGCAAGCATAGGTCTGACTTTCGGAGACCTTGTTTTCTATTATCTTGGTACGAAAGGAAGACAGTGCATCAGGGGAAAATATGCTGATGGCATCCACAGGTTAACAAAATGGATGGAAAAGGTCGATGACAGGAAGACCATGCTGATGATATTCCTTTATTCCCTCACACCCCTTCCAAGTGATGTGATAGCAATAGCACTTGCTATTGTAAGATTCCCGTTCAGGAAAATGATATTTCCATTGTTCGTGGGAAATTTTACGCTTATCATCCTTATCGTGGAGCTTTCAAACCTGGGATATCGTCTGATCTGAATCATTTATAGCCAGTACAGAGCAAAATACTTCCTGATGGTCCATACAGGATCATTCCGTAGAACGTGGCCTGAATGTCCTCGGATCCAGGGATATTGTCTTTTCGCAGTAACTGCACATGGTCTTCAGGTCGTTACCTTCCAGAAGGACCCTGTCAACATCTTCCTGAGGCGTTATGTACTGTGTCATTTCCTCCCCGCAGTGAGGACACCTTATCTTCAGCCAGTCCAGTTTGGTAAGCTGGCGGATGTCCTTTATCACAACCCCCAATGCATCTTCAAACGTATCCCTGGAAAAACCAATTGCAGGAAGGTGACTTATCAGAGACGGCAATTTCTCCCCATATTCAAGCAGAGGGATCACCAGCTGATCGGTACCAACTGCAAGACCTATCTCTTCGTTCACCTTTGGTGATAGGATCCCATCCATTGTCAGGATCACGATCATGCAATCCGAATGGCGAACGCCAAAGCTGATCAGTTCTGATTCGGAAAGAGACTCGGTCTTTTTGAGCACAGAGGAAAAGCTTTCCAGGTCCACAGCCCATAAAGCCTGTTCCAGTTCCCGGGCTAAAGCCGTATCCTTCTCGCAATGTGAAATATAGACCCTTGTGATCATGGTTATCGCTCCTGTTATCTCTGCTCTTCCAATCGATAATGAAAGACGATGCTTTCAATTGAAAAATGGTCCAATGATAAAGATATCAAATTTTTGAGCAGAGAGGTTCACAACATTCCATCCACTCGGGTCAATCCTTCTTATCCCGTGGCTTTTTGGTCGGTTCGGGATACGGGATCGGCTCTGGTGCAGGTTCAGGTTCCGGTTCAGGACTCGGTATCGGTTCCGGCTGGATAGATGAGATCTTCTCTTCTTTTTGCTGATACGAGCTAGAGGTTAGTATTATTTCCTTGTTATCTGGTACGCCCATTGTTATATACCCCCATGTAATAGAAAGTGCATTTTCTATATATATTGATGCTCAATATTACACTTCAAAAATAATATATAAATATTAAAATATAAATGCGCTATTATATTATGGAGTTTGTCTGATAACTTCGCTTTATTGTGGGGGTTATGAAAATAGACTATTATACAATATACACTAGTTCGTTGAAAAATTTAAAAATTTGGATATGAACACAAGGAATTATTTGGATAAATCCGAGGATCAACATTTTGTTGATTCATTTCCTTTTTTGATTAATAAATATGCCCATATAAGCAGCATTTGTGTTCTGTAAATTCCTAACAACATTCGTTTTTGAATAGCACAAATCCGCATCATTCGATGTTCCGGGAAATATATATAGGTAGCTGCGACTCATGTTCAAAATTCACTATTTATATGCCGCCAAATATATATTTTTGTTCATAACAAAATTAACATATCTCATTATATCTGAGGTGGGTACTTAATGAATACAAGAAAGATTACAATAGGGTTTTTAGCCGTGCTTATCATTGCAGGGCTAGCAGTATCGGCACAGGCAGCCAAGCCCGGAACAGATTTCAATGGTCCTCACGACACTCTGAACATCATCGGAAAAGATGTTGACTGGAATGGCAATGGTGGCGGCTACGATAACGGAAACACAATGTTCGTTCCTGAGACAACTCGTAATTTTAGTATTACTGTCTGGGATGAGGGTGTTCCAACCGTAGTACCTGGCATTAGAATAAATGTAACACAGGGAGAAGAGTTTACTATCCTCGACGGAAATGCATTTGATGACGGCACATGTGCCTTCCAGCTGGCACCCGGAAAATACAATGTGTACATTGCCTCCAAGGCTAAACCTGGTTCTGAGGTAAACATCACAGGCTGGGTTCAGGCTAACGACACTTACTACTTTGATATCGGATCCGTAAGCGTTTCTAAATCCAAGAAAGCACAATGGGAAGATGCTACAGATATGTTCTACGTAAGCGGGCAGGAAGAACCGGATGCAATTGGTATGCTATCAAATCAGGATAATGTGTGGGTGTTCGACTATCTGTCAGAACTACATGATTATGATTCTGACCTATATCCAAATCCACTGTACTTCTGGCAGTATGACACCTACAAATCCAAATTGGTTCAGATACGCTTCTATGAAGCTTAAGATCTGAACTTCCTTTTTTTCTCTTTTTTTATTTGAACACAATACTTCCATCATTCATTAACAGAAACACTTTGTCCCCATATTTCCAACCTCTCCTACATGAGCATTGAAAGTAAACGGTTTATCGCTCCTAGCATTCTGCCTATTGCTATGATTTGATCCAGCGTATCAAGCTTGAGATGGACATGTACTGTCCTGACAGGCAACATCTATATTTTGTGGACGCATAAAACAACTGGATGACAATATTTTAAATTAAAAGGGGAAAGTACATGAAAGAATTTTACAAATTAATTACACTTCTTATAATTTTGGCATCAATGACTGCAATTGGTTGCACAGATGTCGCCGGAAATGATCCTACAGAAGAAAGTGCATCAGACACTGAACCTACAAACATTTGTGAATACGATTGGGAATGGGAATCTACTGATCGTATTGGTAACGATTTTTATGCGCCAATTGGATACAAATATGCAATTGTAACCCTGTACATCCAGAATACTGGCGATGCCACAATCTCGACCAATCCGGACGATTGGACATTTGTTGGAAATAGCGTTGCCTACACTCATGATAGTGCAACCTATGCCGATGAAATTGCACACCAGTCTGTAGATGTCCTCCCGGGGGGAGAATTTGCTACAAATATCGTGTACCTTGTAGATGAAGATATTAGTACCTCTAAAATGTACTATAGCGACACACAGATCCAATTGAAGAGATGTGGTTATTTCGATAAACTTCGAGCGGAGAACAAACAACAGACCGAAGAGGAAGTATACGCATCCATGGCAGGTGATCTTAGGAGTGCCGGATACAATGTAGTATCTGTTGATATTCGCGATGAAACTCTGGAAGTCAATAGTAGATACGCAACTTACAAAACCATGGTTTTCACCATCCCTACTGAAGAAGATGCAGTACATCTTCTCGATATGGCAGCCATGTATGACACAAAAGCGGATGCTTTCATGACTGTCGCAGAGGAGGATACAAGTTCAGAACTATACTCCGAATACTTTGTGTCAAAAGCTGATGTAGAGGCTTACAAGTATCACACAGTTACGTATGAAAACATCGAGATATGCACATATCGGAAAGAACCCCTCGACCAAGAACACTTCCTCAGGCTGTTCGAGTGACGAGCAGGTATGTCAAAACAACCTGCTCTAAATGCAAAACCAGGACTATCATGACATTGCCAGCGATGCCCTGGAACACATCAAATCATACTCAGATGGATCTCAGTCAGTTACTTCAGCAGTAGTCGGTGCAGAAGTCACCGACACCATCTCCGAAGAAGAATTCATCCAGGCAATCGTCACAGAACTCAAACCCTTCATGCATGATAGCATGACCACCGATGAATTCTACAAGCTCTTGAAGAAATACTTCGGTTTAGCTTCGAGATAGTGTTGTGATCTGATCCAGAAAATGAAGATCGAATTGTATATGTAATGTCCTGATCGCCAGCACCTTTACTTTGTTGAAGCTTGAGGCTTAGCATGGTAAGTTTCGGAGAATTAATTGAAAATCCAGCCATTGTCATTGGTTTCTTAATTAGTTTCATTGGACTTCTCGTACCAACTACGAAACAGATTTATCTCCAAGTGTTTGCCGAATATGCAAGCGAATCAGGTTATGGCTTTATTGGTAATCCAATTCTGTTTGTGCAGGGAATTGTGGGTGATTTTTTCTCATGGCTAGTCCTGACTTTCTTGGATCTTGTAATACATTTGGCAGTCGTTGCATTTGTGGGATTTACCTTCATTAATACATTTGTACAAATATTCAGGAATTAAATATTGAATATTAGAATTAATTGCTGCTCATTGCTGTGATCTGATTCAGCGTATCAAGCTTGAGATGGACATGTACTGTCGTGACAGTCAAGACTTTTATCTTGTATAACAGAGAGATTAATATTTATCTTTATTTGCACAAGTGTGATTATTTGAACATGCTTTCACACCACAGTCCTACACTTTGAACTCCGGAAGCAGCTTCTTTTCCTGAAGTCCTATCTTTGTCGCATAATCCCAGTTCAATACCGAGATGAACTGACCCAACCAATGGAAAAGGAATCCTACAATAAAGACCAGGATCCCGACGATAACATGTAAATAAGGTATCAACTCCATTTGTTCCCACTCCTGTAATGAGTGCCATCCTCCCTATCCAGATCAAGCCTACGTATTCAGAAGCCTGAACGGTATTGATACACTAATAAACTCCCTAAATTAAAATTGAAAATTAAAGCATATATTATTTATGCATTTGCTGTCAGCCATTGACCGACCCGTTCATGCCGAACCGAGATCAGTTGCTTAAGAACAAACTGATAGAAAACGAATTAACCTTGCCGATCAATGTTGATCAGAACCTGAGGGGATAGTAAAAGTGAAGGTGCTGCCTGACCCGACCTCACTGTCAACCCGGATGCTACCGCCATGCATCTCAACGTATTTCCTAACCAGGGCCAATCCCAGACCCGTGCCACCATATTCCTTCGAGGTGGACGAATCCGCCTGTCTGAAGGTCTCAAATATCAGCTCCTGCTTATCCTCTGGGATGCCGATACCGTTATCCGATACGGATATCTCGAACATGCTGTCATTCTCAGCGATATTGATCTATATCCAACCGTTCTCAGGAGTGAATTTCAGGGAATTGCTCAACAGATTGTACATTATTTGCTTCATTCTTAATCTGTCAGCATACATTTCGAAGTTCTCTGAACAAGCCTGATCATGGATCTCGATGTTCTTCTTATCTGCCAGGTGCTTGACCATAATTTCAATCTCAGAGAAAAAGTTAGCTGAACTGAACTTTTCATATTCAAGTTGCATTTTTCCGCTTTCGACCTTTGAGATGTCAAGAATATCATTGATAAGGTCCAGCAGGTGCTGACCGCTTGTCATAATATTCTCTGAATATCTCGTTTCCTTTTCTGTCATGTTGCCAAAAGGATTACTGCTAAGTAACTGGGAAAAACCGATTATGGAATTCAAAGGTGTACGAAGTTCATGGCTCATGTTCGCAAGGAACTCGGATTTAATACGACTGGCCTCTTCGGCCCTGTTCTTGGCCTCAAGGATCTCCTTTTCATATATTTCACGTTCCGTCATATCCCTTGAGATCCCAAACATTACTTTCTTTCCGTTCCATTCACCTATGGTGAACCGGGTCTCAACCGGCATCTGACCCCCGTCCTTACGAACAAGGGGTATCGAGCATGAATCAACATATCCGCAAAGCAATTCACCTAAAACCGATATGACCTTTTCCTTATGCTCTACTGGATGGATGTCGGTAACTCTCATAGAGTTCAGTTCCTCTTCGCTGTATCCCAGCATTGACCTTGCAGCTTTGTTCGTAGAAAGGATGCTTCCGGATTCATCAACAACGAAAAAGAGATCTTCCATTGAATTGAACAGGTTCTCCAGATCGGTCTTCTGCCTGCTCATTATAGTCTGCATCCTTGCTCTTGTGATATATTCACCTGCAAAGGATGCAATACTTTCAAGACCGCTCATCGTTTGGGCAGGAATTTCGTCAAAAGTATGAGATGAAAGGTTCATACATGCGATCGGAGTACCTTCAAAATGTATCGGTATCGCGGTCAATGATCTTATCCCTTCTGATCTTATGTTCTCTGCAAGCGTATCTGAATGATATCTATAGATAGATTTGCCTTCCCGGACAAGGCCCGCATGGAATGAATCATGGTCGTAATAGCTGCATTCTGCTATGAATTTTGAAGAGAGGCCTTTATGTTTTATCAGGTTCAGATCCCCTGCATTATTTATAAGATAGATGCCGCCTGAATCTATCACATCGAACTTCAACAGATGTTCCATAAGAACCCCTAAGGTGCTTTCAAGATCAGAACATTTCCCAACTTCTGTTGAAAGATCATGCTGGATGGACAATACTTCCTCCGTAAGTTTCCGGTCTGTAATATCCTCCAGAATGATCATTCTTCCATGAACCTCTTCATGCTCATCATACAGAGGCAGGACATTAGCAGCAAACCAGGAGATCCTATCCGGATCAGACCTTCTCAACTCTCTTTTCAAGGATACAGAACCATTTATTTCAAGGCGGGATAGCTCAGGCCAGGAGTCAAATATCTCTGAAAAAGGTTTGCCAACATAGCTCTCAGAAATTCCCAGATCCTGTTCAGCAGAACGATTTATATCAATTATCCTGTCTTTCCTGTCAAGGACTATGAGCCCGGAAGGGAGATTGCCGAACAGGGAACTTCTGGCAAGAGGTGTTATACCGAACAGCCTGTAGCGGAACATTCCGATATAGATAAGAATAGAACTTAAGATAAAAGCAAAAGGAATGGGATCAAAGCCTTTCGGGAAGTATCCTCCTAAGTAAAGCAGATACACAAGGAATGGGATCAAAGTACAGACTATCAGGATCATCAGATGTATCCCGAAGAAGGACCTGTTTTGCAGCCACATCTTGAAGAAAAGCGCTATACTGGAAAGAACCAGTATAAACGAATAGAGCTGGTTGAACCAGTAGTAGATACCAGGTTCAAAATTCAGACCTGAAAATGTACCGATATCATTGATGTAGGTCACTTTGTGGAACAGGTTATGCATTTCAATGGTGACTACCATCAGTAACGTTATCGCCGGAACTGTGAAGATCAAAGCAGACCGGGCAGGTGTCAGCCATTGTTTTCCTCTGGTATAAGTAACGGAGAACAGGAACAGGAATACAGGCAATACGGATATACCAACATACTGGAGCTTATAGAATAAAAGCGAGGTTTCTATGCTCGTTGAAGATATTTCCATCGCATAGAATATAGAATAGATAGCAATTGAAACCAAAAGCATTGAAAAATAAGAGATATATCCCCGCCCCTTAAACTGGCGGATATAGAGCGCCATTAGAATGAGAAGGACCCCGGAAATGATAAGGAATTCCGAATATAAGTTAAAGGTAATTGCAACACCGCCATATAGCAAACCGATCAGTAGTTGAAAAAAATGGCATTATATTATAAAAACATACTTATTTTTCTGGTTTTTGCTTTTTGATGTTGTTTTACCGGATACAAAAAGTAATATGTTGTGACAGCACACCCCGAATAGGATCTCTGCCGGAAAGATCCGCCCGTTGACAATACGTGGAAATGAGATCTCATTCCCACTGACTATATCCAAACGTATCTTGATAGCGTTTTACAACAGAACCGAGGTAATTAGACATTGTCCTTGAAGACATGCCGGACATAAAATTGTTCAGCGGGAACTCAGCATCGCAATGGACACAACGTGCATGCTCACATCCATTTACCGATTCCGGACAACCGGTACAAAGTTTTGCTCTGGAGTAGAACAGGTTAAAGGATGTTCCGCATTGGGGACATGTTACATTCCTGTTAGCATCATAAAGGTTCTTACTGACACCTTTTCTTTTTAGTTCTTCGGAATATCTTTCATCCCGGGTAAGATCTGCCATTATTTTTTTTTTATCCATATCCACATCCATCGTTAACACCTCACGGAAATAGCTCACTAAAGAAAAGATGATTATCTCGCTATATATAACGACTCATATTCGGTAATCAACGCCTTTGATATTATCAAAACCATTAATATAATAGGGATTAAAGCAAAGTTAAGATTACTTTTTGCATGTTTCCTCGAAGTTAATCCCACGATGGAACGCTGTATGATATGTATATGAAATATGTAGAGTGAAATAGATGGCCTGCGAAAAATTGCTCGAACCCTGTAATATCGGTACATGTGATCTGATGAACAGGGTGATCATGGCACCGATGGGGAACATCAATATGGCAGATCCCATTGGCCGTCCCACAGAAAAGATGATCGCATACTTCAGGGAGCGGGCAAAGGGAGGTACAGGCCTCCTGATAACCGGTCTGGTCCCGGTTTCTTATGGTATCGATCCAACGGTTTCCGAGGACAATGATACAACATATTTACCACGGATAGATGGCACCTCAAGGACACGCCTTTCAGGATGGAGGGACCTGACAGCAGCAGTGAGACCCTATGGTTCAAAAATATTCATCCAGCTATCTGCCGGACTTGGAAGGGTTGGTTCTCCCGAACCTGCTTTGAAAGGCAGGATCTTAAGATCGGCTTCGTTCAACAGGAACTTCTATGTCCCGCAGGTCCCGCACCTTCCACTATCTGACAGAAAGATACGCAAGATCGTGAAAAGCTTCGGGCAATGTGCGGTCAATGCGAAGGTCTCCGGTTTTGACGGTGTCCAGATACATGGTCATGAAGGTTACCTTATGGACCAGCTGACCTCTGACCCGTGGAACAGGCGGAGATTCGGCAGATACAGGAACAAGTTCCAGTTCGGTATCGATGTCGTGAAGGAAATTAAAAAAAGATGTGGCGATGATTTCCCGATAATCTACAGGATCGACCTTACCCAGGCACTTGAAGAAAGCTACGGCAAGGAGGTATTCAGGAAAAAGTTCCGAGGAAAGGAACGCACCATCGAGGAAGGACTGGAGTTCTGCAAAGTGCTCTATGAAGCCGGAGTGGATGCTTTCGATGTGGACAAAGGCTGCTATGACAATTGGTTCTGGCCACATCCACCTGCCTATTTCGATGATGCAATCTATGCTGAAGAGCTTGCAGGCAGGCTGAAAGCCTATTTCCTGAAGGAGAACATCGACGCAAAGGTTATTGCTGTGGGCAAACTCGGTAAACCTGAAGTTGCTGAAAAGGTCCTTGAGAAAGGATGGGCAGACTGTGTGATGCTTGGAAGACCACTTCTGGCCGATCCCTATTGGACCAGAAAGGTAAAAGAAGGAAGAGAAAAGGAGATCGTTCACTGCATCGGTGACCAGGAAGCATGTCTTGAATCCCTCAAACTGGGTGGACACTCCTGCTGTACCGTCAATCCCTATATGGGCTTTGAGGATTGCAAACAACTGACAAAAACGGATGTGGTGAAAAGGATAGCTGTCATAGGCGCAGGGCCTGCCGGTTGTGAGGCTGCAATGACCGCTCACAAAAGAGGCCATGATGTGACCCTCTTTGAAAAGACGGACCATATCGGAGGACAGCTTCACCTGGCCGGGAAACTGAAGATCAAGCATGACATCAGGCGCTATCTTGAAAATCTCCAATACCGCCTGGACCTGTTAGCTGATGAAGGCCTGAAAATTGAGTTCAATAATGAAGTAGCTCCGGATGATATCAAAGATGAGTTCAATGTTATCTTTTGCTGCACCGGGCTGGAAACAAGGATTCCGGAAATTGAAGGGATGGAAAGCATCCCACATCAGGAAATTCGCGAGTTCCTTGACAATGATATGCAGCTAACAGATGATGTAAAGGACATTCTGGTAGTGGGTGGCGGTATCCTTGGATGTGAGGTAGGCTATTCCCTGGCCTATGAAAAGGGTCTAAATGTAACTGTTGTCGGTAAGAACAAGGACCTGATACCCAGGACAGTGATGGCTAACAGGTCACAGATGCTGTGGATGATGATGGGAAAAGGCTCACCATCAGGTAAAAAGGATGATGTCCTGAAAGAACCCATCACGTCTTACAATGCATCGGAAGTTGTACGCTTTTACGGGAACAAGGCCATCATTGAAGTAAACAAAGGCAGAGAACCTCCATACACGCCCTGGAGATCACTTATTCCTGAAAATGTGAACAATCCTTTCGAAAAGAAACTCAAACCGGGAAATGTGGAGGAAGTCGAAATAGATGTGGACCTTGTTCTCTTTGCAACATCCGGTAAGCCGAACAATTCTTTCTACCGTCATTTGATGAAAGCATGTCCTTCCAAAGAGACATACTCGATCGGGGATTCGAGAGAACCGGCTAACTTGTGGAAGGCAATCAATGATGCAAATGAGATCGCAAGGAATATCTGAAGAGGAGATATCAACCTCATCTATTCAAGAGAATTGAGTTACCTTGATGAAATTAGCCAATAGGAGTCTCAGAAAAGGATTTATTACAAAAACTACCAACTTCCAGTAAGCTATAGGATAAAATACTGTGGCCTGAATTTGGGGGTATTAGGATAACTGGAACAGATGAAGAATTGTGCCAGCTTCTTGATGAAGCCGGCTTTGTGTATACGATAGAAGCTGATCATGTCCGGATACCATATACGTCATTGGGGTCGGATCTTCTGGCAGATGGAACTGAGATCGAACTTCTTGCGACATGCGACAGTGATATCATAACTATCCAGATGGTCCTTGCCGATCTTGACGAAGATGAACAGGCCTGGCTTGATCCCATGTTGATGTACAGACTTCTACAGGCAAATTTCGAACTGTATATTTGTAAGTTCGGTTTTTCACCATACGGCCTCTCACTTCTCACAGACCTGGATGCCCGTAATCTCCAGTATGAAGAGATAGAGTCTGCGATCTATTCGATCTTAGATGGTTTTGACATATACCTGGAAATACTGAATGAATGGTTCACATACCTTATAGAGAGTGACAACTTCCTGCCACTATATTATGTGGGAGATGAAGACCTGTACCTTGATGAACTGTATGAATGGCTGGATGATACAGACCAGATAAAGAACTCAATTGTGAACACGCTGCTTGGTGTTGCCAAATATGGTGCTGTTGCAGGAATAGCAACGTTGGCCGGAGTGCCAGCTGCCGGAATAGGCACTATACTTGCAGCTTTAGCGGCCCGAACCGTCTGAGCCGTTACATGTGACCTTGCATGACATATGTTCAGGAAAAACATCATTTCAGCTAGCCTGCTCCCACATGACCATCTTTGCCTACAAGATCCTCTCACTGATGATATTCAAGGGTTTGATTTTATCAACGCCGTTATTTTTCCACAATGGCTTTTTTTCTGCTATGCCTTGGTCCCTGAACACGTATCTTTCCAGAACTACGATCCAATTGGGAAATATACCTTTGATAATTCTTCGGATGGCGATTTTTTTTATGAAATCGTTATAAGTATCTTAACCAGGATATTGATTATTAGTCAATAGGACGTGGGCTGACCACATTCTGTTGAAATGGATCGAAGAAAGATACTGCATCGATGATCATGAGTGGTAACTATGGAAAAATTTGCTTCTCAGACTATTGATGCAAAATACAAACAGATTGGGTGATGAAATCATGCCAGCAGAAGATTATGCACCAATAGACACAGATTGGCTAGGAAAGGCAGGGAATTTATGGACAACCCCGTTCGTAGATACTCCCTCGGAAAGAGTAATTGTGGATCCGATCATCCTGTCACATGCAGCAAGCGTTTTCAAGAAGAACGTAGGCTACTTTTGGCAGAATCCGGCAGAAGCAATGAGAATGGTCTGTCATACATGTGAAATGTATGATGTAACTCCAGTAGGTCATTACCTATATGCAGATTACTGGGGTGAGGATTACGGGGCTAAAGTAAAGGTCCAGGCAAACTCCCCACCAGGAATTACAAAGCGTCCTATCAAGGATGCAGCAGATGTTGATAATTTTGAAGTACTGGGCCCGGAGGATCTTGAAAAGGGACCTACCCTGACAAAGCACTTTGAGGCACTGGACACCTGTCACAAGGAATTCCCACAGATGTTCGCACCGATCACCCAGCTGGGTGGTACAATGGAGGTAGCAACCAACTGGGCATCCATTGATGATGTTTTCATGTGGATGATAACAGAACCGGAAGTTGTCGATAAGCTGACAAACAAGGCCTCCGACCACATGGCAAATGCCTGTAGGGCCACAGCAAACCGCTATGGTGCAAACGTAATGATCACCGGTTCAGTAATTGCAAGCGGTGACCTGATGGACAGGGAACAGATCAAGAGGTTCAGCTACAATCCGGTCTCTAAGGCTGTCAGGAAGATGATGAACGCAGGTGCAGGTCCTGGAGTTTACTATCACCTCTGTGGAAACCACAGTGATGACTTCGACCTGTGGAAAGATGCTCCAATGAGTCCTTTCACTGTTGTCCAGATCGGATATGACGGTAAGGATATCTTCCCATCATCCAAACTTGTCGAGCACTTTGGTAACAGGTGTACCTGTTTCGGAACAGTCGATACCAAGCTTGTTGACCGCGGTACACAGAAACAGGTCTATGAGCAGGCCAAAGAGCAGATCCTTGCAGGAAAGGATAGCCCAAGAGGATTCATCATCGGAACTTCCTGTGAATGTCCAACAAATGCTCCACCTGCAAATGTCCATGCACTGGTCAAGGCTGCAAGAGATTTCGGAAAATATGAGAAGTTCTGAAGTTCGGAACAAGGTGTACAAGAAAATAAGGAGTGTTATCTATGGATCTAAATGTATCTGATGAAGTAAACGACCTGTTAAAGGATAACGGGTTCAGGATCGAAGAAATCCAGGAAATAATCGAGAACGCAGAATCCACTGGAAACAAACTGAAGGATTCGGAAGGAGCGGTCTTCCTTGCAAAAGGTGTAGCAGACAATCTGACAACCTATGCACTCTATTCCTATCTCGATAATGGTGCATTTGAGCTGAAAGGTGCATATGCTCACAAGATGAACATTGCCGGATTAACCGGTGGTGCTTTCGTTGAGGTCGAATATGACGACGAGAACGGATGGACCTGCAACAACTGTAATGAAGCAGCAGTAGACAGGAACGTCGATATGTCCTACCTTGATGTTTCAAGGCCCGGTCCCGGAATGGTCTGTCCGAAATGTGGTGAGATCTACATTTCCGAAGGTGTCAACAAGACACTGAAGACAGCCGAATCCATCCTGGAAGAAAAGAGGGCCTGATAACCCTGTGTAACTAAAACTCCGGGAGGGATAAGATGGAACAGATCGGAAAAGTTGGTACCATTTGCCCTGAATGCCTAAAGAGCATAGAAGGTATCAAATTTGTAGAGGATGGAAAAGTATACATCAAAAAAGAATGCGTTGATCATGGAACCTTTACTACACTCATTTCCAATGACATAAACCACTACCTGAAGATGGAAGAGTGTTTCGATGTCGATCGGGCCAGGGTCAAAGCACCTTTGACAGATGTAAACAAAGGCTGTCCTTATGATTGTGGCATCTGTCCCTCCCACAAACAGGATACCTGTCTTGCCGTTGTGGAAGTTACAGACAGGTGTGATCTGGGTTGTAAATATTGTTTTGCTGATTCCACAGCTGATGCCAGTAATGACCCGGACATGGACACGATAAGAAGGATGTTCGAAGCAGTAAAGGCATGCTCCAACGATCCGACCTGTGTCCAAATATCAGGAGGAGAACCAACATTAAGGAACGACCTTCCTGAGATCATAAAACTCGCTAAAGAAGTCGGCATTTCCCATGTCGAGCTCAACACCAACGGACGACGCATTGCCCGTGACCAGAATTACCTGAATAGCATAAAAGAAGCAGGCGTTGATGCGATATATCTCGGTTTTGATGGTGTTTCCGACGACGTTTACATGCAAAGGACCGGGAAAAAACTGCTCGAAATAAAAGCCAGGGTCATCGAAAGATGTGAGAAGGCCGGAATCGGGGTCGTACTTGTACCACTTGTGGCAAAGAACTACAACCTCCATGAAGTTGGCAAAATAATCCAATTTGCCAGCCAGCATGTCCCAACTGTCAGAGGGGTACATTTCCAGCCGGTCTTCTATTCAGGAAGGTCTCCTGATGAAATGGAAGGCAGGACCACCATTCTGGAATTGCTCGAAGCAGTGGAAGCTCAAACAGGCGGGCAGTTGAAAGTTGATAATTTTACACCCTCTCTGATGCCAACTGCCCACTGTGGAGCAACCTGCCTGACACTTGTTGATGATAGCGGTTTCATACCCCTTACCAATGTCTCAATGGGTGCTCTGAAGTCAAGATCCGACGTTGCTAACAAGACAAAGAAGTCGATCATGGGACGCTGGAAAGGATCAACACCTGACCTGCAACCGGTAACTAAACCATCATGTTGTGACCTGCTTACCAAAACCGCACTTAGCAATGCCAGCATACCCGATAGCACGTTTTCCTGCTGTGAAAAACCCGGGAACACCATCCCTCTTGAAACTATACCAATGGAAAGCTCCTGCTGTCGTTCCGGTGGCGGATGGGCAGACTTCATCGAGATGAGCATGAACAAATACCTGACAATTTCAACAATGGCCTTCCAGGACGTCTGGTCATACGAAAAGGAACGTGTTGAGAACTGCTGCATACACGTCGTGACACAGGATGGAAAACTTATCCCGTTCTGCAACTACAACCTCAGCAATTGTAACGGTGACTTTCTGTATCGCAGCAAGAACGGCAACAAAGACAAGACTATTGGAATTGAAAAATAATTTTTTATTTTTTTAATTTTGATCATGAGGTTTGAGCTGTGAATAGATAATCAAAACGGAGGCAATAATATGAATCTTCCTGAAAAGATCAGCGCATCCATAAGGATGAATGTAGCAAAAAGAAAACTGGATTCCAGAAAAATAAATTGCAATAATGGAAATCCATTGGAACAGTGGGGCGTAGCTAAGATCAAAAAAGAGATCGCCAAAGATAAGGAATTGAAAAAGATTTTTGGTGACAGGGATCTTGACAGGGATGATATAAAGTCATATAAGCTTCTGAAACTGAAGGAACTGGTAGATTATGTTTCCGAGAACAGTCCATACTATAAGGAACTGTATGCAGAACATGGTCTTGACTCCTCCCAGATCAACTCATACGAAGACCTGGCAAAGATACCTCTAACAGAGCAGGATAAGCTCGCGACCCATCCCTACCATTTTCTCTGTGTTTCCAGAAAAGATATCGCACGCGAGTTCACAAGTTCCGGAACCACGAATATGCTGAAAAGAGTGGCATATGCCCAGGAAGAGTTACTTGAGATCGTTGATTCCGTGATCTCCGGACTGAAGATGGCAGGAATGGACTCTGATGATGACACATTACAGATCATGTATCCCACGATTACCGCAACCTGGGACCCCGGACTTGTATTAAGCAGGGCCTGCGATCTCGGAGGTTTCCGTTCTGTGATCAATGATTCCATTGATGCACAAAGCCAGATCGATACCATAAAAGAAAAGGGAACTACTGTTATTATCGGTACATCGTCTTTCATATATAATTTTACAGTTGAAGCAAACAAGCTTGAAAATGTAAGAAACCTCGGTATAAAGAAGATAATTTGCTCATCTGAACCTTTGACCGACACCATGAGAATGGTAATAGAAAGTGTTTGGGGCTGTAAGGCTGTCAGACAGTGGGGTATGACAGAACTCGGGCTGGCAAATGCTATCGAATGTGAGGGGCAGGATGGTTTGCATGTGAATAACCCTGATTTCCTGATCGAAGTTATTGACCCTGAAACCGGTAAGATCCTGCCCCCCGGAAAAGAGGGAGAGCTTGTGGTTACAACATTAAGACGCAGATGTATGCCTCTCATACGATACCGAACACGAGATATCTCTGCGATCTTCGATGAGAAATGCAATTGCGGTGCTCATCTGGACCAGCGGATAATGAACGTGAAAAGAATGGATGACTACAACGGTAACGATTGACCGTATCAGCTCATCCATTTCAAAAGCGATCACCTTATTTTGCGTCTCCTTAAGGGGACATGATCTTTTTTGATACGTGATCGTTTGCCGTTTTAACATAAAATAAGGGGGAAGCTCATTGATAAATTCACTAGAAAAAAGCTTAGCAGAGTTCATAGGAACATTTGCTCTGGTACTTGTTGCCACCGGATCAGTCAATGTGAACTGGAGTTTCCTTGGGTCACACGATATTCTTGGCATAGCAGCTGCATGCGGTATCATTGTCACTCTGGCAGTTTATTCCATCGGGAGCATATCTGGAGCACACATTAATCCTGCAGTCACTGCATCACTTTTCGTCACAGGACAGATCGAGCTGAAAAATACGATATACTACATTATAGCTCAACTGATGGGAGCAATATGTGCCTGTCTGTTATTGTCATATATATTACCGATAGATGCAGGAAATATGAATTTGGGAACAACTGCACTGGCAGCCGAAGTGACGTTCACGGCTGGTGTATTGATCGAAGCAATCCTGACTTTCATGCTGGTCTTTACAATATTTGTAGTTGCTATCGATAGCAGGACATCTACTAAGTACGCCGGCATCATTATAGGAGCTATTATATTCCTGGACATTGTTGTCGGTGAAAGTCTCACAGGTGCATCAATGAATCCGGCAAGGACATTTGGTCCCGCTTTTGTATTGGGACATTGGGCAGATCATCTTGTATACTGGATCGGACCAATAGCAGGCGGGATTTTTGCTTCAACATTTTATACAAAAATATTTACCCTAAAAACAGATAATAGGATAGATACTATCTGAGATTCATTTCTACTTTTTTGTTTTTATTTCAAAAATATCAATTGAAAAATGGAACAAAAATAGTTAGAAATTTAACTCTTTTTTCTAAGGAATACGCTGAACAGTTTCCTTGGAAGAAGCCCCTCTTCAAATTCCTCGATATTAATGACCTCATAGCCTTCTGAAAGCTGGTCAATTTTTTCTTTGCTCAGGAAGTGAACGATAAATCCACCTTTAATTTCCCACATTCCTTCACCTCTGTGAATCCCGGTCCTATATTGTGAGTCTCCTGTGTGTCGAGTAGTGTATATGTTCAATCCACCCGATTTAAGGACTCTTCGTATCTCTTTTGAGACAAATTGGAGCTCAGAGATTGTTAGTGGCATACAGAAGAGCATGTGAGAGTAGCATGCATCGAAGGTTTCATCGTCAAATGGAAGAGGATTTCTAACATCATGCTGAAAAGCTGTTATATGTTCAGAAAGCTTATTTTCCTGCGCTTTCTGCTTTATGCATTCAATACCTTCTCTGGAATAATCAAGAGAATGAACATCTAATCCATTTCTTGCAAAGAATAAAGTATCTCTTCCCTGACCAGCCCCAAGTTCAAGGATTTTTGTTTTCCCCTCTTTCTTAAAGAATTCAATTGCCCTTAGGGCGGCTTCACTGGGTTTATCACCAAACTTTAAACTATTACTTGAAAATACCTTTTCCCAGTGACACTGTTGTTTTCTCAAAATATCTTTGTTTAATCCTGAATCATCAATCATTGTGAGTCCACTTCCTATAAAATATACTTAAAATCATAATAAAGAGATCATTGCTCCATGAGAAGGCGGGATCCAATACGACCGCTGCTGCGATGTATTTCTGAGGATAGTAGTACCGAATTGCGGATCTGCAAACTGCAGCGGATGTTTGCCGGCTACCGCCAAGCAGAATCCTCATACTCCTGAAAGAAAGATCATTATTATGCCAGGCACTACCATCTGCAGTAGCATCTTCATAACTGTCATGATGCGCATCCTGTACCCATTCCCACACATTTCCATGAGTGTCATGCAGACCATTCCCAACTTCTTCTTTTCCAATGATCGTTCCGATCATCCAGAAATACTCCTTGATAATTTAATGAAAATTATGACTTTTTTGTGCTAAAGTGTATCTGAAATTTGTATGAATTGTACTTAGATCAAACGAATTCATTTCCCGGCTGATCAAATTGTCTCTTTACAAATTTAATTTTAGAAAAGTAAAAAGAGCTCCAACCCGGTAGGAGCTAAAAATCAGTTGTTCATGTCAAGGGGTATTATAAATGAATTGGGCTGTTCTTTTAAGCCAATATGTTCTATTCTGTAAACACAGTCCCTGTCACATTGTGCATTATACTGGGAATACTGACACTGGACATTCGTATTACACTCATTGATCCAGTTGACCCCGAAGATCTCGGAGAGGTACTTCATACCTTCCCTCAGGGAGAGCCTCGTAGCCTTTTTGCAGCATCTTGCTCCACCCGCATCAGCAATTGCTTCCAGTGACCTTGAGGTACCCCTATTTGCATGTGAACGTTCTTCCGGAGTCAGCGGTGTAGCACCCAGCAGGACACTTATTGCAATTCCTGCACCGATTCCTCCGCCACATGCTCCATGGTAACCGCAAAAACCGCCTGCGACCTTTTGTCCTCTCTTTATACCTTTAATGATCTTGGTATAATCCTTCTGTCCTATGTAGTTCATGTATGCGGTAATGAGGGCAGCAGGTACAAGTGAGTGGTGTTCAGGGCCATGCATTGGTATTTTCGGATGGGCCATGATCTTTTCCGCAATAAGGATCGGATTTTTCAGATTCGTGTTCATGCAAACACTCTCGATGATCTCCAGTGCGTCTGCACTATGACATTTATCGCATACGTAATGTGCACTTTCACAGCACATGTAGGTATCTTCTTCAGCTCCGCAGTAGTAGCACTTAGCCTTGCATGTATGGTCATGGTAGCTAATGTCATTACCACAGACCATACAGTTCGTTGTTCCTTTTGGTATTGCATCCATTTTACTCACCTTCTTTTCAAATTTGAGAATATTTTTCTCTTAGTTGAGAACGCGAAAGTTTTACCAGCCAGCTTGTTGGCAGTCTTGTGATTATTTTATGGGTAAGATTCAAAATACGACCAGGAATTACCATATCCTTCTTTTTCTGCATTGCACGATAGGTATCACGTGCAACAGTCTCAGGTGTTGTGGCCATCCACGAATTAAACGTATTCGTATTCTCCATCCTTGCAGCTTTCTGGAATCCTGTTCCTTTGACCGCCGTGGGACAGACTGCCATTACATGTACATTGGAAGCCATCTCCCGAAGTTCGTAGTTCAGGCTCCGGCTGAATTGAAGGATAAAGCTCTTGCTTGCCCCGTATGTCGTAAAATATGGATTTGGCTGGAAGGCAGAGATCGAGGCCATATTTATGATCTGGCCTTCATCACGCTCCAGCATGTCCCTAAGGTAAAGACGCGTAAGGTCATAGAGAGTAAGCACATGGAGATTTAACATGTCATGCTCGTGCTGGCTGTCAATGTCATTCAGGAAACCGTAGGTGCCGAATCCGGCACAGTTGACCAGGACATCGACATGGGGGAAGTGTTCCTTTGAAAATGAATAGACCTCCTGTGCACTGCCGTCCCTGGAAAGGTCAACGGCTCTCACCATGATCCGTGTTCCCGGATAGATCTCCTGCAGAAGCTTACGTGCATTGAGCAGTTCATCTTCCGGTTTGGCTACAAGAAGGAGCTGGTAACCATGTTTAACGAACAGTTTAGCCAACTCGAAACCTATGCCGCTTGATCCACCAGTAATGAGAGCAATTCTCTCATGATGCCGGGCTTTCGGTCCATTGTTGTCATTGTACAGGCCTTCCATGTTGATCACATCCACCTGTAGATGGTTCTGAACATCTTCCGTACATTCTCCGTGTAAGGCGGGTACAGCATTCCCATGGAACCCCATTTTCGCTGCATTACGGCCCTTTCATTGGAGAATCCCACGAACCCGTGGAAGCCCAGTGACTTTCCGAGACCACTGCTGTTTATGCCTCCAAAGGGTAAGTGGGGGTTGCTATAGCTGAGCATATAATCATTGGTCAGAGTGCTCCCCGAAGGGATACTGTCCATGAAATAATCGATATTGCCCTTGTCCTCACTGGCAATGTACAGGATCAGAGGTGACGGGTTCTGCTCGACCACAGGAACCACATCTTCCCTGTTCCTGTATGTGATCATCGGCAACATGGGGCCGAATATCTCCTCCTGCATTATCTTCATGTCACAGGAAATATTGTCCAGCAAGGTAGGAGCTATGTAAAGCTCAGAATCATCGAACTCGCCACCATATAATATCCGGGCGTCCTTTTCACATGCATCATTATAGAGACCCAGAAGCCTGTTGTAATGATGGTCATTGATGATACGACAGTAATCCGGGCAATTCCGTATACCTTCTCCTGACGGATCATAAAGCTGCTCCAGTGCTTTTCCGAACTCGATCACAAAACCGTCCCTTACAGACTCATGCACGAACAGGTAATCAGGCGCGATGCATGCCTGGCCGTTGTTGATGAACTTTGCCCATGCAAGCTTCTTTGCTATTCTCTTTACATTCGCCGTTTCGTCTATGATAGCAGGTGACTTGCCGCCCAGTTCAAGGGTGACACTGGAAAGGTGTGCTGCAGCCCGTGACATTACCTCTTTACCGACACGCGGGCTGCCTGTGAAAAAGATATGATTGAAAGGAAGGTCCAGCAGTTGTTGTGCCACCGATTCGTCTCCTTCGAAAACGGCGACCTCACTCTCGTCAAATAGCTCATACACCATGAGCGAGATGTAAGCTGAAGTGTTTGCTGCCATTTCACTGGGTTTCAGGATAGCTGCATTCCCGGCTGCTATGGCATAGATAAGTGGGACAAGGGTAAGGTTGAACGGGAAGTTCCACGGTGCTATGATAAGAACAACACCCTTTGGTTCATACCTTATGTGCGATCTTGTCCCTATAAGTGGAAGGGGCGTTGGTACTTTCCTGTCCTTCATCCATTTGTGAAGGTTTCGCTTTACATGATTGATATGTGCCTGGACAACTCCGACCTCTGTAGCCATTACCTCGGCCTCATGTTTATGAAGGTCATCGTACATTGCCTTGTAGAGCTCGCTCAGACGCTCCTCATCCTGAAGATAGTTCTCAATACGCCTGATACGTTCCAGACGTTCCTCTGCAGTTGTTCTTGCAAGGTCAGAAGCATTCTTCTTCTGGATCTCAAAGACCTGCCGGATCTCCAAACACATATTCATTCCTCACATAAGGAAAATTAAATGCTCAGACCGCGCTGAGCCCGAGCAAAGACATAGTATAGAAAGATGTAAGCAAAAATGCGGCAGTTGCCTCTCTTTTTGTCCACTCTTTCTGTCCGTTGACAAATCCTTTTAGTGCAGATATGCAACTTATCAAACGGTCACTTCCATTATGGAGCCCTTTCCTTGCTTCCCTGATCTCGGCGAGTGACAGGCATATCCAGAGAAGGAATACGTACCCTGCCATAAGGGAAAGCAATGAAAAGGTCGGGTGTGACCATGTTCCAAGTGTTTCTCCTGCAGTTTCTGTAAGAACCGTAAAGAATCCTGTGAAGTATGCGAGCCTTAACAGGTCAAAGTTCCTGAACAGCATGAAAACGATCCCGAATTTGACCGCTGTGTTCAGGGGTTCTTTTGCCAGGTCAAAGTACCCGTAGTCTGCCAGTATGAGCAGAACAAAGCTCACAATGACAAAGTGGTTCGCATAATGGAACCAGCCTGTTTTTGAATAGCGGCCTTCGAATATCTTCCATAGATTGTGGGCTGACCAGAATATTGTTCCATAGCCTGGTAATATCCAGATCGGGACATTTCCAATAGCGCCACCGAGGTATGTGAAATATCCGTATTGTACACCAAGCAGCTCATGGACATAACCGAAAACGGAAGCTATCACAAGGAAGATCTTACCTTCCGTCTGGCTGTTCTTCCAGAAAAGGACCCACAATGCAGAGAGAATGATCGCAGGAGCGATCTCATCTTTTGTCTGTATATAATATATGAGAACTCCAAATATCGTAATGAGCATGAACAGACAAAAGTACAATGGAGTGTTGACAAGTATTCTGCTTTTGTCCTCAATATATCTCAGGGGAATTAATCCACTCATAAACAGAACTCCTTGATTTTACACTGATGATCTTTCGTTTTTAGTTCCCAGATGATGCTGGAAATCTGAAACGGACGATCTGTTGGTCTTTTGGATCTTAATTTAACCTTAAAGGGGAGGGAAGGAGTTGTCAGGCAGTGGCATATGACTGCCTGAAAATCCCTCTTCAGGTGTTACTTTTTGACAAAAGACCTTAATTCCATCTGTTGTCTGAAAGGTCAACAAGCAGTTGTTTTGCTAACTTTGCAGCTTCCATGGCATCTGTTGCAGTTCCGTCTGCTCCGATCTCATCAGCAAAGGCCTTGGTAACAGGTGCGCCACCGACCAGGATCTTTACCTTGTCCCTGATACCCTGGTCCTGGATGTGTTTGACCGTTGCTTCCATGTTGTCCATTGTTGAGGTCATGAGTGTACTCAAAGAGATGATATCTGCCTGGTGCTCGATAGCTGCATCTGCAAAATCGTTGATCTCTACATCCTTTCCAAGATCGATAGCCTCGAATCCATTTGCAGTGAGCATGGTCTTCACGAGGTTCTTACCAATGTCGTGGACGTCTCCTTCTACTGATCCGATAATTGCTACTGCAGATCTTTCCCCACCCTCCTTCTTGAGATGTGGTGTAAGGATGTTCATTCCACCATACATTGCATTTGACGCCATCATGAGCTGTGGCATGTATGCTTCCTTGTTGTCATATTTCACACCCATGATCTCCATACCCTTTGCAAGTCCGTCAATGACCGCAACGTATGGGTCGATGCCAAGTTCCAGTGCCTTTTCAGCATAGGCGATAGCATCATCCTTGTTACCTGTTACAACTGCTTCTGTAAGATTACTGATTACCTCATTTTGTTCCATAGTATGCCTCCTTCTTATCTGGTGGTCAGGGAGTGGTGCATATGTCCATTAATAGCATCCATGACCACCAGGATCCATAGTGTCAATGAAACGATCCCTGAAGAATCATTATTGACTAATAATCAGTATCCTGGTTAAGATACTTATAACGATTTCATAAAAAAAATCGCCATCAGAAGAATTATCAAAGGCATATTTCCCAATTGGATCGTAGTTCTGGAAAGATACGTGTTCAGGAACCAAGGCATAGCAGAAAAAAAGCCATTGTGGAAAAATAATGGCGTTGATAAAATCAAAAGCAATGTTTTTATCACGGCCGGAATATGAAAGGAGTTTGGACGAACAAAGCCAGCAGTGATTGTTTCTATGGATTTGAGGATCATTAAGTAAGATGTTACATGAAATGCCGGTCATACAGTTCTTTTCATTTGACCTTTTCTGCCATCTCCATATAGTATCCAAAAAGCTCTTTTCCCCATGAACGTGCACTTTCTTCGAAACTAAGCAGTTTCTTGTGGTCAAATATACCTTCACTGTTGAAAAATGCGATCAATAAAAGGTCATCTGTTATCGAGAGTGCACCAAGTTTCGCTGCATCGTCATCAACAACATAAAGACATGAGTTCTTTGATGCTATCATTGCATTGTACTGGTCCTCGTACTCCTCCACCAGTCTTGTATATACCGATCTTGTCAGGATGAGGGTGAAGTTCGTTTCTTTCCTTCCAAGTTCCGCATAGTTGTAGGGACAGGAAGGGCAGAAATAGGAATAGAATGTTGAAACGTTCTCTGCATTCTTAAGACTCTGAAGCAACTGTTTTGGCGGCTCGAAAAGGTGATTGAGGTCAGGTTCATGGATGATAACTTCTCCAAGGTCTCCGATATTGTCAAGAGCTGATTCCGGAAGACCGCTCAGGTCCCTGCTTGCCCAGTAATTCTTGTTACTTTCCAATACATCGAGAGTTTTGATCAAAGGAGCGATCTTCTTAAGGACGATCTGGCCGATGTAGGTAAGCCTGTAATCATCGTCCTTCTGTTCGATAAGCCCCTGCTCGAGAAGTATCTTGACCTGTGCCATTATTGCACTGGTACTACCTTCAAGTGATTCTTTTATCCGGTCAATTGTGGTCGGACCGTCCATTAACATAAGGACGATCTTTTTTCTTTTCTCGGATAAAAAAACTGTACTTACTAATTCAGATGTCATGCAAACTCCCTTAATTTCTAAGAATTGATTGAAGATTTATATAGCTTTGCTCTTTGGAAGACTTATTTTAACTGTTGTTCCGCTACCTTCCTTGCTCTCGACCTTGATATCCCCACCATGGGTATCGATTATGTTCTTGCAAAGGAAGAATGTTGATTTCAGCTCTTCATAGTCCTTGCTCAAAACAGTAGAATCCTCATCCTGAACCTGATAGAACCTGATGAACAGGTTCGTTACAAGTGGTTCCGGAATACCAAGACCATTATCCTTCAGTTCAAAATTAACAATGTTGTCTTCTTCAGTCACTGCAACATCAATGTTTCCATTCTCAGGTATGAACTGTATAAGGCTTTCAATGACCTTTGTAAGCACCTCTGAGACCTTGTTCCTGTCTGCAGTTATTTTGGTGACCTCATCCGGTATTTTCTTTGTCAATGAAATGTTCTTCTCATCGGTTCTCAATATAACATTCAAAGTAACTTGCTCAATGATCGAGCGGACATTCACCTCGGAGGGGTTATAGTTCTTCTTCTCGAACTCTTCCATGTCAATGTACAATAATGAATCAACAATGCTCTTCAGCTTTTCAGAACTTCTTATTGCAGTCTCCACAGCTCTGGCCTGTTGCCTGTTCAGGGCACGGAGAGTTTCCTTTTCAATAAAGCTGCCTTCGCATATCATTGTAGGCAGGTCATCTTTACTGTGTATGAATTCTCTCCTTATGCTGTTCACAGACTTCAGGTCATTGTTTGCCTTTTCAAAATCCTCTGAGAACAACTTCAGGGCATCTTCCAGTTCCTTGCGGAGAATTATCTTCCACATCTCTTCGAACAGGAGCTTCAGCTGTTTGGAATCAAAATCAGTATAATCTGTCCTTTTGTTTGCCACCCCGACGAGCGCCACGATCTTATGACCATCATAAATAGGGACATTCATGTGGCGAATTATCTTTACATGGCCTTCAGGGAAACCATTTTTTGCCGGACCTGAAAACTGGTTGTTGAAGATAAGAGGTTGACGCTGCCTGATGACTTCCAGGAACTTTCCACTCTCTTCAACAGAATAGGATTGTTTCTTTGCTTTGACATTACAGATTGTTCCTGCTATTTCAGACTACGAATGGATCGTAATGGTATCTTCAGACTGATTCACAAGGGCAAAGTAGCCGGCTTCACTTCCCGTCAGTTTGATCCCCTCTTCAAGTATGAACTCAATGATCTCCTTGACAGAACTGGAGCTCATCTGATTAAGTCTTAGAAGTGTTTCCAGTCGTGCTTCATTGATCTGCAGGGCTTCCTCAGCCTTTTTGTTCTCTGTTATATCAAAAATGATCCCCTGTATGCCATCGATATCGCCGCTGGCTTTTCGTTTAATAAGTGATCTCTCATCGACCCAGCGAACCTCCCCGAACTTTGTAATGATCCTGTACTGGCGTGTGAAACCAACAAGTTTATCCTTACCGGAATATTCCGAAAAGCTCTTTTTTAAATGCCCCATATCATCAGGATGGACTATGTCCGCATACGTTAGTTTGCCATCCCTGAACTCATCCATATCATAACCAAACTGGAGTATGTTGTCTGATACGAATTCAACAGTCCACTCTTCATCGGCCTTCCAAAGGAAAATGACTGCATGACTGCTGTTTATGATTGTTTCAATATCTTCACTGCTGATCATCAAGACCTATTTCCTTTCTTATTGATAGATATATAATTCTAAAAGTATTCTCTATTTGTGAGTTGATCTCATTTATTATCTTAACGATTGATAAGGAACAATTGAAAGTTTTGTAGTAGTACTCTTAATTTCAATTGCTGGTTAACGGATCTTAATACAGAGATTCCTAAACCAATCGGAAATCGGTCAGATAAGAAGATCTTCAATACCGGCTTCCTCTACTATATCTATTGCCTGTCTCCTTTCCCCGGATGTGATCCGACGGTCGATCTCAGGGTATTCTGAAGCCCTGTAGTATGGAGAATACTGGAACATAAGGTTGAACCTTACTTCCGGAACATAGCTGGCCACCCATTCCACGATCGGTCTTGTGCAACATTCCAGATGACCAGGCATTACAAGATGGCGAATTATGACCTCTGCATCCTGATAGGCAAGCTCATGGTTCCTTTTTACCACACTAAGATAATCCTTCACTTTGGAATACTTACGCGCACACTCATCATTTCCATATTTGAAGTCAGCAAGATAGACATCGATCACGCCCTCCAGCAGTTTTGCCACCTCGGTTGAATGATACATGTTGGAATTCCAGACCATAGGAACATTGACAGTTGTTCTTTTGATTATCTTCAGAACAGAATGTGCATGTGGAGTAGGGGTTACAAAATTTACATTCCTGGAACCTTCAAGTCTTCTCGATTCTATGATCCTGGCCAGATTCTCAGGATCGGCAACGAACCCACTGTCAGGACTTGTGGATATGTCCCAGTTCTGGCAGAAAACACAGGCAAAGACACACCCGGTGAAGAATATGGTATGTGAAGGGACAAGTTCCGGCTCCTCTCCCATATGAAGGAACTCAGATGCATATCTTGAGATCTCAAGCAACCTGCAGAATCCTTTTTCACCATACCTCCGATCCACACCGCATCTTCGTTCGCACAGGTGACAGTTCTCAAGTATTCTCTCAGCTATCAAGATCTTCAGATCAAGAAGTGATGGTATGGCTTCAGGAAGCTCAATGTTCTTTCCTTTAAGATCGATAGTTTCCAGCAACTTCCGATACTTTCCCATCTCACGGTCATGCATCTTCCAAAGGTCATCAACAGAAACTGAAGGATCGAATTCAACGGGAATACTCTTTGTGATCATGAAACGTGCCGGCAGCTCATTACGCTCCACTTTGAGATAGCGGTTCAGGAACTTTGGTTTCATTAACATTAATACTAATTGTAAAAGATAGAAATGTTTCTGTTAAACTTAAGAGAACATAAAACCTCTGATTATGGATTCAGATTCCCTTAAGTTCAACAAAACTTATGATTTCGTTAAACTTTAGATCATCTGTGACCCATAATTAGATGTCTTGTTATAGCTTAAGTTTAACATAATGTTTCTTATTTTTTACAATTAATATAGCTGTTAATGTTACCCTCTACAATTGACCGTAATATTGTCCTGAGATATCAAGCTTAAGTTGCTCTTTGATTCCATAAAAAAGAAGCACATCGATTAATAGAGGCAGAATATATGATGGAAAAAGATGGTGCTCCCTTACTAGAATCTATTGCTATCTCCCAACCAAGTGGAAATTTAGTTTTCAAATAAAGGTTCTGGCCAACATTTCTATTGTAAAAGTAATCCTAAAAATACTGTCAAAATCAGTGAATAAACTATCTGTATCAAACAAAACATAAGAATCTAAAGTCCAGTTTAATTATAGAACTAAAAGATTGAATAAAATCATTAATAACAAATATAAGAGAATAAGGATAATAAAGTGAGCATAGCAGCGATGTAGATTTCCCAAGGACTCTCGTACCTCAGTACAGTAAACAACGTGGGCAGGCTTATCTTCTGTGTTCGGAATGGGAACAGGAGTTGCCCTGCCGCTATGGCCGCTATACTCACTTCTAATACTGGAAATGATCATGTTAATTATATCACATATCAGATTTCGCCTGGACAGAGCGAGACGGATGAGGCACGGATATTAGTAGCCGCGGACTGAACACCTCGTTACCTTGGTGCGTACATCCCGACCCTATCAATCCGGTCTTTTACCGGAATCCTTAACGCAGTCTCTTTTTAGGTTAGATTTCGAGCTTAGATGCATTCAGCTCTTATTCCTTAGCGCGTAGCTGCTCGGCATTGCCTTGTCAGACAACCGATCGACCAGTGGCGCCGTTGCCCTGTTCCTCTCGTACTAAAAGCAACTTACCCTCAGACTACAGACACCTCTAGTAGATAGTAACCGACCTGTCTCACGACGGTCTAAACCCAGCTCACGATCTCCTTTAATAGGCGAACAACCTCACCCTTGGCTGCTGCTGCACAGCCAGGATGGAAAGAACCGACATCGAGGTAGCAAGCTGCCGGGTCGATATGTGCTCTTGCCGGCAACGACTCAATTATCCCCGGGGTAACTTTTCTGTCATCTTTAGCCCGCACCAAGCGGGACATAAAGGTTCGCTAGAACCGACTTTCGTCTCGCGATCCACTACTGTGCTGAATCACGTCAGGCTAACTTATGCTCTTGCACTCTTCAGTAGGTTTCCGACCCACTTGAGTTAACCATTGCGCGCCCTTGATATCTTTTCAAGGGCGTCCCGCCCCAGGCAAACTGCCCACCTATCGGGGTCCTCCTCTCGGAGTAAGGGGCGTAACTTTGGAAGGGTAGTGTCCCAATTGCGACTCCACCGATGCTGGCGCACCGGCTTCGACGTCTCCTACCTACACTGTACATCCAAAATCACACCCCAGCGACAGGCTGCAGTAAAGCTCCACGGGGTCTTCACTTCCCCCTAGAGGTCTCTAGACTCTGCACTAGAATGTAAGCTTCACCGGACTCTGGCTAGGGACAGTAGAACTCTCATTGATCCATTCATGCAAGTCGCCAATTAAGCGACAAGGTACTACGCTACCTTAAGAGGGTCATAGTTACCCCCGCTGTTTACAGGCCCTTCTTTCCGTTGAACCGAAGTTTCAGGTACCTGCACTGAGCAGGATTCAGAGATCGTACTAGCCCTTACGGGTTTGCGATCTCCTATGTTGGTATTAGACAGTTAGAGTTCTCTGGTCACTGCGACCTGCTGTCTTCACAGCAGGCACTCCTTCTCCCGAAGTTACGGAGCCAATTTGCCGAATTCCCTTAGCCAAATTATTCCGACACGCCTTAGCCTTTTCAGCTAGGGGCACCTGTGTCAGATCTCGGTACGGACATTTAGCTCCCTTTTCACGGGTTCCAGGGTGCAGCTGACTTTCGCCATAACATATTCGTCTGCTTCTCGCCATTACGGCTCTCCACAGAGTTCGATGCTTAGACGGCGCGACGGCGCCGCTCAGCCTGCCCCGAAACGTCAGTTTTATTGCTAAATGGTACAGGAATATTAACCTGTTTCCCTTTCGATGTACTCGAATTACGGTACAACTTAGGACCGACTAACCCTCGGCTGACGATCATTGCCGAGGAAACCTAGCCCCTTCGGCGGTCAGGATTCTCACCTGACTTTGCTGTTACTATTACCAGGATTTTCGTTTCCGCACGGTCCACAGGACTTCACAGCCCTGCTTCTGCCCGAACGCAACGCCTTCCTACGAGATTACCTTGCGGTACTCCGTGGTATCGGTGGTCGACTTGAGCCCCGTCCATTTTCGGGGCCCCAAACCTCGACTGGTGGGCTGTTACGCACTCTTTAAAGGATAGCTGCTTCTAAGCTAACCTTCCAGCTGTCTAGGGCTTAGGACGCCCTTTAGTATTAACACTTAGTCGACACTTAGGGACCTTAACCACGGGCTGGGTTGTCTCCCTTACGGACTACAAGCTTACCCCAGTAGCCCGGACTCCAACCTTCTACGACGACGGTGGGTTCGGAGTTTGACAAGCGGCTGAGGAATTTCTTCCCCGGGACCACCAATCAGTGCTCTACTCCACCGACTATCTCCAGTTAGGTCATGCTGCGACATGTTTTGGAAGGAACCAGCTGATGCCGGGTTAGATTAGCCTTTCACTCCGAGACGCAGGTCACACGAATGATTTGCAGATCAATACCGCTTGCGGTCCTCCACGTAGCTTTCGCCACGCTTCAACCTGCCCACGCCTAGATCACCCGGCTTCGGGTCGTAACTTAGTGACTCCACGCACTTGTATACGCCGCGTCTCACCACAAGGGTTGCACGCATGTTGCTTTCGCTTCGGCTTCCCAGATAAAAGGTTAGCCATCGCCACTTAATTACACTCCCTGGCCCGTTCTTCAAAACGTATGATATGACATCGGCAATAGAACTCGTACTACAACCTCGCGGTTGATTCCTTCGAACTAAAGATCCTTTCATGCCATATCGCTCCATCACCATCAGGTTTCAGGCACTTTTAACCTCCCTTTTGGGGGTACTTTTCAGTTTTCGGTCACCCTACTACTTCGCTATCGGTCTCAAGACGTATTTAGTTTTGGAAGTTGGTGCCTCCCAAATTCCCGCGTGATTTCCAACACACGGTACTCAGGAACACTTCCAGATCCGCTTTTCTTTACTTACGTGACTGTCACACTCTATGGTCTAACGTTCCAGATAAGTTCAGCTAGGAAAAGAGGGGATCCTTAGAAGGTCCTATAACACCACATCTCCCTCACATTGCTGGAGGGATTCAGTTTGAACTTTGCCGGGTTCATTCGCCATTACTAACGGCATCTCTTCGATTTCTCTTCCTGCCCCTACTAAGATGTTTCAATTCGGGGCGTTCCCGATCATGACTGATCAGCACAAATGTGCTAAGAGGTCTCATTAGGAAATCCCAGGTTCATAGGTTCCATGCGCCTACCCTGGGCTTATCGCAGCTTGGCACGTCCTTCATCAGCGCTTGAGCCGAGCCATCCACCTGACGGCATAATTACCAGAGTCCATCTCACTTTGTCCAGTGAGCGTCTGATATGTAATATATACATGATCTCATAGTGCCCAAAATCGGGGAATGGGCACATCCATCCTTCCCAAGCAATATTACTTGCTCGGTGCACTTGATGATTTGTGAATCGTAATTGATCCAATGGACTTGCTGGGATTCGAACCCAGGGCCTTCGCCTTGCAAAGGCGACGATCTTCCAACTGATCTACAAGCCCTCGCTCTCGTTCTACCAGCGAAATCTTGTTTCATTGAAAGTGGTTTGTTGAATGTGGCAGTCTTTCGATTTCTGACTGATAGCGGTGATCCGCTTTGTGCGGATCTTGCTTAGGAGGTGATCCAGCCGCAGATTCCCCTACGGCTACCTTGTTACGACTTAACCCCCCTTGCGAAATTTAGGTTCGAACACGGCACAAATCCGTGCCCTCACCCATACCTCACTCGGGTGGTTTGACGGGCGGTGTGTGCAAGGAGCAGGGACGTATTCACCGCGCTATGTTGAAACGCGATTACTACGGATTCCAGCTTCATGAGGACGAGTTACAGTCCTCAATTCGAACTACGGCTGGGTTTAGGAGATTACCATCACCTTTCGGTGTAGGGACCCATTGTCCCAGCCATTGTAGCCCGCGTGTAGCCCGGGAGATTCGGGGCATACTGACCTACCGTAGCCCGCACCTTCCTCTGGTTTAGCACCAGCGGTCCCCACAGAGTACCCATCATCCCGAAGGACATGCTGGCAACAGTGGGCACGGGTCTCGCTCGTTGCCTGACTTAACAGGATGCTTCACAGTACGAACTGACGACGGCCATGCACCTCCTCTCAGCGATTCAGGTAAGGTCTTTAGCCTGACCTACATGTTGCTGTCGCCCCCGGTGAGTTTTCCGGCGTTGAGTCCAATTAAACCGCAGGCTCCACCCGTTGTAGTGCTCCCCCGCCAATTCCTTTAAGTTTCAGCCTTGCGGCCGTACTTCCCAGGTGGTTCGCTTCACGGCTTCCCTGCGGCACCAGAAACGGTCGCACCGTCCCTGACACCTAGCGAACATCGTTTACGGCTGGGACTACCCGGGTATCTAATCCGGTTCGTGCCCCCAGCTTTCGTCCCTCACCGTCGGACCCGTTCTGGTAAGACGCCTTCGCCACTGGTGGTCCCATAGGGATTACAAGATTTCACTCCTACCCCTATAGTACCTCTTACCTCTCCCGGTCCCAAGCCTGACAGTATTCCCCGGAAGCCTAACAGTTGAGCTGTCAGATTTCCCGAAGAACTGATCAAACCGGCTACGGACCCTTTAGACCCAATAAAAGTGATTACCACTCGGGCCGCCGGTGTTACCGCGGCGGCTGGCACCGGTCTTGCCCGGCCCTTGCTAACACATGCCGTTTACACATGTGGACAGCCAACATAATATGCTGGCACTCGGTGTCCCCTTATCGCGGTTTCCCGCATTGTAAAGTTTTCGCGCCTGCTGCGCCCCGTAGGGCCTGGATTCATGTCTCAGAATCCATCTCTGGGCTCTTGCTCTCACAACCCATATCCGTCGTAGGCTAGTAGGTACATTACACCCACTACTACCTGATAGACCGCAGATCCATCCTTAGGCGACCGAAGCCTTTGAACCAAAAAGCATTCCAGCAATAATGGCTTATTCGGAATTATCACCAGTTTCCCGGAGTTATGCCGAACCTAAGGGCAGGTTATCCACGTGTTACTGAGCAGTCCGCTATGTTCACGAAGAACATGTAACTCGCATGGCTTAGTCGAACACCGATAGCAGTAACCTCTGGCAGGATCAACCAGAGTTATTTGTTAAAGCACACAAATTTGGAAGTTAACTAAGAATTGTCGGAAAAGAACTCTATTTAATTAGAGAGTTGTTTTCTATGCACAATAGTTGGTTAGTTCTTTGATAGATAATATCACTATCAGTCAGAATTAACCGAACTGCCACATTCAACGTCAGACCGGAAAAGCTCCGGTCTCCACCAATGATTTTGATTTGGAGGTGATTGAATTCCTCGCACGTTGTGCGGGATTCCCTAGATACATTCCATCGTATATATACCTTCCGATTCGGAAGGTTGCTGCACATTTTTGGAGAATGTGCAAGATACACGAAGAATGTATAGCGTTTTTCGAGCTCACAACCCGACCGTGTCTGAATCAACACCGACCGGCTCATTGTGAGCACCCCTACAACAGCAGCCTCATATATATACCTTCCGATTCGGAAGGTTGCTGCACATTTTTGTAAATCATTCTTCACAAAATGAACATCGTATGTTGCATTCCCACAAACCAAAAGCAGATTTTCAATATAATGTAATTTCTTGGGTGATACCAATCATATTAGTGGTTCATTACACATACCCCAGAGACAATACCAACAATGGATCTTCGTTGACCGGCAGATCAAGGATAGCCGCAACCTCCTCGTCCTCGAACGCACCCACTGCACAAATCCCGATACCAAGTGACATTCCCTGCAAATAGATATTCTCAGCAACACAACCAACTTCGATATGTGCATACCTGACCCCGCGATTTCCGTACTTTATCATTATGCGTGAATAGACCGCTGTGATAACGATCACCGCATCAGCATCCCTTATCTGTGGCTGTGACAACGATACTCTGCATAGCTCATCCCTTCGGTCACCTTCAACTGTTTGTACCATCGAATGCCTGGATGGCACATATCTGTACACCCCGGCATCCACACCATCCACATTACCGATGACCAGATACACCTCAAGCGGATAAAGGGCACCGGCTGAAGGTGCTGTCCTGAAGAACCTGTCCAGGGTCATCCCCTGTGCAGCCCACAGTAATTGGGACACATCGGAAAGTGATAGCAACCCTCCGGAATAGGAACGAACCGATCGCCTTTCTGCGAGGGTCTGTTCGATGGAAAAACTGCTTTCAAGTATCGGTTCCGGAAGTTCGACCTCAGTTGATGGACCCACATGATCAACTCTCGGATCAAACTGATCGTTCCTGTCCTTTTGGCTATCCCCACTCATCAAAATAAGAGATTGTCCTGCGACATCTATAAATCTTACTCACATCAAAAGTATTTGCAATGTCTGATGGACAACTGCTTCCAGTCGGTGAACTTAGAGAAAAGCTCTCTGAGCCTGCAATAGATATAAGGTACCTCCTCTCAAGAGGTTATGCCAGAAAGAGTGTCATTACTTTTGTAAGCAACCATTACAGGCTTACTGAACATGAAAGACATATACTGGCAAGACTGGTATTCTCATCCGAAACTGCGGAAAGACGCAGTAAAAAGAAACTCGTCTGTTCACAGCTGGAAGGATGCGATGTTCTTGTTGACGGTTACAATGTCATAATAACCATAGAGAATGCACTGAAAAATGAACCGACATGGTTAGCAGATGACGGATTCCTGCGCGATACAAGTGGGATCTTCAGGAACCACAGGATCACGGACACGACCTACAGGGCTGTTGATGAGATGTTGTCAACTCTTTCAGGTTTGAAATTAAGATCAGCTACCATTCTTCTTGATTCCCAGATGAGCAACAGCGGGAAACTCGCAGAGTTCATACGCGAAAGAGCAGAAAGTAATAATTTCAAAGCCAATGCAATGACCTCCAGGCATGTGGATCTCGACCTAAAGAAAGCTGGAGCAGAGTCTGTGATAGCAACTGCTGATGGTATTGTAATTGATGCTGTGGATAAGGTAATCGATATTATGGAATGCTGGATGAAGCAGAATGGGAAGATCGATAAGACGCTCAGTCTCAATGCTCAAGTGAAGATTATTGGAGAAAATAACTGAAACATTAGAAAAACCAAAAATTGAAAGGAAGAGAGTATTTTTGATCTCACTCTCATCTTCTTTTTGATACGGCTTATTTTGTCAGACAGAGCAATATCGCCAGATCCTCGTCTGCATGAAGAGAGTGAGGTGCGTTTGCCGGCATGAAAATAAAAGTACCTTCCTTCATCTCGATGTCCTTGTCGAACAACCTGAAAATACCCTTTCCTTTGAGCACCTGAACAACTCCGGTTTTTGTAGAAGTATGCTCATCAATGTTCGTTCCGGCAGCAAGGCACATCAGGGTATAATTATAACCTTCATCCTTGGCAAGAACCGTACTGAAGATCCCTTCTGAAGGGAACTGCATCAATTCACTCAGGTCTTTTGAGAATCCTTTATCCATATCTAACACCTCTATTCAACAAACATGATACTAAGAAAGATCTCATTTATGAGGAAGAAAAACGACCATCATTTACCCCTGATTTCAACCCATTTCGATAATGATCTTCCAGCATTTTAGTATACACATCTGATGACTTATATGTTTGCATAATCTTTAACAGTTACTTAATATTCCACAATATATCTCAAATTAAGCATTCTCAACTCATCCAGATCAGCTTTGCTTTCTCTTATACACGATAAAAATTGCCAATACAAGCGAAAGAATTGTGAAACCGGGTGCATTAAGAGTTCCATGATCATCCTCCATAAGATCTTCAGACGGTGCTTCATCCAGCACAGGCATCTCTTCAAATTCGAATTTTACAGGTATATCATCGATACCATTATCAGCAGCTTTCCGATCAATTACACCGTAGATCTCATCCATCAAAGACCCATCAACCTCTGAACCTTCCAGAAATGTGACTGAGATGTAACCATCATAACCATAACCGTAGGAAATAACCGGACCATCCGGATGCATGTATTTCTCCATGTCGCTCCTCAGATAACCCATACTTTCAAGTTCAACAAGCCAGCTTTGTCTTTCGTCTTCAGTATAAAATTCCCTTCCGTCTCCATAGAAGGTCATAGATTTAGAACTACCAGTCTGCCTCTCAATATCACCGATCGCTGACCTTGCAAGAGTACGTACCCTGTCTGACCTGTCATTCAGAGCTTTTTTGAGTGGTTCGATGGCTCTTCTGTCATCGAGTTTACCAAGTGCCATCGCAGCATTGGATCTCACATTCTCATCTTCATCGTTGAGCAATTCAACCAGAGGTTCAACTGCACGTGGATCATCTGTTTTCCCCAGGGCTCTGGCAGCCCATGCACGTACATGCGGATCATCGTCTGCTAAAACATCGATAAGGGGTTCAACTGCAGGTTCACCGATACTACCTAAAGCTGCAGCAGCATCTACTGCATCTTCTCCCCCAAGCATCCCGATCAAGGGACCTACTGCCCTTTCATCCCCTATTGTTCCAAGAACACGCATTCCGTTCGACAGGACAGCCCAATTTGCATTCGGAGCATATATGGCTTCAACAAGTGGTTCAACAGCTGGCTCCCCGACATCACAAAGAGCAATTTCTGCAGCACGCCGGACCTCATCATTTTCGTCAGCCAGCAGTTCAATGAGGGAGTGTACTGCCCTTTCATCGCCTATCTTTCCAAGAGATGCTGCTGAATTTTCCCGCACCTTAGGGTTATCTTCGTTCAGTGCCTGGATCAGAGGATCTACTGCAGGCTTTCCAATCTCAACAAGGTCTTTCACAGCATCCACTCTGACAGATACATCGGGGTTTCCCGTGTTCTGTATCAATGATACGATCATCGCTTCATCCACAGTATTTTCATCAGAACAGATACACGTAGATGCTGTGCTGAAGATCAAAGCAATAGCTAATGCTAAAATATACATAAATTTTAGGCTCATAATTAAAAATATAAATTATAATATTAAAAATAATTGATATGTTGAAATATGAGAATGATAAATCGCGAGAATAAAATGAGCCACGCATTTTAAGTGAAGAGATGAATTGATGATCTCAAAAACACAAAATTAAGAAGAAAAGGAAGAAGAGGAAGAGAAAAAGAGAAAAAGATTGATAGAAATTCTCAACCAGAACCGAGGCCAAGATACCATATATTCATGCTTTCGATGTTTCCTGAAATATTGGTATTGTTCACAAGTCTTCCACAATACTCATATCCACATTTTGCAAACACAATGTTCATTCCATAAGATCCGGCCCTTGCAATGGTAAATGCGGTCCTGATACCTATGGACCTCATCTCTTCTGCCATTCTTATAAGCAGATGGTAAGACAGGCCTTTTCCGCGGAATTCAGGCAGTGTCGCAAAGTCGGTCATTTCAACAGCAGAGTTATCAAAATCTATTTCAGAAGAGGATAATGCAACTGCTTTTCCATTCCTGAAAACACCGAAATATACCACATTTTCCTCCATTGTCTTTAACAGGTAAGCCGGATCATGAATTGGGAAAGGATAAGTATCGAACGTACTCTGGTAAACTTCAGCCATCTGTTCAATATCCTGCCTCCCGCACTTCCTTATGGAATATTCGGATGGAAGTCCGTAATTCAGGCTTTTTTCTTTAGACAAAGCTGCTTTTATGACATCTTCATGCATATCATCCATGGAGTTGATCCTTCTTTTCTCATCAAGGAACCTGCTCATGATGACAGCATCCTCTCCATCGTAATATCGGGGGATAGATGCTTCACACAGATAGTTGCGATCATCAAGTAGTTTCCTGAAAGATTCCGGAACCTTTGTGAAGATCTTGGAATAACCTTCCCTTTCTGCAAGGACTTCCATATCATCCAGAAGTGAGGGCATGTCTGCCGGATCCAGTCTCATGAGATAGATACGGTCGTTATAGCTCCCGTGCTGGATGATCGAATTGCCTATTTTCTCGATGGAATCCATTTAAGCCCTTCTCTCCATCCTTGCATTGTCTTCAGGAACAAGACTGGTGGTATCGTCATGATCTGCAAGCAGTCGGGCAATGCCTACACCCTTGTATTCCGTAGCGTCATCAAGCTTAAGCTGGAGGCAGCAATCATCACACTTTCGATCACAATAGACCTGATTATATGAATCCGGTTCCCTGTAGGTGGTAATAACACCTTCATAATTACGGAGAATGACGCGGTTGGTGGACCAGGAGATGATATAATTCGGCATTACCGGTATCTTTCCCCCTCCATGAGGAGCATCAATTACATAGGTAGGAACTGCAAAACCACTGGTATGACCTATAAGGTTCTCCATGATCTCTATTCCCTTGCCTATCGGTGTCCTGAAATGTGAAAGTCCTTCGGAAAGGTCACACTGATACAGATAATAAGGCCGGACACGGTTCTGGACCAGTTTATGGACCAGTTTCTTTATGATTCTCTGGCAATCGTTCACGCCTGCAAGGAGCACTGTCTGATTCCCGAGAGGAATACCTGCATCGGCAAGTTTCTGAAGTGCCTGCCTGGAAGAGGCTGTGACCTCTCTCGGGTGGTTGAAATGTGTGTTCAGCCATACAGGATGATGTTTTTTAAGGACCTCAACGAGGTTATCTGTGATACGGTATGGTAGTACAACAGGCATTCTGCTGCCTATTCGGATAACTTCCACATGAGGGATGCTCCTTATCTCAGAAAGGACCCAGTCCAGATATTCATCGGTAAGCATTAAAGGATCACCACCCGACAATAATACATCTCTGATCTGTGGGGTGTTCCTGATGTATTCAATGCCTTTTAGCACCTTATCTTTTCCGGGTATACAATCAATGTCCCCAACCTTTCTTTTACGTGTGCAATGACGGCAATACATTGAACATACATTGCTTATGTGGAAAAGTACCCTGTCCGGATACCGGTGAGTAATACACTCTACAGGACTATCCTTATCTTCTGAAAGCGGGTCTTCAAGCTCTTCATCAGATACGATCAGTTCCTCTGGCGAAGGAAACGACTGCAAAAAGATAGGATCGTTCCTGAAATCATCCAAATCTATCAAAGACAGGTAGTAGGGTGTGATAGACAAAGGGAATTTTTCCAGGGTTTCTTCTAACTTCTTTTTTTCTGACAGGTCAAAACTTATTCCGAGAAGCTTCTCGAAAGTGTCAATATCCTTTATTGAATGTTTTAACTGCCATTTCCAATCCTTCCATTTGTTCAGGAAGTCTTCAGAATCGATCTTTGTTGCTATTTCTTTTTGTTGCTTACTGTATTTTTCCATCAAAATACCACTGCTAAGGTTTCGGCTTCAAAGCGGGATCTGTAATTTGACATCCAAAATTGGCATAAAAAAGCATATTGGACCTTAAATAACAGATACCTTCGTCACGTTTTCGTAGACTGTAGCCTATAAAATAAAATACACCTACACTATATTGGTTGTACAGGCGATAAGTTGAAGTTGACCACTAATATATCTTTCCCCATGATAAAAAATGGATCGGGTATATTCCTCAAGAGGTTCATTATTCTGAATTCAGATGATCAATTAGCCGTTACAATATAATTTTGCCAAAATAGATCATCCGTGATCAATTTATTAAAAACACGAAGGGATCATGAATTAATGAAACTTCTGAAAACATCTAACTTATATAAGATGTAATCATCAGCAATCTAATTCATAGGAAGCCATCTGTTTGGCCATAAATCAAAAGGTACCAGCCATGTCTGTTCAACAAAGTGAAGAATATATCGATCTTAGCATCGATCGGAATTTAAAGGGAATAATACCGCTTCTAGCCCTTCTGACAGCTTTCCCTGCACTTTCAACTGACATGATCCTGCCAGCCATCCCGTCACTTGCAGAGAACTGGAATCAGCCGATCTCGGTTGTCAATCTGATCCTTATCTGTTTTTTTATAACCTATGGATTCTTCCTTCTCTTCTACGGCCCAATATCCGATAGATATGGCCGTCGCCGTCCCTTACTTCTCGGACTTGGCGTGTACATTCTTGCAAGCTTCCTCTGTTCCCTTGCCACCACAGCCCATATGCTCATCTTCTTCCGGATACTCCAGGCTGCAGGAGCAGCTGCCAGCTCATCCCTTTCGATGGCAATGACCAAGGACATCTTTTCCGGCCATGAGCGGGAAAGGGTACTGGCACACATCGCTATCATCATGGCCATTGCACCTATGATGGCCCCCGTCCTTGGTGGATGGATACTGCTTGAACTTTCCTGGCCATGGATCTTCTTCGGTCAGGGTCTTCTGGGAGTTATCGGGTTGATCGGGGTCCTCCGTTTTCCGGAAACGCTGCCTCATATCTCCAATGTACCTCTTTCAAGGATCATGCATGCTTATGGACGGTTGATGTTAAAACCTGCATATGTTGTTATGGTCTTTGTCATGTCAGCAACCCTTTTCCCTATGTATAGTTTTATTGCGGGATCTTCTGATATATACATAAACGGATTTGGCATGAGTGAACAGAAATACAGCTACTTCTTTGCGTTCAATGCCCTTGCCCTGATGACAGGATCCTACTTCTGTCTGAGGTTAACAAGGTCCATCAATTCAAAGCACCTGATGACAGCCGGTTTCGCAGGCATATTACTGGGAGGGATAATTCTCATCATCAACAGACATCAGGAACCATGGGGATTTGCTCTTCCAATGTTCCTGATCACTTTTTCCATCGGCCTAAGCCGCCCACCCAGCAACAACCTTGTACTTGAACAGGTCGACAGGGACGTAGGTTCAGCATCCTCGCTACTTATCTTCACATACTTCACCATGGGTGCTGTGGGAATGTGGCTGATCTCCCTTGATTGGGCGGATAAGATCAATACACTTGGACTTATCACTCTGGGATGTGGATCACTTATCCTGATCTCATGGCTGGTCTTACAGAAGAAGGGATACCTGTCCGCACCATAATGTTGAAACAAGGAACATTGAACACATTTATCTGAAGATCTACCACGATAGTGTATTATATAAAAGTTATAAGCCATCTTATTTGTTATGGGAAAAATCGACGTACAGGAACTGTACAGGGAATCCTATGTTGAAAACAACTTTGAAAGAGCAGACATGTTCGAAGCCATCAGATCCAGATTCAACATCAATTGTGCTCTTTATCCGGGAAGCTTTGTCCATGTAACTCCGTCTTTTTTCATTCAGGAGGTCGTATACATAGACAATGATCAAAGAGCACGGAAGTTCTTTGAGCAAAAAAGTTCAGTTGCCGGTCTGATCTCTAAGAAAAAGACATACAATGAAGATGCTGAGTTTAGCTTCATATATTCTGATTACTCCGAACCACTTGAGCTTGAGGAAGGGAGTTTCGACCTGCTCATCTCCCAGTATGCCGGTTTTGTTTCCCGGGAATGTAAGAAATATCTGAAAATTGGAGGGATATTGCTTGCGAATAACAGCCATGGAGATGCAGGGATGGCATTCATAGACGATGATTATGAATTCATTGCAGCCGTTTATGTAAAAAATGGAAGGTTCCATATCACAGAAAAGGACCTTGATTCTTATTTCATTCCAAAGAATCAGATACAGGTTACTAGAGATCACCTGGAGCAGCTAAAAAAAGGAATAGGGTACACAAAAACAGCCAATTCCTACATTTTCAGGAAGATTTCCTGAAAAATAAAGATATTTGCTCTTATCTTTGAATAGCCGGATATGAAAAGTTTAGTATATTTATTCAATAAGTCTTATATACTCAAATTTGTTTTTAGGGAAATATAAGATCATGAAACAGAAAAGAATACCAGGAAATAAAGAATACAGCAGCAAGTTAAAAAAAGAAACAGTGAAAAACAAAATATCCAGCCAGTTATTAAATCACATCATTATCCTGTTCCTGTTCTTCATACTGCCAATATCAGCAATACTTTTGGCTGAAGAGCAGGGCCTTGTAGCTGTTCCGGAAGTAATTGATGATTTCCTTAAACTAGTGGACACAGTACTAATATCCTACACCATAGCTACTGTTTTCCTCAAACTTACTGTGAACATTATTCCAAAACTGTTCGAAAACGTAGGCAAGAAAGAAGAAAAAATCCTCTTAAGTAAGATCTACATCGGATTCATCTACGCCTTAACGAGTGTAATTGTATTCTGGCAGGTTGGCATCGGTACACAGAACATTGTTATTTTCCTGGGTCTTGTTGCAACCGGTTTTGCTTTTGCAATAAGGGAGGTCATCCTTTCCTATTTCATATGGTTCATACTGCTCACTAAAAAACCTTTCAAGATAGGAGACTACATCAGCATCGGTGATGAAGAGGGACAGGTGAAGCACATCGGGCTTTTCTATGTCGTAATCTATCCCAATAAATGCAGGGATTTCTATAAGATACCAAACAGGATCTTCCTGGAAAAGCCAATAAAGAACTATGGAACCGGAACTTTTGAATCCACTTTCGACTATTACATCAAAGATATTCCGGATGATCTCAGTGACCGTATAGATAAGATGCTGGAAAAAGCAAAGGTAAGAGAAGGCATTGATACTCGGCTGAAACTGGATTCCGATTGTGATGGTCTAAAGCTTACAGCATATTACAGGTCCACTTTCCATGAAAGGGAAAATGTAAAGCACAAGCTTCTGAGCATCATACTTGAAGAGATCAACGTAATTCAGGCTTAATAAGACAAATGTGAAAACTAAAAGCTCGTATAGATAAATATGGCTTGATATTAATGATCTGGTTTAAAGTTATATGCACCCAACAATCCTATCAATATTCACAAGATAATAGAGAGAATAAATTTTGAACAAAACCAAAATAAATTATATCGTAGATATCATTCTTACATTTCTTTTTATTATCGTGGCCTTTACAGGCTTTTTTATGTATCTGGTGATACCTGAGGGAGTCACACATGGACATTGATACACAACCGGACCTCCATACTGCTGACAGTTTTCATAGTTATCCACTTCACACTTCACCTGAAATGGATGACATGCATTACATCAAACATGCTAAGGAAAACAGAAAAAGAAGATGGAAAACTGATCTGCGAACAGAGGACCAGTGATAGAATCAATCCCGATAAGAAAAACGATGACTCAAGTTATTGATGAAAAGTTAGTTAAAAAGTGAAAAAGAAGCAAGTTAGAAAGTAAAAAAGAAATATAAAAGACCGGCATATCCGGTCCTTTCGTCTTTATCCAGATACTCTAAAGTAACACTTGTTCAAAGCATCACTTCAAAGGTGATATTCTATCATCGGCACACTTCAATATCTGTCCGATCATCTCTCCATAGTTGATCCCTGCAAGTTTTGCCATCTTCGCAAGATGACCATCCCAACACCATCCCGGATTGGGGTTGACCTCAAGCAGTTTTGGCACTCCGGAACTGCTGAGCCTCCAGTCAAGACGGGTGTAATCCCTGCACTCGAGCCTGTTGATCAGCTTAAGGCTGCCTTCAACGATAATCTCCTCCACTTCAGGAGAGAGGACAGCAGGTATTGAGCTCAGGTTCCAGTATGGAGATTCCGGTATCCACTTCGCTTCATATCCACAAACTCTTGGGAGGTCATCTGGAAGTTGCGAGTAATCTTCCTCGATTATTGGCAGTATGTTATAGTTCTCTGGAGGGTTTCCGATAATTCCTATGCTCAGGTCCTTTCCTGTAAGGAACTCTTCGATAAGGATCGGCTTATCGTAACCGAGACCTTCCCTTATGTCATATATTGCCCTTACGACCTCATCATGGTTGTTACAGACACTGTTCCGGTTCAGCCCGAAACTGGAATCACCGAAGTTTGGCTTTACGATAACCGGGAAATCCATTGGCAGCTCGAAGAGATTGTCCTCGGCCTTGACGACCATTCCTTCAGGAACAGCAACACCCAGCTCCCGGGCAATTCCTCTTACAAGTGATTTGTCGTAACAGAAAGCAAGGCATTGAGGACCTGAACCTGTATAGGGAATATTGAGAGCTTCCAGTAGTGCAGGCACATGCAGCTCTTTTCTCGGATCATTGAAATATCCCTCATCACAGAGATTAAAGACGAAATCTGTCTTTCCCTTAAGCTTTGAGAGATCGGAAATGAGGGTATCGTGGTTGTCCAGATATTTGAACGAGTAGCCACTGAGCTCTTTGAGGTTTCCTTTCAGCTGGTCGATGGTATAGAGATCATCGTCATCAAAAACACCACAGGGCTTGAGTGAATCCTCCTTTTTCGGATCGCCAAAGATAACAACTACGTTCCTGTCGAGCTCTTTTACCTTCTTCTTTTGCTCCGTCCATTCCTTGTGGACAGAAGCAACTACAAAGATGCGCTTTTCCATCATTCCAAGGTCCTGGTTCCTCAGGGTCTGGTATTTGACGGAATCAACAATCTCGATATCGGAAAAATCCGCTTTCTCTAAAAGGTCTACAAGCATCTCTGCAGTGTAGATGCGTTCTGCATAGAACTGATCGGTCACGACACCTGATGATTCATTGACAATGACCTCTCTGCATATCATTTTCTGGCCATCGAGGGAAAGTGCTCTCTCCCTGCAGACAAAGTTGTGCTTATCAATCCATTCCCATGATCTCGGCTGGAAATTTTCCTTAAGGTATGAACCATCAGCAACATCAAGGAATACCTTTCCATGGGGTTTGAGAACTCTCCTGATCTCCTGCAGGACCCTCAGGTCTTCTTCAAGGGTCTCAAAATAGCCAAAGCTGTTCCCGAGGACCATAACGGAATCAAAAGCATCAGGTCCATAGGGGGTCTTCCTGGCATCGCCTTCCCTGAACTTTATGGCAAGGCCTTCTTTCTTTGCGGAGTTCCTTGCTTTCTGGATGAGGTAGTGTGACCTGTCGAAGCCATTGACATTCCTGAACCCCCTGCGGGAAAGCTCAAGGGAATGTCTTCCCTGACCACAGCACAGATCAAGGATATGGCTGTCAGGTTTCAGATCGAGAACCTTGCTGAAAGTTTCGACCTCCTGCCTGGTTATGGAAATGTCTTCAACCAGATCTGAATCGGTCTTTAGATAAAGCGAATTGAATATCTTTTTCCACCATTCCGGATTTACATGTTCTTCGAGATGCGAGACCGGACCAAGTGACCTTGGTTTATCCTTATTGTGATTATTTTTTAATGCACTTTTCATCAGGTATTACCCTCTGGATTTATGAGCAGCACCAAACGATGCAGATCAAACCTGATTAAGCGCTTTTAGGATAAAAATATATGTTTAAAACTGATTTTTTCAATATAAATCGGCTTAAAATTAATTAAAATATTATATAATCATTATTTAATGATTAATCATAGAATAATCAGTATTATGCTGATTTAAACTAAATAAATCTTAAATAATTCCTGAAATAATGAATTAGTCTTTTTTTAACCTTTTGATTCTAATAAAACCTTCAAATTCTCCCCCTCTTCCCTCATATGTTTCCTGAGGGATTCAACTCGCCCCTTAGCAAATTTCAAGAACATCCAGCCGAATCTAAACGAAAGTGTGGCAGTGAAAAGACACCTGTTATTACCAAGTGATTCCACATGAAATGCTCCCGCTGGAGATATGATGGAATGCGGAAACAAAATTTTGTATTCTATAAATTCACCCTTTTTGTATCTGGTTATCTCAAAACTTAATTTTTCCAGTTTACCGTTGAGATATTCTTCAGCATAAAGGACTGAACCCTCTTCGAAATTCTTCCCCCGGACCCATTTTGCAATTACATGGTCCTCATGCCAGAAAGTATAATTTTCGGTAAAATGTTCGAACCATTCAAAAACAGCATCTTGCGGCTGATCTATGATCACGGAATCCTTCAATGTAAGCATTTGTCAAACCCCAATACCCCATGAAATTCAAATTATGAAGAAAAGTTATTCGTTATTCCAAAAATAAGTTTGCTTAGGTCAGTATCAGCCCATGCAGGGAACATTCAGAAGACAACAAAATTTCTTTGGAATAGGAATGAAAGATACGAAATTGATTTATGGGAACAGATCTAAAAAATAGATACTAAAGTATCGGTTAAAATTATGGATCAAGGGGAGATCCTGTTATCCGCATAGTTTGAAGAATCCGGGGGGAAACAATGAAAACAAAAACGCATGATAAGACAGTTGGCATTTTAGGCGGCATGGGCTCTGAGTCAGCAGCACGCTTTTTCCTGAAAGTTGTCAGAAGCACACCTGCAAAAAAAGATCAGGACCACCTGAGGATCTTCATAGACAATAATCCGAATATACCTGACCGCACACAGGCAATTCTTGGGCTGGGCGAAAGTCCTGTCAGGGAAGCCACAAGATCGATCGACAATCTTGAAAATTTAGGCGTTGACATCATCGCGATGCCATGCAACACTATGCACTATTTCTATTCCGAACTACAGGAAAGTACGGACATACCCATATTGAATATGATCTCAGAAACTGCTTCATATATTCACGAGACTTATCCAAATGTGGAAAAGATCGGGCTGCTGGCCACAACCGGAACTATGAGATCCAGACTATACCATGATGCTATAAACGAGATAGAGATCCTGGGACCGGACGACGAATCACAAAAAAAGGTAATGAACTCCATCTATGGGGAAGAAGGCATAAAGGCAGGAAATACAGAAGGAAGTACCAGGAATGATATCCTTGAAGTGATAGAAGTCCTCCTTGAAGAAGGAGCTGAAGCAATAATACTTGGATGCACTGAGCTTTCTTTGATCTCGATCAAAGAAGAAGTTCCAGTTCCGTTGATCGATCCCTCACAGGTCCTGGCAGACGTTGTCGTCAAAAAAGCGAGGCTTGAAGATTGATATTACATAAACCAAAAGGTATATAATATTATAAATATTCATAAATAATAGTATGTCTGAAAATAAAGTCGTACTTGAAAATGATGTAGCAGTGGTCGGAAAGTATGTTTCCGGATCAGACAACTACATTACCAGAGTGGGGTATTTTGCTAAAAGGGGTGACAGACTCGTAATATCTCCTGAAGAGCTTAGCTGTTATGCACCTCAGGTCATAGAGAGTGGCAGGTGTGAAAAAGAAGGAGAACAGTGGCGTTTCTATGATGAAGAGCTGGATGCTGAGATAAAGAGCATCACTCTTGTTTATGAGAATTTCCAGAATTCACTTCATGTTTATAATTGTAAGAAACTAAAGAAAATATTCGGTGAACTTAACGGCTATTGTTTAGTAGACAATAGTTTCATCGGAACCGATGCTGTATGTCTGTTAGAGGAATACGGAGGGCATAAAATCCAAAAAGAGGATTTCTGTATATCGTGCCATTCCCTTACCGATGAGGAAATAGTTAAGTTCAAAGATTCAGTTGAGAAATATATCAACCACTATTATGATGCCAGGTTCTGCAGTTATAATAGCGAAGAAGAATCATGGCTGAAACGTCTCTTAAATTCAATAAAAGACCACATCGGACTCTGAAAATGCAATGGACCTGAAAGCCGGTGTGGATCATTTGCAATACTGACCAGATCAAAACGGATTCAAATTTTTAAAATCGTATCCAAAAATAAGTTATGCGATCATGGTAAAAAGGTTCTACCAAATCGCTTTTATTAAATTGATATTAAGAAGACAGTTATGCTCAGGTTCACTCAGACTCTTTCGGGGATTCTTTCTTAGCTTCCTTTTGTTCGCGGAAGCATGCCTTGCTATATTCTACATCGTCAGACTCCGGTACGAAAGTTCTATGAGTTTCCTGACCGCAGTTAGCACATTTTGGTTTGCCCACGTCCCTTGGCCCTTTGAAATCTAATTTCTTCATTTCTTTTCCTCCCCTTGTAATTTACGAAATAAATTTCACACAAGTCTTATTGAAACTTCCTGTCAATCTTGTTTTCAGGGTTCAATCGGCGCCATAGCATATGAAGTGGCCAGGATCCATCTTCCGGATACTGATCTCCTGAACCATATCATCCCATCAATATTTCTGTATAATTCACATCAATATTGAATTGATCCATAAGATCTGCAATGCCCCGTATTGCTTTCCCCAATTAAAAAAAGCATTCAATTTAATATATAACTATTGGAAGATCGAAGTTATATTACAAATGTATTGTCAGATCTTACTATCAGATACCACAGTTATAACGACATTTCCTTTTTTATGCCCTTTTTCAACATATCTGGAAGCCTCAATAATCTCATCCAGCTTATATCGTCTGTCAATAACAGCCTTTATTTTTCCTTCCTGGATCAGTTCCCTGAAAAAGAGCACATCCTTTTTAGTATATTTAGGGAGTGGAAACATCACTTTTTTGCTGCCGAACTTCGAAGTCCACAATGCAAGGATGGGATTTTGAGCTAAAAATCCCAGCTCTGTTGAGAGATATATCCCACCCTGCTTCAGCAGTTTCTTACAGCGTGAAAATGAACTCTTGCCGACAGCATCAAAGACGACATCATACGTTAGACCACTCCCGGTAAAATCTTCTTTTGTATAATCAATGACCTTATCGGCTCCCAGAGATCTTACCAATTCTAAATTTGCGGTACTGCATACACCGGTTACCTCTGCTCCAAAATATCTGGCAAGCTGCACTGCTGCAGTACCTATTGATCCGGAAGCACCATAGATAAGGATATTTTGCCCGCTTTGAAGCCCCGATTTTCTAATATAAGTAAGAGCGAGTGCTGCACCATCGCAGATAGAGGCAGTTTCTTCATAGTTCATATTGTCGGGTCTTATTGCCATAGGATCGTCTTCGGTCAGGCATACGTACTCTGCATGAGCTCCAAATTTATCGCCTGTATGACCAAAGACCCTGTCACCCACATGGAACTGCTCAATGTCTTTTCCTGCTGCCTCGATCTCTCCGGCAAACTCTGTTCCAAGTATCGTTTTCTTAGGCTTAAAGAGACCAGTGACAAATCTTGCAATAAAGGGTTCAGCTTTTCTCAATCCACAATCCGTCCTGTTTACTGTGGTAGCATGTATCTTTATGAGAACTTCGTTGTCCTTTGGGATGGGTTTAGCCACCTCTTTTAGTTCAAGGACATCTGGTGAACCATATTTTTCATGTATAACCGCTTTCATTTAAGTAGCCCCCTAATTTTCGACATGCACATATTATCTCATTCTTTCCACCCCTTCAAAGGGAATAAATTGCATATTATGAATACTATACAAAATCATAACAAATCAAATAATATTTTATATGATTTGTACAATAACCCATTCCTGCATACCCGAAAATAAGGGATCAATTTAGGATTGAGACCTGAATAAAATTCTGCTAAATGAGGAACATTTGCAGACATGATGTTTATTTCATTGAATCCCCTGGCTTTTAGGTCATTACATGTGTTGTACAGAAGAAATGAAGATGCTCCAGTAGATTTCAACCCGGTATTTGAAGCTGCAGCCCAACCATATGCCCTTTTGTTGTCCCAAATTGTTATATCAGCAGCAGCCACCTCATCTGAAGGCGTTTTCACGATCCTCATTTCACCGCAGCTATTGGATTCCAATAGATCGAGCATGTCTATAAAAAATTGTTTACTTGCTGGTGGTTTAAGGTCATGTTTCGCATAGGTCATTGAGTATAAATCATAAAAAGCATTATAGTCGTTTAATATTTCAATTTGCAGATCCAGATTAGCTGCTTTTTTGATATTGTACCTGACATCTTTTGAATATGATGAATAAAGGTCCCTGTTCAGATCCAGATAGTATGCATAATAAACATCAGAGCTCCAGTCATTCCATTTGAAAGGCCTTATATCAAGAAAATCGGGGGAATTTGTAATTTCAATGCTATCAAAGCCTTCTTTGTCAAAAAAACTGGATAAAGCGTTGATCCACTTTTGTTGATCCTGTAATTGTTTTCTTACCTTAAGTGTTGGAAATTGTTTGAATACAACTCCCCCATAAGGTGTCAGAGGACACGTAGAAGATGCTTTTTTAAAGATCTTTTTCGATCTGTACACAAAAAGAGAGCAACCACAGACCAATTCATCGTTTTCAAAACAACCATATATTTTTAGGTCTTTATTGAATGATTCACTGCATCTGGATAACCACTCACTATTATGAAAAATAGTACCATGAGGAGATAATTCTACTAATTGGTCCCAGATCTTCCATTCCCCTTTATCCAGTATCCTTACTTCGGTTTCAGACATATTTGCAATCCCCCAATTACAAATCTATTACTTCATACACTCAATATATTATTGGTTAAAATAATACTTAAATAATACATCGACAAATATTATATATTTGCTCATATATTATTTTGTCATAATATCATCCCATATACTCTTCCTTGTAAGTCATTAATTTCAATCAACTTACTATGGGCTTTTATACTACGCATTACAGATAGTAATTTGAAATTAAAGGCAGGCGCTAAATTTGGAAATAATCAACGAACCAGAGATAACGGAACTAAAAGAACGGACCGTAGCATACGTTTCCTTTGTCGGCAACTATGTGGGTAATGTTGAAGTCTTTGCAGATCTGTTCGGAAAATTGGGCAACTGGGCAGGCCCGAAGCAATTGATAGGACCAAATACTCTTTTCATGTCTGCATATTACGATGATCCAGAAGTTACCCCTCCTGAAGAGCTAAAGCTGGATGTATGCATTACCATAGATGATGATGTTGAGGTCGGGGAGGAAATTAAGAAGCAGAAACTTCCCGGAGGAAAGTATGTAGTAATGCGTGCGGAACTCACAGGAGCAGAAGAATATGGTCCCGCATGGGAAAAGATCGTAGAGTGGCTGATGCAAAATAACCTTGAAATGGATATTTCCCGTGCAAGTTATGAGATATATCTAAACTTACCCGAAGAACATCCTGAAAAGCATCATATTGTTGACATATGTATGCCAGTCAAATGAATAAGATAAAGAGAGGCATTTTTTTAGAAAATGCCTGTATTTCTGATATTTACAATATCTGATCACTGGACCTTTGCCTGGATCTCTTTTGCGAATTCCCTTGCCTTCTGTATACGGGATTCGTCAGGCTGACCCTTCGTGGAAGGTCCCATCTCACCAAAAGCTTTCATCTGAGGGTCATCTGATTGCAGCAACATGTCGATGACCGGTTGTGCCAGCTCGCCCTGACATTCAAATGTACCAAGATAATTTCCGCTGGCTGCGATATCCTTGCAGGAGCCGGTCCAGGAATGTATAGCTTCAAACCCTTCAGGAACAGCATGTGTCATGAAGAATGCTATGTTCTTTCCATCAACACTCGCTTTAACAAGTTTTGAAACATTCTCAGGAATGTTAAATTGCAATACCGGGAAACCTACAAATACAAGTTCATAGCCCTCAAAGTTGTTTACTTCTTTGATGTCCTTTATATCCTTCTCACCTGTGATCTCCTCATAGATCGCGTCAGCTATCTTTTTTGTGTTTCCGGTCTGTGTCATATATGTTACTAGTGTTTTCATAAAACCACTCCTCATGATTTATAGAAGGGTTGGTCTTTTCGAGCTTATATACGTATGTGTTAGGAAAATGTACTTTTTCGTATTCGGTATAAAATTATAACCTTTATGCCGGTACTAAGGAGCAAAAGCCAAACAATTCGAAGTGCTGAATAACTCTCACTTTCTCCAGAAAGCCGGCGTAAGTATAACCATCACGGTAAACACCTCAAGCCTGCCGATCCACATATTGGCAGTGAGGAGCAGCTTACCCGGATCGGGGATGTTGTCAAAGCTCTCCATGGGACCTACAAGACCAAGGCCAGGACCAACATTCCCAAGGGTTGCAATGGAAGCGCTAAGGGAAGTGACGAAATCCATTCCCATCAGTGCCAGCATGGTCGAACTGACAACGAAGATCATGAAGTATATTACCATAAAGGAAACAATGGAATGGATGATATCTTCAGGAACTGTTGTCCCATTAAAGCGTACATGCCTGATCGCTTTTGGATGAAGTACCTTGAAAAGCACATTCTGTGCGTATTTTATGAGAAGAAGCACACGCACTACTTTCACACCGCCTGAAGTGGAACCTGCACAGCCTCCGATGAACATCAGCAGGAAGAGAATGAACCGTGAGGAGTCAGGCCAGAGATTAAAATCCGCTGTTGCATAACCGGTGGTCGTCAGTATAGATATTACCTGGAAACTGCTGTACCTGAATGCATCTGATAGGGAATAGACCTGAGTACTGAAGAGCATATAGGCAAGGACAAGGGTAGCTACGGCAATTAGTGAAAAGTAAAATCTGAACTCCTGATCCTTTATCAGGCTTTCACGATCAGAGAATACTGTCTTGTAGTGGAGAGCAAAGTTTGCTCCCCCAAGGAACATGAAAACAATGAAGATCCCTTCCACTAACGGATCATCGAAAGCAGCTATGCTGTCTGAATAGGGAGAAAATCCCGAGCATGAAATGGATGTGAACGTGTGGGTCACAGAATCATAAAGGGATAGTCCTGCAAGGTCAAGAGCAATGATCTCTGCAAGTGAGAGCATAATGTAGACAAGCCAGAGTATCTTGGCAGTTTCCCTGATCCTCGGACGAAGCTGTTCTTCGTGAAGACCCGGAACCTCGGCACGGAACATCTGCCGTCCTGCAATACCGAGCTTCGGCAGTATGGCAATGAACAACATGATTATCCCCATTCCGCCAAGCCACTGGGTCATACCTCTCCAGAACAGAAGGCTTTTGCTATGGCTCTCGATATCAGTAAGTGCAGTAGCCCCGGTAGCTGTCACCCCGGACATTGATTCGAACAAGGCATTTAGAGGGGGTACCCCTTCAAGCATGTATGGGAACGAGTAGATTATAGCTGCAATAAGCCAGCCTGATGCTACGATAAAAAAACCTTCCTTCATGTTCCATTCTTCTTCCTGTCGCTTGAAGAACAGTGTGAAAATGGAAGCCATCGCCACGGTTATGAGTAGAGGAATTCCAAAAGTTGACAAAGGCTCATGATAATAGAGTGCAACGACCAATGGAACGATCATGAAACCGGCAAGAAGCCATAGAATGGAACCCAATACACCCAGAACTACATTGTATCTCAATCAGACCACACCACATTATAAGACATCATCAGCCAGAGAATCTTAGGATCCTATTTGATCCCACAGGAATGAGTCCCGAGAATCCTGTTTCAAAGAGAAATATACGGAATCATGAGATTTGTTTTGCAAAACATTCCCCATCTAATTTATCAACCCAATTTATTTAGATGTTCTGCATATTTTGCATCGGATAGAATGATAATGAATCCTCATTGTTCAATATCAGAATATACCTTGATGAATTCGGCCATCAGTGTAACAATAATGGATGAATAGTACAACCATAAGAAGACCGCCAGAAAGGCACCGATCTTGGTATAGACGGTCGTTAAAGTACTGTACGAGATATACAGACTGAAAAGATGTTTACCAATGGTTATAAAGAGTACAGTAAGGAAGGAACCTGTCATGATATATTTAATTCCTACCTTCTTCTCAGGAAGTGTTGTATAAAGATAAACGAACAGTACTGTAAGAACACAGAAATTTGCCACAGAAGAAGCATACTGGATAAGGTTCAGCGAAAATGGGAGAATAGTGGTAATTATCTTAGAGACCACTACCAGAAATATTTCCATCAGAATACTCAGGATCAGCAGCACGCTGAATGTAAAGACAGCAACAAGTGAAGAGATACGTTTCCTGAAGATCCTCTCTACCCTTCCTTTCTTATAGTCAGTAACTCCCCACATATCATTGACCATTCTCTGGAAATGAAGGAAGATGTTACCGGCGCTCCACAGGAAGAGCAGGAAACTGCTGACAAGACCAAATGTAAGGGAACTGGTTTGTGGCAATTGCTGGAAAAGCAGGTTCAATGAAAAAATTATTTCATCATTGGCAAAAGGTGAGATATAGTCCAGTATAGCTGCCTGAAGCCATTCCACTTTAAGGAACATCCCACCCAGAGATAATGAAAAAAGGAGAAGGGAAGGAAGACTTATTATCAGGTAGAATGACAGGGCTGCACTGAAAGATATGCCATCATCGGAGTTCCATTCTTTAACGGTCTGCAATGCTACATCCCTGAATTTTCCCATAAGAAGTAATGAACCTACAGATACAATTAGTTTATGATATATGTAAACAAGAGCAGATATCATAGAACTATCAAAAGAGCTATTCATTATAGATACCTAATTACTTCTGAAGTAAAAAGGCGGGGATCAAAATGTATGATAATAAAAACCTGAATTCGATCCCGGGCTGGGATAATGAACTTGAAAATGCATTCGCTGCTTACAAAGGTCCCTACACAGCAGGAAGAGTTGCAGCCCGGCATAAGACCGTCTATGAGATCCTCATTCCTGATGACACAATAAAAACTGCAACATCCGGTGCCATGCTCCGGATAGGAAAACAACCGGTGGTGGGAGATTTTGTAGTCCTCCTTGACCAATCCGAACTGCACTCCTGCACCATAGTGGATATTCTGCCCCGCAAGACATGTCTTGCAAGAGGTTCAGCAGGACAAAGTAGTGAAGAGCAGGTCATTGCCGCAAATATTGATACGATCTTCATTGTTACAGCAGCCGGAAAAGACCTCAATATGCGAAGACTTGAAAGATATCTCACAATTGTACATTCATCAGGTGTAAGACCGGTCATCCTCGTGAATAAGATCGACCTGGCTGATGACCCGGAACAGCTGATAGAGAATACAAAGGTAATTGCAGGTGATGTGCCTGTCATTGCTATCAGTGCTCTTTCAAAGGAAAATCTCGATGCACTTATACCTTACATAAAACCTGATGAAACAGTAGCTCTTATCGGCTCTTCAGGTGTTGGGAAATCCACACTAATCAACGCTTTTTTTGGTGAGACGATACAGAAGACCATGGGAGTACGGGAAGATGATGACAAAGGCAGGCACACGACCACAGTAAGACAATTGTTCGTTCTTCCAAACGGGGGGATCCTGATCGACAACCCCGGTATCCGTGAAATACAGCTGGGAGATAGTTCTGAAGGTATCGACAGGACATTTTCTGATATTGCCGACCTTTCGATCTATTGCAGGTTCAAGGACTGCACTCATCACAACGAACCGAACTGCGCTGTCCGGAATGCAGTACAACAGGGCCTTATAATGCAGGAGAGGCTGGACAGTTTCCACAAGCTCAGTGAGGAACTTGCCTTCCAGTCAGAAAAAGCTGAGCTTGGACTGAAGAGACTTGAGAAGAAAAAGTACAAAGGGTTGTCACAAAGTGCCAGAAAATACCGGGAATATACCGGAAAATGATCAGGATACCATAGATTCTGCAGACAGGTTCGATAAACCAGATATTCCGATGGAACCATGGTCAAACATCGGCTTTGAGAAAGCTGACCCCGAAATAATAGAAATATACCGAATGGAGCAACGCATTGGTCCCCTCCCAAAGGTAGCCCGGGACATACGGAACCTCATCACCAGGCTGGAGATCTGTCATTTTAAATTTAAGAACCATGTCCAGAGGATAATTGGATCCATTGGAAAAATGGAACTGGATATCGATCCAGATTCAATTGGCAATTCACACCCAAAATGCGGAGAAGATGCCTGGAAAGAGGACAAGACCGGAAGAAGTCGTAAAGGACAGGAGTATATCTGGGTACTTCAGGCATGGGTTGCAGGGAAAAAGCCACCGGAAGAAGATACCAGAGGCATTCCCAAAAAGCTGTTCGAGGAAGTGTATAGTTCACTTGGTCAAAGGAACAAGCACAAGGAAGCACTCGTTTTGGCACTGCTGGACAGGCTGCTGTGGAACTTTGAAACTGAAAGAAAAGTATTAGAGAAGCATTTCGGAGATCTAATTTATCAGATCGACCGTACTGACATATGCCATTATGCCTTCCCGGATAATGTCAAAAAGACGATCGTATCCATAGGACAATTAAGACCATCAATTGATTTCGAAGGCTGTGGCTATCATGACGAGGAACATGAAATAATAGCACTGCATTATGTCATGGAATTGAATGCCTGGCTGCGCGGCGAGATGAGCGAAGCCGGGAAGTCTCTTGGAGAGAAAACGCTTCTAAAGGAATGGCTTGTCGCATGCCTTGCAAAAACTATAAGGGAACTTGCATGGTTCGAGGAAGATATGTCATAACATATGTTCCTGCCACCCTGAAGACAAATGAAATTGAAAAAAGATCTTTTTAAAAAGAAGCTAACTGCATTCCAAAAATATAAATTCAGTCAGACGAATTCCAATAATAAAGGAATAATTAATGTCTGCTGAATGATCTGATCAGACTATATCCCATTACTTATGTGGAGAAGACAATTGAAAATCGGAATATTATCTCAGGAACCGAAGTGCTATTCTACGACCCATCTGGTCGAAGCTGCGAAAGAGCGTGGTCACGATGTCAATGTGATCGATACGCTCAGGTGCTACATGAACATAACATCAGCAAAGCCTAGCATGCACTACAAGGGAGAGCTGCTATACGATTATGATGCGATCATTCCACGTATCGGCTCATCCATTACCTTCTATGGGACTTCCGTTGTGCGTCATTTTGAGATGATGGGAGTATTCAGTGTAAATGAATCCGTATCCATTTCGCGTTCAAGGGATAAGCTAAGGTCACTCCAGTTGCTATCAAGAAAAGGCATAGGACTGCCAGTTACCGGATTTGCCCGATCACCTGATGATATAGATGACCTCATTACAATGGTGGGCGGTCCGCCTGTTGTAATCAAGCTTCTGGAGGGAACACAGGGCATAGGTGTTGTCCTTGCCGAGACAAAAGGTGCAGCAGAAAGTGTCATAGAAGCTTTCATGGGGCTGAACGTGAACATCCTGATACAGGAATTCATCCGGGAAGCGGCCGGTTCGGATGTAAGATGCTTCGTAGTTGGCGACAGGGTCGTAGGGGCTATGAAAAGACAGGCAAAGGAAGGAGAGTTCAGGTCCAATCTTCATAGAGGAGGAGAAGCGGTACCTACAAAGATAACGCCACTGGAAAGAAGAACAGCTGTACAGGCAGCAAAAATAATGGGACTTAATATTGCAGGTGTTGACATTCTGCGTTCAAGCCGTGGCCCTCTTGTGATGGAAGTGAACTCATCCCCCGGACTAAAGGGAATAGAGGCTGCAACAGGAAAGAACATTGCAGGCATGATCATCGAGTTCATCGAGAAGAACGCCAGACCAAACAAAACAAAGACAAGGGGAAAAGGCTGACATGAGCATGAAGAACACCGATATTACCATAGGAGGTGTAAAGATAAAACCCGGTACACATGTGGACCTTGAGCTTCCGGCAGCCAGTCTTTACACCCAGACACCACTGAAGATCCCGGTCCATGTGATACATGGAAAGAAAAAAGGACCTTGCCTGTTCGTTGTGGCAGGCATCCACGGGGATGAGATCAATGGTGTAGAGATCATCCGCAGGCTTCTTCGCTCATCGAAGTTCAGAGGATTGAATGGGACCCTGATAGCTGTTCCCATAGTCAACGTCTATGGTTTTGTCTCATTGTCAAGATACCTCCCTGACAGGCGTGATCTGAACCGTTCATTCCCGGGAAGTGAAAAAGGCTCCCTGGCCTCAAGACTTGCCAATGTCCTTATCAAGGAAATTGTCAGCAATTGCACTCATGGTATCGACCTGCACACGGGTTCTATACACAGGAGCAACCTTCCACAGGTTCGTGTTAATCTCGAAATGCCCGGCATTAAGGACTATGCAAAAGCATTTGCCATACCTGTCATCATAAATTCTAACTTAAGGGATGGGTCATTGCGTGAAGCATGTACTGAGATGGAAATTCCACTCATCGTCTATGAAGGAGGGGAAGCACTTCGTTTTGATGAGGTTGCCATCAGGGCTGGCGTTAAAGGCATCCGCAACGTAATGAAAGAGTTGGGGATGATAAGGACAAAACCGAATGCACCCACTAATAAAAAGGTGATAGAACCAATGGTAGCCCGCTCAAACAAATGGGTTCGTGCCCCGGAAAGTGGTATTGTCCATTCTTTCAAAAGACTTGGAGCTGACGTGGAGAAAGGCGAATCCCTGGGGGTGATCGTGGACCCGTTCGGACATGAAGAGGTCGAGATATTATCTCCCATTTCCGGCATAATCATAGGCAAGAACAATTTGCCACTTGTAAATGAAGGAGATGCGGTCTTCCACATAGCAGGATTTGAGAAACTTGAGATAATGACATCACAGGTAGACACACTTCAAAAAATGGGCCCTGTCATCTCAGAAGGATTATTTAGCACCGTTAACCATGATGTCAATACATTGGGTAATAAGTAACTATCGATCAGCAATCATGCAAAAATAGATACTTCCACCGTAAAAGCTTTTTCTAACTCTAAGGTGGAAGACATGGACTTCCTTAAAGCGGAATATTACTTTTCTGTGGCCTTTGCTCTCTCCTGCGGTCTCATGGATGCAAGGCTTCAAAATATGCTTTTGAAGCCCTCGAATACGTTGATGTTACGATCAGGCGAGATCGAAACGGTCAAGGTTCATTACCTTGTTCCACACCGCTACAAAGTCGTTCACAAACTTCTCCTGGGAATCCTCACATCCGTAGACTTCAGCCACGGCCCTGAGCCGGGAGTTCGAACCGAAGATGAGGTCGACACGGGTGCCGGTCCACTTGAGTTCGCCTGTTGCGCGATCATGGCCCTCGAACACATCGTCCGAGATTGCCTTCCACTCCGTGCTCATGTCGAGCAGATTCACAAAGAAATCATTGGTGAGGGACTCCGGCCGATTTGTGAAAACTCCGTTCCGGGACTGACCGAAGTTGGTGTTCAATACGCGCATACCGCCCATGAGAACTGTCATCTCCGGAGCTGTCAGTGTCAGCAGTTGTGCACGGTCCACCAGCATTTTTTCTGCCGGCACAGCGTATTTGGTCTTCTGGTAGTTGCGGAACCCGTCTGCTTTGGGCTCGAGTACACCGAAGGACACAACGTCGGTCTGCTCATCTGAAGCATCCGTGCGTCCCGGCTTGAAGGGAACGATCACATCGTGACCGGCATTCTTTGCCGCTTGCTCGATACCTGCGCATCCACCCAGGACAATAAGGTCGGCAAGAGAAACCTTCTTCCCGCCTGACTGAGCGTTGTTGAACTCCTTTTGGATCCCCTCAAGGGTCTCAAGCACAGTCGCAAGTTGTTCAGGCTGGTTGACCTCCCAATCTTTTTGCGGAGCAAGACGAATACGCGCCCCGTTCGCCCCGCCGCGCTTGTCGGAGCCACGGAACGTGGACGCCGATGCCCATGCCGTCGTGACAAGTTGAGAAACAGAAATTCCCGAGGCAAGGATCCTGTTCTTGAGGTCTGAGACATCCTGTGAGTCGATCAGCTCATGATCCACTACGGGAACCGGATCCTGCCAGATCAATTCCTCTTCCGGGACCTCCGGGCCGAGATAGCGGGAGCGGGGGCCCATGTCGCGGTGGGTCAGTTTGAACCAGGCGCGTGCGAAGGCATCTGCGAACTCTTCCGGATTCTCGTGAAAGCGCTTCGCGATAGGTTTATAGATCGGATCCATTCTCAGCGAGAGATCGGCAGTGGTCATTATTGGTGGTTGTCGTTTGGACGGATCGTGGGCGCCCGGTACGGCCTTAGCTGCAACCGGATCGGAAGGGACCCACTGGTAGGCTCCGGCAGGGCTTTTGACAAGATTCCAATCGTACCCGAACAGGGTATCGAAATAGCCCATGTCCCATTTGGTCGGGGTTGGGTTCCAGGCGCCTTCAATGCCACTGCTGATCGTATCGTCGCCCTTGCCGCTGCCGAAGCTGCTCTTCCAGCCGAGTCCCTGCTCTTCGATAGCAGCAGCCTCTGGCTCGGGTCCCACGTGTGCTGCATCGCCAGCGCCATGGCACTTGCCGAAGGTGTGCCCACCTGCGACCAAAGCTACAGTCTCTTCGTCATTCATGGCCATACGCGCGAAGGTCTCTCGAACGTCACGCCCGGAAGCTACCGCATTCGGTTCACCGTTCGGCCCTTCCGGGTTCACGTAGATCAGACCCATCTGCACGGCAGCAAGAGGATTTTCGAGCTCCCGGTCACCGGAATAGCGTTCGTCACCAAGCCACTCGGTTTCAGAGCCCCAATAAATGTCCTCTTCTGGCTCCCATATATCTTCGCGTCCCCCGCCGAAGCCGAAGGTCTTGAATCCCATGGATTCCAGTGCGCAGTTGCCGGCGAGGATCATCAGGTCAGCCCAGGAGATCTTTCTGCCGTATTTTTGCTTGATCGGCCAGAGCAAACGGCGCGCCTTGTCGAGGTTCACATTATCCGGCCAGCTGTTGAGAGGCGCAAAACGCTGGTTACCGGATCCTCCGCCCCCACGACCATCTCCCATGCGGTAGGTGCCTGCACTGTGCCATGCCATACGGATGAAGAGCCCCCCGTAGTGACCATAATCGGCAGGCCACCAGTCCTGCGAGTCGGTCATCAGTGCATAGAGGTCCTTTTTCAGAGCCTCCAGGTCGAGTTTCTTGAATTCCTCAGCGTAGTTGAACTCTTCGCCCATCGGATCGGACCGGGAAGAATGCTGGTGTAAAATGTTAAGGTTCAACTGATTCGGCCACCAGTCCCGGATCGATGTGCCACTGCGAGCAGTGGATCCCATTACATGGCTCTTGCTATCTTCATTCATTAAATTCCACTCCATTGTTACACAGATCGGGCATTAAATAAACTTCCAAGTAAGCAACTTAGCTAAACTCCAAGTAATGCCCCCTTAAGTAAATAAAAAGAATGTTCTTTGCTTATAAATATATATTCATATTTTTAGAATGTATGTAATTATAGAATTTCCAGAAGACGAATGCAATTTAAATGAGTATTCTCCGCAACCAGAAACTCTTCGGGAAATGCTATTCATCGATAAAGGGTGAACCAAACAGAAATATCAAAAAATAAAAAACGGATAATAAATCAGGAAAGCCTGGCTTATCAAATTAATAAATTTTTATCCCATATGCTCTGCCATGAACTTCATGGTGTCACTTGACTCCATCACCGGAAAACTATCGAAACGGCAGATATCCAGCCAGGGAAACATACCCGCAGCATAAGCTTCAGCGTTCTCTACTTCATATAAAAGAATGTGCCGGCAACTTGACAGGTCATCCCATTCACCGAGTACATTGATCCCTTCAGGATATTCCCATTTCTCAAAACGTTCTGCCACTTCTTTAATGTCCTTTGGGTCCCATGTAATTATGTCCATAAACAACATTTCTTGATACTCCCCTTAAATTCATTTACATTTTATCCATTCAACCAATAGCAACCAAACCCCCCGGTTTGTGACTGGCCGGGTTAAGAGAAATTCGTTTCAAACTCTAAACCAAATAAAATATTTGACTATTAAGAATATAATATTTGTGATTTGGAAGTGCAAAAGTAAATTAATTTGGAGTTTGTTTTCCTTTGAGAACTAAGATAGATATATTAATTTTAACTGTCAAAACTACATTATCATGCAACAAAATTCCCTCACCAGGAAAGAGATTGAAGACCTTGCTTACTATGATTTCATGAGCTACCTTGGGGTTCCCTATTTTCACGTGGGCGGCCTGATATCAACTAAAGAGCTGGCTGAACTTTGCCGGATCAATGAGGAAAGCAAGGTGCTTATGGTCGGATGTGGAGCCGGCTTCAGTTCATGTTTTTTGGCTCAGACCTTTGGATGTTCGGTTGTTGGCGTTGATATTGCAGAAGTGTCTATCAGGAAGGCAAACGAGAAAGCAAAAGCTTTGGGTCTTGAGGACAAAGCGAAATTCCGCATAGGTGATGCCTATGACCTCCCTTTTGAGCCTGGCACTTTTGATGTGGTCATCACGGAGTTCGTGTCACAGTTCCTGGACACTGACAGAGCATACAGGGAATTCGTACGTGTCTTGAAACCCGGAGGTATGGTGGGGATCAATGAGATGTACAGTGATGCAGATGTATCTCATGAAGTTGCAGAAAAGATCAGGGAAGCTGAAACCATTTTCAGTGAGATCACACAATTGCCTTTCTCACTTCCATCTCCAGAAGAATGGAAGCTATGGCTTGAAAGAGCAGGATTGAGCGATGTTCATGTGTACAGGCATAAAGCCTCCGTTAGTTCGAAGGAATTTAAGCTGATGGCAAAAGCACTGGGAAGTTACGGGAAATTTGGCCGGTTGTTCATAGATCTGATGATAGGAATGACCAGATATACCATCTCAAGCAGGAAAATAAGGAACAGGTTCAGGAAACTCAGCAAAGGTAAGGGGATATTGATGAGGAACAGGTCCACTTCGAAGCATGTGGGGTATGTACTTGCTGTTGGAAGAAAATAAGGCACAAATGTTTATAAATATTTGCAATATCATTTAACTTATTGTTAAAGTAGAGTATCTTTGTTCTTCCAGGGTGTATATATGAGCAGTAATACTAACCATTCTAATAAAAACAATAATATGAGAAAGATCATTGAAGATGTCAGGAATTGTGATCTTGCATGCTACAGCAGTAAATACATATTCCCATTAAACACACGCACAGATGGGAAAAGAAGGAACATATCTGTAGAAGAATTGAAGAATGCCAAACCATTGATCGATGATTGGAGAAATCAACCAGTTCTGTTTATTTCCCAGGCACCTTCTAAGCAGGCATGGGTTGACAATGAACTAAGTTCCTTGAATAATTCTTTTTTAACTGATTTTCTTCTCCCAAAAGTATATCCAGATCAGAATATGAATGAATCACTGGAACAATGGAAAAAAGCTGTCTTTTGGGTACATACTGCTAACTGCTATCCATTTGTACATACTGATGGCAAAAGTAAGGGTAGAGACAAATCCCCAGATCTAAGATGTGCGAACAGATACCTGGATCGTTTTGTCAATACAATGAACCCCGAACTAATTGTTATGATGGGAGGAAGCTCAACTCGATTTTTCTCAAAATCAATACGATCAAAAATCAACAGTAATAAGACTTATCCCTCCTTGAAAGAGATATTGGAGTGGCAATATGAAAATAACGAAGGTCTTGCTGTCCGTTCAAAAAGTGAAAATTGTGAATATAGGTCAGTCATTATACCACATGCTGCAAACTGGGATAAATTGAACGAAAAGGAAAAATATGCTTACGATCTGGTATTTGAGTCATTGAGACAATTTGGAACAAAAGATTGAGAATTTTTCGAGCTAAAAATGAAAAAACAAAGCAAAAGCTGCTCGAAAAGAGATAGTAGAAAAGGAAGTTGATGGCAGTGATCAGGGATCGTTTGCCGACTTTGATGGATGACACCTCTTTGGGCGACCCTTCCCCCGATGTTCTCCCCATCTAAGGTCGACCTAAAGGGTTTACGAATGCCATTTTAACCTTGTGAGGTCATGGGTTTTTACACCCTATGGCTTTCCACCTTCTGATTCACTGCCGCACCGTATCACTTATGATACGGTAATAGAGAATATGTTTTAATACTACTAATGGCTTTTGATATATAACCTGATAACAAAAAAGAAATCAGGAAAAAGCTTAGAAAAGTAAAGAAACACCAATTAAATTTGATATAATGATTTCATAATTTTAGATTGTTTTTTGCTCAATCCAATTGATAATCCTTTGCTTCTTTACCCAGGAAATATCCCAGGATGGTTCTGATGCCTACCACTGCACCTAATATTATAAGCTCTTCGGTTGTAGGGGCCAGAACTGTTTCAATGACATCGGCTGCGATATAGAATTCGAGCCCGAATATTATTTTGTCAGTCAGTTGTCTTCGGATACTATCATACCTGTAAGGTCTTCTAAATACTTCCAGCATGATCACCTTATAAGTTGACCTCAATCCGCCATAAGTTATCAACAGTGTACCGACGATCGTAAAAAAATTAGAGATCAGAACTAAGATCAGCTCTATGATAGTATATGTATCCACACAATCCCCATATCTGATATATCTTCTAAAGTAAATAAATGATTCTATAAATTTTTTAATTGATTCGTGATCGAGTTTGAAGCATTCATTTAATACTGATCAATCTACAGGAGGATCCTGGTCTTCATCACTTAAACCGATCAACAAAAGATAAATGTCCATAACATTAGTCCCTGTTGGACCGGTTATGAAAAGATCATCAAGCTTCTCAAAGAAGGTATAGGAATCGTTCTGAGAAAGCATTGAGGAAGCAGACAGACCAGCTTCTTTCCCCCTTGTAATAGTGTTGCCGCCCGCAAAGGCACCTGCAGCATCGGTCGGACCATCAGTACCATCAGTACCTGCAGCAAGTAACAATACATTTTCAAGACCCGACACCTCAACTGCAAAAGAAAGGGCGAACTCCTGACATCTCCCACCTTTTCCCTGACCGGTTACATTTACGGTCGTTTCGCCTCCCGCAATTATACAGGCCGGGAGAGGAAATGGCCTCTCATTCGTCCGCTCTTCCCTCGCAATGGAAGCAAAGACCTTTGCAACCTCTCTTGCTTCACCAGTAACAGAGGATGTAAGCACAACCGTATTGTAGCCCAAATCAGATGCCTGTTCATACGCTTCTGAAAGTGCCAGTGAGTTGTTGCCTATCAGTAAATGATGGCAATTATCGAACACAACATCGCCTTTTTTCGGCGTCTCATCAATAATGCCGGAAAGACCATCTTCAAGAAGTTTCCTGACAGCCTGTGGCAGCTCAAGTTCATATTTCCTCACGATGCTTTCGAAATCCTGAAAAGTAGATGTGTCCGGAACTGTGGGACCGGATGCGATCACATCCATAGGATTCCCGACTACGTCTGATATGACCAGGCTGATAGATCGAGCCGGATAGGCTGACCTTGCCAGTCCCCCTCCCTTGACATCTGAAAGGTGTTTTCTTATGGTATTCATCTCTTCGATCGTGGCGCCTGCTTTCAATAGCAGATCCGTGGTCCTTACAACATCCGTAAGTTCTATATTTTCCCTCGGATAGGTTAAAAGAGCTGAACCACCACCGGATATGAGGAAAAATACAAGATCAGCCTCATCTGCCTTTTCAAGCAGATCCAAGATCCTGCCTGTTGCAAGAATACCATTTTCATCAGGTAGCGGATGGCCCGCTTCAAATACAGGAATGTTCTTTGGTTTCGGTTCGGAATAACCATATTTTGTAAGCACAATGCCGTCTGTAACGAATTTCCCTAGAATATCCTCAAGTTCGGAAGCCATCTTACATGCAGCCTTACCAAAAGATATCAGGTAGATATTCCTGTATTCTGTGAAATCGTAACATCTATCTTCAATATATAAGAGGTCATCGTTTCTTGTTACAGCTCTCCTGATAGAAATAGAAGGATCTACGGACTATATTGCACGGTTTATTATCCTGTATGCATCATCTTTGAGCTTTCCATTCATATTAAAACCCGCTGTTGATCATAATTCTCCAATATCCAGGATCCAGAACCATCCCCGCTTTCACTCACTATCCAGTACCTTTTTCATAACATCCCTGAATATCCGGGCATTCTCTTTTATCCTGTTCTCAGCTTCTAACATATCCATATCCTTACATTCATCATAGAAACTGACGAACCTGGCAAACCATATGACCCTTAATGCATCAATAAGCATTACATCCTTTTCTTTTCTGTATTCAGCAAACATACGCCAGGCACACTCAGCCCAGCTTTCAGCATCCATGGCAGCACTACCATTAATAAAATCCCCTATGTGCTCAAAAAGCCGAGGAGGGAAGACACTTCTATAAACTGATCCATAACCACTATATCTCTCAACTATCGTTGAGAACATCTTCTCACGGTCAACCTTCACCGGCACAGGACTGGGACCAAAGTAATCGGAAACTTCGGCAATATCATTGTCTCTGGATCGCATGCTCTTGCTTTTGTCAGTATAATATATGGCAAGATCGAACATCGTCCTGACAACCTGCCTGAACATTGGAACGATAGAGGATTCAGGATCAACATATTTAGTGGTCGATTCATGTAATTTCAGCCCCAGCATTGCTTCCCTGATCCTTCTATCTTCAGCTGCTGCAACAGATGTTATGAAGATATCTATCCCAAAATCAGAAGGGAACAAAGGATGTTCGCGTAAGGATCCCATAAGTCTTCTTGAAATGCAGAACTCTCCACCAATGGGCTGGCGGACATCGGTACCATAGTATGACATAGTAAAAGGATATGCAAAATTGTTGGTGATCAACCCGTCAAATTTATCCCTTACATAAAAAGGTACTACCAGATCCGTCCTTCCGTAAAGGACAGGACGTACAAGTTCCCCTATCCACTCAGCTTTGATCGACAGCAAATCGCCGTCAACAAACCCCACAGCACGTGCATTGAGCTCATGTGCGATCTCGATGATGGTCTTCATACCATTCCCTTTACCCGGTTCCCCCATCTGCTCGATAGCTATCTTTTTCACAGGCGATATATCGAAGATATCAGCAAGTTCCATGGTCCTGTCAGTTGAAAATCCATCTGAGACCACGACCAGTGTCCTGTAAGAAGAAAGGTATCTTGTGATCCCATCATAGACGACGTTTAGAACGTGGAGTATGGTGCTTTCAACATTTTTAGTCTGGATCCCGATCACCACATCAACAGCTTCAATATCTTCCAACTTATCAATGATGCTGGGACTAAGTTCCATATATAATAATTTATTACAATAGTATTTAAACCAAATCAAAATAAATTATTGAACTTGTCCGAACTAATGGAAATACAGAAACGATCGAACTTAAATAAAAACCGACATATCTTTTATAGGGGAAACTATCCGAATGCTTCGAATAGCAGTTACAGGAAAGCCAGGGGTGGGAAAATCAACGGTAGTTTCAGGGGTTGTGCAGAAACTCGACCTGAAGGCCTGTGGTGTCCGGGCTGCAGAGATACGTGTTGATGGTGAACGTCAGGGATTTTCTATAGAGGACATAGATACAGGCAGGAAAGGCATTCTTAGCCATATCAAATGTACCGGCCCGAAGCTGGGAAAATACCATGTGAACATTGGTGACCTTGATGGTATCGGTGCAGAGGCCATCAGAGCTGCATCCGGTTGTGATCTGGTTGTCATCGACGAGGTCGGGCCTATGGAACTCAGATCGGAGAACTTTATCCGGGCAGTGGAGGAGATACTTGATTCTGACAGGCCGATACTGGCTGTGCTGCACAGATCGAGCAAGCATCCGCTGGCTCAGAGGATAAGAGATGAGTTCGAGGTTCTAACCGTTGATGAGAATAATCGGGACTGTCTGCCGGACAGGATCGCAGCAAGATTTCAACAATGCTGAAAGGCAGACAGAAAATGGGGGCAGATTAATGGGGAAAGCAGGAAAGGAAAAGACGTCTTTTAGTTATGAAGAGGAAAGAAGGAACTTCAATTGGGATGTTCCTGAAGATTACAATTTTGTTGATACCATCAGAAAATTGGCTGCAGACCAATCTAAACTGATGGCAGTTACCGAGCACCCGGACGGAACAGTTGAGAAAGTAACATACCGTGAGGTATGGGACAATTCCCTGAGGTTTGCAAATGTGCTTCGTGATTCAGGCATCCGGAAAGGCGACAGGGTGCAGGTGATACTTCCAAGGGGCACAGATATCTACATTACAAGTATCGCCATCTGGACTATCGGAGGTGTGGTCGTTCCCGGTACTGTAATGCTTAAAAGCGGGGATATAGAATACAGGATCCGGGACGCCGAAATAAAGGCAGTGATCACCAGCATCACAGCTGTTGCTGATGAGGTCGACACAATAAAGGAGAGTATTCCGGCTATCGATCTGTTCTTTTCGGGTCAGAGAGAAGGCTGGAGAAACTATAAAGAGGAGATGAAGTCTGCATCAGGAGACCTGGAACCTGAGACCCTTACCGCAAATGACCTGTTGGCAATTAACTATACCTCCGGGACCACCGGTGCTCCGAAGGGCGTGTTGCATACACATTCCCTGATGTACTGTTTTGACAGGTTGAACAGGTACTACTGGTGGAACACAAATTCGGAAGAGCTATGCTGGGCAACCACTGAACCCGGATGGGCAAAATGGTACTGGGGACCATTCGGAGCTGTTCTGAATGCCGGAGCTACAAACTTCCATTACTCAGGAAGGTTCGAGCCTGAAAAATGGTTTGAGCTGCTTGATAGATGGAAAATAAACAAAGCATGCTTTACTCCAACAGAACTCAGGTCCATGGCGACCATCGAAGATGCAGACCAGAGATACAACCTTTCTGAACTAAAGGTCATATTAACCGCAGGTGAACCATGTACACCTGGAATAGTGAAGTTCTTCGAGGAAAAATTCGGGATCTCAGTACGTGAAGGATACGGACAAACTGAAACATGTGTCATTGCCTGCACACTGCCCGGCATGGAAATAAGACCCGGCTCCATGGGTAAGTTCACACCCGGAGTTGAGGGGGCTATTGTTGATCCTGATACAGGTGAAAGCCAGCCTCCGGGCAAAAAAGGAAACATTGCTGTCGTAAAGGATCATCCAATGCTTTTCAAAGGGTATCACAATAAACCGGAAAAAACAGCAGAATGCTTCGTTGGAGACTGGTACCTGACCGGTGACCTCGCAATGATGGACGCGGATGGATACATATGGTTCGAATCAAGGGCCGATGACGTATGCATAAGTTCAGGATACAGAATAGGACCATTTGAAGTTGAAAGTGCGGTGAACTCTCATGAAGCAGTCCTTGAATCTGCAATGATACCAAGCCCTGATCCGATAAGAGGAGAGATTGTTAAGGTCTTTGTTGTCCTGAAAAAGGGATACGAGCCTTCCGAAGAACTTGTCAGGGGCATCCAGAAACATGCAAAAGAAGTTACTGCCCCATATAAGTATCCAAGGAAGGTCGAGTTTATAAAAGAGCTTCCAAAGACGATAAGTGGAAAGATCAAACGCAAAGAACTCAGGATCAAAGAGTTTGAGACGAAAAGTGACGTTATTGAAAAACTGAAGGAAAGGGGAATGTGGGTAAGAGAAGATTAAAAGGCATAGATCTGTGAAGCAGCAAGTATTATTATTCAGAGACACAAAATATAATATGTTATTTTCGATCCTTTTAACAGGAAGACCTTAAGGGAGGGGTAGATGTGGAAGATGACTTTAGATTTGCGGATGAGCTCGGACCGAGCAAGATCATCCATGTATATGAACCATCTGTAGGGCTAAAAGCTGTTCTGGTAGTCGATAATGTGGCAGCCGGACCTTCTATCGGAGGAGTGCGCATGGCACCGGATGTCAGTACAGAGGAATGCTTCCGGCTGGCAAGGGCCATGACACTGAAAAATGCAGCTGCGGGTCTTCCTTATGGAGGAGGAAAGGCTGTTGTCTATGCTGATCCTAAAATGGAAAAGGAAAAGAAGGTGAAACTTCTGAGAGCCCTGGCCTCTTCGCTCAGGGAGATCAATGAATACATCTTTGCTCCCGATATGGGTACTGATGAGGACTGCATGGGTTGCATCAAGGATGAGATCGGCAGGGTTGCCGGGCTTCCCCGGGTACTTGGCGGAATCCCTCTGGACGAGATAGGTGCCACCGGATGGGGGCTCAGGCATTCTACTGAAGTAGCCCTTGAGTTCTGTGACTTCAAGCTGGAAGGAGCAAGGATCGTAGTGCAGGGATTCGGTGCAGTTGGTAAGCACGCAGCCCGTTTCCTTACAGAAAGGGGAGCAGTTGTGGTTGCTGTAGCCGATTCCCGGGGTACTTTGTATAACTCTGACGGGCTTGACGTTGATGCATTGATAGCTTTAAAAGAATCCGGGGGAAGCGTAGTCGATTATCCCGGAGGACAGAAACTAGAACTAGATGCTATTATAGATATTGATTGTGACATATGGATACCTGCAGCACGTCCGGATGTCCTGAACGAGGAGAACGTTCACCGACTGAGAACAAAGCTTGTGGTGGAAGGTGCCAACATCCCCATAACACACGAAGCTGAGAAATATCTTCATGAAAAAGGCATCCTTTGTGTTCCCGATTTCATTGCCAATGCCGGAGGGGTGATATGCGCTGCCATGGAATATGAAGGTGCAAATGAATGTACAGTTCTGGAAGCCATCGAGGAAAAGATACGCCTTAACACCAGACTTGTGCTGAAAGATGCAACAAACAAAGGAATACTTCCAAGGGAAGCTGCCATGGAACTTGCTCTTTCAAGGATACACAAATCAATGGGCTACAGAAGATGGTCACTGTTCTCATCAGCCCCGGGATTTGTGTGATAAAGAAGAAAGAGAATGGGAAATGAGAAATGAGAATAAAGAAGTGAGGAGAAGGAAGAAATCACTAAGGAGTTTGGTTAAGGAAGAAGCTCATATTTCTCCCAGTACTCATTCACCATTTCCTGAATACTGTTCAAAGCATCTTCCTGCCTTACCGGTCTGAAAAGATGGGAGAACCTGGCCTGCTCTTTCAGGTATTCTTCCACAGGTTTGAATTTCTTCGGGACAAAGGTGTGTTCGACCTCACCATGAATAGATTCCTTCAATGGCCAGAGCCCTGTCTCAACTGAAAGCTTTGCAAGCCTGAAGGACAGGGACGGATCAAATCCCCAGCCTGGAGGACAGGGGATGTGAGCTATGAAAAGCTTTGGACCCTTAAATTGTTCTGCTTTTTTGAATTTGTTCATCAGGTCAACAGGATATGCCGGAGAGATGGTCGCAAGATAAGGTGGTCTGTGACTGTTCCAGATATCAAAGAGGTTCTTCTTTTGAAGCTGTGAGCCTACAGGAACCAACCTTCCAGGCGGTGTTGTTGCTGTTCTTGAACCAAAAGGTGTTGCACCTGAACGCTGGAATCCTGTGTTCCCGTACGCTTCATTGTCATAACATATGTAATAGAAATCCAGGTTGCGATAAATAGCTCCGGATGTGGATGAGAGGGCCATGTCATATGCAGAACCATCTCCTGCCAGCACGACGACCTTCAGGTTCTCCTCAGGGTCTAGCTTCCCCTTTTTGATCAGTATGTCCAGAGCATCACGTACTCCCTGGGCTCCGGCAGGTGCACAGGCCATTGCAGTATAAAGCCAGGAGCTACGGAATGGGGAAAACGGATAGATGGTCAGAAGAGTAAAGCAGCCTGCTGCATTCACGATAACGACCTTTTCCCCCAGTGCCTTCAGGCAATATCTCAGGGTCAAAAGACCGCCACAGCCTGCACATGCAGCAGTACCAGGCAGCATGTTCTCTTCAGGTGGCAACTCCTTTATGGACTTGATGGCATCTGTTTCCATACCTTATTCCCTCCCTGCGATCTCTTTCAGTTTTGTCATGCCTTCCCACTCTTTTTCAGTATACAGAAGATTAGGAGGCTCTACAATTCCGGTATCTGCTGAGTTGATCATTTTCTCAAAGATGAACTCGAACTCGTCCTGGCTGATGTTCTTTCCCCCAAGACCGCCAATAAAGGATAGCATAAGGGGCCTGTTCTTCTCGTTGTAGAGGCATCCGGCCATCTCTGAATAGATAATACCTCCCTTACCTACGCTGATATTCTGGTCGATAACAGCTACAGCCTTCTTTCCTTTCAAGGAGTTTCCGATCTCAGCATCCGGGAACGGGCGTAAGAACCTTGGTCTTAACAAGCCAGCCTTGATACCACTCTCACGTGCCCTTTTGACGGCGGCTTTCCCAAGAGTGGAAAACGAGTTTGTCATCAAGAGCACGTATTCCGCATCCTCCATCATATATTCATCAATCGCACCGTATTTCCTGCCGAATATCCTTTCGAAATCATCACTGATCTCTTTGTAGACATTAAGGGAATTCTGACTTGCAAGGTGCATCTGGTACTTGAAATAAGAATAGAACTCCCCGCCAAGGACCGCCACTCCCTGAGCCATGGGCTGACCAGCCCTGAAAAATGCATGTTTTGGATGGTATTCAGGCAGGAAATCCCTGACCTTATCAATATCCGGAATTTCCACGGATTCCCTGGTAAATGAAAGGAAAAAACCATCCATATTGACCATGACTGGCAGGAGTACACGCTCATCCTCTGCCAGTCTGTATGCCATCAGAACAGAGTCAAGGACCTCCTGACAGGTCTCACAATGGATCTGCAAAAAGCCCGAATCCCGGATCGCAAGAATATCATTGTGATCCGGTCCGAGGGTTATCGGCGCTGACAGGCCCCTGGATACGTTGATCATAACCAGAGGGACTCGCCATCCGGCAACTGTATAGATCATCTCAAATCCATATAGCAAGCCCTGGCTGGATGTTGTGGTGAAGGTCCGAGCACCTGTAGCTGAGGAAGCTCCTGCTGCCGTTATCATAGAATGCTCCGAGTCCATGGTCACAAAACTTGCATCCATAGAACCGTTATTGATCCACTTTGCGATTGTCTCGATGATCTCGGTCTGAGGAGTTATAGGATATGCAGGAATATAGTCAACTTCTGCCAGCCGCACTCCCCAGGCAGCAGCACCGTTACCGGTAAGCATCTCTTTAACCATTATTAATCCCCTTCTTCTGAACGGGAGTGCGTCTCCCGCACTTTACTTATAGCCCTCACAGGACATTCTTCAACGCATATCAGGCATCCTTTACAGTTTTCGTAATCTGCGGAAGGATATCCATCTTCGTTTAAACGGATACAGCCTTCAGGACATCTGGCAACACAGGTCATACACCTGGTACATGCATCATGGTCCCACACTGGCCGGAATATCCGCCAGTTCCCTGTTCTTCGCAAGGGCGTATTAGCTGTGGCCTTTATGGCAGGACTGGATACAAGAGCAGTTTCAAAAGGAATAGCGATAATATTCTCCTTTTCGGGTATGTTCTCAGCAGCCTCTATGCTGACCGGCACTACAGCATTGTAACAATAAAGTGCAGCCTCTATATTCTTTTCCAGAAGCTCTCTGTCAGAAATGATCCCTGAAAGTTCCTTTTCCAGTGCACCACTTAAAGCCTCCTCCCCGATCCCGGCGATCTTTGAGGCCACTGCAGCTGCAAGGCTGCTGAGGACCGGCTCTCCGATCATGTCAAGGCTGACCTTTGTGATATCCAGTATGATCACATGTTCTTCGATACCGTACTCTTCTTTTATTTCAGGAAGAGCTCGAGGTGTGTTCACAAAAACGACACCACCTTTTTTCAGGCCTGATAATGGCATGGCCCGGGGGTCCGATAGCAGGGTTTCATCCATAACTACCACAATATCCGGCTGTGATACTAACCCACGCTCCATGATGTCATCTCTGGATATGCGGGTAAAGGCTGTTATTGGTGCTCCTCGTCTCTCAGCACCATACAATGGGAAATCCTGAGCATTGTACCCATCCAGAAATGCAGCAGTACCGAGTACCCTGCTGGCCACTTTAGCTCCCTGGCCTCCCCTGCCATGGAATCTCAATCTGAGCATTTAAACCCCCAATATAATAAGGATTTTATGTGTATAAAAAACCTCTCATACTCCAGCTAAATGCACATGAGAAAACATTCTGTTTTTCAATAGCAATAATGGCTCACGACCGAAAAAACTAATATCTGCTAATTACGTTACACCCACCACATACCCGGAAGATAGCAAAAAGTTACGGGCTTATTCCGAATATCCGAATGTGATAAAAATGAAGCGTATCGTTCAGTTCGCAATTATTCTTTCTATATGCATTGCAGGCAATGCCCTCCATAATTTCCTGAATATTCCTATCCCCGGAAGTGTACTGGGAATGCTGTTGTTACTGGCACTTCTGCTTACCGGAATACTGAAGCTTTCCATGATAGAAGATGTGAGCAACTTCCTGCTAAAGCACCTCTCCTTCTTCTTCATCCCGGCAGCTGTGGGGCTGATAACATGTTTCTCCGTACTTGAAGGGAAATGGGCTGCATTGCTGTTCATATCAGTGGTCTCGACTATCATAATAGTGGTAGTGACCGGCATGACCGTTCAGCTTCTTATGAAAAGGAGGCGATCGATTGAATGAACTCATTTATTCCCTGGTGAGATCACCCATATTTGGGATAGGGATCTCAATATCAACGTTCTATGCAGGCAACCTGCTCTACAAAAAGACGAGATCCCCTGTGATGAACCCGCTGCTGCTGAGCATGCTGATGATAATCGCCCTTCTGCTAAGCTTCCACATAACATTTGAGGATTATAACCAGGGAGGTAAGTTCATATCCTTCTTCCTCGGGCCTGCTACGGTGATCCTTGCAGTTCCCCTTTACAAGAAGATCAACCTCTTTAAAGAGAACATAATTCCGATAATCGGAGGGATCGGTATTGGTTCAGCGGCAGGCATAGTAAGCATAATCATCATGTGCAAAATGTTCGGACTTGACGAGCTGCTAAGCGTATCCATAATCCCGAAATCCGTCACTACACCTATCGGTATAGAGATATCGAACCAGCTTGGGGGCCTTCCTTCCATAACAGTTGCAGCCATAGTCTTCACAGGAATAGCCGGTATCCTCCTGGGCCCTCAGGTATGCAGATTGTTCAGAATACATGACGAGGTGGCAATAGGGATAGCCATAGGGACCTCATCCCACGCACTCGGAACGACAAAGGCCGTTGAGATAGGGGAGACAGAAGGAGCTATGAGTGGGCTTGCCATTGGTATTGCAGGATTGATAACTGTTTTCCTTGCTCCGATACTGGCTAAATTGTTGCTTTGAGACAGGTCAGGATTTTAAGATATAGAACAAAAAATGCAAGGTCAAAATAGGAATCAATCTCAAAAAGTTGAGATAAAGAAAGGAAAAAAATCATCCCTTTCTAAAGAAGAATGCTATACCCAGAATAGCAAGAATAGAACCTAACAACTCGAATCCCGGCATTGAAGGAAGCTCCGATTTAGCATAGATATCCTCTGGCTGGGTGTTGCCTACCATGTGCCATTCTGCCTTATTTCCATCAACTACGTTCGCATTGGAATCAACAATTTCACCCGGCATTTCAAGATAGTAATGCACATCTATGGCAGCTGCACCGTATTCTGAATGATCTGTGGTGAAGTTATCGGTTATCGTATGCCTGTATATCAGGTAGTCGCCTTCCTTTTCGGTATATATGTTCGGCGGGACAAGGCCGGTGATGATCATCTGCACTTCGTCTCCGTCCCAGACCTCGCTGTATTCTCCGCCTTCAGAAGCAACAATTTCACTGATCTTTGCTTCCTTGTTCATCAGTGAGTACACATACGAGCTGGTCTCTATGATCATCGTATGCTCTGCAATGTCACCGTTCCTATCGACCTTGGTATCATAAGTAAGCGTCACGCAACCGCTGATAAAGATACTGAAAATAAGTATCAAACATGAAAGATATCTGTAATTCATATTATCCCCTCATAAAATATTCAACCACAACACAATACAACACAAATAGTTGTTCTCTTACTATAAATGGGGAACAGGAACATACTTAATGGTATCTATTCATACTAATTTATAATGTGAGAATTTCTTCGAACGAAGAGGTAACATGGCATAACTAAAGACAAAGAAGAATAAAACAAGTGTTGAAGACTTCCTCAGCGCTGTGGATAATGAGAAGAAACGAACCGATTCCTTTGCCATTATGGAACTAATGCAGGAAGTAACAGGTGAAGAACCCTCCATGTGGGGAGACAGCATCATAGATTTTGGTAGTTACAAATACAAATCATGCCAGTGGCCGTACAGAAGAATGGATGCTGACCGGATTCTCACCCCGAAAGCAGAACCTGACACTTTACATTATGGATAGCTTTGAACAATATGAGAATCTGCTAAGGCAGACTTGGCAAGTATAAACTAGGAAAATCCTGCCTGCATATTAAAAACTGGAAGATGTTGATCTGGATGTTCTGCAAGAGTTGGTAAAGCAGTTCGTGGATTATGTGAAAGAAACAAGTGCCTGAAATGTATTTTGCAGTTTTTGAATAAAATTTCCACAGTACTCAAATCGGAAAAAGTACCACATCATTCCAAATTTCATTTGTTAATCGGAATAGAAAAAGAAAAGATGAGAAGGATCGGTCATCAATCCTTCCTTCTGGAAATAATATATGCTGATAGCAAAATACCAGTTGTCAGCATTATGCTAAATCCTGGAGCTGATTCCGATCCATCCTGTGATTCGGAAGTATCTTCAACAACTTCCTCATCAGGTATTTCTTCCTCAGGAATTACCATGGTTGCATTACCCATATCATCTGAAGTGGAAGTATCGATCTCTTCTTCCTCTTCAGGCTCTTCCTGAACTGTCACGATCACTGCATTACCAACACCTCCACCACTACCACCTGTAGATGAAGAGGTTCTTGTAATAGACACAAATGCTGTGTTGATGTTGCCAGCACCATCGGTCACATTTGCATAAATGGTATTTGCACCGATGACCAGAGGTACTGTTGCTGTGAATGTTCCATTGAAATCGACAAGTGTTGTTGTTGCGGTAACACCATTAACAGTAACCACTGGAGCTGACCCGGTTCCATTGACTGCACCTGAAACTGTAATTGAGCTCTCCTTTGTGGATGATCCGTCTGCAGGCGAGGCAATACTGATCAGTGGCAAGACGTCATCAATACTAAGTGGCAGGTAGTCTGTGTTATTTAGAGACAATTCATTTTCACTTAGAGGTGAATCGCAGAACCCGTCGAGGTCCGTATCATCGTTCACCTGGCTGAAACCTGTTGTACCATCGGGATGTGCCCAGTAGTTACCACCAAGGTAGGACCCTCCAACTATATTTGTTCCGGCAGTCATGGTGGTGTTCCAGATATTTCCGGTATTAGTACCTAAGAAGTTGGCATTGTTATTGTTGTTGAAATAATTGTCATAGATCAGAACGTTGACTGATGACTCGAACCAGATACCATGACCATTATTCGAAATAATATTGCTCGTCAGAGTATTGCTGCTGGTGTTCAGCAGACCGACACCGATGTCAGTATTAGAGTCCGCTGTGTTGTTATTAAGCGTGTTTATATTGCTGGACTGAGCCAAACTTATGCCCACATGGTCATTCGAAATTGCTCTATTGTTTAAAAGATCGTTGTTGTTACTGGAATTTTGTAACCTGATACCAAAATCGAGATTCAGTGATGCAACGTTGTTGTTCAGTTCATTATAGCTGGAGTTAAACAACCAGATACCTGTATCGATATTAGAGTTTGCAATGTTATTGCTCAGCGTATTATAACTGGAATTCAACAGACCGATACCGGTGTCATTATTGGAGTTTGCAATGTTGTTACTCAGCAAATTATTACTTGACTGATCCAGCCTGATCCCGTCGGAATTGTTCGACAGGCTGTTCTCAGCAATAGTACAGCCCTCAACTCCATTGAGAAGTATTCCAACATTGTCGTTTGAACCCAGCACATAAAATCCACTGATATCAACATTATTTACAACCACATTGATCACGTAGGGATTCGGACTATCGATCTGGATAATAGTATCATCCGAATTCCCGGGATCCGTAGTGATCGTCAGCTCCTTGTCCACGACCAGATTTTCTGTGTATATTCCAGAATAAACATGGATCGTGTCTCCATTATTTGTATTCGGATCGTCTATCGCAGCCTGTATCGAAGTAAAATCAGCTACTGGTCCTGTGCTGTTATTTACTGTGAAGATAGCTGCAGATGCTGCTCCAATGGTCATTAAACCCACAAGTACTAAGAAAATCATTGAATATATTCTCATTAGAATAATTCCCCCATATATAATTAGAAGTACTAATTAATAAATGTCTCTATCTATCCTATGAAATATAGATGAAGGATTTAAGATTTCAGGAATGGAGAAACTCTGTTCTAATAACTGGAAACACAATAAGTTTAATAAAAAAGAAGAGAGAAAGTGAAGTGTTAGCTTCTCTTCCTCATAAACATGTGGACTCCAACCAATATCAGGACCAGTGATCCTGTTGAGATCCAGGGAATTCCATTGGATCCTGGCTGTGTATCCTCATCCCCTTCTGCAGAAATGTCCTCTTCTGTTGCTTTTGTGTCGTCCTCAATAAGCATACTTTCCTGTTCTTCTGCAAAACCGGATATTGCGAATGGCGAGAAGCCAGGGGTTTCTGCCTCGAAGTAGACATAGTCATCATCTTCACCGACATTGGCCGTAGGAAGTGGGTTCCATTTTCCATCACTATAGCGGTATAATGCAATTTCTGATACATCAATAGTATTTCCAGAGATCCATTCCTTGCTTACCCTGAAACCTATGATAGCATCATCGATCTTGTCGTCACCAAATGCAGCATTACCCACCCATATGTTCATATTCTGAGATATGATACCAGGGGCCGGTGAATCTACCAGCGATGAAGTACCCTTCAAAACCTCGATCATTGTATTGATCTGACCAGCATTGCTCAGACCCCTGAAAAGAACATAATCGATGTAGCACTTTTCTTCACTGAATTCGTATTTGGATACTTTCCCTGCAACTACAAAAGAAGTAGCAGCATCTTTCACAAGAATATTATCGAAGGCTTCACCGGTAGAACCGCCACCACTACCGCCGCTACTACCTCCACTACTACCTCCGCTGCTACCGGAAGATGAAGAGGTGCGTGTGACATTTACAAATGTGGTGTTGGTGTTTCCGGCAGCATCGGTAACATTTGCATAAATGGTGTTAGAACCCAGAACCAGAGGTACCGTTGCCGTGAAGGTGCCATTAAAGTCAACAAGTGATGTTGTTGCAGCAATATTATTCACCATAACTACCGGCAAAGATCCTGTACCGTTCACGAGACCTGAAACTGTGATCGAACTTGACTTTGTGGACAATCCGTCTGCAGGTGAGGTAATACTGATCAGGGGCAAGACGTCATCAATACTAAGTGGCAGGTAGTCTGTGTTATTTAGAGCCAATTCATATTCACTTAGTGGTGAATCGCAGAACCCGTCGAGATCCGTATCATTGTTCATCTGGCTGAAACCGGTAGTACCATCTGGATGTGCCCAGCAGTTCCCTCCGAGGAAGGGGCCGCCAGCGATATTAGTTCCAGCAGTTCTGGTTGTGTTCCACACATTTCCGGCATTAATACCTAAGAAGTTGGTATTGTTCGTGTTGTTGAAATAATTGTTGTAGAGCAGATTATTGTTTGCATCTTCGACATAAATACCGTATGAATTATTGGATATAGTGTTATCTTTCAACGTGTTCTCGCTCGATTCCAAAAGACCTACACCTATGTCAACATTCGAGTTTGCAGTATTGTTGCTCAATGTGTTGGCGGTACTGGACTGCCGCACGCTTATACCTACGTGATCGTTCGAACTTGCGATGTTATCGAGCAGTGTGTTCCCACTTGACCCCACTATCCTGATACCGTAATAGTTTTCAGTTGCAGTATTATTGCTCAGAGTGTTGTTGTTGGAATTCTCAAGATGAATACCATCGTCAAGATTATACGACAAAATATTGCTGCTCAGGGTATTGTTATTGGAATCCAGCAGGCTAACCCCTATATCAACATTCGAGTTTGCATTATTGTTCCTCAAAGTGTTGGCGGTACTGGACTGCCGCACGCTTATACCCACGTGATCGTTCGAACTTGCGATGTTATCGAGCATTGCGTTGCCACTTGATCCTACTACCCTGATACCGTAATAGTTTTCAGTTGCATTATTATCTCTCAGCGTGTTGTCGTTGGAATTCTCAAGATAAATACCATCATCAAGATTATACGACAAAATATTGCTGTTCAGGGTATTGTTATTGGAATCCAGCAGGCCAATACCTGTATCGTCGTTCGAATTTGCAGTATTGCTGCTAAGCGTATTGTTATTGGAATATACCAGTTTGATACCAGCATAGTGTGAAGTGAGGTTGGTGGCATCACCATTTGAGTTTGCAGTGTTACCAAGCAGTATATTGTTACTGGAATTCTCAAGGAGAATACCATCATCAAAATTATATGAAACAATGTTACTGTCCAGTCTGTTACTGCTGGAATGATCCAGATCGATACCATCTGAATTATTCAAAACATTGTTATTATCAAAGATGTTATTATTGGAATTCAGCAGATCGATACCTGCTCCAGTGTTCAGGTTTGCAGTATTGCTGCTCAGTGTATTATCACTGGAATCCATCAGACCGATACCTGTGTCGAGGTTCGAGTTTGCAATATTATCACTCAACATATTGTTACTGGAATTAACCAGCCAGATACCCACATCGGGATTCTGGTTTGCAGTATTGCCGCTTAACGAATTATAGCTGGAATTTACCAGGCCGATACCTGTATCATCGTTCGAGTTTGCAATATTGTTACTCAGCAAATTGTTGCTTGACTGATCCAGCCTGATACCTGCAAAGTTGTCTGATAAAACGTTATCAGTAATTGTACAACCATCAACTTCACTGAGAAGTATTCCAGTATTAGTACCTGATCCCATCACATTAAAGCCACTGATTGTGACGTTGTTTGCATCAACTAAAATTACCTGACTGCTCGGAGCATCTATCCGTACAACAGTGTCATCCACGTTGTCAGGATGTGTATTAATGGTCAGTTCCTTGTTCACAATTACATTTTCCGTATAGATCCCAGAGTAAACAAGGATAATATCCCCATCAACTGCAGCATTCACAGCATCCTGTATAGAAGTATAATTTGCCATATCTCCGGTACTATTGTTCACTGTAAACGTTTCTGCTGAAACTGTACCTATTGCGAAAAAAACCAGAAGTACTACTATAAGAATTGAATATATTCTCATTTGAATAATTCCCCCTAATATACAATAGAACTAGAACTTAATAAATATCTCTATTTGATTCTCTATGGATCAGTGAGAAATCATCTGCTGATCAAAAAACAAAATAAAAGAAAATCCTCATATTTTGATCAAAAAATGTTAAACGCCGGATTTTTTAGATCGTTGGATATATCATATTCAGATGGATCAGTTATTCTAAATTGAGAACTGAGATTTTTATTGGTAGTTCTCAATGACTACAGACAACAATATCAAATTGCCGATGATATTGAGGAGAACTGTATTATCGACCTACATATTCTACGACCTTGCCATAAACTTTTTTCATCTGTAATGCCAGCTTTGCTATCTTATTGGTCTTTTTTATACTATAATAGATCTCTAAATCAAAGTTATACCTTGACTTAAAATAACTAATTGAAGGCATATTTGCACCCTGTATCTCACAATATTTATATCCCATTTTGTGACCCCATTCAATTATTTTCCACTGGACCAAATCAACAGGGTAAATTCCTTTTTCATCAATTCTGGTAGCACCAAGCCATATTGAAATTTTATCCTTATATGCAGTTGTGACTATTCCTGTAACCGGGCCTTCTTCATACTTTGCCATAAAGATCTTCAAGTTGGCTGGATGATATTCTTTATACAGGTCAAGAAAATAATCTTTTGATGTTGAGAGCTCAACTTCCTGTTCATTTAAACGTCTTTCAAGTGATCCAATTATGAAATCATAATCACCAGAATCACCTTCATAGACTTCAATACCCTTTTTTTCACAGTTCAATATATTTTTTCGAATCTGTTTTTTAAAGTCATTCCATACAGTGTCCAGATCTTCAATATTTTTTATAAAATTATATTTGGGGATAACTTCATACTTATTCCACAGGAAAGGTCGTGCATCGATCAGATTTGGAGATGTTTCTATTTGTATTAACCCAAATCTGTTACTGGAATTGATATAATGATCCAATTTAAGGACAAATTCTCTAAAATAATATTCTTTTTTATCCTGCTTAAGGGTATCAAAGTTCGGGAATATAGGACCCAAATGCTGAACCATTGCATTATTAATTGGAGAAGATAAACTGTTGAAAAAATACTTTTTTTTAGAAAATAAGGGAATAGCTGCAATGATCTCATTACCTAAACAACCAGCTAATAAATGCAATTCTGAATTTGTGTGTTTTTCAATAATTTTTAACCATTCGATCTTATGAACTATTGTTCCCTGAGGCGATTGGTCTACAACATCATCCCATAAATGAAGTTCATCCTTTTTCAACTCCCTCACTATTATTTCAGACATTGTTATCCCACCATTCACACATGTCGTTCTCCACCTTTTATACAGAGATCTTATTTATAAAAATAATTCATTGTCTCCTTGTATAAAGAACTTATTAAAATACACATTATAGTTCGTAACCTTCAACGTCCATTACGTACATAACATAGATCGATCCGGGATGCACTTATCCACAAAGACTGATGTTACTATAGGAGATCACTGCCTTATTCAGATAAACTCCCTTTATGATACAGTATCTTATAAGACACTAATATATTTATTCAAATTACCTAATACATGGCATAATTTTTCAATAAGTTATAGTGTGGGATTTCAGAATTCCGAAAATTCGAGATGCATACCAGAGATGGATCCACCATTCGAAAAAATCATTCCCACAGGAAACAGACAATTTCAGACGAAATATTTTTTCAGATTCCTTGTACATTTTAAAACTTGTAATAACATTAAAAATTAAAAGTTAAAAAGGAGTATCAATGGCTAATGAAATAAAATAAGGATTTATAAATTAAAATAAAGTATTGTATTATTAAATAAAATATTATAGATTTAACAAAATTAAACTGAAAATAAGAGATGGAATAACTATATTTGTCAAATTTATAGAATTTAAACCTCTTAATCGATTAAAAAGATAATAATATTCAGAAAAAAGAAATTAAAAGCAAAATAAACCTTAGAATATAGAGAAAGATCATAATTTAATTTCTTGAAATATAAAAACTAATTAAGACCTTATTTTGAATAATATTAACTTTCTATTTATCCATAAGTGAAAAATATATTCTAATTGGATAGAAAAGATATAAATCAATAAATATTAGTTTAAAATTGATCTTTTTGATAATTTATAGTTCTATATTTTAAAAAATAGAAATTAGACAATTTTAACCTGATTTATAGATTCTAATTTCTTCTTAAAAATAAAGCTCATATAATTATCGAGAATAAAAGCAAAAAAGTGATTATATCCATTCATAACAAAGCAAAGCCCATATATACGTGTTATTTCGTTATTGGCTTCATTCCTACTTCTCAATAAATAAAATAATTTCTAAAAATGGAGCTTGAGGATATTGAACTCTGTTATGATGGTAAAGAAAGCTATTCGCTATAGCGTAGTGCAGAATATCCTGCAATACTATGAATGCCCTGATAGCTGTAATGCAGAATGTTGCAGTAATGGAAGGATCCACATATTCGAAGATGAGTTCAACTTCCTGAAAGAAAACTATAATGAGAGAACGAAAGGTATCAAAAGTGATGATATAATACCATCTCTTTATACAATGGACACCCCGTGTCCTTTTCTTGATCGTGTCAACAGATGCGATATCCATGTAAAAAGACCAACTGTTTGTGGCATGTATCCTTTCAAAGTGAACAGTTCAGGAACATCACTGGGATTGCAGCCATGTCCTGTGGGCTTTGAGGTGATCAAAGACCTGGCATCCTGGGCAATGAACACAATTTCAAAAACAGGAATTTCTGAAGATGAAAAAGCTGAAAAAATAATGGAATGGAAGAATACTGTCGAATCCTATGAACAGGAGGCTTTGGAATTCCACACCAGGGAGTCGCTGCAGGAAATGCAGATCCCTTTCGAAGAACTTGAAATGTTCTCCATGTTCCTGCTATCGAAAAAACAGTAATATATGCCAGTGATGGAATTGATAATAAGGATCTTGTGCTGAAAGAAAAAGAACTTATCAACATCCTACGCGGATCTTAGCCTTTTTATGAGATACTCATATCCAGAAAGAAAAGGTAGCTATAGATATCATAAAAAAAGCAGACACTCATCTTACCAGAGAATAATTTTAATGGGTGCTGATTTACTTCTATTCTATAAAAAGAACATTTCCTGCATTTTGCCTCAATAGATCCTGATATAATACAATACATCAATATATCCCGATGATGGACAGAACATATGGTACACGACACCTGACTTTTGGTAAAGGATGAATCAATTATGAAGATGTTAATGTTCGATGCAGAATATTTTTGGTTTGACACTTTCAGCAAGACCCTAGAAAACGTTGAAGACGTGGAAAAAGAAGAGAAAATAGAAAATACCGCTGTTATTTTCATACATGTTGAACTTGAGGACGAAGAGAGAACAAGCAAGATCGTGAAAAATGCAGTTAAAACATTCAAGTGGTATCTTAATAAAGTAAACAAAGAAAAAATAGTCCTGCATTCCTTTGCACACCTCTCATCAAGTACCTCTTCCCCTGAATTTGCAGCCGGGGTTATTTCAGAAATTAAAGAAAAATTAGAAAATAAGGGAATAAAGGTTCATACAACACCCTTTGGCTACTTCTCAGAGTTTTCTATCCATGTTCGTGGGGAATCTCTTGCAAAGGTTTTCAAAGAAATTTGAAAACCCTATGATCTCTTATAGAAAGACCAAAGGAATGGAATATGAAATTCAGAGAAAGCCGGATGCCTGATGAAGATGTATGGCAGTGCTTTTTGAACCGGACAGGACCCTTCAAAAGCCGGGTTTGAATTATAAGATAGAAAATATAACTTATTTTGGTTGCAGTTGTGGAAGCTTTGCAAATCAGGCTGCAAAGATAATAAGTGTAAAGGTCTAAGCTATAGACATCGACCAGAAATAATAAAGAGAAATATCACCCCCGGAGAGCTATCAACTGAACCTCAATTAGCAGCTCTCCCGGGAAAGTGCAGTCACACGATCGCACCTGGCCATCCGGCCATGTTAAAATCATGGATAGCTAAAACTCACCATGCAGCAAAATTCGATCTTCACCTGACGATGTACGTCACCTGAACCGACAGGGATACAGTGTTCTCACCAGGTTCAATTGGCGTACTTGCTATTGCCTCTTCAGCCATTGCAGGGACTTCATAATATACCGGATATGCCTGACCCTCATTTATGGATGATGATTGCACACCCACGATCTTTACACCCAGGCTGTCTGCAAGCTGAGTGGCCTTTGAGGATGCATCATTCACAGCTGCTGTGAGTAGCTCATCACGAAGCTCATTTTGCTTTTCATCAGATACAGTGAAAGAGACACCGCCGATCTGGTTGGCACCTGCGGCTGTTGACCTGTCAATAATATCTCCCAGTTTATCCAGGCTTTTTGTGGTAACCTGCACATTGTTGGATGCAGAATAGGCTTCAATTGCTGGTTTACCATCGTAGCTATAGACCGGATAGACTGAAACGTAGGATGTTTTGATCTCATTATCCTCCAAACCAAGATCCCTGAGTTCCTTTATGACAGCGTCCATAAGTACAGCATTCTCATCTGAGGCTTCCTTTGCGGTCGGCGCCTGTACAACAACACCTATGCTCAATGAAGCAGTATCAGGAACCACATTAGTTTGTGCATCTCCTGTTATGAAAATAGTACTTTCTGTACTCTGATCGGAGCTTATGAACGGAACGGCATATATAACAGCTGCTAATAGGACCACAGCAATCGATAATGCGAGAAGGACGTAGTATAATTTATTGTTAGATGTTTCTTGCATAGCACCCACTCCAATTATGTATTAAGATCTATTACTATTTAGACATATTCCCAAAATTTAAACTGATGATGTTATTTCAAGCTAGCAGCTCCAAATCCACCAAACTCCAAATACATCAAACAGGACAATTGGCAGTATTTAGAATATTTAGAACATAATTTCAAGGGAGAAGGTATGATCCCTGAAAGAGAACTGGTTCATGCTGATGGTTGTATTCACATTGACAAGGAAACCAATATTTATTACTTTCAAGAACTCAATTGTAAACTAAGGACTCAAAATGGATCATGAATGATACACCAATCTGAAAAATAGGAGGAATTGCATTTAGCGATGGTACAATGGAACTTCCGGAGATGCTAAGGATCGAGGGATATGAGATCGCTACTTTTGCTGCAGGGAGCTTCTGGATAGCAGAAGCTATCTTTCGTAAGGTTCAGGGTGTTGCTGCGACCGCAGTAGGCTACATGGGAGGAAAAACTGACTATCCCACATATGAAGAAGTAAGCGAGGTAGACGCCGGTCACATAGAAGTTGTCCAGATCGTTTATGATCCAAAAGTTGTGCCTTATGAAAAGCTCCTGGAATTGTTCTGGGAACTGCATAACCCCACGGCCCCCGCTGAGAAAGAGGAAAAGGTAGCAGATCAATGTCGCTCAGTCATTTTTTATCATAGCGATAAGCAGAGATCTCTTGCAACACTTTCAAGAAGAGAGATCGAAAGTTCCGGTAAATTCAAGAAGCCCATAATCACCGAGATACGTCCGGCTTCAAGATTTTTCAGGGCAAAGGAATACCACCAGCAATATTTCGAAAAAATGAGCTCAGGCGGATCTATTATAAGATGATCTACGATCGTGGGAAGTCTGAAATAATATCTTTTTATTTCTTTAAGTCTTTTTTTGTTTAGCAAATAAGTACATATGATCCCTTGATCATATCAAACAGAACAATGGATCCGATAATCCTTTTACTCTCAATGCTCATATTGGGGAAGAATTGGAGATTTGGGAGAGATCTTAAGAAGAATTTGGTTAAAATGATCTTAAGGGGCGAAGTAAGTCCTGAATGAATTTGGCCCTCATGAATTAGAGCTATCTGAAAGATCTCCTAAAATAACTCGCAAGAAATTCGTTCTTTTTAGTATACATATGCGTATCCCGTAACAGCGCTATAAAGATAAATAGATCAATAGTTGTGATAGCTCTCTGTAGAACTCACACTATCGATCCCGATACTACGCTGATTTTTGCTGCTATGGGAGTCGAAGAGCTCAAATAATCAGTATCCATTTATGAAATCATCTAAGACGTTATTAATATCATACAACTTCTCTTTAGTTATGTTATATAATGATCCAAATAATCTCCTTTTTCAGGATGAATATATTCCCTATAATCCTTTGAATTGTATGTAATATATGGTCCGGGATCATTTGGCAGGAATTTAATGGCATCCATAACAGCTTTTACGTCATTTTGTTTTACATAATAGATCAGGTAATATTCACCCAGTTCTTTTTGTATTGACCACAAATATTTGCCATATTTAAAAAAGAAAGTTTCCTGAAGTGCATGTAAATCGGTAATCCTGTCTTCAGACTCCACCATAGCTTCAATAGCCTTCAAAATCTTTTTCAAGATAATCACCTTATAAAGATTGTTAACTAATGTAACCTATATATTTTTGTTATCAATATCCATGATAATTAGAAATTAATATTATTCAAGCCAAAAATAATTTGATTGTTTTGGTCACTTCTAGAAATGAAGTTAAAATTTAAAAGAAAGAATAGTCAGATTTTTGCCGACATCACATCCAAAAATAAACCGTAATTCTGAGATGTATACAAGAAAAAGATGCAATCTAGGAGATTGCAGACAATTTGCACAATCAAGAAGCCATTTAAGTAACATAACAAACAAGATAAAAAAGTAAAACTAAAGCGTTAAAGTTGTGTGACATTGCACAAAAAAGTAAAAGAATAGAGGAAATGATACTCAAAACTTTATTGAGATTTGGTCACTCCGTTAAGTCTTTCAAGTTCAAAAATGCCCTTCCATTTTGTAGATCAGTATTAAAACTTTTTTTTACTTTTTCAAGCGTCTGCTTCAAAATTCCATTTGAAGAAGGAGCGGCCGGAATGTGTATTATTGAGATATTATCATTTCTTACAAAAAAGCCGGAAAAAAAGCATATAGTACCTACTTTTATTGAAACATTTAAGGTACAATCCTAAAAGAAATCTTACAAGGGACTCAACAGGAACATCTGCAGAAGGATACCTTTTCCATTTTTGAATAGGAATAGATACTCAATAGAGCGATCGATCCAACGATCATGAACGATATATAAAATAAATCAACAGATATCTGAGTTACAGTTCCGGATATGAGTAAAACCTTGCACCAACACCAATGGAAATGGTTGACAATCTCTTAAGGGTCAAGAGTCGCAGATATAATTTTACATTTTCTGCACCTAATGGAATAAAATAGTGTTCTCTAAGAGTACGTTGAACCATATGAAACAGAATGCAAGGATCAAGAAACCATTTACATTCATTTATCATGTATGGAATTTAGTTCATCCATGAATCAATTATGGATATCCAAAAACGTAAAAAATAGATCATGCGATCATGCCAGAATATTTCTATCTTATCGCACATCTTTAATTTGATCTTTTAAGAGAATATTACCCTTCACACCCACTTAATATTTCTTAGGTGGTCTGTGGCTCTGGAAGCATTCCCTGCAATATACCGGTCTGTTAGGATCCGGTACGAAAGGCACTTCAGTTTCCTGACCGCAGTCAGCACATGTTGCTTTATGCATCTCTTTTGGTCCGTTGTTGAAACCACGGCGCCCAGCACCTCTGTTATTGAAACCTCTTCGTTCCATTGTTAACCTCCCTTTATATTCAATACCAAATTAATCCAAAAGAGCCGACTTGTGAATCCATTATTCTTGGAAGGTCTCGATGAACTAGTTGACTGTTATCCAAAATGGCATGATAATATATACACATGTTGGTCTTAAGGTAGTTAAAGAATATACTAAAAAGAGTTTATTCATTTCATTTATTTGAAATTTTTGGGTGTATCGTTTTTAGGGTCCTTAACTATCACTACATCACACTCCTAAATAATGAGTACTTAGTGCTAGTGAACATTTGTTTTAATATAACTTGATACAAACCTTATTAAAGGTAGGAAGTATATATATAACAAATTATATAACAAATCTTTTTTTAAAGGTTTGTGCATATTGTTAAAAGTTTATTATTGTTATGTGAATGGATGAACAAATGTTCATTTGTTCTATTATTTGTTGTGGGGACTATAATGAGCGATAAACCAAAATGTACTTTTTACGGTGACTCTAATGATATCAATGGTTTGATACGTTGTGTAATTAGAGCATTGGATAAAGCTGACATGCATAAAGAGAAACTTGAATACATGAGAAAGATCAATCGTGAAGGGAACATGTTCGATTCCGCGATCAAAATTTCAAGTAATTATGTGGAATTTGTGGAAATTGAATAAATATCCACAAATCCTTTTCAGAAAGGGTATATTATTAGAACAACCTGGCGATTAGGATGGATTTTTCACAAATTTATAAATAAAGAGAGAGGGTTTGGAATTTCCAATTACCATTATTTAAAAAACTGCGGGGTTATAGATAAGACGAGAAAAGGCAATTCTTAAAACTTCTGGAAAATTATCCCTATAAGCTAAATATTATACTTAAACACTGTTTTTGAATAAATATGGAAATCTCTTTTTCGTTTTTTCAAGGTAGAAATACCAGGATGTGGATGAGAACTATGTTGTCATTACCAATGACAACGATTTTGTTAACCGGACAGCTAAATGTATTGTATCTGAAGATGGAGGCATAGTGGAGATGCATATCATTTATTCATCACTTGAAGAGATCCTCCCTGAACTGATGGATACCGGGTTTTTTGTTGCTTGATTTTTTTTAAAATGAATGCATAATGTATTTATAGCAAAATAGTTGTTTAATATATAAAATGACTAATCAGTCAATCATAGAGATAATTCATGAAAGAAAAGATCGAAGATAAAAAAGCAGCCCTTCTGAAGGCGGCACTGGACCTCTTTACTGAAAGAGGCTTCCACGGAGCTTCCACTGCCCAGATATCAAAAGAAGCAGGTGTAGCTACAGGTACATTGTTCAATTATTTCCCTACTAAAGAGGACCTCATTAATGATCTGTATTTTGATGTGAAGGGTAAATTAAGCCGAAGCATGGGTGAAGATCTTCAGACACAGAGCACTTTCCATGATAAATTAAAGAAGATCTGGTATAATATGATAGAATGGGGACTCAATAATCCGGAAGATTTTCTTTTTGTCGGTCAGTTCTGCTCTTCTCCCTACATAACGAATTATACACGTGAGATAGTCATGAAAGAATATGTATTCCTTCATGATCTTGTGAAAGAAGGAATAACAAATGGCGATATAAAGGATTATTCCGCAGAACTTGTCATGGCAATGTTCTATCAGTCCAGCAGGACGGTGGTCAGCTTTATCCTTGATTCTGAACCACAGGACAAAGATAAGGTCATTGCAGATGGATTTCAAGTTATCTGGGAAGGGCTGGTCAAAAAATAATATTTTTTATTCAAGTTTTTGAGTGATTAGTCACTCAAAGTTTACTGATAAATAACTTAATCAAAAACAGAGGAAATTGAAAATGGATAAATCAAACTCAAGTGAAAACGTGATCTTTCCGAAAGGACAAGAACTTCCGGAAATGTTCAGCAAGTATTTTTCAGGTAAAGCATGGCTTAGCATGCTGGTTGGAAGAGAGAATGAATTTAATTGTCCCATCGGCAATGTAACATTCGAACCCGGATGCATAAATAATTGGCATAAGCATCCTGGAGGTCAGATCCTGTTAGTAACAGGCGGACGAGGTTACTATCAGGAAGAAGGAAAGCCTGCACAGGAACTTAAACCTGGTGATGTCGTGCTGATACCTTCAAATGTAAAACACTGGCATGGAGCTGCACATGACAGCTGGTTCGAGCATCTTTCCGTTGAGACGAATATTAGTGCAGGTCCGGTAGAATGGCTGGAACCGGTAGCTGATGAAGACTACAAAAAATTGAAATGAATTTGACCGAGTAAAAAAGAGAGGCATGAACATGGCAGAAAATATTCAATCAAAAAGTTATGCCGGAAAAGATGAGTCCGGAAAGCTGGTTCCCTGGTCCTTTGAACGAAGACCTGTAGGCGATAATGACATTCTAATTGACATTAAATATTGTGGAGTTTGTCATTCTGACATTCATCAGATCAAAGGACACTGGGGACCACAACCATATCCACAAGTTCCTGGTCATGAAATTGTGGGTGTGGTTTCTGCTGTTGGAAAGAACGTAACAAAGTTCAAAGTCGGTGATCGTGCAGGAGTTGGTTGCATGGTTAGCAGTTGTATGGAATGTGAAAGCTGCAACAATGGTGAAGAACATCATTGTGACAACGGTGCAACTATAATGACATATGGTTATCCTGAAGAATCATCACCTACAGGTATAAGCCAGGGAGGATATTCCCAAAACATCGTTGTCACCGAGCATTTTGCGATAAAGATCCCTGATTCCATTGATCTTCAGGAAGCTGCTCCATTACTATGTGCCGGTATTACTACATATTCACCTTTAATGAAAGCTAATATCAAAAAAGGAGATAAAGTAGGAGTTGCAGGAATTGGTGGGCTGGGGCACGTAGCTATTAAATTAGCCGTATCAAAAGGTGCCGAAGTTTATGCCTTTACAACCACTGAAAGCAAAAAAGAAGATTGCCTTGCATTCGGAGCAACAGAAGTTATTGTTGTTAACTCGCCAGGCGACCTGGAACCATGGAAAGGAAAAATGGATTTCATGATATCCACAATTCCATACGCATATGAAATGTCATCATACATTGATTGCGTAAGACCAAACGGATACTTCACTCAAGTAGGACAACCAATTGGAGGAGAACTCACAATTAACAACTTCAATATGATCTTCAACAGAGTGAACTTCAATGGATCACTTATTGGAGGAATCCCGGAAACTCAGGAAGTAGTTGATTATTGTGCAGAAAATAAGATCTATCCGGTAATTCAGATGATCGAACCTGAAATGATCAATAAGACATGGGATAAGGTCGTAAATAAAGAAGCTCGCTATCGATATGTGATTGACATATCATCCTTATAATAGGACCTGACCAGGTCCTTGCTTTTTATCATAAAAGGCGAGGCTAATTTCAGCGAACAAAAAGAAGGCATGGGATAATAAATGTCTGATCTGAATGAAGTGAAATGTCTGGTAGCTTATTTTTCGCGTGCTGGCAATAACAATCTCAGTGGCAAGATCGTAAATCTTCCGGTAGGAAACACAAAATTGTTAGCCGGCATGATTTCCGAAATAACGGGTGGCGATCTTTTCAGTATTGATACAGTACATTCCTATCCAAAGGATTATTCTGCAACCGTCAACGTAGCAAAAAAGGAATTGAATGGAAATGCCAGACCTGAACTTTCCAGCCATGTGGAGAACATGGAATCTTATAATGTGATTTTCCTTGGTTACCCTAACTGGTTGGGAACGATGCCAATGCCGCTGTTCACGTTCCTGGAAGAATATGACCTTTCCGGAAAGACCATTGTTCCGTTCTGTACGCACGGAGGAGGCGGAATGGGTCGCAGTGAGGACGATATTGCAAAGCTTTGCCCGAAAGCGACACTTTTGAAGGGATTCGCTATTCAGGGCTCTCTTGTAAGTGCTGCAAAAAAGGATGTTGAAGACTGGTTGGAATCGATTAGCAGGGTGTTTTGAATCATCTAAGAATGAAAGTGAGGCTAAATAATGAGTATAAGTGAAACAGCAAAACGGAATCGTGATGAATTATTCCTCGATCAGAAATCGACTTTGAAAGTAACAGACCCGGAACTTATGGAAGTTTTCGATAATTTTGCTTTTGATGAAGTGATCAGCTATGGAAATATAGATAAAAAGACCAGAATGATGGTAATTCTGAGCTCGCTGATAGCAAGCCAGACCTTAAGTGAATATAAAGTAATGCTCAACGGGGCACTTAATGTTGGTGTAACTCCCATCGAGGTCAAGGAGATAGTATATCAATCCATACCATATGTGGGATTTGCAAAAACTGTTGACTTTATTCATGCCACCAATGAAATACTGGAAAGCAGAGGAATTGAACTGCCATTGGAAGGTCAGTCTACAACTTCACCTGAAACACGATTTGAAAAGGGACTGGAAGTGCAGAAGGAGATATTCGGTGATATAATCGATAATATGTACGAAGCAGCACCTGAAAACCAGATCCATATTCAGAAACATCTTTCTGCAAACTGTTTTGGTGATTACTACACCAGAAAAGGTCTGGATGTAAAAACAAGAGAGCTACTTACGTTTTCTATTATCCTGACACTTGGCGGATGCGAAACTCAGTTAAAAGGGCATATCATGGGTAATCTGAATGTAGGGAACGAGAAAGAAACACTGCTCAGCACAGTTACACAACTTTTGCCGTATATCGGATATCCAAGAACATTGAATGCGATTACTTGTTTGAACGAATTGATACCGGAATAAATTTGATGGTGGATCAGGGAGATAGTTTCAATGAGCGAAAAAGCGTTCCATAATGATATTTTTGAACGTGACAGGTCTGGAGAACCGGTTTCTATAGATGACCCGGAATATCCTAAATTAAAGGAAGTGATTCATCGTGCTGTGGAACTAACCACCATATTGAATACTTCAGTTCATAATGAGGATGAAATAAGAAGCCTTTTCAGTGAGTTGATAGGTTCTGAGGTAGATGAGTCCTTTTGGGTAATTCCTCCATTCTATACAGATTTTGGACGGAATATCAAGCTCGGTAAAAATGTGTTTATCAATCACGCATGTACCTTTATGGACAGAGGTGGCATAACTATCGAGGATAACACCAAAATAGGACCCAAGGTAAATCTTATCACATCCAATCATCCATTGGATCCGGCCCATAGAAGAGAAGTAATGTCAACTCCGATATGGATCAAAAAGAATGTATGGATAGGCGCTGCCGCAACGATTTTACCTGGTGTAACTATCGGAGAGAACTCTGTTGTAGCAGCCGCAGCTGTCGTTACGCAAGATGTTCCTCCTAACACAGTCGTGGCTGGTGTACCGGCAAAGGTTATCAGAACTTTGTAATGCTTATTCATATATACTAGTACAATCTCTAGTTGTCTGACTGATTAGTCACTCTTAGTAACTCCGATGAGTTGCACGTTTATAAAAAATAATGACTGATTACTCAATCATGCACATGTGTTGAGCATATAGGACCTTTTAGAAAAGGAAAGTTGATGGTATAAATTATGAATTAGAGGAATAGATAATGTCAAAAAATAATAAAAGCACATTAATTATGGTTGGTCTTTTCTTGATGGTTATTGCTGTTACAGGATGTATTAGTAATTCTGCTAATGACCAACAAGACAGTACAATATTTCCAAGAGGAAACAATGTTGCTGGAGGCCCACTTGAAGATACTTTTACAGGAGACGTATGGGTAGAAATGCTTGTAACTGATGATACTTTCAACTCTCCATCGTATAATGTAATATTTTCAGAAGGAGCAAGGACCGACTGGCATTCTCATCCTGGGGGGCAACTTCTATTCGTCACCAGTGGAGAAGGTTATTATCAAGAAGAAGGTAAACCAGCAAGGTTACTGAAAGCCGGAGATGTTGTAGAAATTCCACCAAATGTCATACACTGGCATGGTGCAACAGCAGATAGTACATTTGAGCATGTTGGGGTCACTACAAATCCACAAGCAGGAGCTGCAGAATGGTTTGGAAATGTTACTGATGAACAATACAATAATCTGGTCATGGGATCAGAAGAAAATCTAGAGGCAGATAATATGGTGCAAGAAAATAGTGAACAAGAAAGATTTGATCCGGGGGATCTTACTTTCGATCTAAGTGATAATGTAATTTTAGAAGAAGTTCGATTCAAAAATAAATTTGGAGTAGAAGTTGCAGGTCATTTATACGTATCTAAAGATATAAATAGGTCCCAAAAATATCCTGCAATTATCGTTGGAACTCCTTACGGCGGAGTAAAGGAACAGGGCGCAGGCATCTATGCTCAGGAGATGGCTCAAAGAGGTTTTGTTGCTTTAGCCTTCGACGAATCTTATAATGGTGATAGTGGAGGAGAACCAAGACATATCTCATCTCCGGATCTGTTTGTTGAAGATTTTAGTGCAGCGGTTGATTTTATCGGCACCAGAGACTTTGTAGACAGGGAGAAGATCGGAGTTATTGGAATTTGTGGCAGTGGAGGATTTGCACTTACTGCAGCTCAGGTCGATCCGCGTATTAAAGCCGTTGCTACTGCAAGCATGTATGATATTAGTAGCATGTTCAGAGATGGATTCGGATATACCTTGACTGATGAACAGCGTGCTGCATCTTTAGCTCAAATGGCTGAGCAAAGATGGGTAGACTTTGAAAACGGAAGTCCATTAGTACCTACCGGATTCCCTGGTGAACCAGCAGAATCAATTCCAGAAGGTTTAGATCCTGTCACAAGTGAATTCTTTGAATACTATGCAATGGAAAGAGGATTCCATCCAAATGCAGGAGCAGCATTTACCACAACAAGTGGTATGTCATTTATGAACTTCCCTCAGATGAACTACATTGAAACAATTTCCCCAAGACCGATTCTTTTCATCATGGGAGAGAATGCTCACTCCAGATATTATACTGAAGAAGCATATGAAAGAGCAGCTGAACCAAAAGAATTGGTAATTGTTCCAGGAGCAAGACACATCGATCTGTATGATGGTGGAGAGAATGACTATATTCCATTTGACAAGTTGGAATCATTCTTCAAAGAAAACCTGAACTAAAAGAATATGGCAAAATAGAAAATCATCTTTCTATTTTTCCAATTTTAATTTTTTTGACATTGTACTAACAAGTGAGGATTTAGATATGACAACTCGCGAAATAAAGAATGGAACAAAAATCAACATGCATTTCGGTAGCAAAATCATTCCTGGAATATTAAATGATGGTAAACCTGCCAGAGAACTCATCAGCAGACTGCCCTATACAGTCCGTGCCAGCAGATATGAGTTTGATGTTTGTGGTGTAATGGATCAACCATTATCATATAGTGATGAAGACCTGGTTCCGGGATGGAAAAATGGTGATATTGACTTTACTACTCAAGGAGATTATTTTACCATTTTGTTTGCTAATGAAGAAAATTGCTATGGTGAATTTATAAATCTTGGTGTTATTGACTGTGACCCTTCCACGATGGATTCATTAAATGGCAGCTTTGATATTTTGATAGAACTGGCCTGATGGGATGAAAGAAGCCAGTAATTTTTTTGAAAATAAATATAGTGAACAAAGAGGATATCTATTGTGACTAAAAGAGAATTTACGAGTAACGATGAAAGCGCAAAGAAAATATATATTGGTTCTTTTTCAAATTCCAGTAGCGTACATGAAATTGTAAGCCTGATCAATGAAAAGTTCTTCCGGTGATATCTTTGTACTGTCACTATCCTCTATTTCCAATACATAAATACTTTCAAATTAAATATCAACTGAATGTGACTTAAAAATTGTAAAGATTAGTTACTGAAGGTTTACTTTTTTAGATACCCACATTCCCAATGTATCAGATAAATTCAATCATCTCGTTTCTGATTTCAATGGTGAGGTAAAGTTACTCCTTTTTCCTCTTCATTTTCAAGCCAGACTTATCCGCTGTGTATTTCAGCGAACTTTTTAACGAAGGCAAGCCCCAGACATGTGTCACCATACCTTCTTTTGCTGGAGGCATCCACCTGTGTAAAAGGACTGAATCTCTTCCTGCATTTCTGATGCAATCCCAATGCCTGTGCCGGTAACTGCCTGAAAAAGTAAAAAAGACATGCCTTTTGAGACATGTCACTGAAATACTATCACATTATTTCTCTATCTCGTTATGGGTCTCATGCACATAGTGCTGGCCTCTCATTGCAGACAGCAGAGCTGCTATTGCTGAAAGGATTGCACCTATGATGAAGGATACTCTCAACGCAGGCATGAAAGCCTGTTGCAGAGTCTCTGGGAACCAGTAGTTACTGGTCAATGTCTCAACCACAGATTCTGGTATCGAGGATACGATGCTGCTGTCCATTACGTTCAAGATGGTACCCATTGGGTTGTATCCAAGGAAAGCTGAGAATAATGCATTGGTAGGGGATATCTCTGATATCTGGTCTGCAAGATTCTGTAGGATCGGGGCAGTCTGTGTCGATGCAAAATTTGTGAATGATTCATGTATTGCATTAGGGAACGTTCCCTGGAGACCTACGATCACGATAGTGAAAAAGAGTCCCATGCTCAGTACCATAGCTGAGTTCATCAGGGTCGACATCATACCTGAAGCAACTCCCCTGTCCTCGGCTGGTACTGAGTTCATTATAGATGAACTGTTAGGTGAACTGAACATGCCGTTACCTATTCCCATAAGGAAAATGAGAATGCCAAGTTCCCAGTAGTCGAAATTGTAAGGCAGCATAGCAAGTCCCAGGAATACCACTGTCACAAGTGCCATTCCGGAAGTAGCTATCCATCGAGGTCCATATTTATCTGAAAGTATTCCTGATATCGGACCCATTATGATAAACCCGATGGTCAACGGAAGCATATAAATGCCAGCCCAGAGGGGCGTATCCTCAAAACTATAGCCCTGAAGCGGCAGCCATATTCCCTGAAGCAACAGTATCAGCATGAACATTATGCCTCCTCGTGCAATAGCAGCCATAAAGTTTGCAAGGTTTGAAAAAGCAAAAGCCCTTATCTTGAAGAATTCAAAGCGGAACATTGGGTTCTCTGCCCTGCGTTCTACGAACGGGAATGCAAGAAGCAGTATAATTCCTATTGCAGAAGTAATGTGCACAAGTGGACTGTTCCATCCCATTGCATCCATAATTCCATCATGTTCGTAAGGCATTAGCCCATAGGTGATGCCCACCAGAAGTGATGTCAGTCCGCCAATGAAGAATACATTTCCAAGTATGTCTATGCTGGTTTTCTTTGCTTTGAAAGAAAGTTCTTCCATTTTCCAGTATGACCACACCGTTCCGATCAGAGCAAACGGGATATTTACAAGGAAAACATAGCGCCAGTTATAGGTTACAAGTATGCCTCCAAGCAGGAGTCCGATGAACTGGCCTGACATGAGAGCTACCGTGTTGATGCCAAGTGCTTTTCCCCTTTCGCCGCTGGGGAAAACATCGGTGATTATGGCCGGACCGTTAGCCATGGTCAGTGCGCCACCCACTGCCTGCACGAACCTGAAGAGTATAAGTTCTATCGCTCCGGTACTGCCGGTTCCGGGTGTAAGATAGAGCATAACCGATCCGATCATGAATATGAAAAATCCGAGTCTGAAGAGTCTCACTCTCCCGTAAATATCTGCAAGCCTTCCGATACTGAGAAGAACTGTAGCCGTTACAAGTCCGTAGCCCATTAGTATCCATAGTAAGTATTGGAATGCATCCGGTTGCATAGGATCTAGCTGGATTCCGTTGAAAATAGCAGGAAGCGAGATAAGTATAATGCTGCTGTTGATAGTGGCCATAAATGATGCAAGTAAGACGGTAAGGAGTGCCGTCCACTTGTATGGGAGACCATGTCCCTTTCTATGAGATATGTTCTCTGTTTTTACATTATTTTTATTTTCCAAACTATTACCTTCTGTAAATCTAGTTTTTATTCAGAGAATCGTTGTCGGTAATCATCTCAGGCTTCTGGTCCGTATTTTTTAGAACATGTCATGATCCGGATTATGGGCAGTCCCCTTCTGTGATGTTATCGATAAGCATGGCTATTTCATTGAGGAGCTCATCTTTTTTCTGGGTCATTTCTTCTAAAGCTGCTGATCCTTCAGGTGTGATCGTATAGACCTTCTTATGGTCTGTTTCTTCACTCTGAACGTATCCTTCAGATACCAGATAGTCCAGTATTGGATAGATAGAACCGGTACTTGGTTTCCATTTCCCTTTGGAACATGTTTCAATAGTTTTGATGATATCATAGCCATAAGTGCTCTTCTTACTTATCACAGTCAAGACTATATATTTCAGAAAGAGCCTTCTGATGTCTTTATCCATTTTATCCTCCATTAATTCTAGACCAGTCGCCTGCCGATATGTCGGCACACGATGTATCGGCACGCGATATACAAATCGAGGATTTAGGATATAAAGATTGTGGAAATGGAAAATCTCATTGACAGGGTTTTGTTATCAGATGATGCCTATTGTTTCTTCTAATTTTTCGTGAATATCTTGATCAGTTAAAAGCCCCAAAAATACTGTGAGTGATTAGTCAATCATAATCTATATATTCCACCTGGCCTAATTTATCGCTGACTGTTCAGTCAGTCACCCCCTATGATGCTTAAAATAATTCTTCAAAAAAATCTAAGATGAAAACAGGTTAAAATATGATTCAAAAAACTAATGAATTTAAAGACTTGATAATGGATGAAGAGCGTGCCCTGTATGGCATACATAAAGCGACGATCACCCATTGTATTTTTGATGGGCCTGCCGATGGAGAATCTGCTTTGAAGGAAAGCGCAGACATATACGTTTCAGATTGTGACTTCAGACTTCGTTATCCTTTCTGGCATGTCAGGGATGCTCAAATAGAAAATAGTCGTATGACCGAAACATGCCGTGCTGCATTATGGTATAGCAAACAGGTGACAATAAAAGAAAGTCATATGGCAGGCATTAAAGCTGTACGGGAATGTGAGGATATCACGATTGAAAACTGTAATATTCAATCACCCGAATTTGGATGGCTATCAAACAGAATAATGATAAAGAATTCAGAGCTTGGGTCTGAATATCCATTCTTCTACAGCTCAGGTATACTGCTTGATAATTTTGTATTGAACGGTAAATACTCTTTTCAGTATGTGGAAAATGTCGAGATCAGAAATTCCCATCTGGATACAAAGGATGCTTTCTGGCACAGCAAGAATGTCACAGTCTCAGACAGTATTGTAAAAGGCGAATATCTTGGTTGGTACTCTGAAAATCTCAAATTGATCAGGTGTAAAATAATTGGAACCCAGCCGCTTTGTTATGCAAAAGGTCTGGTTCTGGAAGATTGTGAAATGATCGATTGTGACCTTGCATTTGAATACAGCGACGTTCATGCTACAATTACAGGTTCAATAACAAGTGTAAAAAATCCACGTAGCGGACATATCAGTGCTGATTCGATTGGCGAAGTAATATTGGATGACAATCAACTTGCAGACGTTTCATGTGTTATAGAAGTCCGGGAAGAACTGAATAAAGAAGAAATTCAAAATTCAGATAATTATAATGGAAATATTTTCAACAATCAGGATGTGCCTGTGCAAGAAACATAATAAAGTGAGGTCTTATCAATGAAAATTGATCTAGGACATAATGATGGAATAAAGTGGATGTTAATTTGTTTAGGAGTATTTTTACTGGCTATTTTAGCGATCGGATGTATTGAACAAAATAACATGGATCAAAGAAACATCAGCAATCAGTCTGAATTAAATTCATCCGAACAAACTGTTTCAACAGAGCCGGAGCACGGTCTGGCTTTATCGGATATGAGTGTTAAGATCACTTCACAGGGGCATATAGCAACGTTTCAACTGTATGATACGGTTGCTGCCAAAGAACTGTATGAACAATTACCACTGGAACTTGATCTAACGAATTTCCGAAATGCACAGTGGATGTTCTACCCAACAAAAAAACTGAATGTTACTGCGCAAGAAGCTTATCATGACGGTAAAAAGGGCGAACTCAGCTACTATGAACCATGGGGCGATGTATTCATGCTCTATGAGGATTTTTATGCTGGTGACGAGATGCACCGTTTAGGTATATGCATCAATGGAATAGATGAGATTGCCAATATGTCTGGTAGCATGCAGATTGGAAAAAACGAACTTAGTCAAGAAGAGGAGGAAACGAAAATGCAAATCAGTGTTCAGGCAAATGGAAAAACAACGATCTTTGAGCTCAATGATGGGAAAGCTGCAAAAGAACTCTATGAACAGTTGCCCTTAACGATTGATGTTGAAGATTTCAGTAATAATGAAAAGATATTTTATCCACCCAAAAAACTCGATACAACTAACACACCTATGGCAAATGCAAAATCTGGAACGCTTGCATATTATGCTCCATGGGGAGACGTGGTAATGTTTTATGAGAAATTCGGCTCTGCAGGCGGTTTGTACGAGTTAGGTAATGTCGTATCAGGCGGCGAGCATATCAAAAACATGTCAGGCACGATACTGATTGAGAAAGTGTAAATGAAGCAAGGATTTTTAAAAATAATACAGTAAGTAGAGAGGACAATTATAGTGACTAATAAAGAATTTACAAGTAGCGATGAAAGCGCAAAGAAAATCCGCATAGGTACTTTTTCGCATTTCAGCGACATACATGAGATTGTAAGTCTGATCAATAAAAAAGTGTTCCAGCGAGATCTTTGATATCGTGGCTGCAGATTCATACCCCATGATCAAAGCAACGTTATGAATTCGAACTCAAAAACAGTACCATCGGATAAAATAAATGACAAAAAAATTAAACTTGAATGAGAGATGGACAGGCTTTATAGGAGGAACTTTTTCCTTAATTGTTATATATGCTGCCTCATCTGCTCCTATTCCTCTTTTAAACACCTATCTTCAAACCCTTGATCTTACGAGTGGAGATCTTTCCATGACAGCAGTTACATACTTTGTTGGGTGTGTAATATCACTGCTGATGTTTGCCAGAATGTCAAATCATTTAGGGCGGCGTCCAGTGACACTTGCTACATTAGCACTGGCTGCAATTGCATGTCTTCTATTTATTTACGTTCAGAATGCATCGATGCTTTTGATTGGAAGATTTGTACAGGGAATTGCTTCTGGTCTGGCATCCAGTACAATTACTGCATATATTGTGGATAATGCACCAACTTCTCCAAAATGGCTAAGTGCGGCAGTAATCAGTGGAGCGCCTGTGGTTGGACTTTCAGCTGGTGCGTTTGGTGCCGGTGTCATTAAAGAATACGGTTTCGGCCCCATGTCACTCACATATGAGATATTCATTGTTCTGCTTGCTTTTTGTGCAATGCTGATCGCAGTAGGTCCGGAGACAGTAACACGCACCCGGGGAGTTATCACTTCCATGGTTCCACGAATATCTATACCTCGAAATATTTACTATCTTCTTCCGGCTGCAATTAGTATTTTTGTTGGAACCTGGGCAATCGGTGGATTTTATCAGGCTTTCAGTTCTACCATGGCAGCAGACCTGTTTAACACAAATAGTATTATAATAGCTGCAGCGGTGTTTGCCTGTTTGATGACGCCCTATGCGATCGGTGGCTGGCTGAGTGGCCGTTTTGAACCTGATGAAGCTCAACGTATTGGAATAGTATCTTTTTTCCTGTGTATTATGGCTATCATTTATTCACTGAAGGTCAGCATCATGATCCCTTTCTTAATAGCAACTGTGCTTTCGGGAATATCGCAGGGTTTAGGATTTACGGGAAGCATGCGCAGTTTGCTGGATAAAACCAGCCAGGAAGACAGAGCAGGTCTGCTTTCGAGCATTTATCTAATATCCTATAGTGGTGCAGCCATCCCAAATCTGATCGTAGCAAGGTTAGCCAGTGGTTTCAGTTTATTTGAAATCGCAGTCGGATACGGCCTGTTAGTAACATTAGTTTGCATAATTGCACTCTTCGCGTTAAGCAGGAACAAGAGACAGCATGCTTTAACAGAGTGATTAGGAAAGGAGATACTCAAATGAAATATAGATAATTAGGAAACTCCGGTATCAATGTATCTGCAACAGGTCGCGGTGGCACCCCTGATGAAGTTGGGGCTGTTGCTGCTTTATTGATGGGACCTGAAGGTACATTTATCACGGGCAGTGATTTTCTCATGGACGGTGGAGTGACAGCTGCCTATTGGTATGGTGAACTTGCACAGAAATGATTAACTGAAATTGATCTTTCACAGTTCGGTGAGTGATTAGTCAATCACAACGGATATATACTACAAATACTATCTACGATTGACTGTTCAGTCAGTCAACAATAATGATATTTAAATGATTACAATCTGAAGTGGAAAAAATGAAATCCGAAAATAATAACACAAATGCTGTAGACCCTAGTGATCTTACTTTCACACTGAGTGAAAATGTAACTGCAGAAGAAGTCTCATTCAAGAACAAATATGGAATAACAGTTGCAGGACACTTGTATTTGTCAAAAGATATTGATACATCCAAACAATACCCTGCAATTATTGTTGGAACTCCTTACGGTGGAGTAAAGGAACAGGGTGCAGGAATCTATGCACAGAATCTGGCACAGAGGGGTTTTGTTGCCATGGCATTCGACGAATCATATAACGGAGAGAGCAGCGGAGAACCAAGACACATTTCTTCTCCTGATCTGTTTGTTGAAGACTTTAGTGCAGCTGTCGATTTTATTGGAACCAGAGACTTTGTAGACCGGGAGAAGATCGGAGTGATCGGTATATGCGGAAGTGGAGCATTTTCAATTACTGCAGCTCAGGTTGACCCACGTATCAAAGCGATCGCCACTGCAAGTATGTATGACATGAGCAGGATGATACGAAACGGATGGGAAGATACAATGACTGATGAGCAGCGTGTTCAAACGTTAGTTCAGCTTGGTGAGCAACGCTGGAAAGACTTTGAGAATGGTACTCCGGAATTGCCTGCGGGTTTCCCGGGTGAACCAGCTGACTCTATTCCGGAAGAATTAGATCCGATCACAAGTGAATTCTTTGAATACTATGGAATGAAGCGTGGACATCACCCGAATGCTGGAGCTGCATTCACTATGACAAGTAGCATGTCATTCATGAACTTCCCTTTGATGAACTACATTAAGACAATATCACCAAGGCCAATTCTGTTCATTATCGGTGAAAATGCCCACTCCAGGTATTTCAGTGAAGATGCATATGAAATGGCTGCTGAACCTAAAGAACTCTATGTTGTTCCGGGTGCAAGACATATCGATCTGTATGACATGACTGATATGATTCCTTTTGATAAATTGGAAAGTTTTTTCACTGAAAATCTGTCATAATAAGGAATATTGATGTGTTGCCGTCTATGAGCCTTCCTAAAGGTAAAGATCGGCATCTCATTCTTTTTTTCAACTAAACAAACTGCATAATAAAAATCAAATCAATTTTGAAATATTATATTAATTGAAAGCGCAATCACGAAACTTACCGATAAAAACGGATTCAAGAGGAAACCGACATGATACCTGAAGATATTGTAGAAAGAGCATACAATGGCACTGCTACCAAAGAGGATGCTGTTGCACTGCTGGAAGTGAAACCCTTTGAATTATATGCACTGGCAGACCAGCTAAGATCTGAAGCCGTTGGGGACAATGTCACATATGTTGTCAACCGCAACATCAATTTTACAGACAGATGTATCGGTACCTGCGGGTTCTGCGCATTCAAGGATAAAAAAGGATACCTTCTCACACAGGAACAGATAAAGGAAAAGATCGATGAAGCTGTTGCGGCAGGAGTCACTGAACTGTGTATTCAGGGAGGACTTATGAAGGACGTGAAGCTCGACCTTTACCTCAACATCCTCAAAGCTGTCAAAGAAGACTATCCTCACATTCACACACATTGTTTCTCACCAATGGAAGTTTACCATGCTGCCACTTCCAGCGGCCTGACTATTGAAGAGGCGCTTACCGAGCTAAAAAAGAACGGATTGAACACCATGCCTGGTACCGCTGCGGAGATACTGGTCGATCGGGTGCGTGAAATTGTCTGCCCCGGAAAGATCACAAGGCAGCAGTGGATAGATGTTGTAACAGCCGCACACAATGCAGGAATAAAAACAACTGCAACGATGATGTACGGACACGTTGAAACATGGGAAGAGCGCATCGACCACATATTAACGATCAGGGAAATCCAGAAAAAGACAGGAGGGATCACAGAGTTTGTCCCACTTCCATTCATGCCCTACAATAACATCATAGGTGACAGGATACTTAAAGAAGGTAAGTTCATGACCACAGGAACAGAGGACCTTAAAGTCTATTCACTTGCACGCATTTTATTACACAAACATGTAGAGAACATACAGGTCAGCTGGGTAAAGCTTGGTAAGAAGCTTGCACAGGTTGGGCTGTTATGCGGTGGTAACGATATTGGCGGCACACTGATGGAGGAAAGTATCTCCAGGTCCGCAGGAGCATCAAACGGCGAAGTGATCTCTATCGAAGAACTGGAATGGATGATCAGAGGCATAGATAGAGTACCAGTCCAGAGAGATACACTTTACAAGAGCATATGAGAATGACCATTCCGGAAGGGATCGTTGACCGTGACTGCAAAGAAGTGAATTGCAACAAAAGAAGATTCATTTGCACTTCTGGATGGGGATCCCTTCGAACTTTACGCACTGGCAAATGACCTATGCAGGGAAGCTGTGGGAGATACGGTGATATATGTCACCAACAGGAACATCTACATCACCAACTTTCAAAAAGTGAGAATCCATTTACTCTCAATCTTATGCAAGGGAAAGTTGCAGATGTGGGAAAAATATTAAAATGAGACTTTTAGCTAAATGTGCCTTTAACGGAATCAATGACTTTTATAGACCTTTGCTTTCTGATTTTTGTTTTTATTTTAGATCTTTCCAATTCTCTTTAAAATAATTTAATTTTGAAATGGCTTGCAAAATATAATCTTTGATTATTTCATCGTCTATCTCTTCTTTTGTCTTGAATTCTATCTTTCTTAGGAATTTGCTTTGCCCAGAAATGAATACCTCATATTTATCGTCCAATAGTCCACCAAAATGAAAATAAAGAACTGTTGCCTTTTTTGTAAAATTTATTGAGCATATCCAATGATGAAAATCTTCATTTAATGCGAAAGTCAGTTTTTTCCATTTAATTGCTGTAGTTATTTTATCTTCAGTTTGTAATATAATTGATGACAAATTTTTGATTATCTCTTGAGATTCAAGTGGAGATTTTTCACAAAAATCTATGATGCTATTTTCCATAATATCACCTTGCTTATCGATATTAAAAAGATGGTTCATATAATTAAAATATGTACTTAAAAAAATATTTAAAAATACATATTATAAGAGAATACTTTAATGTATAAATTTAAAAGAGTTCAGCTTTTCGGAGTTTACCATATCAAATCAAAAAAGTATGCGGAGAAGGGACCCTAACCCTCTATCTTTCGAGATAAATACTAAAGAGTTGTAGATCTTTTTTACCTACACTGCCCGAATGAAAGAGTTTCAGGATCATTTAATTGTTCATCAGTAACAGATTATTTATTTGTGTTCTTCTGAAAAATGTAGAATGCATAACCATATTCATCAGGGTATTCTCTGAAGAGCTTTATCTCTTTTCTGTTAAAACTAAGTATCGATTCTGCATCGGTGTTTCCTTTATAGCTATCACTGATGTCATCGACTCTTTTTTCCAGATGAGCGTAAAAATCATACCAGGTAGAAGCTGGCAGTTTAAAGTGGTCAATGATATCATATCCTGCTGCCATGATAACTTTTTCAGTGTCAGGTATATTCATGATACCAGGATATATTTCCTGCCAGAATTCAACAACTTCTGAAGAAGGTTCATCCGTGAACCATGTGTTCTCTGTCACTGCCATATAGCCCCCTTCTTTCAGGAACTGTTTCCAGTAGCTAATTCCTTTCTCAAAACCAAGGATAAAAATGGAGCCTTCTGCCCAAATGACATCGAATTCCTCTGCCTCAAAAGGCAGATCATCCATGGAAGCGCAAACTGTGGTAATCCTATCATTTAATCCTTCTTTAGCCGCATTTTCCATCAGTGTGTCAAGAAAAGGCTGGTAAATGTCAGTCGCAGTGACGTGACAATTGTTGCAGATCTTCGTAAGATGTATTGTCTGCATACCTACACCACAACCAATGTCAAGGATCTTAGTTCCTGCAGGAAGGGAAGAAAGCAAATTAAAGGCTTTTTCCGTACATTCGTTACTGCCAGGACCCTGTCTGGGTAAACCATCAAATATCTCAAAAATTGCTGATTCCATTTTTACACCTATACTCATCATTTATTTTGCTTGATATGGATATGTAATAAAGTCAATATGACTTTTTGACAATTACAATTTTATATGGTCAAGCAGTGATTCTTAATATCACGCAGAATAGATAACATTTTTACTTTACAATAAACTCAGAAGTAGTGAAAAGATGGATGAAAAGTTACTTGCAAATATCGGTTTAAACAAATATGAGAGATCTGTTTACTGGACGCTTTTGAAAAAAAGAGATCTGGAAGCAAGTAAATTATCACAGTTATCACGAGTTCCCATTGGAAAGATCTATGAGATTTTGAGGGATTTGAACAAGTACGGCCTTGTGGAGATCCAACCTTCAAGGCCACGAAAATACAGGACTGTTGATCCGAAAATTGCTTTTGAACTCATGTACAAAAGAAGAGAAGAAGAAGCACTCAATGAGCTCAAACTACTCAGGGAAACATTTGCTGAAATTGAACGGCAACTTTCCAATGGCGATTCTCCAAAGCATGTTGAAACAATATTCTGGCCCGACAAGTTTCATGATAATGAACTAGAAGAGATGGTGAATTCATTTTTTGAGGATATTGAGCATGAACTATGTGTTGTTACTCCCCTTAAGTATAAGCCAGGAGTATCAAAACAATATGATGATTCAATGTCAATATTCAGCAAGGCTTACTTAAATTTGGCACAACGTGGCATTCATGTTAAAATTATAGATTCCTACTCTCAACTGCTCCCGTCAATAAAAGAACTTATTAATTCAATAGAAGATGAATCAGTCAAAAGTAATTTTCAGAAATTCATGGAAATCAGAATTTTGGAAACAAAGCATGATTTTGTAATCTTTGATTCAAAGACTATCTTTCTTGATATTGAAGATCAGAGTAATACGGGTACTAGTCTCGGTATGACACAAATTCATGACGAGTCATATACAAACCGTTTCAAGGCTAAATTCGACGACCTCTGGACTAAGGGGAAGCGATTCAATTTCACATAAACTGGTCAAGGTTATGAGATCCTCTAAGAAAGCTATATCAGCCTGCAAAAGTATTTGCATGTCTGGAGTGTGAAAATAACATGAAAAATTTCTGTTTTGCTTTACAACTTCTTCCGGTTTTACTTTCAGCAGGAACCAGCCAAATTGCTCCCAAGGTGGAGAAAGAAGTATCCCCATCGAACGAAACCGAGACACTGGAATACGATGGTGTGAAGCTTACCCCGATCGACGAGCAGCAAAGCTACTCCATCAAGGGAACACAGCATCTTGATCCCGACGATTACAGGCTCGAGATAACTGGACTGGTAAACAAGACGATTGTCCTGACCTATGATGACATACTGGCATATCCATCCGTTTCAAAGGCAGTAACCCTTATTTGTGGGGAAGGGTGGAGATATGATGCAAAATGGACCGGGGTTAAAATGGAGACCCTGCTCAATGAAGCCGGATTGCAGGAAACGGCGAAGACTGTCATTTTCTATTCCGAAGATGGCTATTCCACAGCTCTTGAATTGGATTATTTACTGGATAATAACATCATTGCAGCCTACAAAATAAATGACATAACACTGCCTCCTGAAAAGGGATTCCCGCTGCAGCTTGTTGCGGAAGGGAAATATGGTTACAAGTGGGCAAAGTGGATAGTGAAGATAGAAGTAACTGACGAGGATTACCAGGGATACTGGGAAAGCAAAGGCTACAGCAACAATGCGGATGTTAGCTGACAGTGAGTCCACTTCACCAAAACTTGCAGGTCGTTATGACACTCTTGGTTGGGCATATGGATATTGCTTTAGCAAGGAACTATGCCTACGTGACTTATGAGGAAAAAGATCTTGTGATCTTGGATGTCATTGACAGTTCTCCATCCTTTTTCTCATATCCTCAGAATCATGCATCTTACCAACATAAACAGATTTGCTGAACTCAACAGTTTTCCTTTTCCCAACAAGATGATGGCTTAACGCTCTTACTTTGAGCAACAGTACAGATCTCCAGAACTATTCCTCTTCCTGTACTCAACTTTCCCATTCATCACAGCGTTGAACTCTTCAGTAACCTTCCTCACTCCTGTTGGCCTAAGCCTCAATGAAAAACTCTCAGTCCTCACAAAGTCCTTGTGGTTCTGACTGCCAAACTATTTGTATTTTCAGGGATTAACTCTATTTGGGATCTAATGGGAGAAGAGGTTACTCTTAAAAGAGAGCTTGGGCTTTTGGAGATCACACTCAGTGGTGTGGGAAGCATACTGGGAGCCGGTATATATGTTCTTATTGGAAAGGCAGCAGGTCTTTCGGGCAATGCCCTCTGGTTGTCCTTTTTGTTTGCTGCCATTGCTGCCGGGCTTACCGCTATAAGTTACATGGAGCTTTCATCCATGTTCCCAAAGGCAGGGGCCGAATATGAGTATGTCAGGAATGCCTTCGGTGAGTTCCCGGGTCTTCTTATAGGCCTGCTGGTCGTTTTCGTGGAGATCATTTCAAGCTCTACCGTTGCCCTGGGCTTTGCGGGATATTTCGGGATCCTGTTTCACACACCTGCTATTCCCTCAGCTATCGCTCTTATACTGCTGTTCACATTGATCCTTTTCGTGGGTATTAAGCAATCTGCAAGGGCTGCCATTCTTATGACCTTCATCGAGGTTATAGGCTTGCTTGTGATAATCTCCATAGGTCTTCCCTATATGGGTTCTGTGGACTATCTGGAGGTACAGAGCCTGTCAGGTATATTTGAGGCATCAGCGCTTGTTTTCTTTGCATTCCTCGGCTTTGAGGAGATAGTAAAGCTATCACAGGAGACAAAAGACCCTCATAGGACGACACCCCGAGCCCTTATACTTGCCATCGCAATCACTATATTGCTTTACATACTTGTTGCATTGGCTGCTGTGAGTGTCCTTGACTGGAGGGTATTATCAACGTCTTCGGCTCCCCTGGCAGAGGTTGCATCCGTGGCGCTGGGCAGCAATGCATTTGTCATCCTTTCGTTGATAGCTCTTTTCTCGACTGCCAATACCGTTCTGCTTATGCAGATCGGAGGCTCAAGGATACTCTATGGTATGGCGGAATCCGGTTCAATTCCCTCATTCATCTCCTGGGTCCATCCAGGGACAAGGACTCCATGGATCTCTATATTGGTGTTCACATCACTCTCAATAATGTTTGTTTTCATAGGTGATATCGCGATGGTGGCGAATATGACCAATTTCATAGTATTTATCATCTTTATAACGATCAATCTTTCACTGATATGGTTGAGGTACTCAAGGCCTGATATCGAAAGACCGTTCAGGATCCCCTTTAACATAGGCCATTTTCCTCTTTCACCGCTTTTTGGTATATTATGTGCCCTTTTGCTCTTTGCACACCTGAGTCTTGAGGTCATTGCCTATGGTTTTATTTTATTGCTTGTGGGTGTCATTGTAGTATTTATCAGGTTAAAGAGCCAAAGCAATTTAAGGCAGGTCAAATAAATAAAATATTTATACTGATAATTAACCCAGAAAGGTTTCCTATGAAATACGAATCCAATATTATAGAGATCAAAGGCCTTACAAAGGTCCATACTGATGTTGTGGGGATGCGTGCCCTTTATGGAGTGGACCTTGTCATAAAAAAGGGAAAGTTTCTTTCAATAGTCTCTTCGGTATAACCTAATATTTAATCTCTCTGGAATCAATAAGAGAAGCCATAGTTGTAGCTTTTGCATCAATTACATCCCAGATACCACCCCTCTTATTGGATCTTGGTCCGGTTTCCTCACCAGCAATAACTACCCATCTTTTCCCCATCATTTATTTCCCCACACAGACGATATTTGTATATCCTCATATAAATCAAAAATGGTTTTAAAACCAGGTATTAATGTAATTCATTTCCTACCCATATTAAAATAAAAATATAAAGTTTGAAATGAGTCTATCATTCGTGGATTTTCTTAATGCATCTGCCTGTACATCTCCTATAAATTACTTCAACAGCAAACGCTGAGCAGACCATAAATGCCAATATGAAAATATCTTTTGGAGAATTATTCAAAGTGTACCAGATCAATGTAAGCAATGCAACAAAACAGGCAATAACCCCTGCTATTGAGATCCATCTGTAACTTGATGTCTTCTGATAAAGATAAGCATTAGAAGTGTTCACGGCTCCAAAGATCAGCAAAAATCCGGCACTTCCCATTATTGAGATACTGTTTAAATTAAATGTATTTGCTACGATCAATGTGAGAACAGAGGTGATCAAAAGACCTTCAATCGGCCGATTCCATATTTTTTCTTCCAGTATTTCAGGCAATTCCCCATCTTTGGCAATAATAAAGCTCACACGTGAAGCACCATATAAAGTTGCGTTAATGGCTGAAGCTGTGGATAAAAGAGCTGCGACTGCAATAAGGTTAAAACCAAAAGTTCCCAGGAATGGTTCTGCAGCTACAGCAAGAGCATAATCTTTGGCCTGTATAATATTATCAACTGATACATTTCCAACAGTAACAAAAGCAATTAACACATAAAGTAGAATTACAAAGACAACAGCTGAATAATAGGCACGAGGAAGTGTACTTTCAGGATCTTTGATATCTTTTGCAGTGTTTGCGATTAATTCAAACCCTTCATAAGCCAAGAAAATGATCATACCTCCAGCCACAAGCTGAAGTGGATCTGCACCAATTGCTGGCTGAAGTTGGTGGGATTTAGCACTCCATATACCTACACTGATAAATATCAGTAAAATAGCAACCTTAAAGGCAACAATCCACTCTTCCCATTTTCCAACTACTTTTGCACCGGCAATGTTCACTACAGTTAATGATACGATAATGATACTGGTAAGTACATGTTTTGAGATCGATTGCATCGAATCGGGAAAAAACGTGGAACCATAGCTTCCAAAAGCATAGGAATAAAGCGAGAGCATAACAACATAACTTAGCCATAGAAGAATATTTAGCCCACCTGTGATCAGACCTGAACCAAATGCCTGATTCAAGAACTCGACAGTTCCTCCTTCTGAAGGGTATCTGACAGATAGCTTTGCATATGAATACGATGTGATCAATGCAACTATACCGGCAAGTCCAAACGCAACAGGTGTTCCACCCTGTCCAAGCTCAACAGCAAGGCCAAGAACAGCAAAGATACCTCCACCTACCATTCCCCCAATACCTATAGAAACCGCAGACAAATATCCTATGGATTTCCCTGAAGCCGTGTCATTCATAAAATTGCCTCATCAGATCAACTCTCTGGTCTTAATCTCTCTTCTGGAACATTTTCTATAGATCCACTCTACAATGAAACAGAAAACGAGGACAAATGTAAATGCAATTAAGGTTCTTATTGAGTTCAATAGTTCGTAATATACAAGGATCCCGAAGAAGAAAAGGCTGCTTACAAGGGATGACCATATCAGATATGGCTTTGCACCTGTTTCATCGGACAAACGTAAGTGGGCAGCATTAACAGCCACATATATAACCAACAAAGAAGCACTTGCCAGCATACCGATCCCTTCTAAATTCAGCAGATTTGTACACAGAATTACCAGACCTGATGTAATAAACAGACCTTCAGTACTTCTTTTCCAGACTTTCCTCTCAAAAAATTCAGGCAATTCCCCCTCCTTGGCAATAAGATAGCTGACATTTGCACCACCATAAAGAGATGCATTGATAGCTGAAGAAGTTGAAAAAAGGGCAGCCATTGCCATTATTTTGAATCCAACAGTACCCAGGAAAGGTTCTGCAGCTGCTGCTAAGGCATAGTCCTTTGCATTTGTGATCTCGGACATGGACATATTCCCAATTACTGCAAGACTTACAAGAACATAAATGCAGATTACAATTAGCACGCTCAGATATAGAGCTTTAGGGAGAGTTTTCCTGGGATCATCCATATCTTCTGCAGCATTAGTTATCAATCCAAATCCCTGATAGGCAAGAAATACGATCCCTGCTCCAAAGATTATATTTGAAAAATGTGGAAAATGTGCTATTGAGATATTATCAGGTCTTATAAAAAACAAGCCGGAAAAAGCAAAAAGCATCAGTATACCTACTTTTATTGAAACCACGAAGATCTCAGATCTGCCCACAGCTTTTGCACCTATAAAATTAATGGCTGTAAAGATTACAATAATTGCAGTAGCAAAGAAATTTGACCAAATTGCCGGCGAACCAGCAGGCATGAATGTCATCGCATAAAGCGAGAAACCTTTTGCATAAAGGGCAAGTCCAAATATGTATCCGGTCCAGAGAAGAATGTTCAGCCCACCGCTTAACACACCATCCCCGAAACCCCTTACAAGAAACTCGACAGGACCACCTGCAGAAGGATACCTTACACCCATTTTTGCATAGGAATATGTACTCAATAGAGCGATCGATCCAGCGATTATGAACGAGATATAAACTGCATTACCAGATATCTGAGTTGCAGTTCCAAATATCGAGAAGATCCCTGCACCAACCATTGCGCCAACACCAATAGAAGTAGCTGACCATAACCCCATTGATCTGTTCCCAGCCATTAAAACCATAAGAAATTTTGTACGATTTGTTATAAAAAGTAGATCCTTATAACTCTATAATAATGAAATTTAAGTTGTTATCATGGGATCAAAAGTGATATTTTCCATCAATGCACCAAAAATATATACCAATACAAGACTAAATTAAATTAACATGTGCCCTGGGGGGTGCAAGTGGCCAGTCAGTCAAGATCATTGGAATTTGATACAAGGCTTGCTTTAATTCAAATAAGTGTAGCTATTGCAATGCTCTTTGATGAAAGGAAAAGTAAAGGGGCAGAATGACCATGGTTCAAACTTTCATAAATATGGAAGAAGCAAAGAATGCGACCATAAATGAAATACTGGAGAAGATCTCATCGAGTGAGAAAGGTCTTTCTGCTTCAGAAGCAGAAGAGCGACTTGAACAATATGGACCTAATGAGATCACAGAAAAGAAAACCAGTCCTCTTGTCAAATTTTTAAGTTACTTTTGGGGTCCAATTCCATGGATGATCGAGATCGCAGCCATACTATCTGCAATTCTCAATCGTTGGGAGGACTTTTCGATCATCTTTTCACTGCTGATGTTAAATGCCATAGTGGGCTTCTGGCAGGAACACAAAGCAGACAATGCTATTGAAATGTTAAAACAGAAATTGCCTCTGAAAGCACGGGTGCTCCGCGATAATAAATGGATTGAAGTCTCTGCTCGTGAAATAGTACCCGGAGATGTGATACGACTCCGTCTGGGTGATATTTTACCCGCGGATGTTAAACTTATAGGTGGAAATTATCTGCTGGCAGACGAATCTGCATTGACCGGAGAATCACTCCCTGCAGAAAAGCATGTTCTTGATGTTGCTTACTCCGGTTCTGTTGTACGCCAGGGTGAAATGGATGCGCTGGTAGTTGCCACCGGGATGAAAACATATTTTGGTCAGACCGCTAAGCTGGTGGAAGAAGCTAAAACCCAGAGTCACTTCCAAAAGGCGGTCATCAAGATCGGTGACTATTTGATAGCTTTTGCACTTGTTCTTGTAGTCCTGATATTTTTTGTGGTGCTTTATCGCCACGAAAGTCTGCTGGATTTTTTCCAATTTGCACTGGTGCTAATTGTAGCAGCGATACCGGCAGCCCTGCCTGCAGTTCTCTCAGTGACTATGGCGATAGGTGCGATATCTCTGGCTAAAGAAGGAGCTATTGTCACTAAACTTGCTGCTGTAGAGGAAATGGCCGGAATGGACATTTTGTGTTCAGATAAGACGGGTACTATTACTAAAAATGAGCTTGCACTTTCCGAAATAAAGTTCTTCAGTGATTTTTCAGAAAAGGATGTGCTTCTGTTTGCAAGCCTATCATCAAGAGAAGAAGATCAGGACCCTATAGATAATGCAATTGTTGAGAAAACCAAAATCTACCCGGATTTTGCCGGGACAACTGCTAGCTACAAGGTAATTGATTTCTATCCTTTTGACCCCGTTTCAAAAAGGACAGAAGCTACCATAAAAGATACCAATGGCAACCGGTTCAAAGTGACTAAGGGAGCACCTCAGGTTATTCTGTCTCTTGTAGACAGCAAAGACATAAGCAGTACACAGGTTGACGAAGATGTTAATTATTTTGCTTCCAAAGGTTATCGTGCATTGGGTGTTGCCAAGACCGATGCTCAAGGAAGTTGGCATTTTGCCGGTCTTATCGCCCTTTACGATCCACCTCGGGAAGACTCAGCAGAAACCATCAAGACTGCACAATCCATGGGAGTGGATGTCAAAATGGTCACCGGTGATCACCTCGCTATTGCTAAGGAGATTGCCGGGCAGGTAAACCTGAACTCTGACATCATGCCTGCTTCCTCCTTTTTGGATATCCCCGACAGGAAAGCACAGGAAATTGTTGAAACTGCAAATGGTTTTGCCCAGGTTTTCCCGGAACATAAGTACCATATTGTTGAACTGCTGCAGCGCAAGGGTCATATTATTGGTATGACAGGAGATGGGGTCAATGATGCACCAGCCCTGAAAAAAGCGGATGCAGGTATTGCTGTCGCCGGCGCTACGAATGCAGCAAAATCAGCTGCTGATATAGTGCTAACAAAACCCGGACTCTGCGTAGTTGTTGATGCTATCAAGGAAAGTCGTAAAATATTCCAGCGGATGAACAATTATTCCATATATCGTATTACTGAAACAATTCGCATATTGCTTTTCATAACTCTTTCAATCATCGTATTCCAGTTCTATCCTGTTACTGCATTGATGATCGTCTTGCTGGCACTTCTGAATGATGCCCCAATCATGACCATTGCTTATGATAATGTCAAATATTCTGATACGCCGGAAAAATGGGATATGCGAACTCTACTAAGTATGGCTACTATACTTGGAATTATTGGAGTTGCCACATCATTTGGGATACTTTACATTGGCTTACATGTTTTTCAGTTAAACCATGAAGTTCTCCAGTCTTTTATCTATCTAAAGCTCTCTGTAGCTGGCCACTTAACAATGTTCGTAGCAAGAACGAAAGGTCCCTTCTGGTCAGTAAAACCAGCATTTCCCTTATTTATAGCGGTTATAACTACACAACTTATTGCCACAATCATCACTGTTTACGGGATTTTACTCCCTGCAATGGGCTGGAATCTTGCACTGTTTGTTTGGGGATATGCATTGGCGGCTTTTATTATAACTGATCTAATAAAAGTTCGCGCTTACGAATTACTTAACCACACGGGTATAAGATTTCACAGGTAAAATAATTATGACAAAATCATTAATCACAACAAACAGTTAAATTATTTTGATAGCAAGATAACCGTGTGGTTTTTACCTGCTTTGCAACATAGGAATTAGTAATGATAACATGTGGGGTCTATGATGCTTCTTAAAAGGATAATGGGAATGTTAAGTAGATATAAAATGATCCAGTTGTTGATAGCAGTATTTTTCCTGATAATTATTACAGGTGCCGTTTCTGCTGCCACTATCACTGTCAATGACGATCCAGAAGCAAATTATACCCGTATACAAGATGCAATAGACAATGCAAATTCTGGAGATATTATTCTTGTTAACCCTGGCACTTATAATGAAAATTTGGACATAAACAAACCATTAACAATAATATCTAATTCAGGAATCCCTAATGAAACTACGATTCAAGCTAGGGAAAATGATCATGTTTTCCATATAACCTCAAATAATGTGATCATCGGTGGTTTTAGTATAAAAGGCACTCATGGTCCTGCAAAAGCCGGAATTTATCTCGACGAAGTTCATGAATGTATAATTAGCAACAACATCCTGTCAAACAATGAGAATGGTATTGAGCTTGCATCTTCCAGTAACAATACTCTCATCAATAACACAATATACTCAAGCATTTTTGATGGAATCTTTCTTGAGCGCTCAGATAGTAATGACCTAAGAAACAATACCATATACTCAAACATATGGAATGGAATCGTTCTGGAGGCATCAAACAATAACAGATTCAGCAATAATACAATATATTCAAACCGCCTGGATGGAATTTCATTTATTAGTTCCAACAATAATAAAATTAACAATAACACTATAAGCTCGAATGGTAAGAATGGAATCTCTCTGGACATATCCAATAACAATACATTGAACGATAATTTTCTAATAAATAATAGTGAAGGAATCGAAGCAGACTATACTGAAAATCATATTTACAATAATCACATCAGTAATAGAGAAGTCGCCAGAATACCATTTGTTAACACTTTAAGTACCTTGATCATGGTTGGAGTGTGTTGCTTATTCAGAAAGAAAAACAAAAATAACGATTAATTTTATTTTATCCAATTTATTTAATATATTCTACCTTAAGAGATCGGCAGATCTTCTGGTATAAGGCTATTTAAAATATGTTGAGATCGGATTGTCATAATAATAGGGTAAGGCATATTATAAGTAATTCCGGGAGCTGTATTTTCCCGCTTTATACATGCATTTTTCAAAAATGTACGATGCGGGGGGATTCGAACCCTCGATATCTTTCCATACCAGATCTTAAGAGTTGTAGAAGTTGTTTTTGCCTGTTCTGCATAGAATCGAAGAAAGGGGCTTCTCCAAAGGTACTTTGCATTGCATGAAACAGAACACTAAGAGTGATAAACCATTTACATTGAATGCACATGTAGAGAAAGATTGGAGATGCTAAAAGCTATAAAGGAAAAAACAAAATCTCATGTAGAAGTGAAAAAGGAGGCGCGAACGCCCCCCTATGTGCGTTTTCATTTCAATTACCGCACGTTTTCCCTTTACTACCCGTATGAGAGTATGCAATTACTATTACAATTGAACTCCTGATTCATAGGTAGCATAGGCCCACGTATCACAATACGTGGTTCCATCATATTCGCCTTCATAACTGATTGCCTTAACACCGTTTTTAGGAGTGAGACTTGATGTCACTTTAAATGCACCGTCTGTATCGGTTGTTACCGAAAACCATGCCTCCCAGGTGTCAGTCTTCTTATCATACCAAAAGACTGTTATGAGTTGGTCTGGTAGTGGATTTCCGCTGGAATCTGTGAGCGTGCCCCAGACCGTTGACCTAAGCAACCCTACGTAGCATTTTACAGTGAACTGTGGCGTATAACACCAAGTACCCAAGGGCAGCCTCTCCCCCACAGCAAACTCTGGAGTGGTTCCTACAACATCTATCTCCTGCGGCCACTCACCTTTCATGTGCAGATTGCCGTATTCGTTGGCTGTTTCATTGTTGATCGAAAAGAACTTACCCCGACAGTAGAAGTGGTATTCCGTGTCGGGCTCTAGTCCATGTGCATTAAGTACATACGTCCACTGGTTCGTGTTCACGCTTAGCTTGCCGACGATCTCGTCGTGATATGTCACATCGAACTGCACCACGCGATACCGAGGGGGCAGTTTCTGTTGTTCTTCAGCGGCGCCCACACCGACAGTTGCGAGTAAGAAGATGCAGAGCATAGCTGCGATAATTCCCATTATATTTTTCATTTATTTTGTCCCACCTTATTGATTACAATCTTAAAATCCCTCTACATCTGTAGAGATCATTATCAATAAGGCAGGACATGCCCGGAATTTCCAAGTTCAAAAAAGGCAGTGATGCCTTGTCGACCCCCCACAGACAAGCATAAATCTCTAACTAAAAATTGTACTCGATCCTATATATACATTATCAAAAAATAGTATATGTTAGATAAATATATTAATATTTACCGTGGGATGTAACTTTGTTAACTAAGTGGGATAATAAAAACAGATATTATCAATAAAGTAGCTGGTCACTTTTGCCTACGGATACAATCTTAGCTATTAAATATCAAAATATCATAGCTGAAAACACAAGATTCTAAGCAAGGCTTACTCCAAATATGTTGTAAGTATTCTAGACTTTACTAGAAATCTATCATCTGAAAATTTAGAGATTTCGGTTTTTTACACTTACCTATATTCCAGAAAACGAGTGCTAGGGAAGGGATTCGAACCCTTGAATTCCTTCGAAATCGGATCTTAAGTCCGACGCCTTTGACCTGGCTGGGCAACCCTCGCAAATGAATTTTTTCTGAATTTTTGTTCAGTACAGCGCACAATATCTTAAGAGTTGTAGAAGTTGTTTTTAACTGTTCTACATTGAATGAAGAAGATGAATTTCTCTAAAAGAAATCTTCATTACATGCAGCAAAAACAAGAGAAACAATATATCGTTTACCCTCAATGTTTATATGAGAGGGAGGTTGAATCGAATGCTGGATTGCAGAATAAGCTCATTTTTGAATAGAACATGATATGGCTGCTGAAGAATATTAAAGGTTGAAGGTAGTGAATAACATTGGTTACCTCTACTATATTTTATATCAAATTTAAATGTAAAAGTAGAGCAAGTAATAATAATACGATACCTGTAACAAACCTTATCGCAGAGCGTCTTTTGTCCCTGAATTGCATTACAGTTTCAGGACTTAGCCCAAACGCCAGAAATACACCAAGTACTAACACTGGAAGTACGACTCCGAAATTGTAGACGAAAAGATATACAACTCCTTCCAGCAGGTCTGTCCTTGCTATTAACATGTCCAGAATTGAAAGATAAACGGCACCTACGCAGGGAGCTTTGACCAATGAAAATAAACCGCCTGCAAAAAACGATAAAGCAAAAGCGTTTTTTTCGTGTATTTTGTTCATAAAAGATACAATTGAACCCGGCGTTTTGAAGGTCGATTTTGAGTGGTACCGGAGGTGGTATGCATCATAGATGTGCCAGATACCAAGGACTCCTATCAATAACGTCATGAATAATGTGATAAAATCCCTTGATGCTGGGAGGATCGTAACGGCTTTCAGGAAACTTATTCCGGCTATCATGTAAGTGGTGAATATGCCAGCGCAGAAACCACCGATGATGATCAGCATTTCTTTTTTTCCTCCATTGGAGGATATTGTGATCGAAGCCAGAAATGCAAGCACTGCGAGAAGGCAGGGATTGAAGCCGGCGAGCAGAACAATTGTCGATGAAAGTTCAAAGAGAATGGCGTCTTCATCACCGTTTTCATTCAAAGGGGAGTGCCATTATCCGGAATTGGTGCTGCGTTCTTAATAGCTTCTACAAGCAGGTTTTCAAGTAACACAGCGTCTCCCTCGTAATCGGAATAGCTGATAACCGTACTTTTGTTTATGACAATAGCAGGAACAGTGTAGACTCCGTATTCTTTCATTATAGAATAGGAGGTCGCTATGTTATGACTTGTATAATTGATGTTGCCGTGCCTGCTGATTACCGAATCTATGATCGGAGATGCTTGCTGGCATTTCAGGCATACATCCTCGTAAAAATATTCGATCATCACTTCGTCTGACTGGGTTGCCGAAACAGTAACTATGTTAGAAATCGCAAGCATAAGGATTAATGAAAACACTCATTATTCAGTGACATACTGTCGAAGCACATGTTTGTTTGTCATAATTACTCTCTGAAATCTTCATTTTTGATACTTCCAGCAACTCACCAGTATCTGCTGATACATAACCTTCCAGAACATATAGGTCATTTACGCCCTGACAAGCGCAACTGCGTTCCATGATCTCAACTTTCCAAACATTGTATTCCTGCATAGCAGTGTCATACTGGTCGGAAGGTGTTTCATGAACAAGAGTTGTTCTGATTACCCTCCAATCTGGTTCAGAGTAGTAACGTGACATATACTCGGATACAATCGGGTCATTCATCGTAATTTCGATGGCATGGGAGCTATTATATATTAAATTCAACTGGGCATCATTTTCCTGTTGAGAATTATTGATATAAACACAACCAGTTCCCACAAGAGAGAGTAAAACTACTAAAGCCACTGCTGCAACCAAAGTTGATCTTTGCATAAATGTACCTTCTCCTCTTTATACATAAATTAAAATTTATCGCATATATAGATAATTAGACACTTTTTGGTTTTATTGAAATCCTGAACCAAACTAAAGACACAACCTTAAGAGTTATGTCAAAGTTGTGTATAAGTACCTTGAACTTCGTTTCCTTTACTCGATTTCTATATTCTCTTGCACAAAGACTCTCTCCATTATATGAAACGGAAGGCAGTGAGCAATAATCCATTTGCATAAAATGATACTCTAGTTTCTGCAGTTGTAGCAATTAGCTTATATCCAGTATTGCAATCTGGAAAATAAGCAACAAATGATGTGGGTCGAATAAAAATGAAAACAAAAAACAGTGGATTACTGGTGGTACTGGGAATGGTTCTGTTTGTTAGCAGTGCAGTGGGTTGTTTAACCGGACAGCCGCCAGCAGAATAAATCTCAGGAATTAGTGCTCTGTTTCTCATTTTTATAGGTGCCTGTGTCGGCATGAAAAAGGCGAAATAGTGAGCAGGGTGAATAAAAACAGATAAGGATTAAAATCTGTTTTATCAGATTTTAAACCCTTATTTAAGTTTACTCTTTCTTACGTAGAAACAGGAATGCCAGACCAAGTATTGCAATCGTTCCAAGAGTTAAAAATACAGGAATTGTCTTATCATCCAAATTTTCTTCAAGAATCACACTTTTGACGGGTTCACCTTTTTCCAAGACGCCGTCCTCATCCAACTTCACAGCGAGATCGTACATGTAGACATCTGCATCCCCATTATTCCAATCAGTCCAGACAATTCTGTTGCCGGAGATGGCAGGATTAACTTGTTTACCTGGATTTGTACAGATTGGTGTTTCCATGGCAGTTGAAAGATCATACATGTAGACATCTGCTTCTCCATTACGCCTATCTTCCCAGACGATCCTGTCACCGGAGATGGAAGGGAACAATTGATTCGTGAGATCAGTACAGATTGGTATTTCCGTTTCAGTTGAAAGGTCATACATGTAGACATCCCAGTTCCCATTGCGCATATCCATCCAGACGATCCTGTCGCCAGAGATAAAAGGAGATCCTTGATAACCGAGATTTGTACAGATTGGTATTTCCGTGCCAGTTGAAAGGTCATACATGTAGATATCTGCTTCTCCATTACGCCAATCAATCCAGGCGATCCTGTCACCGGAGATGGAAGGGGACTCTTGATCCGCAGGATTTGTACAGATTGGTATTTCCGTGCCAGTTGAAAGGTCATACATGTAGATATCTGCTTCTCCATTACGGTTATCCTCCCAGACTACCCTGTCACCGGAGATGGAAGGAGATCCTTGATAATCGAGATTTATACAGATTGGTGTTTCCGTGTCAGTTGAAAGGTCATACATGTAGATATCTTCGTTCCAATTGCGATCATCCATCCAGACAATTTTGTTGTCGGAGATGGCAGGATTCGCTTGTTTATCGGGATTGATACAGATTGGTGATTCCATGGCAGTTAAGAGGATATACAGGTTGGTACAGATTGGTGTTTCCATGGCAACTGAAAGGTCATACATGTGGATATCCCAGTTCCCATTGCGCACATCCATCCAGACGATCCTGTCACCAGAGATGGCAGGATTCACTTGTCTATCGGGATTTGTACAGATTGGTGTTTCCATACCCTGTGCTACCACTGATGCTGTTCCAATGGTCATTAATAGCAAAGCCATTCCAAAACAAATCAGTATACTTTGTTTAATTATCATTACTTCCACCATCTCATAATATTCGTTTCTTCAGGATCATCCACTTCAGTATAGATCAGTATAACTAAAGCCAGAACATACCAAAAACCATCAGGCATAAATAAATGGCAGCGCCGCCTTGTCTTCCCCCAGAGACGAATATGAACTTCTAATTTAAATTTCTATTTTGTCTTATAAATACATTCTTAAAGAAAACCCCATATTACATAAATATAATAATATATATTATTGGTTTTAATATTGTTAACTGAGTGGGATAATAAAAACAGATATTATCAATAAAGTATCTGGTCACTTTTGCCTACTTTGTTAGCAATGTTATAACCCATAATAAATATTAATATATTTAAGTAACATATACTATTTTTTGATAATGTATAAATAGGATCGAGTACAATTTTTAGTTAGAGATTTATGCTTGTCTGTGGGGGGGTCGACAAGGCATCGCTGCCTTTTTTGAACTTGGAAATTCCGGGCATGTCCTGCCTTATTGATAATGATCTCTACAGATGTAGAGGGATCTTAAGATTGTAATCAATAAGGTGGTGGAAATAATGGGAATTAAACAAGGTATACTGATAAGTTTCGGAATAGCTTTGCTGTTAATGACCGTGGGAACTGCTGTTGCTGTAGAAGCACCAGCAGAAGAATGGAACATGACGTTTGGAGGCATAAATCCTGATATCGCTAAGTCTGTTCAGCAAACATCAGATGGCGGATTTGTACTGGCAGGTTACACAAGTTCTTTTGGTGCGGGCGATACTTATGATGCCTGGCTAATCAAGACTTATGAAAATGGTACTGAAGAATGGAATATGACATTTGGTGGCATGTGTTCTGCTTATGCCTATTCTGTTCAGCAAACTAATGAAGATAACGGATACATAATCGCAGGTTCTTATGAAGCACCTAAATATTCTTATAACGGATGGTTAATCAAGACTTTTGAAAACGGTACTATAGAATGGGACAAGATATTTGATAGTGGTAATTCTGACGATAGCATTAATTCTGTTCAGATATCAGATGGGGGATATATACTTGCAGGTAAAGCGGGATTTAAAACTTATGATGGATGGCTGATTAAGACCTATGCAAATGGTACTGAAGAATGGAACAAGAGATTTGATTATGGAAGTTGTTCTATAGCATCTGCTCAACTGACACCGGATGGATACATACTCGCAGGTCGTTACCAACAATCTTTCAATACTCCTTCTGATGCCTTACTGATTAAGACCTTTGAAAACGGTACTGAAGAATGGAACATGACATTTGGAGGCACAGGTTATGATGAAGCCTATTCTGTTCAACAAACATCAGATGGCGGATTTGTACTGGCAGGTTACGAACAACAATATTATAGTGCTCCTTATGATGCCTGGCTAATCAAGACCGATGAGAATGGTACTGAAGAATGGAATATGACATTTGGTGGTACAGGTAATGATAGAGCTTATTCTGTTCAGCAGACAGATGATGGCGGGTACATAGTCGCAGGTTACACAACATCTTTAGGTGCAGGTGATTATGACGCTTGGCTAATCAAGACTTATGAAAATGGTACTGAAGAATGGAATATGACATTTGGCGGTACAGGTAATGATCATTTCTATTCCGTGCAACTGACCTCAGACGGAGGATACATAGTTGCAGGTTCCAACAACGATGATGCGTGGCTGATTAAGATTGCAGGACCTGATCCGGTTAAAGCTCTGGAAAGTCTTGTGCAAGATATTGGAAGTGATGAGAATCTATCCGCTTCTACAATAAAGAGTCTGAATGCAAAACTTGATGATGTAATCACTACGCTTGATAAGGAAGAATATGAGAAAGCTATTGATAAACTTGAAAAATTCATTGATAGCGTTGAAAAATTGAAGGATCAAGGAAAACTATCGGAGGAACAGGCTGAAGACCTGATCAAAGAGGCAGAGACCATCATTAAGCTTATTGAGAATTCTGAAGGGTAATCTAACCCTTCTTTGATTTTTTTTGTTCAATCATTCAGAATCAAAGAACTCGCATATTTTAATTCCTTGAGGGTTGGCATCTGGCAGGTAAATTGAAATTGTTCTTCCTATTGCAGTGAATTGAGCCTCAAAATGAATGCTATTATTGATTAAATTTAGAACATATTCTAGTTATATGTATAACTAATTTAATAATGAATATAGATTTAAATTTTTATTTAAAGAGGGACATTTGATGGATAATAATGAAAAGGACATGAAGAGGAATGAAAATAATAGTCAGGGGCAAATAAATGATACTGCCGTCAAGCTTCCAGAAAATTTGTCTCAGTTCTTGAAGGTAAAACCAGCCGAAAAAAAGGAAATTGAAGAGAAAGAATACGTAAGCGAAACTCTGACAAAGGAAGTTGGTTTTAGAAGCGATATATCAAGGAAAAGGATAGATATAAGGAAATTTAAGGCTGAGGGCTTGAATAAGTATATTGATGACTATAAATTACACCAGTATAATCTTATTAAAAACGCCAAGATATCTATGGAAGTTTACGAGATCGATCCAATAAGTTCATACTACCCTTTATTTGATGGATATATTAAAACACCAAAAAATGACATCTTTATTGAAGTCAAAAACAATATTGAACCCTTGTTTTATATCAAAGATAGATTATACTTTATGCTCAGTAAGATATACTATTATGGTATTATTAAAAATTTAAATGCTTCTTTAGTTCTTATTTTAATTACTACTAAAGAAGATAAATTAAGTAAAACTTATTATAAAGTTAACCGGTTTTTTGAACCTGCTATAACGAGTGGATTATTGAAAATAATTGAGTATACAGTAGATGAATTGGAATCATCTAATATTTACAGAGATGAGATTTAATTATTCACAATTTTTTTATTAAACTTACAAAGTATGAAATCTTATAAATTAGTTTTACTGATGATTCGAATTTGAGCTAAATCATTCAAAAAGTGAATTGTTTATTTAATTTCTAGAATACTCGATTTACATACTATCCAAGATTTAACTAAATGGATAAGCTCAATATCCTTGTCCTTTCATCCAAAAACCAATATCAATAGAATGAGTTTCTTATCTAATTCTTGTACGAAATTGAAGAATTATGTAGAAATTACTTATGAAATGAAGAAATCGTTAGCAATAGGAATAATTTCTTATAAGAACCTTATACGAAAGATAAAGAGGATGATAAGAAAAGAAAGAAGATGGTTTTCTCTAAGGGTGCACTTCATTACATGAAGCAGAATGCCAAAAGTGAGAAGCCGTTTACCCTCAATGCTCCTTCAAAGTGCAATTGTCTCGGTGGATAGTGAAATTGCTTGAAGTTGTCTGATTTATTTTGCCGTACAATTGTCATTTATTTTGTAAATATGAAATTTGATAGCAGAGGTTATTTATATTATATGATGCTATAAAGCACCAGTTCGATTGCTCAACGATTTCATAAAGGATTACTCTATTTGCGTGTGCTTCTTTTAACAATTGCTGACAGTAAGAAGTAGTCATATCGGAATGAGCGATTTGGTTAAGACAAGGTAAAACTGGTCATGCGATAATTCTCAGTCACGGTTCTGCTGTACGGACTATATAAATATTTAGGAGATAAACAAATGGGATACAATAACAGAGGCGGAAACAGTAGAGGTGGCGGTGGCTTTAGGTCAAACAATGGTCCAAGAGAAATGCACAAGACAACATGCTCTGACTGCAAACAGGAGACTGAAGTACCTTTCAAGCCATCTGGTGACAGACCTGTATACTGCAGGGAATGTTTCCAGAAACACAGACCAGCCAGATACTAAACATATCTTGATATAATTCAATTCTGATATATTTTAATAAAAGACAGATACACTGTAATCGTCCCGATTGATCAGTATCTGTCTGACATACTTTTTCGTTGTCCTTATTTTTTGACGATCTATCTCGTAAGCTAAGCTAGAGAGGATTCTATTAATGAAAATCGAAAATGTGTTATGTACTGAGTGTGGAATCCCTATACTTGCAACAATACCTCCGGACAGAGCATTATGTGTGTTTCGATATTAGTGCTGTATTTGCGTATCCTTTGGTAATGTTTGTTGCGGGGCCACTTGTTGGTTTTGTATTTAGAACAATATTCCCAGAAGGTTCTATTGTTGATATTGCAGAATGATTTTCGTCACTTAAAACCCCTCTTTTTTTTCAAAAGAAAGGAAGTAAAATTTTGGCTTTGTAGAAATCCTCAACAATACCAAATATACAATTTTGACATACCTGTCAAGATTGTGTATTAATACCTTGAATTTTACTTATTTTACTTGGTTTCTGTACTTTCTTGCACAGAAACCATCACAATTTCCCCCCACCCCTCCTTGAAATGAGCATCCAGACTAAATGACTTATAGATTTAGCGTTCTGTTTCATGTAATGGAGAGGACCTTTAGAAAATCTCCATCCTACATATCAACATCTTAGTCCATCACAACATGCTCATGGACACTCATTTCATTTATCCAGTGTACCTTTTTCCCATGCAATAGATAATACACTAAGAGGCATACTGCAGCAACAATTGCCATAACCATATACATTCCTCTGTAACCAAAGAAAGGAATCATTAATCCAACCAGTAAAGGTCCAATTCCCATTCCTATGTCTGTGAACGCAAAATAGGTTGAATTCGCCAAGCCCATACGATGTTGCGGAGTTACGTTTACAGAAATTGCCTGAGTACTGGACTGTATGGCTCCAAATCCAAGACCGAGCACAGCTCCGGCCAATAAAATAGTGTATCCATGATGAGCCTGGCTAAACAGAGTAATCCCTATTGAAAATATTAGAATTGCCGGGTACATGATTGAATTTTCACCTTTGGAGTCAAACAATCGGCCAATAACCGGCCTCGTAATTGCGACGACTGCACCATATACGATAAAAAAGAAGCTGGCTGCGCTAATCAAATTAATTTCCTGTGAGTACACTGCAACGAATGAAACAACACTCGAATAACAAATATAAATAATCATACAACACATTGAAATTGGAATGACTTTTGTTTCAAAGAAATTGTCAAATTTGAACTCCTTCATTTCCTCCAACTGTTCTGCTGTTAATTCCATTTCATTTAGAGATGACAAAAATGGCATAATCAAAAAACTGATTATCGAAGTAATAGTACAGGCGACAAAAATCATGTTGAAGCTGCCATTCTGGGTAATGAAAATGCCTAAAAAGGGACCAACAGCTGTTGCAAGTATCAAGCTTAATCCGTAATAACTGATACCTTCACCCCTCCTATCCATGGGAATAATACTCGCAATGATCGTACCTGTTGCTGTAGTAATAATACCAAATGACATACCGTGAAGAAAACGGACGATAACTAGGAGGATAATACTATTTACCCCGAAATATAGCAATGTCGTAATAAAACTGAAAATAATTCCTGAATAAAGTGTTTTCTTATAGCCAATCTGTCCCATCCATTTCCCGATAAGCAGGCGCATAAAAAGTCCGCCAATCACGAATATACTGGTAGCAATGCCTGCTTCACCTGGTGATGAGTCAAATTTGCTCATTGCATACCCGGAAATAACTATCATTAACAAATAAAAGCTTAAAAAAGCTAATAAATTCTCAATAGAAATAATTATAAAATCTTTAGTCCATAATTTTGATTTTTTTGGAACCATATTTAATCTCTCAATTTTTTTCGTAAAGCAGTATTTAGACTGAATGCTGATGCTTTTGTTTTGTGTGTTTAGAGAAACGATGCCATTACAACAAAAGCAAATGGAAGCGAAAGTGCATAGAATAAAATTATCAGTCCTGCTGACTGGTGGAGTGTTGTCTGCACAAATTTGACTACTTCTGGCAATTCTCACATAATTCGGGATACATTGCCAAACATTATTTCGAGTGAGCTAATAATCTCTTTTCTTTGATCTTCATCGAAACCGGATAAGAGAATGTCCTCCCACTCAGAAGCTATCTTTTTCATCTCTGGTTCCAGTTTTTTTCCTTTCTCTGTAAGAAAAATCATGTATGAACGCCTGTCTCTTTCATCAACCTGCCTAAAAACATAACCCCGATCAACAAGTTTTTTTATAGCCCTTGTAGTAGTGGCCTTATCAATCTTTAGATAGTTTGAAAGAGATTCCTGATTGACACCATCTTCGTGATACAATCGCATGAGAAAAGAGAACTGTCCACTTCCTATACCATATGGTTCAATTTTCTTTTCAATATAGATTTGTCCATATCGATAGAGGTATGAGATGAACTTCCCGCTGAACTCATTATCGCACATTTGTACACCTTTTTTTGCAAACGTTGATCCAGTCAATTTTTAATTATCTCACTATATTGTCTACTCGATTAGTTGCAGAAGCAACTAGGTGATTGTAATGCAACTTGTTGATATATAGTTGTCGATGCAACTAATTTCTCGCAGAAATTTCAACTATGATATTTTGATATTTAATAGTTAAGATTGTATCCTTAAGCAAAAAAAGTGACCAGATACTTTATCGATAAACTGTCTTGGAGCAATTGATTAATTATATCTTTATAGTACAATTTAAGTCAATATGCTCCTTTAACAACATTCCCCCCAATTCTCCAACCTTTCCCTAACATGAGCGTTAAGAGTAAACGGTTTATCGCTCTTGATTCAAACCTTTTTGATCATATGTAATTAGAGTTCTATAATGAATAATTCTTTTGACCACTCGAATATATTTGATCTAGGTTATATGACATTTTTTGTTTTTTAATTACTTTGCTTTAATTTATTTTTTCTTTAAATCATATTCTGAAAATAAGTTAAGAACTGATTAATTTTCTTTCGATACCTATATGTGCTATCAAAATAATTATTATATGTGGCCATTAACAGGCTTTTGATTTTAGGGAGTGTAATCAAATGTTATTCATGGATATAGTTACTTGGGAACCTAAGGACAACGATGAATTAATGAGAAGATACAGCGAGTGGAGCTGGCCTGAAAGTGTGGAAGTGATCAGTGAATGGACCGATCTTGCAACCTGCAGATATGTTGCTGTGGTAGACATTAAGGATTCGGAAAGTTATGCTATTGCAGCTCTTCCCTGGAAGAGCATTTGCCATATCGAGTCATTTCCTGTTATGGAAACGTCTAAGCTAATGGCGATGATGTCCGAACAAATATAAATGATCAGATTTTGAACGGATTACTCCTGAGTTGAAGTTAAGCAGGATGGGTGCTAGTAAGTATGAGAAATACTTCTAGCTACTATCCTCTAAAAAAAGTATAACTATCGAGTATACCTCGTAGGTATATATTTATGTCTTTTAAGTATATATCTATACCATCCAAGGGTATATTTATGTCTTTTTTAGGCATATTATTAACGTATTTAGTTAGATCCTTAACGCTTTTAACGCTTATAGTTATTTACCTATCTCTTAAAGATAAATTCTTATCTCTTAGAGATAGATTCCTATCGTATAAGTTTTTATACGATATTTCGAGTTCGGATATAAACTTAGATAGATTAGTATAAAAATTTTAGATTAGTCTATCTTGTAGATTACAGTTTAATCTCTTAGTCTAAATAAGAAAAGGACTCATAATTCAATGATAGTATTAATGTGCTAAAATTTTGTATCTGTAGAAATCCTACATAGCAAATGTAACTTACTCAACAGATTAGATAGTATTGCTCTTATTTTTTATTGCGATTTATCAACTTTATAGTGGAAATTCTAGTAAAAAAATAGGGCCGTAAGCATAATCTACGGATATAGGGAGATTATTCGAGAAGTTTATGGAGTTACCTTCAAACAACTTCATTAAATAAGTTAGTTTGAGATATAGTACATACTAAGACGAATGGTTAAAGTAATTTTTGGGAGTTGCATTTTCCCTCTTTACCTATATCCCAAAAGAAAAGTGCGGGTATATAGTTAATGTGAATTTTTTGTCCGCAATATTTTTTTTTATTTTGCAATTATATTTCTTAATTCATAAAATATAAATATAATAGAATTATTTAAAAATTGAGTAGAATTCTCTAATGGATTCTAAAAATTAAAGTGGGGAGTATAAATGAGAATTAAAAAAACTATACTAATTTGTTTTGGAATAGCTTTAGTATTAATGACCGTAGGAACTGCATCAGCAGGCACAATCACAGTAAACAACAGCACCGGACCAGTAGCAGATTTTACTTCGATACAGGCTGCTATAGATGCTGCAGTTGATGGGGATACAGTCCTTGTCTATCCAGGAACTTACAATGAGAACGTGGATGTGTACAAAGAGTTAACGATAATCTCACAATCCGGTAATCCGGATGATACTCATGTTAGAGCTGCAAGTTCAAATGATTACGTCTTCACCGTAATAGCGAATAATGTAACAATTAGCGGTTTTAATGTAACAGGTGCCTCTGAGTTACCGAAAGCCGGGATACATCTCGAGGGAGATGATGAAAACAGTACCAATAACAATACTATCAGTAACAATAAAATCTCGAACAACTGGTGTGGCATCTCTCTGCGTTATTCCAGCAACAATAAGCTGATTAATAACACTGTAAACTCGAACAACGGAGGGGGCATTTGGCTGACAGACTTCAGCAACGAAAACACGCTGATTAATAATACTGCAAACTCGAACAATAATCACGGCATCATGATAGGTTTGGCCTTCCACAACGAGCTGACTAACAACACTGCAAACGGGAACAGCGGTATCGGCATCTTACTTTCAGTGGAATCCGGCAACAATAAGTTGATTAGTAACACTGCAAACGGGAACAGCGGTGGCATCTTTCTGTCTGGTTCCTGCTGTCACAACGACCTTATCAATAACACTGCAAACTGGAACAACGGCGATGGCATATCATTAACGGATTGGTGCAGCTACAATAAGTTAACTAATAACATCGTAAATTCGAACGATCAGAACGGTATCTACTTACAGGGATATAGTGAATTTAATACACTGGATAATAACAGTATAAGCTCGAACGAGCAGAACGGTATATATATATCTTTTTCTTGCTCCAACACATTGACTAGTAACATTGTAAACTCGAATAATTGGACAGGTATCGAGCTATTCTCAATATGCAGTGACAATATCATCTACAACAATTACTTCGACAACACGAACAACACTCTAATCTCTGCAGACAGCACCGGAAACATCTGGAACATCACCAAGACAGCAGGCACCAACATAATTGGTGGTCCCTATCTAGGTGGAAACTACTGGTCCCATCCTGATGGTACAGGTTTCAGCCAGATGAATGAAGATACGGATAGCGACGGTTTCTGTGATTCACCTCTAAGTGAATATGAATTAGACGTAAATAACATTGATTACCTGCCATTGTACTTAGCGCCTCTTACACCAACTGAGAAAGTAGAAAATCTCAGAGATTATATCAGTAGTCTGGAAGGAGTAGATAACGGTACCAAAGAATCCCTCAATGCAAAACTCGATAATGCAATTCACCATCTGGAAAAAGGAGATGAGGATAAGGCTATCAAAAAACTTGAGGATCTCATTAAATTTGTTAGTATAATGGAACGACAAGATAAGTTAGGAGATGAGCAAGCTGAATACCTAATCAATGAAGCAAATAGCATCATTGAGATGATACAGAATTCAGAAGGGTAATTTACCCTTCTTTGATCTTTTTTATTAACTTTTCTGGATCAATTTAAACCGTTTACTACAACAAAATCTTTAATTGTGTTGTTGATTTCAATTTCCACCATTTCCACGAAGTTTAAACTCTTTGGTTAACACATACCCTAATTATTAAGTTATGATGTATCGTCCTAAACAAAAAGGTTCGAATCCAATCCCCTGCATAGCAAGTCGGGGATATAGGTAACAGCAAAAAACACTACGCTTTTTTGCACAATCTATGCATAACCTCCTATTTGAGTTCATATTTTTATTTCTATATTGGGTTCAATTTGATAGTCTGGGTTTTCTTCAATAAATGTTTGAATGTTGTATGTTGTGAATGCAGAGGTTCTTTAATCTTCTTCTAAAGAATACCATAGGTTTGAATCGGACTCTTCAAACACATGTTCTGGCACCTTGGGGATGAAGGCATCCCTCGAACAAACAGGATGTCTTTGCATTATTCAGTGAGTTCCATCGTGGAAGAATAGAATGAAATGTAGAATGACCTGGGAAGAATATCTAAAAAAGAAAAAATTGTATAGCCTATTACACGACGGTAAAATAAGCTGTACGACTGAATGAGTCTGAGTATCCGGAATCGCCATATGCTATCACATACCAGCTATAATCATTACCTGGCGGGAAGTAGTCTTTGGAAAGAACAATATTTGATTCCCCTACATCTTCAACATATATGGATATCCAATTTTCTTCACCCGGTTCTGAGTAAAATATAAAAACCCTGTAAGATCCGGCATTGCGAACATCAGTCCAATCAAAGGTCACCTCATTTACTAAGTCAAATGATACAGTTTTTGTCGGAGTCAATAACCTTGCTTTTTGGAGATTCTTTTCAGTAGGTGGAACAGCTGCTGCTACAGATACGAGCACTAACGAAAGTGCCAGAAGTACTCCAATTACTAAACAAATCCTTTGTTTGCTCATTTACCATTCCTCCATCACTTTCAGTTGACTCTTTAGGACAAAGAAATAGTGAAACGGAAGTCTGCAAAAATATTAACCGATAGAATACTTCCGTGCCCATACAATTATGATTTTTTCACTTGTCGAGTCAAAAATCGTTTTGTAGGTTTAATATCCTATATGAAATTATGAGATTATAAAGTTATTCGAATAGTATTGCTCATATAATATATGTCTTGTAAGATACAAAAATTGAGTTTTAGAGAAGTCCACATTTGAACAATAAGCACAATCTTGACATACATGTCAATGTTGTGCATTACCATCTTTAAGTTGACTTCTTTTGCTTGATTCTGGTACTTTTTTGTATGAGGAAAATTAACAACACTCTCCCCAGTTCTCCAACCTCTCTTTCACATGTGCATTTAATGTGAACTGCTTATCACTTCTGGCATTCTGTTTCATATAATGAAGCGTACCCTTAGAGAAACCCCATCTTCTTCCATTCGGTGAAAGACATGTCAATGATCTTTTTTTTCTCAACAGATCAGTATCATTCCTTTCAGCAACATAAACAGGCTTCATGGACTCAACAGCTTTGCTCGTTCCAACAAGATTATGGCTAAGCCCCTTTGCCTTGAGCATTATAACTTTTTTTTAATAAAAGCCCGCAAGTATACTCTTCGAGTATAAAGTAATATTCGAGAAGTTTAGGGAGTTACGGCACAGAACTTATTTAAATAAATTTGATATAGCCAGGCACTTACCAATACGGATAGGTTAAGGAGTTTCGGGAGTTACCTTTTCCGGCTTTACCTATATCCCAAAAGAAAAGTGCGGGGATATAGCTAACGTTAAAAAAGTGTACGCGATTGTGCAGATATTTTGCACATCCGTTCTGTTTTAATTACAATATGATCTCGGTTATCTTAAAAAAAATAAAAAGTTAACGATGTGTATTTTTCAAAACGGTCAAGAAAGATTCCAACACCTCAAAATAGGACTAGACGTAGGAATACTCTTGAAGCAGGACCAGAAAAATGGCAAGATCACCAGAGGTATTGCCAAAAGAATTCTGACAAATTCCTCATCCTATCCGCACGGAATAAAAGTTCAACTGGAAGATGATTATGTCGAAGAGTAAAGGAAATTCACTCCGATGAATGACAGTTTCTAGTTATCCTGTTCTGGAATTCTTAGTATAGCATGCAAAACTCTTATTACAGTTCGTACACCTTGAACTGATCGATATGTTGCTCCGAAATCTGCCGGTTTCCCGGAAGTGATCGAAACATACACAATGCTCTGTCCCAGTGGAATTGTTGCAAGTATAGGGGTTCCACACCAAGGACATAACACATTTTCGATTTTCATTAATAGAATCCTCTCTAGCTTAGCTTACGAGATAGATTGTCAAAAGATAAGGACAAAGAAAAAGACTGTAAGACAGATACTGATCAATCGAACGACTACAGTGAATCTGTCTTTTATTAAAATATGTCAGAATTGAATTATATCAAGATATAATTAGTATCTGGCTGGTCTGTGCTTCTGGAAACATTCCCTGCAGTATACAGGTCTGTCACCAGATGGCTTGAAAGGTACTTCAGTCTCCTGTTTGCAGTCAGAGCATGTTGTCTTGTGCATTTCTTTTGGACCGTTGTTTGATCTAAAGCCACCGCCACCTCTGCTGTTTCCGCCTCTGCTGTTTCCGCCTCTGCTGTTTCCGCCTCGGCTGTTTCCGCCTCTGTCATTGTAACCCATTTGTTTATCTCCTAAATAATTATTAGTCCGCACAGCAGAACCGAAACTGAGAATTATCGCATGACCAGTTTTACCTTGTCTTAACTAAATCGCTCATTCCGATATAACTACTTCTTACTGTCAGCAATTGTTAAAAGAAGCACGCAAAAATAGAGTAATCCTTTATAAAATCGTTGAGCAATCGAACTGATGCACTATAGCACCTTTTAGTATAAATAAGCTCTGCTATCAAAATTCATATTTAGAAAATAAATGATCATTGTACGGCAAAATAAATCAGACAACTTCAAGCAAGTTCATTATCCCCTGGGAGAATTGCACTTTGAAGGAGCATTGAGAGTAAACGGCTTAACACTCTTAGCATTCTGCTTCATGTAATGGAGAGGACCTTTAGAAAATCTCCCCGATTTAATAGTAAACTAAAAGCATAAAGCCCTGTAGAAATTTTGTTAATTATTTCTGCGGGACTATTTTTGAGTTGAAATGTATAACTATGCTGTTTGAACAAATAATTTCACAGAAATAAAACAAAAATATAACCAAATAGCATATATATGCCTAAGTTCATAGCAAAAAAAGAGGGGAGATATTGATTGAAACTTCACAATTGATCTATTTTATTGCGGCATCAGTGGCATTTACAATTTTACCAGGTCCGGATATGATCTTTGTGACAACTCAAAGTATTTCCGAGGGTAAAAAGGCGGGTATTGCAACAGCATTAGGTTTATGCACAGGAATATTATTCCATACAACTGCCGCAGCAGTGGGGATCTCGGCCATTTTATACAAATCTGCTATTGCTTTCTCAATTGTAAAATATCTTGGAGCAGCTTATTTGATATACCTTGCATTAAAGGCTCTAAAAGAGGGGGATTATTTGTTATCTTCTGATTCAATAAAAGAAACCGATTATAGTCGCCTCTATAAAAGAGGGATTTTCATGAATTTATTGAATCCAAAAGTATCTCTTTTCTTTTTGGCATTTTTACCCCAATTCGTGAACTTGCAGACTGGCAATGTTTCCACTCAAATGGGAGTACTTGGAATAGTATTCATGATTCAGGCGATAGTAGTCTTCTCAATCGTTTCTGCATTTGCTGGTAGCATTGGTAGTAAAATATTGGATATGCCGAGAGTTGGCTTGTATGTCAATTGGATGAAAGCAAGTATATTTTCAGTGATTGGAATTAAACTAGCACTTTCACATAAATGATATGAAATTATTGAAAAGCCATGTTTTTACTTATGTTAGCTTAAAGTAAAATTCAGAGTTCTTGTTATTGGTAATATCGGTTAAACAAGAACACTAGTAATTAAATTAAAAAATAGAACATTTTACGGATTATAACTTATTAAAAAAAAACAGGGCTTACGAATAATATTTCGGATATAGGGAGATTATTCGAGAAGTTTAGGGAGTTGCCTTTTCCCGATTTGCCTATATCCCAAAAAAAAGTGCGGGGGGAGGGATTCGAACCCTCGAAATCCTTCGATACCAGATCTTAAGTCTGGCGCCTTTGACCTGGCTGGGCAACCCCCGCATAGAAATAGAGTTGTTGCCTTTTGCTATTGAACATCCCATAATTAAAGTTAAGTTACTTAAGCCTTATTCTAATGAAGCATGAAGATTACATTTCTTGGAACAGGTGTGGCGATACCACAGAAAGGCAGGGTGCAATCAGGATTACTGATGGAGATGGGTGAAAAGAAGGTTCTTTTTGATTGCGGAGGCGGGGTGCTGAACCGGATTTTCGAGAGTGGGAACCTGCATACGGAAATCGATACCATTGTGCTTTCGCATCTGCACCTGGACCATGTGGCCGATGTGATGTGTCTGCTCAAGGCTAACTGGCTGTGTGATAAGTTCGACTCCACCATTTATGGGCCGGCGGGCACGCGGGAGTGGCTTGAAAGGCTTATGGACATCTATCCTTATATGAAAGAGAAAGTAAGCGTTGATGTCGTCGAGGTTGCACCGGGAGAAGAGTTGAGGCTTTTCGATGGATGTGATGTGAAGTGTGCATCGGGGATACACAGCGTGCCTTCACTGGCATACCAGGTAAGATATGACGGCAGGACAGTGGTTTACTCCGGGGATACAGAGCCTTGTGATGCCATCGTAGCATTGGCCCGGGGCTGTGATATGCTTATCCATGAGTGCTCGTTCCCGCTGGACTTTGAGATGACGAATCACACCACGCCTGACATGATGAGGCCCTATCTGAAAGATACAGGTATAAAAGCGGTATATCTCACACACCTTTACCCTCACATGCAGGGACATGAGGAAGAAGCCCTTGAATACATAAAAGAAGAGTTCGAGGGGGAAGTTCACATACCCTCCGACCTCATGGTTGTTGAAATCTGACAGGATCGGATGAACCTGCCTCATTCTTTTTAATACAATCTGAAATAATTTTCCACTTTGTTCTCTGTTTTAAGCCTCAAGGAAGACCACGCTCACGTTATCAGGCTCTAGCTCGATAAGGGCACCATACCCCTGTGCTGCCATACCGGGGTTCACAAGGAAGGTATCGCCTGACCTGGCAAATCCCCTTGCTTCATGGATATGTGCACAGATCACTAGTCTTGCCCGGTCTATGAACTTTGCCACAGCTGTGCTTCCCACATTATTGCCCCCTACATCGTCAAGCAGGCCCTTTGGAGGGGCATGTGAGACTAGCACTACTGTGCCTTCAGCTTCTGCGAAAAGCGGCTCAAGAGCTGCCTCTATCTCGTCCTCCTCAAGCTCGAAAGGAGTGCAGAACGGAGTCGGGCTGGAACCGCCCATCCCTATGAACGTAACGCCTTCTATCTTTTCCACAGATTTGTGCAGGTTCACGGCATCAGAAGAATCGATGACATCATTGACATCTTTCGGGTCACAGTTTCCAGCCACAGCAAGGACTGGAACATCGAACATCGACAAAACCGTTTCAGCCTCACTGGCCGGTCCGAACTGGGTCAGGTCTCCGCTGATCACTACAAGGTCGATATTGCCTGCCATCTCCAGCAGGCTTTCAATGTGTGAATGGTCACCGTGTACATCCGCAAGGGCAAGTATTCTCATTGTTCATACCTCGAAGAAGAAAATCAGAAATTCCTGTCGCCTCCGAGGATACCACCAAGGGCACTCTCGCCTATTCCTGAGATACCGCCTCTTTCTCCCCTGTTGGATTGAGCCGGACCAATAGCTGCACCGATCCTGTCAGCCAGGCGTGAGAACGGCAGGCTCTGGAGATATACCGTACCCGGTCCCCTGACCGTTGCCAGCACCACACCCTCGCCACCGAAGAGTGCGTTCTTGAAACCGCCCACGAACTGGATGTCGTAGTCAACGCTTTCAGAAAATGCCACCAGGCATCCGGTATCCACCCTCAGGGTCTCTCCCGATGCAAGCTCCTTTTTCAGGACGGTACCGCCTGCGTGGACGAATGCGAGACCGTCACCGTGAAGTCTCTGGAGAATGAAACCCTCGCCTCCGAAAAGACCTGCTCCGATCCTCTTGGAGAACGCAATAGAAATATCAGTACCATCAGCAGCACAGAGGAAAGCATCCTTCTGGCAGAGGAAACTGCCACCCTCTTCCTTAAGGTCGATAGGCACGATCTTACCAGGATACGGAGCAGCGAAAGCAACACTACCCTTTCCGCTTCCGGCCTGAGTGAATGAAGTTATGAAGAAGCTCTCACCCGATATTGCTCTCTTGAGGCCTTTCAGGATGCCACCTCCTGTGGAGGTCTCCATCTTGATACCATCGCCCATGAACATCATGGCTCCGGCCTCTGCCTTTACAGTTTCTCCTTTGTCAAGGCCGATCTCCACAAGCTGCATCTCATTACCATAAATCCTGTAATCGATCTCATCTGCCATTTTTAGTACACCTCTACGGGACAGCACCCACAAATTGGAACGTCCCCTCTGCAGGAATATTGCATTTAACAACAAATAAACATATTGTAGGCAGATACAAAGACCTTTATTTTCCCTGATATTCACATAACGCCACCAAAGCTGGAGATCGACATAGAGATCTGTATAGAAATCAGCATCTGAAGACTTCGAATTGAACTGTAGCTAAAGCAATCGATAAATAGGAAACAGATCAATTTACATTTAGAGAACCAGGAGGTATCAGGAAATGAACACACAGAAATTACTATCCATTCTCCTAATCTTTGCAGTACTCACCGGTAGCCTGATGGCTTTAGGTTGTACTGAAGCAGAAAATGGGAATAGCGATCTAGAGAGCGAACATGAAGAAGAGACAATAATTACTCAGGATGACATCATTGACATCGAATGGCAATGGTCAGGATTGATCGAAACACTCCCGGCAAGCCAGTCCGTGGTCCCTGATCCGGAGAACTACACCATCACATTCAACCAGGACGGCACATACTCCATAAAAGCAGACTGCAATGTTGGCAGTGGAACCTATACTCTCGACGGAAACGAACTGACCCTGGCACCGGGGCCAATAACACTTGCATACTGCGGACCGGACTCACTGGACAGCCAGTATCTTTCCTTATTAAGTAACGTAACATCTGTTTCAATTGACGACGAACAGCTTGTTCTCGGCACAGGAGAGAACGATGACAGAATGCTCTTTATATGGGGAGAAACAACAGTGACAGTGTAAAACCGTTCTGAAATATATTTTTCATAAATTTAAGATCGAAAGGGTAGTCTTACCCTTCATCTTACCAAACTTAATTTATACTTAAATGCTCTTTTCGGTTTTAATTCGATATCACTCATCATAAACTGGGTACATGTACCCGAATTTCACTGGTATCTGACTTAAACTTGTAAATTGCTCCTGCAATTACAGAACAGTGCGAAATGAACAATTGTTCCCATACCATGGGATTTTGCTGTAAAAGGCTTTATGAACAATTGATCAGGAAAATATCACACTTTGAAAATACTTATGTTAAAAGAAGAACAGAGATTGATGCTTGGCTGGAGAGAGTGGGTTGCATTACCGGACCTCGGATTGCCTGCTATAAAAGCCAAAGTGGACACTGGCGCCAGAACATCCGCATTGCATGCATTCAATGTGGAACATTACACGGAGAATGGTATCGAAATGGTCCGTTTCCGGGTCCATCCCATACAGAAGGACCAGGACCTTCAGATCGAATGCATAGCACCCCTGAAGGACCGGCGGCGGGTCACTGACTCCGGCGGCCATAGTGAAATGCGTTATGTTATCGAAACAGATGTTGTTATCGCATCTCAGCGCTACCCCATTGAAATAACACTTACCGATCGTGATACCATGCGTTTCAGGATGTTACTGGGACGCAGCGCAATGGAAGATAGGGCAATCGTAGATCCGACAGCATCATACATGAACGGAAAACTTGACGCACGCAGCATATACAAACAAAAAACAGAGGCTGATAAATGAAGATCGCGTTATTATCAAGAAATCGCAAGCTATACTCATCCCAGCGCCTGATCGAGGCAGCAGAAGAAAGAGGCCACCAGATCCAGGTAATTGATGTGCTGAGAGCTTACATGAACATAACATCGCATAAGCCTTCCATCCACTATAAAGGAGAGGAACTTGACGACTTTGATGTTGTTATCCCGCGTATAGGCGCATCTGTGACTTTCTATGGTACTGCTGTCCTGAGACAATTCGAAATGATGGGTGTGTTCCCCCTGAACGAATCAGTTGCCATCACCCGTTCCCGTGACAAGCTTCGATCCCTGCAGCTGCTCTCCCGCAAAGGAATAGGCCTTCCTGTAACAGGTTATGCCAGCAAGCCGGATGACATCAAGGATGTTATCGAAATGGTCGGCGGTGCACCTCTTGTTGTTAAACTGCTCGAAGGTACCCAGGGGATAGGTGTGGTGCTTGCAGAAACACAAAAAGCCGCAGAAAGCGTAATAGAAGGCTTCATGGGTGTAAAAGCGAACATCCTTGTCCAGGAATATATCAGGGAAGCAAGCGGAGCTGATATCCGCTGTTTTGTCATAGGCGGGAAAGTGGTCGCAGCCATGAAAAGGCAGGCACCAAAAGGGGAATTCCGTTCGAACATCCACAGAGGTGGCTCAGCAGAGGTCATCAGGATCACACCTGAAGAGAGATCAACCGCCGTACGTGCCGCAAAGATCATGGGACTCAATGTTGCCGGTGTCGATCTTTTACGTTCCAATCACGGCCCTCTTGTAATGGAAGTGAACTCATCGCCCGGGCTAAAAGGAATAGAGGCTGCAACAGGAAAAGATATTGCAGGCATGATCATTGAATACGCTGAGAAGAACTACAAGACCGGAAAGACAACGACCCGCGGGAAAGGCTGATCATCGATCCGGGTTTTTTGCTGTCCGGGCAGGACGATGTTTAATCAAAATGTTCTGAATAGCAGGCCCTTACAGCCCTCTCAGAAATTTCATCCTGAGAGAGACGGAGACGGCTTGCTTAGCTTCCTGTCAGTTTGGCCTTTTTGTCTCGATTTACTTTTTCTTATCTCTCATCCCCTTTGCCTTTGACATCATCTCGCCAAAAGCCTCGGAACCTTTATCCTTCCATGCATTCAGCCCTTCTGTATCGATCTGCATCCCTCTCTTCCTGTACACCATATACCCGATACCTGCCAGAATAACCAAAACCACTCCATACACCAACCAGTTCCCTTTTTTCTGCGTTCCTGTTACCACCACGTTTGAAGGTGCCTGATCCCAGTGAAGAGTTGGTTTCATGGATAAAGGCTCAGGTTCCACAGAATCTATATCATACGGCAGAGTGATTTTAAGTTGTGTATTCTCAAGAGGGATACTGAACCAGGGTGCGAAATATATGTCCAGTTCAAAAGCACTGTCATCCACTGCAGCATACCTGCCCTTTTGCAGGAAATCTGCTATTATTGTGTCCTTCGTGATAATAAGGGAAATGTCAATTTCATCATCGTATTCACTTACACGCAGTTAACCTGTTCCCACCATTTCATAGTGGTCACCTGCAATGTAAGATTCTATGCTCTCTATCTCAATAAAATAGGATTCCATCAGTGATTCTGTCAGGGCCGGATATTATTGAAACAATTGATACGATAACAATAGATATAAGCAGACAACCTCTTCTTTGTGCAAAACGTGTCCCAGAAAGTTTCACTTAAATACTCCCGAATAAACCCTCCCTAAAACAAAGATTGATGATGATGGGTTATATACACTTTCAGCCATTGCCAAAAAACAAAGCTCCGGGCAATCAAATAAAATAGAAACGGTTTTATTTTGTGCCGATGTATTATATTCAACAACGTTTCTTATCTGGAGTGAAACACTAAATCATGAATGATATCATTATCTGGTTACTTATTGTTCTTTGTCTGAGCCAGTCTGCACTGTTTTCCGGGTTGACGATCGGTCTTTTTGGTCTAAGCCGCCTCAGGCTTGAGATAGAGGCCGAAGCCGGCAACATAAATGCAAAGAAGGTACTGAAATTAAGGAAGGACCCGCATTTGCTCCTTTCCACATTATTGTGGGGTAATGTAGGTGTCAACGTATTGCTTACACTTCTAACAGACTCTGTAATGATCGGTAGCTCTGCATTTATATTCTCAACAGTATTCATCACCTGTTTCGGAGAGATACTTCCACAAGCATATTTCACAAGGAACGCCCTGAAGATGGGAGCTTCACTGACACCCCTTGTGAGATTTTACTTAGCTCTGTTGTATCCTGTTACAAAGCCTTCCGCAATTGTCCTTGACAGATGGCTCGGAAAGGAGAAACTTGAATTTTTCAAGGAAACTTCCCTGAGGATCATGCTTCAGAAGCACATCATATCAGAAACAAGCGACATTGATATGATGGAAGGAGTTGGTGCTCTGAACTTCCTGTCACTTGATGACCTTAGTATAAAACAGGAAGGTTCGATTATAGACCAGAATTCCATAATAGAGATTGAAACATACAACGACAGACCCATCTTTCCGAATATTGGGACTCCTGAGTTCGAGGAACTGCTTGAGAAGATAGCCCGGCCTGCCAAAAAATGGATCATCGCGGTTGACAAGGAAGATAATCCTATTGTAGCGATCGATTCTACATCCTTCATACGTGATGCGATCTACAGAAGGCCTTTCTATCCTCTAAGGTATTGCCATGTCCCCATAATAGTAAAAAGTCCAAAAGAGAAGATCGGGGATGTTATCCACAAACTGAAGGTCTATCCGGTAGACTCTGAGGACGATGTCATCGATAACGACCTTATACTTTACTGGAACGATGAAGATCCTGAAAAGATCGTAATAACAGGATCGGACATACTAGGAAGACTGTTCAGGGGCATTGTGAACAGGGTACGGTAATATTATAACGATGGCCGGATAGGATCGGCGATCGTATAAAATAAGGATAAGGCCGTAAATATCAGGAAAGATATTAATGCAACCATATAATTAATACTGCTGCAATTCTGACCAAAGCAGATATGTTTTTATCCTATCTCCTTTATTATGAACCATTCCGGAATGCACATAGTATAAATATTAGTGTTATTGAAGGTGCATTAGATCCATCTAATAGGAATAGCTATCACCAATAACAAGACAGGACCCTAAAAAATGCGAGATTTTGTGATAATTGCCCATAAAGCTGTAACAAAAGGCGACTTTTCCCTTAACGACATGCCCGGCTCAGCCGGCCGCATGGATATCCTTTGCAGGTGCATCAACTCATCGTTGTTCTTATCCCATGACCTGAGAAGGGATGTACAGGTACACCTTGTGATGCTTGGTGACCCGGAGCCGGGAAAGATAATACGCTTCGACGGTGAGCACATACGCTACCTGAACCCTGATGAAAGAAGCGCGGGCTCGCTTATCAAAAAGGCACTCCAGAAGGAAGCAGGGGACAGAGAGACACGCTCCACGCCTGGCGTTTTCATAAGAAATGGAGGACTTGATACACTCCTGTCCGAGTTCAGTGAAAAAGGACGCAGGTTCATCTACCTTCATGAAGATGGAAAAGATATCCGTGAGATGACGGACCTTAACGATGATGCTGTTTTCATCCTGGGTGACCACGTAGGTGTCACAGAAGAGGAAGAGCGGATGATAGATGAAAAGGGAGCAGAGACGATCTCACTGGGCCCTATACCACTACATGCAGATCACTGCATAATACTGATAAATAACGAGATAGACAGGACAATCGCAGGGAAGGTCCGCCAATAAAGGAACAAGGAAGTGAACAGGTGAACATACTCGATACTGCAAAGAAGATAATCCTGGAAGGACCTATTTGTGACCACTGTATGGGAAGACAGTTCGCAAAGCTCTCCACAGGACTTACCAATGATGAAAGAGGAAGTGCCGTAAAGCTGGCACTTGCTATGGAAGGCGACCGCCTGAGGAAAGATGAAGGCGATAAGGAGATACTTGAAGAGCTGAGCAGCTCAAGTGTCAACGCCCGCAAATCACTGAGAAAAGAAGGCGAAGATGAGAAATGCTGGGTATGCCTGGGACTTTTTGAGAAACTGGATGACTGGGCTGAAAAGGCCGAGAATGCATTAAAGGACTATGAGTATTCCACATTCCTTGTGGGAACAAAGATGAGCGGGCTCCTGAGCGAGAACGAGGAGATCCTCTGGACCGAGTCCGAAGCCACCCATGCTGAGCAGCTCAAGTCAGAACTTAACCGTGAAGTGGGAAAACTCATTGCAAAAAGGACGAACAAAGAGGTTGAGCTTGAGACACCTGATATACTTGTGACACTTGACCTTGCCAATGATGAAGTAATTCTTCAGATCAGGTCGGTCTACATCCTTGGAAGGTACAGGAAGTTCGTACGTACCATCCCGCAGACCCGCTGGCCATGTCGCTCATGCAAAGGAAGAGGATGTGAGGCATGCAACGACACCGGAAAGCAGTACCCTGAATCCGTCGATGAACTTACCAAAGACCCTGTTATCGAAGCACTTCAATGCAAGGACACTAAGTTCCACGGTGCAGGACGCGAGGACATCGATGCACTGATGCTTGGTACAGGCAGACCTTTCGTTGTGGAAGCTGTCGAGCCAATGCTCAGGACATGTGACCTGAAGGAAGTTGAGAAACAGATCAACGAGCGCGCTGATGGCAAGATCGAAGTAACAGGACTGACCTTTACAGAGAAAGGCACTATCGAGGTTCTGAAAACCTCAAAGGCGGATAAAGTTTATAACCTTAAAGTTACATTCAAAGAGCAAATTCCAGAAGAGAAGCTCAGATCAGCGATCAACGAACTTATTGGTGCAAAGATCGGCCAGAGAACACCACAGCGCGTGTCCCACAGAAGGGCAGATCTGGTACGTAAGCGAACTGTTCATGACATGAAGCTTAACGAACTGACAGAAGACTATGCAATGATCGAGGTGCATTGCGAGGGTGGTCTTTATGTCAAGGAACTTGTATCCGGCGACGAAGGCAGAACAGTGCCAAGCCTTACAGGGCTTATCGGAACACAGGCAACTGTTGCCGAGCTGGATGTTATCGGAGTCGATATCTAAATCGGCAAACCATCAGATTAATCAAACATAGGTCTTATCCACGACCTGAACAACGGAGGAAAATAATGCCAACATCACACGGTGAAAGATGCTGTACAAGGTACAAATTGAAGAAGACTGTAAGGGAAAGAGGACTCTCCCCTGTAAGCAAGGCCATTCAGGAATTCGATGCAGGACAGATGGTCCACATCGACATTGACCCAAGCGTACAGAAGGGAATGCCAAACCCAAAGTTCCAGGGAAAGACCGCTAAGGTCACCGGACAGCGTGGAAGGGCTTACCTTTTGCAGGTCAGGGATGGAAACTCCATGAAAGAGATCATCTCCCTGCCACAGCACCTTAAACCACAGAAATACAACTAAGTTGATGCTCCAGGCTAGCAATAGTCTGGACACTGACTCATTAGGACACCGATAGATATTATCGTTAGATATATCTATGTAGACATCTATTTGAGAGATTACTTCTGCTACATCTGTAGCCCTAACAACAGTAATCATACTTAATTTCAAAGAGTGTATTTTAATGATAGTCAAACAAATTCAGAGTGAAGAGTTATTGACTGTTCCCGAAGTCAAGGAAATACTTAATAGTATAATGGAAGAGCGCACGGAGCGTGGCGAAGAACTGGGATATGAACTACGCAAGGCCATCAACCATGCAGATATGTTCGCAAGGATCAGTGCAGAAAAGTCCAGAGAACTTGTGAACAAACTTCTCGAGCTTGAGAAAATGAAACCTGATATAGCAGTACACATTGCTGATATCATACCTCAGAGCAGAGATGAGCTAAGGGCACTATACGCAAAAGAAAGATTTACTTTGACCGAAGAAGAACTGGATACGATCCTGGGTCTGGTCCTCGAGTCAATGGAATAATTTCATACTTAACTTTTTTTTGATGGAAAATGTAAGTTCCATCATCGATGCACAACATACGGGAGGACATACTATGAGAAAGAGGGGAACATCACCTGATAAAGAGGATTACGCATGGATTCTTGATTATCTGCCATACGGCAGTACAACAGACAAGCGCCCATCGTACCAGAAGAAACCTCTGGTCCAGGCAATTGGTGACAAACATTTTGTACTTATGGAGCTTGTTCCAAAAGAGGGTACAAGTCCACAGATACAATCCCGCGTTTACATTGGTGACGGGGAACGCGATGTTATCGACCACGTTAAACACAGGATTCACTATGCAGACCTGAGCCATGGTGCAGAGCTTGAACTACCCCATGTACTTGAGGAATGCGTCAGACACCAGGAAGAGAAGTTCGTGAAGTTCTTCAACGACGCACATCCAATAACAACAAGGCTGCATATGCTTGAGCTTCTGCCAGGTATCGGAAAGAAGCTTATGTGGGCTATAATCGACGAGCGTAAGAAAGGCGAGTTCAAGAGCCTTAATGACCTTCATGACAGGGTAGGAGGAGTACATACTCCGGAAAAGATACTGGTGAACCGCATACTTGAAGAGCTTAAAGATGATAACATCAAATACAGGCTCTTTACAGCAGCACCTTATCGTCCAAAAAATGACTGAGCACAGGTGTAATAGCCTTGGTAAGAAAAATTCTTCAGAAATATGGCATCCGCGGAGGATGCCATGACCAACACTTTTTGATAGATGAAAGGATCCTGAATTCCATTGTCAAAGAGGCAAATCTAACCGAAGATGATGTTGTCCTTGAGATCGGAGGTGGCATCGGGAACCTTACAGAACGACTTCTTGAAAAGGCAGGAAAGGTCATAGTCATAGAGCTTGACCCGCAGCTTGTGGATGTCCTTCATGACCGTTTCCCGGAAAACAAAAAACTTGAGGTCATACACAGCGACGTGCTGAAGGTCGATCTTCCGAAGTTCAACAAAGTTGTTGCAAATCTGCCATACTCCATATCCTCACCCATTACTTTCAAGCTCTTTGAACAGGATTTTGAACTGGGCATACTGATGTACCAGTATGAGTTCGCACAGAGGATGGTCGCTAAAGCCAATACTGAAGATTACAGCAGGCTATCAGTAAACACCTATTACTTTGCCGATGCATCCGTCATAATGAAGATACCCCCTTCCGCATTCTCACCACCTCCCGAAGTCTGGTCTGCGGTCGTTAAGATAGTCCCACGTCCGGCACCATTCCAGGTTGATGACCCGGAATTCTTCCTGAACCTTGTGACAGCCGGCTTCCTCCAGAGGCGTAAAAAGCTCAGGAATTCGATTGTCAAAGGCAACCATTTGCTGAAAGTACCTGACATCAAGCAGATAGTCAATAAACTACCGGAAGAGCTCATTAGCAAACGTGCCGAGAACCTCGAGCCACATGAACTGGCAGATATCGCGAACCAGATCTGCAGAATGAAGAACAAGATGTAAGACCATGGTTACGATCAACTACCGGAACGCAGACATAGAACTTGATGAACAGGTCTACGATCCTGCCGAAGATTCCTACCTGCTTGCCGATGTTGCAATTGATAATGCAAAGCACGGAATGAAAGTACTGGAGGTCGGCGCAGGCACCGGATTCGTTTCAGCGGTCCTTCAGACAAATGTTGAAGTTGACCTGATCGCTACCGAGATAAGCCCTATTGCAGCCGCTTGTGCACGGTCCAACAGCGTCGAGGTCATCAGGGCAGACATGTTCAATTGTTTCAGGACCGGAACAAAGTTCGATCTTATCCTTTTCAATCCACCATACCTACCCACTGCAGAAGATGAAAAGGTCCCGGGATGGCTTAATTATGCCTTTGACGGCGGACCTGACGGCAGGGATTCTGTAAACCGTTTCATTGAAGAAGTACCTGAATACCTCAACCACAACGGAATGGTACTTATCCTTATATCCTCGCTCACTGGCATCGAACAGGTCAGGGAACACATGGAAGAGCAGGGGTTCAAAGTTGATGACTGTGGCAGTGATAATAACTGCTTCTTTGAAGAACTGGTAGTCCTGAGAGGGACTCTCCAGCCCTGATATTTATACCATCCGTTTTTCCCGGAAACGTAGGTTTTGTACATATTTCGCACAACTCTTATATACGAGTCCATACCATCTGTATTTAGGGAAGATCCCAAATTCATTCTATATGATAGCCTTCATGCGAAACAGATCAGATAGTTGGAGTAAAAGGAGTGATTTAATATGCAATACAGCATGGGTATCGATGCAGGCGGAACATACACTGATGCAGTCATAATAAGGGATTCAGATGGCGAGATCATAGATTCTGTAAAAGCAAGAACAACCTACCCAAACCTTTTGACAGGGATCCAGAACGCACTTGACGGGCTGGACCAGGAGTACCTCAAAGATGTAAAGCTGGTCTCCGTATCCACAACACTTTCCACGAACACGATTCTGGAAGATACCGGATACCCGGTTGCCCTCATAATGGCAGGAGATTATGTAATACCCGAGAATCATTCCGTTGATAATTACCTAATTGTTGAAGGCGGACATGGCCCTAACGGAGAGGAATTGAGAAAACTTGACATCGATTCGGTCGGGGAATTCGTGCTCAGGAACAAGGACAAAGTCTCTGCGTTTGCTATCTCCTCCTATTTCAGCATCCGCAACCCTGAGCATGAGCTTGAGATAAAGGAACTCATCAAAGAACTGACAGGACTACCATGCGTTTGCGGACATGAGCTATCCCAGGACCTTGGCGCATATAACCGTGGCATCACTGCATACCTTAACGCCCAGTTAATCCCGATCACAGACCATTTTATAGAGACCATCATAGCTGAAATGGAAAGAAGGAACATAAAAGCAAGGCTCCTTATGCTCAAATGTGACGGTTCTGTGGTGGGCATCGATGAAGCAAAGGAAAAGCCCATTGAATCGATCTTCTCAGGACCTGCAGCAAGTCTTGTAGGAGCTGCATACCTCAGCAAAGCAAAGACATGTGCGGTCATCGATGTCGGAGGTACGAGTACCGACGTATCGATGATAGAGAACGAACTGCCTGAACTCTGCGAGGAGGGAGCGGTAGTCGGTGGCTGGCAGACAAAGGTCAAAGCTATCCGTATGGAGACATCGGCAATGGGCGGGGACAGCCACATCTGGATAAAGAACCAGAAACCGAACATCGGACCCAGAAGAGTTATACCGATATGTGTGGCTGCAACAAAGTACCCATCAATTCTAGAAAAACTGAAGACTGCAAGGGTCCCTTCAAGAATGCTGCTAAGTGATAATATACAGCCCACCAAGTTCTTTATTCGTTCAGGAAAGGAACCAACATCAGAGCTCAGTCCCTCTGAGAAAGAGATCTTTGAAAGGATAGGTGACGAGCCCGTATCAATAAATGGAATCTTTCTTGATAAACTCCCTTCACCTGCATTTCTGAACTCGCTGATCAAGAAAAGGCTTATACAGGCTATCGGATTTACCCCAACAGATGCACTTCACGTACTTGGTGATTATACAGAATGGAACACCGAGGCTTCTAACATCGCTGCCACCATCCTTAGCCGGATGACACACCAGAGCAAGATGGAATTCTGCCAGGAGGTCAAGAATGAAGTTGCAAAGAACATGGCTATCTACCTCATGTCATATCTTCTGAGAAATGTTGAACCGGAAGATATCAGGAAGGTCATTGAAGGCGATTTCCACACAAAGTTCAAACTTGACATTCCTGTGGTACTCCTGGGAGGACCTGTAAGAGCCTACGTAGAGGATGTGAGAGCCCTTATTGATGCGGATGTCATACTCCCGGAGCATTCCGAAGTAGGTAATGCTGCAGGAGCCCTTGTAGGAAAAGGAATCAAGAGGATCGAGATACTTATCAAGAACGTAAGGAAGAAATCAAAGATAAGTAACATCGTGTTCGCCATGGGCCAGCGCAAGATATTCCAGACACATCCGGAAGCTCTTGAGTATGCAGACAAACTGGGAAGGGAACTTGTCCTTGGTTATATGAAAGAAGCAGGGCTGGATGCAGAGGATGTACGCATAGAAGTAACAAGGAATGATATAACTATGCATGGTGACAGCCTCCCTCTGGAGACTAAACTTATCTTCGTGGGTATCGGCACACCAAAGAGAGATGTCTGAGAACAAAATAGAACAAAAGTAATAGGTGATGTAGCCTGCCGAGATCTCAAAGGAATAACAACTGGCAGGCTATCACTAATTATATTGAAAGTGCTCATTATTACACAACTTCTTAAACTTCACAACTAAATCCGAATGTTCATATAGCAGAAACAAATCCTAATTTGCTGACTAACGATTCTGATATTGATGTGGATAAAGATCAGGTTTATGATACTGATAAAAACGCATATTTCGGATAGCATGATATGACATTTTTAATCTAAGTTCGATAATCAACACAAAATAATTCACCATGAAGGAATAAAGATCATGAAATACAGTCTTGGTATTGATGCAGGAGGAACTTACACTGACGCCGTTCTTATCAGCGACGCCGACGGAAAGATTATTGATTCTACAAAAGCAAGGACCACTTACCCTGACCTTTTGATAGGTATACAGAATGCTTTTGATGCACTGGACCAGTCAATTCTCAAACAGGTAGAGCTTGTATCGGTATCCACGACACTTGCTACCAATACCATCCTCGAAAAGACAGGTTACCCGGTGGGGCTTATCCTTGTTGGAAATACAGAGCCACCAAGGAACTCTGCCATAAAATATTATATCTCGGTCGAAGGAGGACACAGTTCAGGAGGTAATGAGACCGCACCTCTGGACATTGAGTCTGTAAAGGAGTTCGTCGAGAGTGTGAAGAACAAGGTCTCAGCATTTGCCGTTTCATCCTATTTCAGTGTCAGGAACCCTGAACATGAACTTAGTGTAAAGGAGGTCATTACTGAACTTACCGGAATGCCTGTTGTCTGCGGTCATGAATTGTCCCAGTCACTTGGTGCGTACGACAGGGGGATCACAGCATTCCTGAACGCACAATTGCTTCCGATAACCAATCAGTTCATGAGCACGGTGGCTTCGGAGGTCGAACGCCGGGGCATAAAGGCAAAGCTCATGATGCTAAAATGTGATGGGTCCATTGTGGGAATGCAGGAAGCACTCAAACACCCGATCGAATCCATATTTACCGGACCTGCTGCCAGCCTTGTAGGGGCATCCTACCTCTCAAAAGAACCAAGCTGTGTGGTAATTGACGTAGGCGGTACAAGTACCGATGTCTCCCTGACGGTAAATGGACTGCCACAGATCTCCGATTCCGGAGCCATTGTGGGTGGATGGCAGACAAAGGTGGAAGCCATCAAGATGGAAACCTCCGCAATGGGAGGAGATAGTCATGTCTGGGTCATGAACCACGTTATCAGCATAGGGCCAAGAAGGGTCATCCCACTCTGCGTTGCAGCTGCAAAACACCCAAGGATCATAGACAAGCTGAAGCAAAAACAATCTGTATCCAGGACCCAGCTGGGTGAGAACCTCCAGCCCACCAAGTTCTTTATCAGGACCGGACAGAAGCCCATTGAGCTGACAACAAGAGAAGAAGAGCTTCTCAACAGGATAGGTGAAGAGCCCCTTTCCATCAGTGAGATCTACTGGGAAAGCAGTAAAATGCCATCACCAATGCTACTCGACAGCCTGATACAGAAGAGGCTCATTCAGGCCATAGGATTTACACCTACTGATGCCTTACATGTCCTTGGGGACTACAATGAATGGAATACTGAAGCTTCGATCCTCGGTGCAGAACAGATGTGCATATTCGCAGAAATGGAAGTAAAGGAACTCTGTGCCCTTGTCAAGGAGAAGGTAGCAAAGAACATGGCCCTGAACCTATTATCCTACCTTATGGAGACCGTCGATCCAAAGGAGATCGAAAAAGGACTTGACGGCAATTTCTTCGCAGGGTTCAAGGTCGATGTGCCGGTAGTACTGCTTGGAGGACCTGTACGTGCATACACAGAGGAGATCAGGAAGTTCGTGGATGCAAGGATCGTTCTCCCCGAACATGCTGAGGTCGGAAACGCAATCGGTGCCCTTGCAGGAAAAGGTGTGAAAAGGATAGAGCTCCTTATCAGGGCAACTTTTGGCGAATCAAAGTACAACCTCAAGCCAACATCCATCACGGTGTTCTCACCCATCGGAAAACACGAGATGAACAACTACGAGGAAGCAATTGCCTTTGCCGAAGAACTTGGTCACAAACTTGTCATGGAATACATGCGGGATGCAGAGCTTGATGACGGAAATATCAGCATAGAAGTGACAAAGAAGGTCATCAACCCGCTGAATACAGGAGTTCCTCTGGAAACAAAGTATGCCTTTATGGGCATTGCCGAGCTCAAAAAATAAAGTCATACCCTTAAATATCAAAATCCCGTATCCTATTCCCGGGAATTTGATATGACACTCACAGGACATGCCTATGCACTTGGTGCAGGAACCATCATTAACGCCATCGCAACATGGAAAGGAGCAGCTTTCGGGGTTGACCTGAAGACCTTTGCAGATGTTGAACTTACAAATAACAGCAAAACCATAAGAGGCACAATTGAGAATGTACCGCAGGGTGACACCACGCTGATCGAAAGATCAGTGGAGCTTGTACTTCAGCATTTTGATATTGAGATGGGGGGCACTGTCCATACCAGAAGTGAAGTCCCTCTGGCAAGCGGATTGAAAAGCAGCAGTGCAGCTGCTAATGCAACGATCCTCGCAACCCTTGATGCCATTGGCGAAACAATGGAACCAATGGATGCCGTACTTCTTGGTGTCAGGGCTGCAAAGGATGCAGGTGTTACCATCACAGGCGCACTTGATGATGCCTGTGCTTCTTTTTTTGGCGGTATCGTCGTGACAGATAACAGGGAGAACAAACTGATAAAGCGTGCAGAGAAAGAAATGGACGTGGTCATTTTTGCACCTGACAGGCAGTCATTCAGTTCACAGACAAATGTTCAGAATTCCGAGCTTATAGCACCCTGGGTCGATATGGCATACGAGCTTGCACTTGAAGGAGAATATGAAAAGGCCATGACGCTTAACGGTTTTCTCTATTGCGGTGCACTTGGTTTTAGTACCGATATAATGATGGACGCACTGAGAATTGGAGTCAAAGGAGTAAGTTTATCGGGGACGGGACCTGCGTATTCTGCACTTGTGGAGAAAAATCAGGCAGCAAAACTCATAAAGATCTGGGAAGAGTGCGGTACGAGCGGAAAAGTCATAAATACCAAGATTAATAATGAAGGTTTAATGAAACTTTAATTTACGTGGGTGAACATGACCGCTATAGATGAAGTTCGAAGCAAGATCGAGAAGCTCGATCAGGAGATCATAAAACTGATCGCTGAAAGGACAAATCTTGCAGAAGAAGTGTTAGAGAGCAAGAAGAAAGAACACCGCTCTATCAATGATGATGCGCAGAACCATGTAGTTCTTGAGAGAGCTGCAAACTTTGCAACCGAAAAAAACCTTGATACAGGCGCCGTAAAAGAAATATTTGAGATCCTTATCAGGATGAGTATTGAGCGTCAGCATGAACTTAGCGGGGAAGGAAACCTTCCCTGAAAGGAGAATTAAATATGGTAGATATTTCAATATTAATGGGTTCCGAGTCAGACCACGCAATAGCAACACGTGTTACAAAAGTACTCGATGAAACAAAATATTCATACGAAGTAAACGTGATCTCTGCACACCGCGACCCTGAAAAACTTGAGGAACACATAGCTGCCAGTGATGCAAAGGTCTTCATTGCCATCGCAGGACTTTCAGCCGCACTTCCAGGAGTAATTGCTTCCAAGACAATGAAACCTGTCATCGGCGTACCGGTCAGTGCAAAACTTGGCGGACTTGATGCATTGCTCTCTGTTGTACAGATGCCACCGGGAGTGCCTGTTGCCAGCGTTGGTATTGACAACGGTGCAAATGCAGCAAAACTTGCAATAAGGATTCTCGACCTTATTGAATGATCTCTTGGCCAGAACGATCAAAAAGTATTAAGCTCTAAAACAAAAAGGAACAGGACAGGATAACTGTCCCATTCATTCTACTTTTTTTAGCAACAATATATCAGCCTCAGATCATTAACCACGGACCATTGATCCCTGATGATCATTTTGAATTAGTATTTATTGATTTTGTCGGAACAGCTGATCTGGAATTATTTAGATGATAGAAAAGTAAATTTTAACTGACTGAACTTGATAATACTTTTCTTAAATTTATATATGCGAACATCAATGTCAGGCATATATAAGGAAATAACTGAAAACAGACCGACCCATACCTTTCAAACAGGTTTGAAATAGTTAAATATATTTACTTGAATGCCTCTAGTATAATAATAGCGAAAATTCTCTAAAATAATTGTATTCTGGCATATTTCCTGTAGACAACTGCATATCATACTGTTTAAAATGTGAGTTAACCATGGACAACGAAATGACTGCTAATGAAGAAACCGAACTTTTCGGTGAAGACTTTAACACTACAAGTTCAATAGATGTACCTGAACTGCTGATAGACCAGGTCATCGGGCAGGACCACGCCGTTGAAGTTGTAAAGAAGGCAGCCAGCCAAAGGCGTCATGTAATGATGATAGGTACTCCGGGTACCGGAAAATCAATGCTCGCAAAGGCAATGGCTGAACTTTTGCCAAAGGAAGAACTTGAGGATATACTGGCATATCCAAATCCTGAAGACAATAATAACCCAAAGATCAGGGAAGTTCCTGCCGGAAAAGGCAGGGAGATCGTGATGGCACACAAGATGGAGTCACGCAAGAAAGCCCAGTCACGCAACATGCTGATGATGTTCCTGGTCTTTGGTATCGTGATGTACTCCTTCTACGTCGGCCAGCTATTATGGGGTATCATTGCAGCCATCATGATACTGATGCTGACAAGACAGTTCATGCCAAAAGAAGAGATGATGATACCAAAGCTCATCGTTTCCAATTACCAGAAAGAACACGCACCATACATCGATGCGACCGGAACACATGCCGGTGCACTCCTTGGTGATGTAAGGCACGACCCGTTCCAGTCGGGTGGACTTGAAACACCTTCACACGACAGGGTCGAGAGTGGAGATATACACAAATCACACAAAGGTGTCCTTTTCATCGATGAGATCAACACCCTGAAACTTGAATCCCAGCAGAGCCTGCTCACAGCTCTGCAGGAGAAAGAGTATGCAATTACCGGTCAGTCAGAACGCAGTTCCGGTGCACTGGTCAAGACAGAGCCTGTACCATGTGATTTCATAATGGTTGCAGCAGGTAACCTCGATGCAATGGAAAAGATGCACCCTGCACTTCGTTCACGTATCAAAGGATACGGATACGAGATCTTCATGAGGGATTCCATGGAAGATACCGTTGAGAACAGGAAATCCCTTGTACGCTTCGTAGCACAAGAAGTAGTACGGGACGGGCACATCCCTCCATTTGACAAGGAAGCTGTGAACGAGGTCATAAGGGAAGCAAGAAGAAGGGCCGGTCGTAAAGGCCATCTTACACTTAAGTTCCGTGACCTTGGAGGACTCGTCAGGGTCGCCGGAGATATTGCTCACTCAGAGAACGCAGAGGTCACAACTGCAAAGCATGTCCTTGCAGCAAAGAAGATCGCACGTTCAATCGAACAGCAGCTTGCAGACAGCTATCTGGAGAGACGTAAGGACTACCAGCTCTTCACAAAGATAGGAGCGGCTGTTGGAAGGGTCAACGGACTTGCGGTAATGGGCGGAGACTCAGGTATCGTGCTTCCTATCATGGCAGAGGTCACACCGACACAATCTGCTGACGAAGGACACGTTATCGCCACAGGTATGCTGAAAGACATAGCAAAGGAAGCTGTCCAGAACGTCTCAGCCGTCATCAAGAACGTGACAGGTGAGAACGTGATCAATCACGATATCCACATCCAGTTCGTAGGAACCTATGAAGGTGTGGAAGGTGACAGTGCATCAATATCAATTGCAACCGCTGTTATCTCTGCAATGGAGAACATCCCGATCGACCAGACCGTTGCTATGACAGGTTCACTATCTGTAAGAGGAGATGTGCTTCCGATTGGCGGTGCAACCTACAAGATAGAGGCTGCAGCGCAGGCAGGTATCAAGAAGGTCATAATTCCAAAATCCAACGAAGCTGATGTCCTCATCGAGGAGAACTACAAGGACATGGTCGAGATCATACCTGTAACAACTATCGCCGAGGTTATCGAGCACAGCCTTGTTGGTCCGGACAAAGCGAATATTGTTGAAAAGCTAAGGAAACTTACCGAGATGAACGCTATCCCAAAAACAGAAATGGAAGCGCTCACAGGAAGCGACAATGTCTGAAACTTGTTTTTACGATGTCAGGGTGATCGATGGTACATCCACCTCGATCGTCCTTGACAACGGCAATATTGAAGAGATATCGGTAAATTACAGCAGGGGTTGCGGAGTCCGCGCATTATGCGGTGGCTCCTGGGGATTTACCACCGCAGAAGGTAATTTTGATATAAAGGATGCCATCAATTCTGCTTCAAAGCTCGCAGAGCAGATGAACACGATCTCCCCAAAAGAGAAAGTCGAACTCGAGCCTGCGGAACAACCTGTTGTAAAGAACCTGCCTGTGGCAGAGATCGACCCACAGGACATCCCTATAGAAGAAAAAGTCCAGTTACTGAAAGATATTGATGATCATGCGAAGATCGATGGAATAAGCAGTACATCTGCAGTATACTCGGAGACCTCTGTGAGGATCCAGTATATCAATTCCGAGGGTATCGATTGTGAATACGACCTCATAAGAACCGGTTTTGCTATCAGTGCAGTTGCAAGTGAAGGAGGAGCATATCAGGTAGGCAGAGAAAGCCGTTTTGGTGTTTCCGGTTATGAGCTTTTCGAGAAGAATGATGTTCTTGCCCTTGCAGGATCAGCAGCCAGGACAGCCGTGGAACTCCTCGGTGCTAAAGCTGCAAAGGGTGGTACACTTCCGGTCATACTTGACCCGGAACTTGCAGGAGTATTTGCCCATGAGGCAGTTGGACATGCTTCCGAAGCAGACCTCGTCCTTGAAGGAAGTTCCATACTTGCAGACCGCATCGGTGAACAGATCGCATCACCGCTTATCAATATAATAGATGATCCTACACTTCATGAGTACGGATACTATCCATTTGATTCCGAGGGAGTGCAGTCATCAAAGACAGACATAATAAAAGATGGCGTTTTGAACTCATACTTACATTCAAGAGAGACAGCAGCCGCTATTGGAGGAACACCCGGAAATTGTCGTGCACAGGGATATTCAGAACCTATCGTCAGGATGAGCAACACCTATATCAACAACGGGGACTCTAATTTCGATGAAATGCTGGAAGAAGTGAAGAACGGAATGTACCTTACAGGTTCACGCGGTGGCCAGGTCAACACAGGAGAAGGAATATTCCAGTTCAATGCTGAAAAAGGCTATCTTGTGGAGAACGGGGAAGTGACAACATTACTTCGTGATGTCTCCCTTTCCGGAAAGACCCTTGAGATCCTCAACAATGTCACACTGGTAGGAAACGACCTAAAAATGCATTCCGGAAGATGTGGCAAAGGAGGACAGCTTGCACCGGTCTCGGACGGTTCGCCACACATATCCATTTCAAAAGCACTTGTAGGAGGGGCCTGATATGTTCGATCTTGCTGAAAAGACACTGAAAATGGCTGAACAGATGGGCGCCGATGAAGCCGAGGTATTCATTGTTCGAAACCGGTCCATAACTGCCGACCTGAAGAGAAAGAAAATAGAATCCGGCAAAGAAAGGGTCAGTGAAGGAATAGGAATTCGTACTATTGTCAACGGTGCGGTGGGATTTGCAAGCACAAATACAGTTGAACGCATCGATGATGCTGTTAAAGTGGCCATCAGCTCTGCGAAAGTAAGGGAAAGTGACCCCGACTGGACAGCACTGCCCTCTAACTCCAAATATCCGGAAGTTTCAGGAACATTCGATAGGCGTATCGATGAGCTCGGACTGGAAGAATGTATATCACTTACAGGAGAGATGATCAATGGTGCACTCTCCATACCAAACATCACCACAACCTCCGGAAGCTTTTCTACAACGATAACCAAACAGATGATAATGAACACAAACGGTGTCGAGGTCACCGATGAAGGAACAGGCGTATCCGGTTTCGTTGATGTTATCACAACAGAAGGAGATATATCCACTGCATACGACTTCGAAGTATCACGTTCTCTTGACATTGATACTTTCATGATCGGGAAAAATGCAGCAGAGCTTGCCTTAAGATCTCAGAACGGAATATCCATCGAACCGCAGAAGACTAATGTGATACTCCATCCATTCGCATTTTCCGATATTATTGGAAATACATTCGAACCTTCTCTTGATGCTGATAATGTACAGAAGGGGAGATCATCGCTCATAGGGAAGATCGATGAGAAGATCGCAACATCAGAACTTACAATGATCGATGATGGAACACTCCATGGAGGCATTGAGACCTCGATCTCAGATGAGGAAGGAACTCCGTCCCAGAGAACCACCATCATCGAGAAAGGAACCTTCAGATCCTACCTCTATGACAGTTATACTGCTGGAAAGGATAAGACACGTAGCACAGGGAACGGTGTGCGTCACTCCTACGCATCAACTCCTTCAGTAGGCTCGCGGAACCTTATAATCGAATATCCTCAAAGTGATGTCATAGGGGAAACTGAAGAAGGCATCTTCATTAATACAGTGATCGGTGCCCACACTGCAAACGCTATCTCCGGGGATTTCTCGGTTGAAGCCAGAAATGCTTTCACAATAAAGGACGGGGAAATAGACAAACCCATCAAGTCACTGATGCTTTCAGGGAATATCTTTGATATGCTCAGCAACGTCACCGGTGCAGGTGCAGATGTTCGCAAGGTCGGTGGAACAGTGACACCCTCATTGAAGATAGCAAACATGAGCATTGTGGGATAACGATAGAAACAATATCAATAGCAAGCATAACTATAGCCAATAATAGTAATTATTATATATTGTTCATTACTATATTGGTAAGAGGGTTTAAATGTAAATGTCGCTCAATTGGAAATTATCATGAGTGGAGCACTTGCATAAACAATAATTGGTCCGGACCGGAAAACTGTCCACTAGGTGTTAATATGGCTGAGAATGGCAGAACTAAAATACTTGTAGTCGACGATGAACCTGATAATGTCGAATTGCTTACTGCATACCTATCATATGATTATGATATAATCCCAGCATATAGTGGCAGGGAAGCTCTCAAAGTCCTGGAAGATTCAAAAGAGGATCTGCCGGACCTTGTCCTGATGGATATCATGCTAAAGGACGGAATGGACGGTGTGGAAGCCGCAGACCATATCCATACCAACTATGATATCCCTCTTGTCTATATCACCGCATATGCTGACGAAAGCATCATGCAAAGAGCAAAACTGACAGAGCCTTTCGGATATATTCTCAAGCCCTTTGAGGAAAGTGAACTTCGTACCAACATCGAGATCGCGCTCTACAAGCATGAAATGGAAAACAAACTGAAAGAAAGCCAGAAATGGCTTACTGCAATACTGAACAACACAGGCGATGCCATGATCGCCACAGACCAAACCGGTTATGTGAAGTTCATGAACCCCTTTGCAGAAGCACTTACCGGCTGGAAGCAGGATGAGATCCTCGGAAAACCATTAAAGGACATCTTCTATGTCGAAAGTGAAGACACCGGCAACCCTGTTGATGATCCTGTTGAGAAAGTAATTCACGAAGGGGCATTCTACGGACTGGCAAGCCAGACACTGCTTGTCACAAAGAACAACGCAAAAATCCCTGTCGACATAATAGGATCTCCTATCAAAAGCGAGAACGACAAACTGATAGGTGTACTGATAACCTTCAGTGATATTTCCGAAAGGAAAAAGATCGAGAACCTTATCTACAAAGAAAGAATGTGAGAGGGACCTTAATAATTTAATCTATTTTCCCCGATCATTCATTCATCCATTATTCATTCATCCATTTATTTATCATGATGTCCTTTTGATAGCAGTACGTACGAAATAGATAGCAATACAAGAACAATACCAATCACTATTACGATAAACACCATATTTGAACCGGGATCAGTTGTTTCTTCAGGTCCGGTTACGCTGGCTTCTTCTCCTGAGTTTTCATCGATAGTGACAGTACCGGAAACATTAACGATACCTTTACTTTCTTCTGTTGAAATGGTATCTTCGGCCTTAGCAACATCTTCAACATCCGCTACAATAGCAAATGGTGAGAATCCGGGGGTTTCTGCTTCAAAGTAGAAGTGTGAGCCGTCTTCTCCAACTTCCCGGGTATCAAGAGCCTGCCATCTGTTTTCAGTGTAGCGATATATTACTATTGAACTCTCATTTATTCCATTTCCTGACAACCAGTCCTTTGCTACCCTGAAACCTATTACAGGATCAGCAATGTTATCTTCCGTAGCAAACCCTGATTTGCCGACCCAGATGTTAAGGTTGCTATAAACAATTCCCGGGGCATTTGTATCGACCATTTCAGACCTGTTTTTAAGCAACTCGATGGTTGTTGAAATTCTTCCGCTATTCCTCAGTGCAGAAAAATTGATGTACCTGATCGGATTCTGGCCATCATCGAAGACATAGCTGATCGAAAGTTCACCTATGATATTCTTTGTCTTCACATCCTTGAATACGATATTGTCAAAAGTTTCACCTGTAGAGCCACTACCCCCACCTCCGCCACCCCCGCCGGAGGAACTGCTATCAGAAGTAGATTGCTTTTCATTGGTGGTAACCGTAGCATTGAACCAATTACCCGCATTTCCGATACTATCAACAGGTCTTAAACCATAAATGTAAGTAGCATTCGGAGATAGAGCCTGATCCGTATATGTAGTTCCGGTAACATTCACAATATGCTCATTGTTCCTCCATATCTCTGTCAGATATGTATCCCCCGAAACAGACCAGGAAATTGTGATGGAATTTGTCGTTATTGAAGTTACTGTAAGGTCTGTAATGTTTCCAGGAGGAAGATCTTCCTCAGGCATTATACCATAGTAGCTCGTAGAATTATTCCAGATAATATTTGTTGCAGCATCAATAGCAGAGACATTGATGAAATGAGTACCTTCAAGAGCTGTGAAAGTACCGGTCCAGATGTTACCACCCTGTGAAAACATTTCAATACCGGAAGCTATGACATTGGTTACACCAACGTTATCTGTTGCGTTCACAGTTACAAGGACAGGATCACCTATGTAAGGAGTGATGTTATTTAGAACAATACTGTTGATCACAGGAAACGTTGTATCCGGTGCTACAGCAATGTAGCTCGTAGAATTATTCCAGACAATGTTTGTTGCAGCATCAATAGCAGAGACATTGATGAAATGAGTACCTTCAAGAGCTGTGAAAGTACCGGTCCAGATGTTACCACCCTGTGAGAACAGTTCAATACCGGAAGCTATGACATTGGTTACACCAACGTTATCGGTTGCGTTCACAGTTACAAGGACAGGGTCACCTATGTCAGGAGTACTGCTATTGAGAACAATACTGTTGATTGCCGGAGCTGTTGTATCATTGTTCAATGCTCCTGAAAGTACAAGTGCAAATGGCTGTGGTCCATTGGGAATACTGTATGCACTTACCGTAACTACATACCAGCCTTCGGAAGGGGATACAATTTCAACCTGTTCGACATTATTTGTGTGATCACCATTATTTCCAGAGTAGGTCCCATCGGGACCTGTCACATTCAGGTCCAGATCATTTACCAGAGCTGGCTCAGAGGCCGGTGATTTTGGATGATCGGTCCATACCAGCGTTACTTTAAGAACTGCTGAACTATTGTTAAGGTAGTAGCTGGCATTCCAGGATCCATTTTCATCTAAACTGATATTATCATGATAGTATGATCTTCCTGGCGCCTCCGGGTAAAGCGAGTTCAAGACATTAACGCGTCCCCATCCCTGAGCATCAGGAGATTGACCCATATCCACCGCACCGTTTATTAGTGTCGCTTTTAACAATGCAGCTGTTGGAGAGATGGACTCATTTTGGACATAGTACTGTCTTACAAGAGCAGCGGCTCCTGCTGTTATTGGTGTCGACATGCTCGTACCACTCATAAATGTATAATTATCAGTGAACACAAGCGAAGATGCAGTCGAATTTATCCATGTACCCGGTGCTACAACATCAGGTTTTATCCTCTCGTCGTCCGTAGGACCCCTGCTACTAAAAACAGCGACCTCATCGATATTATCGGCAGTTGGACCTTTATCGGCCCGATAGCTCTCTGATGCACCAACAGTAAGCGCATTTTTTGCAGTTCCCGGGGGGATCGTTGTGTTGGTTTCAGCCCCGCTGTTACCTGCTGAAAAAAGAATTAAGAAGTCAGGATGCTCCCACATGAACTGATCTACAGCTTCGGAATAAGATGTGTAGGCTCCGTACAGAGAAGGATTGTTATTACCCCAGCTATTACTATGTACTCTTGCTCCCAGATCATACGCTTGCTGAAAGATCAGTGGAATGTTTGTGGAACTCAGGTTCAGACTGCCATCCGAATTTTCAATGGCATGGAAAACCAAACCGGCTTCATGAGCCATCCCCTTACATTCTCCCTGTGATGAGGAACCATTGCCTACAGCAGATCCGGCAACATGCGTCCCATGCCCATCAAAATAGAATCCGAGCTTGTAATCACCCATACCATTATCCGACCAGTCGACCAGCCCCACTATCCTTCCCTCAAGATCATCATGCATGGAGCCATTATTGAAGCCAGTATCTAATCCGGTATCTGCTACTCCGATGATCTGGCCACTACCAGTCAGACCATGAGTGTCACGGACATACGAAACATTGATAATACCTTCAGCGACATCATTTAAGATCACAGGCTGAAGGTGTTGTTCTATCCAGCTCACTCCATTCAAAGCTGCGATCTCAGGAACACTTGTTATATCGATCCTTGCTCTGATCATATCTCCTGATGTATCAATAACCTCACCACCAAATCCGGAGATTTCAGCTGAAATACGCTCATTATCATCCGGATCGAAGATCATCACAACGATATCGACCTTACCATATTCATCAGATAGTGAGGAGAGATGAGGGCTGACCCTGTATGATGGAAGATAAGGGCCGATCCATTGTACGAATTCAAGGTCATAAAGCTCTGTTTTCACAGAAGTGTCCATGAATATGATGAAAGCATTATTTGGAATATAATCATAAATAATTGCACCTGTAGCCCTTACATCCAGCTTCCATTCTTCCTTTACAGTCCCTTTGAACTGAACTATATAGTAGTCCCCTGATGTTGAGAGAGAAGTGCTTTCCATGGTTGACAAAATGGCAGTGGAAGAAACTTCTTCAGTATTGAATCGTGCAGCTTTGAGCAGGATATAGCGTCCATCAGTAGAGATATCAGAAATATAACTGTCCCCACTCTTAAATGAAGATACATTCGAATTTTCAGATAATTCCATTTCTGAAGCTAAAGCGGGTGTTGATGCTGAAAAGAGAAACGGTGTTGCTAGCATTAAAAGAATAATGAAAAAACATATGTTCTTACTATGCAACCCGATACCCCCTTATCAATAAGTATTAACCACCATATGTTCCGGTATAGTTGAGCACATTATATAATAAAGATAATTATATATATTTAACCACATGAATATTAGTTCATGGTTCGCTTTTCCAGTAAGTGATCAAAGTCAGGATCACTATCACTTTTTATTTTTTTGGTTTTACGGTCCACATTTGAAAACACCGGAATCGATCATTTTTTTGATCTTTTTTTGATGTCAACAGCTTTGTTTTCATTTGTCGCATCATGAGATTCATTTTCAGCAGTTTTACCGGAGATCCTATGATCTTTCGTGATATCTGAATCTATTTCCGAAACATCGGCAACTTCAACTTGCCCTGTATCCTCCAGACCTACGCAGGGACCTGTTTTTTTATCATCTGGTTCTTTTACCCTGCCAGCATACGAACTGGACAATACTAAAAGCACCATAAGTATCGGTATCAAAAATAAGAACATATTTACATTCGAAAAATCCAGTTCTTCAGATTTGCTTTGTCCAATATCCGTACCCTCCTCCAGAACTAATGCTGACTCCTCATTTGCAAGATCTGAATCAGAACCTTCCTCAACAACATCTGAAGAAACAAGTTCTTCTTCCACATATTCAACTATTGCGAAATGTGTACGCAGATCACCGGAGGTATTTGCCTCATAGTAGATATACCAATCATCCTCATCGATCTTCTCTGTCGGCAAAATGTTCCAGTCACCACGCAGATAAATACTTAGTCTTACCGAGTGGTCGGAAACATCGTTATCTTCCAGCCAGGTGCGGTTAACCCTGAATCCCACTTCAGAAGTTCTAAGTCTTTGTTTAAGTTTATTATCGCCAACCCAGATATTGATGTTCTTGTACACCCTGCCTTCCGGCGAATCTGATACCATTGAAGAGGTTGATTTAAGAGATTCCACTGTTGCCTCTACATTACCCACATTCAGGTCTGTTGAAATATTAATGTAGGTAATATCAAGAGCTTCGTTCCTGAATGTGAACGATTTTTCAAGATCTCTCATCACATAAATTACTCTGACATCCTTTTCGTCTATGTTCTCAAAGGCTTCAGCTTTAGCAGTATCTATTGACAAAGACAAGAATAATGTTGTGATCGATAAAAAGATAATAAAAATACAGATACATTTACGCTGCAATTCAACCCCCCTATTAACAAAGAAGTACCATTAATGTATATCATGTTAGGAAATGTAGTATTACCAGTTATTAATATGATATTAAGAGCATATATTCTCTTTCACAGGTCCGGGTTTCCCAATCGAAAAGACAAAATCCAGATCATGGTCCGAATTTTAGTGCTTGTTGATGACATTTGAATTAATTCTTGACTCATTCTCTGCCTTGATCTTTCCTTTTACAGCGCCCGCCTGATCTCGATTTATTTTACCAGACGGCACCTTTTTGAAGGACTGGCCTATGATCTTCTGATCTTTTGTGCTGTCTGAAGCAGCTTCAGAATAATTCATCTCTGAAACTTGCTTTTCATCTTCGGGGACAGAACCATCATTCTTTGTCTTAGGATGCTGCTTTTTTGATAGTCCAACATACGAAGTGGACAGAACTATGAGCACCAGGAATATCGGTATTGCAGCAAACATCACATTCATCCCGGAATCATTTAATTCAGATTCAGTTGCAGCAATAACAGGGCCCTTTTCCGGAACTAATGCCGGATCCTCCTTAACAGGCTCAGGAATAAGATCAACTTCAATAACAGCTTCTTCAGTGGTATCTGATGAAACTGGTTTACTTTCTATGTATTCAACTATTGCAAAGTGTGAATACAGATCACCTGAGGTATCTGTTTCATAGTAGACGTACCCATCATCCTCATCGATCCTTTCAGTAGGCAGAATATACCAGTCACCGCTGCGGTAGATGCTTAACTTTACAGAATATTCGGAAACATCGTTATCCTCAAGCCAGATACGATCAACTCTGAATCCTACATCAGAAACTATCAGTCTGTTCTTAAGTGCCTCATCACCTACCCATATATTGATATTCTTGTACACCCTGCCTTCCGGCGGAGTTGAGATCATCGAAGATCTCGAGTTGAGAGACTCAACTATTGCTTTTATATCTCCCATATTCAAATCTGTTGAGATGTTGATGTAAGTAATATCAATATCTTCATTACTGAACGTAAACGAATTTTCAATATCTCTTACTACATGTCTTAATGCAACATCTTTTGCGTCTATGTTCTCAAAGACTTCACCCGTGGTGCCACTGCTGCCACCTCCGCTACCGCCTCCGGTGGAGGAGGAACTCTCATCAGTATTGGCATTCGATTGTGTTGTTGCACTATCGTTGACCCAGTTATAGTTGATGTTATTGTTAGTATCAACAGTTCGGGTACTGATCCGGTACGTGGTGGACCCATCAAGTCCGGTAGCAGTATAAGAACTATAAGGAGCACTTATACTGGTTCTAAAAACACCATCCAGATATATCCTCGTATGACTGAAATCACTATCTGAAGGATTATTCCACGACCATGTGATGGAACTGGAACTGACACTGGATTCACCTAAGCCGGTTACACCAGATGGTGCGGTCAGATCAAGGGTTGTTGCACTATCATTGATCCAGTTTGTATTGATGTTACTTTTAGTATCAACTGTTCTTGTACCAATCCGGTAAGTGGCAGATTCGGCAAGTCCGGTAGCAGTATAAGAATTGCCAGGAGCATTGACATTGGTAATGAAAACGCCATCAAGATAAATTTCAATGTGACTGAGGTCACTGTCAGAAGGATTTGTCCACTCCCATGTGATGGAAGTTCCGGTAACACTGGTCTCCCTTAAATTGGTTACACTTGATGGTGCAGAACGATCAAGGGTTGTTGTAGTATCACTGACCGAAACGGTATTGATATTACCACTGGTATCAACAGTTCTGGTACTGATCCGGTACGTGGTAGATTCAGCAAGACCAGTAGCAGTATATGAATTGCCAGGAGCATTGACATTGGTGATGAAAACACCATCAATATAGATCATAATATGACTGAGGTCACTGTCAGAAGGATTATTCCACTCCCAGGTTATGGAACGAGTGCTAACAGTCGTTGCTCTTAAATTGGTTACACCGGCAGGTGCAGTTAAATCAGAAGTGGTTGCACTGTCACTGATCAGGACAGTGTTAATGTTACCTTCAGTATCAACAGTCCTTGTACTGATCCGGTAGGTGGTAGAGTCATCAAGACCAGTAGCAGTATATGAATTGCCAGGAGCATTGACATTGGTGATGAAAACACCATCAATATAGATCATAATATGACTGAGATCACTGTCAGAAGGATTTGTCCACTCCCATGTGATGGAAGTTCCGGTAACACTGGTCTCCCTTAAATTAATTACACTGGAAGGGGCAGTAGTATCAGGAGTGGTGGCAGTATAACTGGCAGAACTGTCCGAAGCGCTATTCCCTGAACTGTCGGTTGCTACAACAGTGACAATGTGAGTGCCTTCAGCGGCAATGATAGTACCTGTCCACCGAACACCACTCTGATGAGAAAGAGAGGTACCGGAAGCACTGACACTGCTGACAGCTACATTATCGGTTACATCAACAGTCACCACCACAGGATCACCGGTATCGGGAGTCGTTGTGCTAAGACTTACACTGCTGATCACAGGATCGGTTGTATCAGGAGTGGTGGCAGTATAACTGGCAGAACTGTCCGAAGCGCTATTCCCTGAACTGTCGGTTGCTACAACAGTGACAATGTGAGTGCCTTCAGCGGCAGTGATAGTACCTGTCCACCGAGCACCACTCTGATAAGAAAGAGAGGTACCGGAAGCACTGACACTGCTGACAGCTACATTATCGGTCACATCAACAGTTACCACCACAGGATCACCGGTATCGGGAGTCGTTGTGCTAAGACTTACACTGCTGATCACAGGATCGGTTGTATCAGGAGTGGTGGCAGTATAACTGGCAGAACTGTCCGAAGCGCTATTCCCTGAACTGTCGGTTGCTACAACAGTGACAATGTGAGTGCCTTCAGCGGCAGTGATAGTACCTGTCCACCGAGCACCACTCTGATAAGAAAGAGAGGTACCGGAAGCACTGACACTGCTGACAGCTACATTATCGGTCACATCAACAGTTACCACCACAGGATCACCGGTATCGGGAGTCGTTGTGCTAAGACTTACACTGCTGATCACAGGATCGGTTGTATCAGGAGTGGTGGCAGTATAACTGGCAGAACTGTCCGAAGCGCTATTCCCTGAACTGTCGGTTGCTACAACAGTGACAATGTGAGTGCCTTCAGCGGCAGTGATAGTACCTGTCCACCGAGCACCACTCTGATAAGAAAGAGAGGTACCGGAAGCACTGACACTGCTGACAGCTACATTATCGGTCACATCAACAGTTACCACCACAGGATCACCGGTATCGGGAGTCGTTGTGCTAAGACTTACACTGCTGATCACAGGATCGGTTGTATCAGGAGTGGTGGCAGTATAACTGGCAGAACTGTCCGAAGCGCTATTCCCTGAACTGTCGGTTGCTACAACAGTGACAATGTGAGTGCCTTCAGCGGCAGTGATAGTACCTGTCCACCGAACACCACTCTGATGAGAAAGAGAGGTACCGGAAGCACTGACACTGCTGACAGCTACATTATCGGTCACATCAACAGTCACCACCACAGGATCACCGGTATCGGGAGTCGTTGTGCTAAGACTTACACTGCTGATCACAGGATCGGTTGTATCAGGAGTGGTGGCAGTATAACTGGCAGAACTGTCCGAAGCGCTATTCCCTGAACTGTCGGTTGCTACAACAGTGACAATGTGAGTGCCTTCAGCGGCAGTGATAGTACCTGTCCACCGAGCACCACTCTGATAAGAAAGAGAGGTACCGGAAGCACTGACACTGCTGACAGCTACATTATCGGTCACATCAACAGTTACCACCACAGGATCACCGGTATCGGGAGTCGTTGTGCTAAGACTTACACTGCTGATCACAGGATCGGTTGTATCAGGAGTGGTGGCAGTATAACTGGCAGAACTGTCCGAAGCGCTATTCCCTGAACTGTCGGTTGCTACAACAGTGACAATGTGAGTGCCTTCAGCGGCAGTGATAGTACCTGTCCACCGAACACCACTCTGATGAGAAAGAGAGGTACCGGAAGCACTGACACTGCTGACAGCTACATTATCGGTCACATCAACAGTCACCACCACAGGATCACCGGTATCGGGAGTCGTTGTGCTAAGACTTACACTGCTGATCACAGGATCGGTTGCATCATCAGTAGTTGCACTGTCAGTGACCATCTCGTTGTTTATATTACCATAAGTATCCACGGTTCGGGTACCGATCTGGTATGTGGTGGAATCGTCGAGACCGACAGCGGTATAAGAATTATCGGGAACAGAAACATTGGTGATAAAAACACCATCAATATAGATCATAATATGACTTGAATCATTGTCTGAAGGATTGGTCCATTCCCATGTAATGGAAGTAGCACTGACACTGGTCTCGCCCAGATCGGTTACACTTCCAGGTGGAAGCGTTTCGTCAGCTAATGCCAAAGCCGAAAATAATGTTGCGATCACTAAAATGATAGCGATATGACAGATAGTTGTACTCTGCAACTCAACCCCCCCTACTAACAAAGAAGTACCACCAATATTCTTGTTATTGTTGGAAAGCTGTAGTTTATCAATTAACAGTATGATATCGAAGCCTTATATGTCCTTTCATAAAAAATAAATTTGTAAATATTAATATTAGTAGAATACTTATTTTTTAGATCTAAATAATAAGTTCTATTAATTGCGTCCAAATCAACAAAAGAAGAGATCCTCACCTATAAGAATATCGAGCACTCCATGCAAAAAAACCAAAAAGAATATCATTCTAAAATAACACATAATTAGCTATGAGTGGGGAGATCAAATGGCATCGTGTGCCTGTGGATGAAGTTCTTACATTACTGGACACCGATAAAGATGGGATCACAGATGAGGAAGCACAAATTCGTCTTTCGAAATACGGCTTCAATGAAGTTGAGATGAAGAAAAAAGAAAATCCACTTCACCGATTTGCAAGACAGTTCGCGAGCCCCCTCATATATGTTCTTCTTGCTGCTTCTATTGTCACATTCATTCTGGAAGAATACGCAGACATGGCTGTCATCCTTGGTGTTGTCCTTGCAAATGCTGTCATTGGATTCATTCAGGAAAGAAACGCTGAAAATGCCCTTGAATCCCTTGCAAAGATGATGGTTCCCGAGACCAGTATCCTAAGGGACGGGAAAAGAATGATAATACACAGCAGGGAACTTGTTGCAGGTGATATCGTACTTCTGGAATCCGGGAACAGGATACCAGCCGACATGCGATTGATGTATGTGAAGAACCTGCGGATCGATGAATCCATGCTCACCGGAGAATCCACGGCTGTTGAGAAGATCATCGATCCCATCGAGACCAAGAATCTTCCCATAGCTGAACAGAAGAACATCGCCTTTGGAGGTACGCTGGTCACACAGGGAAGGGGTCTCGGAGTAGTAGTGGCTACTGGCCCTGAAAGTGAGATAGGGAAAATATCTGAACTTATCCGGAAAACGGAAAAGATCTCCACGCCTCTTGTCAGGACCATAGACCGTCTGGGAAAAACACTTGCCATTGTCATCTTAGGTCTTGCAATATTCACCTTTATTATCGGGAAGCTCAGAGGATTTGATAATCTGGACATATTCTTTGCCTCCGTGAGCCTTGCAGTTGCAGCCATTCCGGAAGGATTACCTGCTCTCATTACCATTTGCCTCGCATTCGGAATAAAAAGGATGGCTTCCCAAAACGCCATAATCAGGACAATGCCGTCTGTGGAAAGTCTAGGATCGGCAACCGTGATCTGCTCTGACAAGACCGGTACGCTTACAAGGAACGAGATGACGGTCAGGAGGATATTCACTCTGGAAGGAATGTTCGATGTAACAGGTGTTGGTTATATCACAGAAGGGGAGTTCGAACTTGAAGGAAAAAAGATCGATCCGACCGGACATCCGGCACTTATGGAAACTCTCAGGACAGGAGCACTCTGTAATGATGCATACCTGAAGGAAGAAGGAGGCATCGATGGTGATCCCACCGAAGGAGCACTTCTTGTATCCGCTGCCAAGGCCGGGAAATTCTACATGCAAAGAGTTGATACCATACCTTTTGAATCCGAAGAAAGGTACATGGCAACCTTGCATCAGGACGAAGACGGTAATACCTGGACCTATGTGAAGGGATCCCCGGAAAAGCTTATCGAAATGTGCAGTCACCAATTCAATGGAAAAGAGCTCTTACAGATCGACCCGGATACATTCCTTGAAGCTGCTGAGAACATGGCATCAGAAGGTCTTAGGGTAATTGCAACAGCTTACCGGAAAATGGGGCAAGGAAAGGCTGATATTGACGAAGAGGATGTAAATGACCTTATATTCCTCGGACTTCAGGGAATGATCGATCCACCAAGGGAAGAAGTGAAAGCATCCATCTTCAAATGCAATAATGCGGGAATCAGGGTGATAATGATCACCGGAGATCACGTCCTTACCGGACACACTATCGCAAGACAGCTTGGGATACGTACCAATGGTGCATTATCAGGAAAAGATATACAGCAGATGTCAGATGAGCAACTATCTGAAGCACTGAAAACGGTATCTGTGTTTGCCAGAACTTCTCCTGAAGACAAATCAAGGATCGTGGGACTGCTTAAACAGCAGGGAGAGATCGTGGCGGTGACAGGTGATGGTATCAACGATGCACCTGCACTCGAGAACGCAGACATTGGTGTCGCCATGGGAAAGACCGGCACCGAGGTTGCAAAGGATGCATCGGACATGGTGCTTGCCGATGATAACTTTGCATCAATTGTAAATGCAGTGGAAGAAGGAAGGAACGTCTACAGCAAGATACAGAAGGTCATACTCTGGACACTGCCGACAAATGCTGCAGAAGGACTGGCAGTTCTGGCAGCCTTTATCCTCGGACTTAAGAATCCGCCGTTGCTACCACTGCACATCCTCTGGATAAACACAGTAACAGCATTGGGACTTGGGGTTCCTATCACACTTGAGCCTATGGAAAAGAAGCTACTTAGCAGACCGCCAAGGCCTCCAAATGAACCAATTCTCCTGCCGGTTATAAAGCAAAGGATAGTCACAGTGGCATTATTGATAGTTACAGCCACTTTCCTGTTGTATTTCTTTGAGATGATGCAGAACGGCAGGGATAACAACACTGCACAGACAATTGCTCTCAACACAATAGTCTTCTTTGAGATATTCTATCTCTTCAACTGCAAGTCAATTCATGAGAATGTATTCGGAGACCTTTTCTCGAATAAGTTCATGCTGGCAGGGATAGCACTGGTCGTTTCCCTTCAGTTGTTCATAACATACAACCCGGTGATGAACACAATTCTCAGGACAAGCCCCCTTGAGACTATGGACTGGATAATAATTACACTTACCTCAAGCTCGGTATTCTTCCTGATAGAGCTGGAAAAATATGTCAAAAAAAGGAAATTATCAGGGAAATAAATGATCCTATTCATGAAAGAATGATGACCTTACACCAGGGACCTTTCACTAATAGTTCTTCCAGATATATTTCATACAAAAACTATTTAAGGTATCGCCCTTAAAAAATTTAAGGGAGTAAATTGATATTTCTACTGCTGTTCCTCATATCATCATAAATAGATTATTTGATAGGAAAGGTGAGAACATCTTAAAATTTGAGATATATGCAGATAAAAGTGGAAAATACAGGTTCAGGCTCAAAGCAAGGAATGGGGAGATCATAGCAACCGGTCAGAGCTATTCGACAAAAGCAGCCTGTATGAACGGCATACAATCAATCAAAAAGAATGCAGCGGATGCAGAGATCATTGAGATCGAAACACCCTCTGAGGAAAAGTAAGTTCTCATTCCCTATATAAGGATTGTTTCCTTCAAATCCTGAACCTTCTTACTTTTTATTTTCGACCTGCAGAACCCAATAAAAATATATTGTTTTCATTCATCACAACAACTGCATGAGACATTCCCTTTAAGGATCTCCCTCCAGTCCCCGATGACATCATGTGTCCAGCAGTCATCGGCACCTGCTGCTTCCCTCATTGTGAGAGCAAAGATGTAGGACAGTTCCTTAACAGTGGCACCAGCCTCAAGAGCGCCTTTGAAATGCTTGAGAACACAGGGCTTTGACCTTGCTTTGATGGAAAGTGCAAAGCAGATGAACTGATATGTCTTCTCATCGATTGTCCTCATTTCAGAATATAATTCATCGATCTCATCCAGTTTTTCAGTAAACTCCGGGAAAAATTCTTCCAGCATCCTCATTTTAATCCAAACCTACCTTTAGTTACGATAGAGCGACGATATCTCACTCCGAATAAGAATGGATGATAAGAGGACTTAAAAGCAACGCTTCAAATAATGTTGAAATCCCATATAAAAAGAATTAAAAATTGAAAAAGAGATGATCGATATTATTTCTTTTTCATTTTTGCAAGCTTCTTCTTAGCAGATCCATCACCGGAAGCTGCTTTCTCTTCAAGCTCATTAAGTTTATCTTTCTTCTTTCCGCTTTTCCTTGCCAAATCCTTCTTAGACATTGCCATAGGATGGCTATTTTGAAGTCCAAACTATATAAAATGGTGGCATTTGATTTTGATATCGATCTATCATGCCTTTCATTGAAAACTTTAAAATTTAAGAACGTTACATGTTACTTATGGACATATACAGGATAACATCCATCAATCGCCCACTGGACCCTAATTATCCTACCAACCGGCTTATCTTATTGACAGGTCTGATTGTAATAATTGTAACTTCATTGTTCCACTTCAGTCTCAATGGTCCCTCTATTACTTCGATAATATATGGAACAAAAGCAGGGATCACTGTATTTCTGGTCTGGGCGATCTCAAGAGAGGTGGACCCTGACCATGAGACTGCAGCCTTTGTTCCTGTGATCCTTTCGCTTGTCCCAGTGATCTTTTTCGGAATGAACCCATTGCTCGCAATGTACTGGCTACTCCTAATATCACGTATAGTTAACCGCTCTACCGGGTCAAAAGCAGGAATCCTTGACAGCCTGACCTCCTTGCTGCTCGGTATGTACCTGTCCTTCGAGATAACCTGGTTCTTTGGAATAATCACATCTGCCTCTCTTTTCATTGACAGCAGGATATCTGCAACCGACAGGATAAGTCTGATACTGTCTGCACTTGCAATATCCGGAACCCTGTATATTATAGTCCGTGGAACCGGAATTCCAATTACAGACATCTCCTTAGTTAAAGCTGTGGCTCTTCTTTCTATGCTCCTGCTCTTCCTTCCTACACTCCTTGGTTCAAAAAGACCACAGAGCAAAGGTGACAGGACCGGTGAGCCTCTTGAAGCGATAAGAGTGAAAGCCTGTATGGCCATATTCCTGGCAACTGCAATAGGTTTTATTTTGGCAGATACCGATTACACGAGATCCTGGCCTGTACTCTGGTGTATTGCAGCAGGGATCGGACTGTACCGATCTCTGGTCGGATATAGATCTTGACTTTATCTAAATATAGCTAATCAATTTAATTTTTTCAGAATGCTGCGCCATCAAATATTTATACACATGCTTTTATAAATGGCCCCTATAATCTGGTCAATGAGAATCATGATCGAACTTATCAAACCACTTGTCCTGGGATTTACAATTGGCATTTCCGCTGCACTTGTCCCCGGACCTATGATGCTCGCCACAGTAGGTATATCACTTGAAAAAGGCTGGCGTAGTGGACCTTTTGTGTTCATCGGACATTCAATAGTAGAACTCACCCTGATACTACTGATAATAGGAGGAATCTCTTCCCTTATCGGAAGTAGCACTATTACATACATGTCCATTATTGGCGGCATCATAATGATATTGTTTGGACTGTTGATCTTAAAAAGTGCAAAGGATATCTCCACAATGGACATAGCCGGAGCTGCCAGGAATACCAGGATCGCGAAAAGTCCTTTCCTTGCAGGGATACTTACCTCTGTACTAAACCCCACATATGTGCTCTGGTGGCTCACAGCAGGAAGTGCCATAATACTTCAGGAATATCTTGTAGGTACAATTGCCATAGTAGCCTTTATGGCAGGCCACTGGATCGCAGACTTCGGCTACCTTCTTACAGTATCATTATCAACGGCAAAAGGTAAGGATTTCATATCCAGAAGAAACCACAAAAAAGTACTGTATTTCTGCGGGATCCTCATGATGATATTCGGGATATTTTTCATATTCAACTACAACAACATTTCCACATTGATCTGATGAAAATAAACGAAAAAATGAGAGAATGATGAAATAAAATGGGATAATAATGGAAAAAAGAAAGTTCAGATGAACCTGTCAAGAAGCTCACCAACCTTCTTTGGATCAGCTTTATTGCAGACCAAAGGTCCTGATCTCAATACATCAAGATGATCCTCGAACGTCGGTTTCTCATTGACGTAGAAGACACCGAGAGGTATTCTTTCTCCCCACTCCTGAACCTTTTCAAAGGCCTTCATCCTGTCAGCCAGATCATAATCTTCGTCCTCTTCTTCCATCCTGTAGACCCTTTCCGAGTACCAGCTGAAAGTGTTGAGCTTATTGAATGAAACACATGGCTGGAGGACGTCCACAAGAGAGAAACCCTTGTGCTGGATGGCCTTCTTGATAAGTTCGGTAAGATGAGGTACATCACCTGCAAAACCCCTGCTTACAAATGAGCAGTCAAGGGAGATCGCAAGGGAAAGCGGGTTCAGCGGGGTGTTGAACACGCCGTGAGTCTGCACCTTTGTCTTCATTCCAATTTCACTTGTAGGCGAAGCCTGTCCTTTGGTAAGTCCATATATCTGGTTGTCATGAACTATCAGTGTAATGTCGGGATTTCTCCTGACATTATGTATGAAATGATTCCCACCTTCACCATAGCAGTCACCATCCCCTGTAACTGCAAGCACCGTCAGCTCATGATTGGCGACCTTAGCACCAATTGCCGGGGGCAGCGACCTTCCATGAAGCCCGTTGAAAAGATTGCATTTCAGGTAATGTGGCAATTTGCTTGACTGTCCGATACCCGATGTGATCAAAACTTCATCAGGTGACCTCCCAAGTTCTGCAAGGGCACGCTTGACAGCCTTGAGTATCATAAAGTTTCCGCAACCGGGACACCATTCAGTCTCGAATTCACCGTAATCCTCCACACTCACCATATCAGATCACCTCCTTTTCCCTCAGGGCACGTATTATGGATTCCGGACTGTAAGGCTTACCATCCGACCTAAGGACCTTTTCAAAAAAATGCACCCCGGTCTCGCATTCAAGCAGTCTTGCAAATTGCCCGGTTGCATTGTTCTCCACACATACGATGGTCCCGGCATTGCCAAGAACTTTCTTTACAGCTTCCACAGGCAGGGGGAAAACTTGAGTGAAGTGAACATGGTTCACCGAATGGCCTTCACTGATAAGGTCATTCACAACCTCCATGAGGGGACCGTATGTGGAACCCCATCCCACAAGAGTTATTTGTGCATCTTTTGGACCATAGATATGCGGCCCTTCCATATCCGTTCTCAGAAGATCGAGCTTTTTCATCCTCTTTTCGTTCATGAGAATGCGGTTCTCGATTGTCTGGTCTATATGACCGTACTCATTGTGCTCATCGCTGTCAGCCGCCACCAGCACTCCTGCCTGGCCGGGAATTGCACGGGGGGAGATTCCCGTGGAGTTCAGTTCATAGCGTTTGTATTCACCATTTTCGGCCAGTTCCTCATCGGTCATGAGATGCCTCTCAATAGTGACCTTTGATGGATCGAACCTCTTGCATGTGAAAAGGGAATCCGCAAGATACTGGTCGCTCATGACAAAGACCGGGATCTGGTATTTGTCAGCAATGTTAAACGCTTCAGCTGTCAGGTAGAAGCAGTCTTCAGGCGTCCCCGGAGCCAGCACGCATCGAGGGAACTCACCCTGTGCTGCGGTCAGTACGAACTGGAGGTCACCCTGCTCGGTCATGGTAGGGAGGCCGGTAGCAGGACCCGGACGCTGGGAGAGGAATATTACAGCAGGAGTTTCTGTCATACCGGCGAGCCCAAGGGCTTCTGCCATGAGGGAAAAACCACCGCCAGAGGTCGTGGTCATTGCCCTTGCACCGGCAAAGGAAGCACCAAGAACCATGTTCAGGGCAGCGATCTCATCTTCCGCCTGCTCGACAACAACATTAAAGTCATCAGCGTTTGCAGCCACGTAGGTCATGACACCTGTGGACGGTGTCATAGGGTACGCTGCCAGGAACTGTACGCCGGCGGCAAGTGCCCCAAGTCCGACGGCATCGTTGCCTGCAATAAGCATCCTCCCATCATCTTCTGAAGGTTCACTAACAGAGAACTTACAGCCTGAAGTGAAGTTCTCCTTCACGTAATCATAACCTGCACGTGCTGCTTTGATGTTATTCTCAATGATCTCATCGCCTTTCTTTTTGAATGTCTCAGTAAGGACCTTTGCAAGGTAATCGAACTCAAAGCACATCAGGCCAAGGGCAGCACCACTTGCAACGGAATTGGAATAGATCTTGTTACCGCAGACATCCTTTGCGATCTTAAGCATGGGTACGTGGAAAAAAAGGCCTTCCGTATTATCGATCTTAATGACATCGTTATCAAATATAATGACACCATCGGACATCTCCTCGATCTGTTCCTCAATGGACTCCTCATCAAGAGCTATGAGGATGTCCACCTTCTCGGTCATCGCCCTTATCGGTTCATCGCTCACACGTACCTGGAACGTGTTATGTCCGCCCCTTACCCTCGAAAGATAGAACTGGGTGGCAAAAACGTTGAAACCGCTTTTCTTGAAGGTCTTTGCAAGTGCGACACCAATGGTCTGCAAGCCCTGACCTGCAGCTCCACCTACCCTTATTACAAGATCTGTACTCATTTTGTATCCCCCGTGATTCAAAAACATGTCCAAGCAGAGCCGGTCCGATCGGATAAGATCAAACCGTATCAGAACGGTCCTGATAGATAACCTTACTTTGCATTCTCGTTAACTTCCCATAGCCCGAAGGTGTTTCCTTCGGTGTCAATACAAACTGCAAGATATCCCCAACCCGGGACAGGCATCTTCGTCTGTAACACCGTCCCTCCGAGTTCTTTCACGCGGTCGCAATACTCATCCACAGAGGTTACCCCTACAAAATTGGTGATCCTCTGTTCAGGACTGCCACGTTGTCCCATTCCCCCGCCAAGTCCGGGATTGCCTTCAAGGTCTGTGGTCTCGATGAAATAATATTCAAAAGGACCTTCAACTTTTTCGATCTTCCAGTCAAATAGTTCACTGTAGAACTTCTTTGCCCGCTCAGGATCATCAGCAGGCAGATCAAAATGTGCAATCGTTGGCATACAATTATCACTCCCGATTTAAATATGCCATTGAACTGATTTAAGTTTTGGGTAGAGATTTAAGATCTAGATCGGATCCATCAAACCGACTCATCGATCATCCTGTTCTGATCCGGTGGATGCTTGCAGGATTAAGGAAAAAAGGTAAAGAATGGGCGAGGTACGCCCATATTGCTAAATGAACTCTGAAGTTACGCACTTAGTTCCAAAGGTAATTCGACAGTGCTTATTACTGGTATTCTTCCATTTCATCGAACTGGAGATACCTGTAGATCTCGGCCTGTTTCGGCTCGATCTTCTCCCTGTAGACTTCCATGTACTCCTCGACAGTTGGTATCCTGCCAAGGTTGGAGGTGACAGCTCCAAGCTCTGCTGAACCAAGGTAGACCTGGGCTCCGTCACCCATACGGTTGTCGAAGTTACGGGTGCTGGTGGAGAACACTGTGGCGTCATCCGGTACACGGGCCTGGTTACCCATGCATAGTGAGCATCCTGCGATCTCTATACGCGCACCTACCTGACTGTATATGGAGAATAGGGATTCTTCCTTAAGCTGTGCCTGGTCCATCCTTGTAGGCGGGCATATCCAGGTACGGACATCAGAGTTGAACTTCTGGTCACGCCAGATCTCGGCTGCAGCACGGAAGTGTCCGATGTTGGTCATGCACGAGCCGATGAAGACATCCTGGATCTCTGTTCCTGCTACCTCGGAAAGCAGCCTGACATCATCAGGATCGTTGGGGCATGCAAGGATAGGCTCTTTGATATCCGCAAGGTCGATCTCTATGACCGCTGCGTACTCCGCGTTCGGATCGGCCTTGAGCAGTTTTGGATCTGCCAGCCACTCCTCGACAGCTTCTATACGCTTCTGGAGCGTCTCTGCATCGCTGTAGCCGTCCTTGATCATCTTCTTCATCAATGCGAGATTGGAGCGCAGGAAAGTGGATACAGACTCCTCACTGAGCTGGATACAACCTGCTGCGGCTGAGCGCTCTGCAGCGGAATCAGTAAGCTCGAATGCCTGCTCGGCGGTGAGGTCTGGAAGTCCTTCGATCTCAAGGATGCGACCGTTGAAAATATTGATCTTGTTCTTCTTAGGAACGGTCATCAGACCCTGCTTGATAGCATAGTATGGGATAGCATTGACCACATCACGCAGTGTGATGCCAGGATTGAGCTTGCCGCTGAAACGTACAAGCACGGATTCCGGCATATCAAGAGGCATGAATCCAAGAGCTCCTGCGAAGGCTACCAGACCGGAACCTGCCGGGAATGATATGCCTATAGGGAACCTGGTATGGGAATCGCCACCGGTACCAACTGTGTCCGGGACTAGCAGGCGGTTGAGCCAGCTGTGGATGACACCGTCACCGGGTTTCAGGGCAACACCTGCACGCTCGGAAACGAAATTTGGAAGTGATTTGTGCATCTTCACATCTGCAGGCTTGGGGTAGGCTGCTGTGTGACAGAATGACTGCATGAACATCGGGGCCTGGAACCTGAGGCAGGCAAGCTCTGTGAGCTCATCGGCGGTCATAGGGCCGGTGGTGTCCTGGGAACCGACTGTGGCCATTACCGGCTCACAGGCGGTGCCTGGCAGGATACCTTCCACGCCACATGCACGACCAACGATCTTCTGTGCAAGGGAATAGCCCTGTCCGGGTTTCGGTACAGGATTGTCGGGCTTTGTGAATATGTCAGTCTCAGGCAGGCCAAGTGCCTCACGAGCCTGAGCGGTCAGGGACCTGCCGATAATGAGAGGGATACGGCCACCGGCACGGTACTCATCTGCCAGTGTGTTAGGCTTGAGGTCAAAAGTGGAAAGGACATTGCCGTTCTCATCTGTGACCTCACCCTTTACAGTGTTGATGGTGATGATGTCGCCTTTCTGAAGGTTGCTTACATCCATTTGCAGAGGCAGTGCACCTGAGTCCTCGGCTGTGTTGAAGAAGATAGGAGCTATTGCGGTTCCGATGATCACGCAGCCACGGCGCTTGTTAGGAACGTATGGGATATCCTGACCGATGTGCCAGAGCACACTGTTGCAGGCGGACTTACGGGAAGAACCTGTTCCCACCACATCGGCGACAAAGGCAACCTCATGTCCTTTCTCACGCCACTCTGCCATCTCCTCGATGCCACCGGGGAAGCGGGTGTTACCCATTGCCAGTGCATGGAGGGGTATGTCAGGACGGCTCCATGCAGCACTTGCAGGGGAGAAGTCGTCGGTGTTTATCTCGCCATCGACCTTGAACACCTTTACAGTAATGGTCTCAGGGATACCTGGCCTGCTTGTGAACCATTCTGCATTGGCCCAGCTCTCAAGGACCTTTTTGGCAGCTTCATTTGTCTTTGAGAGTTCAACTACCTCGTCAAAGGCCTCATAGACCAGTGTTATGCCTAAAAGCGCAACAGCAGCATCGTCTGCCACTTCGCCATCCTTGAGGGCTTCGATAAGGTAACTGACATTGTAGCCACCGATCATTGTCCCAAGGATCCTGATGGCTTCCTTCTTGTCTATGAGAGGTGAAGAAACATCTCCTGAGAGTATCTTGCCAAGGAAATCCGCCTTGACCTTTGCAGCCGGGTCCACACCAGGGGAGATACGTTCCGTGAACAGGTTGAGCAGGAACTCCTCCTGGTCTGCGGGAGGATTCTGTAACAATTCACAAAGTTCAGAAGTCTGTTCCGGATCCAGAGGAAGTGCAGGGATTCCCTGAGCGTTCCTCTCCTCTTCATGTTTTAGATAAGCTTCGATCATCTTTTTCCTCCATGAGAAAATGCGTTTTCGGCTGCATTGGCAACTGTATAGCTTTTCAATGTATGGTTGCCCTGAAAAAAAGCATATTATTGCCTGAAATGTGATGCTGATAATCCGTGTTTGCTATATATGACATTAACGGAGCAACGGACGGCTGTGCTTAAGTGAATGAGCAAAGTCGAAGACGGAAGTACAACTATCAGGACTTCTCACTTGACATCAATGGGTTGTTAGATATCAAAACTGAAAGTCAACTCATATCCCTTGCAGAAAAAGTTACTACGACCACATCTATCCATGCGACCCCTCCGGATTATCCAGACCCAATTGCATTTGCATATGCAATTAATAATTCCAAAGGTATTCAAAAACTTTCAATTTCAATGATCCCTACAGAATCCTAAGTTGTTACAGTTCAATATTTTCTTCTTTTAATCTTTCAATCAGTGCTTCTAAAAATTCGTTTACGATTTCATCTTTTGTTTCGATTTCTTTTATCCACAGCCTTATGTCGAGTATAACACTGCCACCAGATATGTTGCTAAATAGAATTCTGGGTGGGAATCTGTTTAGATCGGTCTTGTCTTCAACTAACCCCATGATATTGGACAAATTTGATAGACTGTATGTAGCAATCTCTTCTTTTTGTGATAAATTAACTGGCAGTATTCTTTTATTCTCATACGCAATTTCTATTATGATCGACTTGATCTTACTGTAATCAGATTTATAAGGAATTGCCAACTGCAAAGGTATTTCCAGAATTCCGGACTTTGTATAATTTATGATTCTGGATGAAAGTATAAACGAATTAGGCAGGTATATAATTCTTCCATTAGCGTTTCTCAAAGTAGTACTTGTCAATTTAATCTCTTTTACTTTACTAACTTCAGTTTCAGGACTTCCACCGATCTCAATCCAATCTCCAATTCGAATTGGTCTTTGTGTAATAATTAGTATACCTGCAATAAGATTTTGTATCACGTCTTGTGAAGCAAAAGTAACGGCAATACCTACAATTCCGAATGATGCAGCTAAAGCGGTAATATCTAATTTAAGTATGTGATAGACTCCATAATACAAACCAATAGTTATAACTGAATACTGGAAAACTATAGCTATTATTTTGGATTGATTTTCCGATATTCTATTATCCAGGAATCTTCTAATGAGAGCATAAATTAGAATAGCCAAAAAAATAGTGACTATTAAAATCAGTATAAAAATAAAAAGATGTTCTACTGGTACACTACCTACCAAAATATTACCGGCCATCTGTGATCACATTGTCAATGATTAATTAACATTTCTCGACTTATTCAGCACATAATACAAAGTAAGCTCAAGTACCAGTATGAATTTTGTACATATTTTTTAATAAGAGTCTTTCCCTGAGATATACCACAACCGGAACGCTTGTGTCAATCCAATTTAACAAATTTCAAATCTTTTTCAAGAGGTTGTTGATATCTTCATTGATCTCAACCGCCAGTTTTTTTGCACCCTCCCCGGTGGCATCTACAAGCTTTTCAACCTTGGAGATTATCTCCTCGACCTCTTCCTTAACGTCTATTGATCTGATCGAATCTGATAGAGATATCATCTCTTCTTTTATTTTCATTCCTAGCTTCGATGCTTCGTTTCCGGTCTTTTCTGCAAGCTCATCGAGATCTTTGCTTACATTGTCTATATGTTTTTGAAGCGCTATCCTTTCAGTTATAGTGGCAAATTCCTGTTTTACCTCGGAAGCAAGCAATTTTGCAGAATTACCTGTCCTGTCAACCAGTTCATCTATCTTTACCTCAAGTTCTTTGATATCACTCTTGAGATCTATAGACTTAACATCTGTAGCGAAGGAACTAAGCTTACCCTTAAGCTTTTCATTTATCAATTTTGCATCTTCGCCTGTCTTTTCTGCCAGTCTGTCTACGTCTTGCCGAATCTCTTCAAGTACTTTTTCCATAATATACCTCCAAAAATAATCCCCATTAAACATAAGAAAGTCGAAGATATAAAACTATGCAAATAACAAAATAAGAATTATTCAATTGGAGATCTCTTGATAAATCATAGCCAAAAAATACTTGTATTAAAATCTCTCAATTTTTAGATAGAGCGTATTTCCTGATGTACTTCATCATCAAAAGTATCTATTAAAACTGTATCCATATAAATAAAAACTGTTAAGGACTATCTATCCATGCGCTTTGATAATGAACGCAATTCCTGAAAGGATTACTTATAATGAATAAAACAAAGAACAATTCTTTCCGGTCTTCGGTACCAAAGCTGAAAATTCAGGCAGGTCGATATCTTCTACAGCTTGTATTACTTGGTTTAGCAGTGCATATTATCCTGCCCCAGTTCACGACTCTGGAAAATTCAGTTCATGTTATCCGCACAATGATACTATGGGCCGTACTCACTGCTGTAGGTGCCCAGATCATTAGTTACTTTGGCAGTGGCTATTTGCTTAAGGAAACAGTTGCTATCACTGGTCAACGTTTGCCGATAATATGGGGTGTTATCATAACACTTGCAGCTTCCAGCATTGGTCTCATAGCTGGCGGTATGGTTGGTAATGCAGCAGCCACCTATAAGTGGATGCAAAAAAAAGGCATTCGTAAAGAGGGTGCAGGTCTGGCAGGGACACTGCCTTCGTTTTACAACAATGTGGTCTTATTTATTTTATCTATCTTCGGCATGATACACTTGCTTATTGTGCATCAACTTTCGAACCTGCAATTGATCACCTTCACTGCCATACTCCTGGTCATGGGACTATGTGCAGGTCTTTTCATATGGGGATATGGTCATCGTCAGAAGTTCATTTCCATATCAATTGGATCTGCAAGTCACCTTTCCAGGCTGATCCATAGACCTTACACTCCGCATAATACTGAAGAAACCATCTCTAAGATGTTTGATTCTATAGATCTGTTACGCAATGGAGGATGGCGTGGTCCAGCAGCAGGTGCTGTCATCAATACTGGTTTTGATATGATGACCCTTTATTTCCTATTTGTTGCAACCGGTCACAGTGTAAGTCCCGGCGTACTATTGACCGGATATGGCCTACCCTTACTTTTTGGAAAGATGGCTTTTCTTATCCCCGGCGGTGTTGGGGTTGTGGAGGGTACCATGGCTGCGCTTTATAGTGGACTTGGTGTTCAGTCTTCCATTATGGTCGTGGTCATCCTTGTCTATAGGATGTTCTCATTCTGGTTACCAACATTGGTTGGATTCCCACTGGCAGCTTATCTTCAGCATTCAAATGATCGTTCAATTTAAAAAGATCATGACCTGGCTTTGTAGTAGCATCAAATGCCTGCCAGGCATGCACATTAATAATTTGGAATTTAGTATTTTAGTTTCATTTCAGTGATGGTACATTATCATCTTCTTTTCATACAAACTACTGCCATCACACCGACAAATGCAAGAATGGCTCCAAAACCCGGGGACTCCTGTTCAGTTGTTGTACCACTGTCGTTCACTTCAGTAATTGTTCCTTCCTGAACTTCATCGACAATTGACCCATCCATGCTTTGATCATCTGTTATCTCATCAACTGGTGTCCCGGTTGCATTGTCGACCGTTTCAGGAACAACTTCAGAGGCAGGTTCTGGCTGATCATTGGCATTTCCCGGAAAGGTCAGGGCATCGATCTCCTCCAGATTGCTAAATCCATCCATATCCGAGTCACGAGTTTCAATTGATGCATAATTTCTTCCACTTTCTGAATATGCCCTTCCATAGGGATTTAGGGATCCTCCATTTGGACCAGTGTGACATACCGCACAGGAATCAAGTCTTGAGTCCTCAGTATCATAGTACTGATTAAAAGATGACAAAAAGCTGGATTTCGCTGAAACCACGGATGGTCCTGCCAACAATATCACTGCTAAGAGCAATACAACAATTAGTTTAGATCTCATATAAGCACCCCATTTTACTAATTACTAATATGTTGGTTGTCAGTTACTTAAGTGTTATTAACATGGGATCATGTGCTTTCTTTAGAGTGGAACCTGTGTTCATCCGTTATTCTCTTTGAAAAATGGCAATAGCTGCCAAACTTCAGATAGAACGATGAGAGGTTCAACTTTTTACATCTTTTAAGAAATTTGCCCAGTTTTTAGCATCATCTACCCTTTTTTGAACTGTCCGGTGATCAAAACGTCCTCTTCGATCTTTATCCTCACCAGATTCTATTTCCTTCAGATCCATAATGGTGCGCAAAAGTGCTGCAGTCTCATCAAACAGAACCGTTGCTTCCTGAGGGGTCAGATCCATTTCTTTCAGTTTTGCCTCATCCTGTTTTTCCCTTTTTGACAATAACGAGATCAAATGATCGATATGATCATGATCCGTATCTGATAATTCCTTTTTATTAAGAAGTTGCCATACCAATTCATGCAACTCTATCTTTTCCCCATCTATCTCTATTTCGTATGGTATCAATTGTCCTGCCCAGAAAAGATGATGATGAAGACGAGCGAACAGCTTTTTTCTTTCCGATCCTGTTATGAACTGTGTCATAGTACCCCCATGATCCGGCATTCAAAGATATGGACTTATATTGAACTTGAAACCCTGTTATTGAATGCTATATTCGATCAGGGAACATAATATGATCCCACCGAAACAATCAATAATAATTCAATAAGTAGTATCTAAGATCTCGACATATAAATATTACGATCTGACTTTGCAGGAGTAGAACAGGGTCTATATGATATGACATTGGAATATGATATCAAATCCATAAAAAATGCTTAATCATCCAGCCCTTTCCTACCAAAAACATAGTTGGCAACCCTTAAAGCATCGCGATCCCCTGTGGCCTTGTCCACAGAATCACTGAGCTTTACCACAGGTATGTCATCGATCTTGTGGAGCTTGATCACCATGTTGAGAGGAGGGCTGTAACTGAAGAAGTCCGAATTGTTCGTCAGGCTTGTACCGATGCCGAAACTGCAGTTGATCCTTCCTTCGCAATACTCGTTCAGCCTTACAGCATCCCTGACATGAAGGGAGTCACTGAAAACAAGTGATTTCTTCATGGGGTCGATACCCAGTTTCCTGTAATGGTCGATGACCTCATCCGCGAACCTGAACGGATCGCCACTGTCATGACGTACACCATCGTAAAGTTTGGCAAGCTCAAGGCCGAAGTTCCTGAAGAATGGTTTTGAACCGAACGTATCGCTCAGTGCAATACCCAGATTGCCTTTGTAGACCTTCACCCAGTTCTCGAACGCGAAAAGGTTTGCGTTGCGAAGTCCCACAAGTGCGGAATTCCCCATGATCCATTCATGGCCGATAGTACCAATGGGACGGATCCCATATTTTTTGGCAAGATATACATTGCTTGTACCCGCAAATGATTCAAGCCCATGCAGGACATCGACCACCTTGTCGTGCAGTTTGAATCCCCTGCGGCGTCGGGTCCCGAATTCAGAGAAGATGCAACCATTTGAACTTAGTTCTCCACCCATTTCGCTCATAAGGTTCCCATACTCGTTCATAAGGGTCGTCTCGGGATCATCGCCATTGGATGCGAACCTGTCCAGCCAGTCCTTTTCCACTATGGTGAAATAAAGCTCTGAGATGGTGGCCATGAGAACGATCTCCCAGAGGATGGAACTGTGCCAGGGACCTTCTATGCAGAGGTCAAGATCATTGTCATCGGTAAGGGAAAGGCTAACCTCTGAAGGATCGAAACGATAGTTCTTAAGATACTCAATATAGGATGGTTTGAAAAAAGGACAAGTCTCCTTAAGCCAGAAGTATTCCTCATCGGTCAATGCCAGTCCGACAATATCCTCATCGATGGTCCTGCGCAGTTCTGCCACGAACTCGGTAGTGAACTTCTGTTCTCCCCTGTTTATGAAATGGTACTCTGCACGGGCATCAGGGAAAAGTTCCAGCACAGCCATCTGCATTGTGAACTTGTAAAGGTCATTGTCCAGTATCGATCGGATCACATGAGGTCTTCCTTTTTAGGCATCTATCTTAATGATAGCCTTATGTGATTGTACATATCGAAACCAATATATAAAAATACATGCTCAGATGGACAATCCTGATAATGATCGCTGATAATGGGTGGTAAAGATGGAAGATCGTACAAAGGGAATTATCTACATGCTGATAGTCGTCACTATCTGGGGATTCTCCTTCGTTGCCACAAAAGTATTGCTCGAGCACCTTCAGCCTGCAACGATAGCTATTACCCGTTTTGTTATCGCCACGATCCTTCTCTTCGCAATTTGCAGGAAGAAGGAAGACTACAGGAAAGATGAGAGATGGTATGTCATAATTGCCGGTTTCCTGGGAATCACCTGCTATTACATATTCGAGAACGTGGCCCTGATATTCACAACGGTCACGAACTCATCACTTATAAGCGCCACAGTACCGGTCTTCTTCCTTTTAACCGTCGATGCGCTCAGAAGAAAATTCTCAAGACCAAAAAAATATCTCGGCGCATTCATTGCTTTTGTCGGTGTCGGCCTGCTGATCCTGAACGGGAAGTTCAACCTTGAACTGAACCCTCTTGGAGATTTCCTTATGTTCGGATCGGTCTTCTCCTGGGTATTCTATACCCTTATCATCGATCGCATGGGTTCAAGGGATGTACTCGTCGTTTGCCGTGATCTTACATTGGCCGGTACGGTCTTCCTCCTCCCCTTTGCAATTTACGAAGCGCAGGATCTCAGGATAGATATAGTGTCACAGCATGACCTTCTGGTCGTCATTGCTACACTCATCTACCTTGGAGTTTTCTGTTCAGCTCTGGGATTCCTGTACTGGAACAAAGCGATCAAACTTGCAGGACCGGCGACCACTACCAATGGAATCTACCTGCTCCCGATCGTGGCAATAATAGGAGACTGCATAATAATTGGTAATATGCCGAACATTTACGTATTGATCAGTGCAGGACTTGTACTTGCAGGTGTTTACATTTCTGAGCATAACTGAAAGTACAGCAAAGCGGAACATACGATCCGATTCAGGACAGGTCACACCTGATAGCCTCTTCATTGGTCTCAGAATCACGATATGTCTTTCGGCGCTTTGAATATCTCTCTTTGTATCCACAAACGATGAAAATGCAGTCGATCTTGGTGAAATGTTCACACTTCATGCATTCAAGTAATTCGATATCCCTGTTATGCCAGGGACAGTTCTCGATCCATCCTTCAAGCATTTTGGAAACCACCATAAGCATTGATTCTCATTAAATTCAATATACTCAATTAAAGATAAGATGCGAATAAATAAAAAAGAAGCGAGAACAAAAATGTCTGACTTCACCAATTTACAGTTAGACTAAGAATTTGGCAGAATTCAGATTTGATATCTTTAAAGAATAGATCTCTTTTCAACAGTAGCTTTTTTCACTTAAGAGAACAATTTAACTCAGGGGTTACATGCCAAAGCCAAAAGTGATAATTCACAATTCAATTGGCCTTGACGGCTCATTCCGTGATGTTGATGTCGATATGGAGATCCATTACGGAACAGCTGCAAGCTTTGGAGAAGATGTTCACCTGGTGGGAGCAAACACTGCTAAGACTGGAATAGAGATGTTCGGCGGAGTCCCGCTGGAAGAGTATGATGATCTGAAGAAGCCTGCAAGAGACAGAACGGTACCGATATGGGCTATCGTTGACTCAAAAGGCATCCTGAAAGGATCTTTGCATGTGTTCCGGAGATTCGAGATGTGCCGTGATGTCGTTGTGCTTGTATCAGCATCAACACCATCGGATTACCTGGACTATCTTAAAGAAAGAGACTATGATTACATTTTGACAGGTGAAAAACACGTTGACCTTAAAGAAGCACTTAAGCTACTGGCCGACAGGTATGAAGCCGAAACTGTCCTTGTGGACAGCGGTAGCAAACTTAACGGAGCGTTGCTCGAGCAGGATCTTGTTGATGAGATCAGCCTGATAGTACTGCCCACTTTAACAGGAAATAGAACCGATGGACTATTCGCAAATATAACTAAACCCGGAAAAATCGGTTTGGAATTGGTCAAATGCGAAGAACTGGAAAAGGACTATGTATGGCTTGTTTACAGGATCAAGCGTGCTACTAATGAGTAATCATGTGCGACCAGATAGGACCAGACAAAATTTGATCAACCGGATAAAGCAGAAATGAATCGAATTCATATCCTATCATACTATATAAGATAAACAGAACCGGAGAGATAATATGACATTTTTGGATGATAAATTACCAGAAGCTTCTAAAGCTTTCACAGATATGCGCTCAGCAATATTCAGGAACAATTCACTTGACCTTAAGGTCAAGGAGCTCATAGCAGTCTCATCAGCAGTCCTTATGAGATGTGAGAAGTGTGTAAAGATACATTCAGAAAGAGCAAAAGAGAACGGTGCAACGGAAGAAGAGATCGCCGAAGCAATAGCAGTGGCCATGTTCATTGCATGTGGATCACAACTGCACTGGACTGATGCGTACGAAACCATCTTTGAGGGTTTTGATTAATGAATGAATATATAAAGGAAGACAAGATTTGCTGACTAATGGAAAACTTTATTTGTTTGGAGCTATTTTGTATCTTATCAAAAAAGATAGTGAATAGCTTCGGCATAAGTAACACTTCATAATATAAAAAACAAGATAAAAAAATAGTGAGATCTTACTTATAGATTAAACAATAGCTAACGCTAGAAAGATGATTTGGTTTGCTGAATGGCGAAATTAGAATTATTTCTGAAAAATCATTGATGGGTTTAAATATGGTAGCAAAAAGATCCATTCTAAGTTTACTGATCGTTGTCTTCATTATCTCTGGATTTAGCCTCCAAGCCCAATGCCTTAACTTCGAGGCCAGAGAACTGAATGAAGAAGGAATCGCCTTCACATTGAACGGAAGCTATGAGCAGGCGTTGTCAAAATACGATATGGCCCTTGACATCGATCCGGATTATGTTGAAGCACTTGACAATAAAGCATCAACATATTACCTGCTTGGGGAGTACGATAAAGCGATAGAACAGTATGACCTGATACTTGAGATGCAGCCCGGTGATGTAATGACAATTACTAAAAAGGGGATGGCATTCTCGAAAAAAGGAGACTATGAATCTGCTATTTCTACGTATGATCAGGCACTGGTATCTATTCAAAAGTACCTTACAAGAACCGTCGGTTCAAATAATTCCAGCAATACAGATACTGAAATGACAGTTTCCGAAGAAAAGGAAGAGATGACCGAAGAAGAAACGATCATACTTTATCACAAGGCACAGGCCATGGACAACATTGGCAAACATGATGAAGCAATGAAGATCTATGGGAACTTCCTCGAACTACAGATGGAACGTGCATCCAACTATTATGAAAAAGCCACAAACTCTGTCGAAAAAGGTAAAGCTTCCAATGCTGTCACATTTTATGATGAAGCACTGAAGATCGATCCCGACAACACTACCATATGGTACCATAAAGGCCAGGCATACTACAGCCTTGGAGACTATGAAAATGCGATCAAGGCATATGATATGGTGATAGGGTTCGATCCGAACAACATCGATGCATGGTTGAGCAAGGCGCAGGCACAGGAGATTCGTGGTGAGACCGGAAAATCAATAGAATCTTACAAGAAAGTCACTGAGCTTGATCCTTACAATGTGGATGCATGGTTCAGACTTAGTGAAGCATTCAGATCGGCCGAACAATATCAGGAAGCTTTGGCAGGTTATGGACAGGTCATCAAGCTCGATCCCGACAACGCTAACGCATGGCAAAAGAAGGGACTGGTTCTCGATCTTATTGGAAGATATGATGAAGCCCTTATTAGCTATGATAAAGCCCTTGGGATCGATCCCGATACCATTGCAAAGATCTATTTACAGAACCCGGCCATTTCACAATTAAACACAAACTTACAGGACCCGGCCATCTCGCGACTGAACACAAGCAATGAGGAGAATTGCTATGATCAGACTCCCAATTTCAAGATGGAATCTACAAAGATATGGTTCGATAAAGGTTCCATCTACCTGAAGCAGGGACAATATGAAAATGCTGTAGAGAGTTTTGACAAAGCACTCGAAATTGAAACAAATCATCCGTCCGTCTGGTACAACAAAGCAGTTGCTCTTGATGAATTGGGGAGGAAAAGCGAAGCTGTGGAAAGTTACACTGCAGCCCTGAAAAAAGACCCCTCATGTTCACAGGCATGGTACCAGAAAGGTTTTGATCTTGACGCTCTGGGTAGATATAACGAAGCTGTTTCCTGCTACAGGAAAGCGGTAGAGATCGAACCGGAGTTCACACTCGCATGGTATGCGCTTGCCCTTGAGCTCGATCATCTCGGAAAATATGATGAAGCTATCAAAGCATATGACATGGTGATCGAACAGAAGCCTGATTTCGTTGATTCATATTACAGGAAGGGAAGGATACTGACAAAATTTGACCGTTATCAGGAAGCTATCGATGTTTACCAGACAGCTCTGGCCTACGAACCCACAAACCAGGCTGTAAACACCCAGATGCAGGTAACTCTCAGCAAAATGGAAAGGCTCAACAGTTCCTCGAATGTTCCGGCTGTCAGCGGTTCACTTGCAGGACCAAGTCTTTTTGATATGTTCAAGGTAATAGACCTGGACAATGGAAATGAATATTATAGCCAGACTGGTGCCAATGATATCACATCTGGTGATGTGGACCTGTTAGGTGTTGAACCTCATGCAGAAGATGCATGGTTCGCACAGGGAAATGCTCTCCAGAACTCAGGAGAATATGCTGCAGCCTTAAGCTCATACAATAAAGCTATTCTTATAGACCCTGATTCCAGCGAAATGTGGTTCATGAGAGCAAGGACACTGGATATGCAGGGAAGACAAATAGAAGCTATCGAGAACTACAGGAAAGCAGTTGAACTTGACCCTGATTCTCGTGATGCATGGTTCTATCTTGGACAGGACTACAGCAACATTGGAGACAACTACCACGCAGTTGAATGCTATGACAATGCCCTCAGGATCAAGCCTGACGACACAGAATCATTGATCATGAGAGGACTTTCTTATGCCAAGCTCGGGCAGTATGAAAATTCACTGGCGTCATATGATAAGCTTCTGGAACTTGACCCTGAAAACCTTGAAGGCTGGCAGTATCGCGGAGATACATCATACCGTATAGGGGACTATGAATCGGCAATTATGTCCTACGATAAGGTTCTGAAGGCTGAACCGAACAACATAGAGGTACTGTTCGCGCAGGGTCTTGCGCTTAAAGGGGTAAACAGAACAGAAGATGCCGTCGCATCCTATGATCAAATACTTTCAACTGAGATCACTGATCCATCTGTACTTTACAGGTTAGCTGAAGCATATGAGAACATGGAAAATTACGGAAGAGCGATAAATTGCTATGATGCCATACTCGCAAATGACCCCAACAACACGAAAGCTCTTAACATGAAGGGATTTACACTCTATCTGAGCGGTAATTACAATGGAGCAATGTATAACTATGACAGGGTCCTTGAGATCGAACCCAACAATGCCGCTGCATGGTACAATAAGGGAACTGCTGCATATCTTACAAGCAGCTACGTCGCTTCATCGAACTACTATGCAAAAGCGGTCGAACTACAGCCAAACAGCATAACAGCATGGTATAACATGGGATTCATTGCCAATATCCTTGGTGATGTGGAGGGTGCCATCGGATACTATGAAAAGGCATTGCAGATCGACCCGATGTCGAAATCCGTGCTCTATAACAAGAGATTTGCACACTACAGGGTAGGGGAAGCTGTATCGGGTGAAACTGAAATGAAAAAGCTCGATTCCATTGATCCGGGATTTGAGGAAGCACTTGATGACAGGGGAACAAAGTTCTTCCTGCCTCAGGAATATGATCCCACTATCAGCTATAAGTTACCTGACAGATGGTATGATGAGACAGAGAAAAATACGATAAGACCCGGTTCAGAATGACATGAATTAAAGGATCATTCCTTTTTCTTAAAGAAGAGCCAGTCATTATCGTACTTACCAAAGTTCGTCTTTACGAGGACGAACTTGCCTTTCATTTTTTCACCTGAAAGACTGAAAACGATCTTCTTTTCTTTGATACTCTCAGGCTCAAAGATACCCCGGTCCCATATCTCGACCTTCCCCGAACCATAGCTGCCTTCGGGTATCGTGCCTTCGAAATCAGCGTAATCGAGATCATGGTCATCTACATGGATGGCAAGGCGCTTGATACCTTCCACTGTGGGGGGTTCCTTGGGTATGGCCCAGCTTTTGAGAACACCATCCATCTCCAGACGCAGGTCATAGTGAAGGTTGGTTGCATGATGCTTCTGTATCACGAATATTAAGCTATCCTTTTCTTCGTCCTTATCAGTCATCAATAATAAAGAGAGCTTGAACTTAATAAAAGTTTCAATTCAGAATGTTTTGTCAGCAAGACATGTTGAAAAGAAAAAGAAGTAAATGAAAAAATGAAGATGTAAAAGAAAAAGAGATAAGATCCCGGAAGGATCACCCCCCGGAGATGTACAATTTGCCGTTTTGGAAACAGAGTTCTTTTTCTTAATTGAAGTTCTCAAGACCATCCATGTCAAGGGTGACGAAGTAGTCATCAATGGTCTCTGCCCTTCTTATCTGGACAAAGGTGCCGTCCTCCCTCAACAGAAGTTCAGCAGAGCGAAGCTTACCATTGTAGTTGAATCCCATTGCATGACCGTGGGCACCAGTGTCGTGAATTGCGATAATGTCACCACGTGTGATCTCAGGAAGCATCCTGTCAATGGCGAACTTATCGTTGTTCTCACATAGGGAACCTGTGACATCATACTTGTGTGTTGCAGGCTGGCCTTCCTTGCCAAGGACGGTTATGTGATGGTACGCACCATATACACCCGGTCTCATGAGGTTTGCCATACATGCATCTGTTCCTACGTAGTCTTTGTAGATGTGCTTGAGGTGTCTTACTCCTGTGACAAGGTATCCGTAAGGACCTGTGATGGTACGGCCACACTCGAGGAAGATCTTCAGCGGGTCAAGTCCGTTCGCCTTGATCTTTGCGTCATACTCTTCCTTGACGCCCTTTGCAATGACGTCATATGGGACAGGTTCCTGCTCTGGCCTGTAAGGGATACCGATACCGCCACCAAGGTTCACGAACTCGAAGCGGATGTCAAGCTCTTTTGAGATCTCGACGATGGTGTCGAAAAGCAGTTTTGCAGTCTCGATGAAGTATTCGGGGTCAAGCTCGTTGGATGCCACCATTGTGTGCATTCCGAAGCGTTTGACGCCTTTCTCTTTGAGCATCCTGTATCCTTCAAAGAGCTGTTCCTTTGTGAATCCGTATTTTGCATCTTCAGGATTTCCGATGAAGACGTTTCCTCCCTTCAATGGACCCGGGTTGAACCTGAAACAGACAAGCTCAGGAAGGCCTGCGGTCTCCTCAAGGAACTCGATGTGGCTGATGTCATCAAGATTGATGATCGCACCAAGTTCCTTTGCTTTTACGAATTCTTCTGCCGGGGTGTCGTTGGAGCTGAACATGATGTCCTCACCAACAATGCCTGACTTCTCGGAAAGGATCAGTTCAGGAAGTGAGCTGCAGTCTGCACCGAAGCCTTCGCTCTTCAGTACCTTAAGGATGTATGGGTTTGGCAAAGCCTTGACGGCAAAGAATTCCTGGAATCCCTCTAGAATGCTGAAAGCATCCTTGAGCTTCCTTGCGTTCTCCCTTATAGCCTTCTCATCATAGACGTGGAAAGGGGTCGGGTACTGCTCTCTTATCTCCAGTATCTGTTCCTTTGTGAATGGAAGTGTCTTTGAGACCATTTTTTATATTCTCCTGTATGGGGATTGGTGTACTCTAGTTATTAAGGTTAATACTACTTGCGATGTTTAAACGCTTTGGTTACTACATAAACCCTATTTTATAGCCTGTTTTTGAAAATGTGTGATAAAAAGTATGAAGTGCAAAAAGCCGATCTGATAATTCGGTGGTGTTGGAGGAAATTGAAGAACTTCATACAGAAGTGCTATTACTCCTCATCAACCATTTGTACTGCCAGAATTGTAAATGTGAATGTACTACCCTTGCCAACTTCACTTTCCACCCATACATCTCCACCATGCATTTCAACGAATTTCCTGACAAGTGTAAGACCGAGTCCGGTACCACCATACTCTCTGGTGCTTGAACCATCCACCTGATAGAAAGGATTGAACAGTCTATCCTTATCCTCTGATGAAATACCGATACCTGTATCCTTTACGAACATTTGTAAAGACTCATCGGATATTTTTCCACCAATGGTCACAGATCCTCCTTTGTGTGTGAATTTAATAGCATTGCTCATAAGGTTGTAAAGGATCTGTTTGAACTTTATCCTGTCCGCATTTATGGAAGGCGTTTCAATTTCGACATTAGATATCAGTTCGATGCTCTTCTCTGAAGCAAGAGGTTTCACCAATTCTTCAACTTCATCGATAGCCTCAGCCACTACGAATTCATTAATATGAAGTTCCATCGTTCCGATCTCTATCTTTGAGAAATCCATAAGATCACTGATCAGTTCCAGGAGATGATTTGCATTTCGAATTACATCTGAGGTGTATTTCTTCTGATGTTCGTTCAAGGAGCCGAAGTTCTCACTGTCAAGTACCTTTGAAAAACCGATGATCAAAGTAAGGGGCGTCCTTAGCTCATGGCTCATATTTGAGAGGAATTCAGTCTTGGTACGATCCGCATTCTCGGCTTTTATCTTTGCATGCAACATGGCATCCATGGCTTTTTCATTTTCTTTTGTAAGCCTGCCCATATTGTCCAGTATCTGGTTGAGGGCCTGAGGGATCTTCTTAAAATCAACCTGTACGTTGGTATCAGCCCTTGTATCAAAATTACCGACCAATGCTTTATCAGATATCAGTTTAAAGTCATATAACATTTTTTTGATGGAGTTGTCTGTGGAGCGTGCGACCATATATGCGACTCCGCCTACGAGAACGACCGAGAACAGGGACATAGAGAGCAGCCTTTCCCTCAGAACGGTTACTCCCGCAAGCATCTCATCTTTCGGTGCACAGAGGACAAAACTATAGGACCCTCCTGCAATAGGCTCATAGAACATCACAACTTCTCTGCCTGTGACAGGATCAATTGTTTCAATGTAACCGCCTTTTCCATCACTGATGTCGACTGCCATCTCAGAGATCTCCGAAACTCCAAAATCATCCAGATTCCTTATACCGATCCATTCCTTATGCTCAGGATGTGTCAACAGCTTTCCGCTATTGCTTGTAACAAAAGCATAGCCGGTATCAAAAACAGAAACATCTGAAACAACCTCATCAAAATAGTTAAGCGAAACATCAACCCCGCTGATCCCAACGAACTCACCATCCCTGATTATCGGAGAGTCATAGCTCACCATCAGTATTCCCTGGTAAAGGTACGGTTCGGTGACAACACTTTGCTTGAGCTGCTTTGGTCCCTGATAATATTCCGAGGTCTCATAATCCACAAGCGGTTCAACACTGATCGGACCGTTTATCGTGTTCCAGTATGGAACGAACCTTCCAGTCTCATCATGACCTTCCTTTCCTGTGAATTCAGCGTCTTTTCCATCAAAGGCATTGGGTTCATAGCCAACATAGACTCCGACCAGCTGTGGGTTTTCCAGAAGTATGCCTTTTAGCATGGCGTTCACTTCATCCCTGTCAGCTGCTTCATAATTGCTCATCGTTGTAGAGATAGTTTTAACTATACCCCGGTTAGCTCTGGTATTTCCATCGAAATAATTTGCATATTCCCGGGTCAGTTCTATTGACTGCTGATATGCCATTTCCTCCTGCTGAGCTGTCACAGTAGAAATACTGACCATACCAGATACTGATAGCACTAAAAAAGTGCCCAGGATGACATAGATAAGGATCTTATTTTTCAGGGAGATATTTTTTGATTCCATTTCAAAAGCTCGTAAGATTATATCGTTCGGAGTGTTTGGTTGATGCGGAATGAACAGTTCTAACTTATATACGTGTTTTGCTAATAATTTGTATAAACTTGTCAACATTAATTCATGTGAGTGTTGAGAGAAAACGACCTAAGGGTCATGGAATTCGGGCTCAGTTAACGGAAAAATCCAGAAGAGAAATATCTTCTTCCATTCAGGATAGATAAATCAAGAATCGTCTTAAACAACATACCCGGATCGAACATGGTGTCAGGATCGACGTGACCCTGATAATGAAACATGGGACCTCGTCACTCTCAAAATAAAAAGATAATAATTGCACCAAATGCCATTATAGCGGCTCCAAACGCTTTTCTCCGAACATTTGTCTCTTTGAATACCAGTATGCCGAATGCCACACTGAACATCACATTCAATCGTTTCACTGAAATGACGTATGGAACTATTTGCATGCTCAATGCAATATTTATTGATACAGCCATCAGGCCTATCATGATGCCGACAAGTAGGAAAGCGGGCAGATTATTGAAGTATGCTTCTTTTATGTTGTCGATCTTCTTGAACAGGGAAATAACAAAGAACGTAATGCTCATAAGCAAACATACGATCGATGTACCAAAGAAGATGTCTGAATTCAGAACAACCATTTTGTCATAGTTAGATGAGATCCCGTAAAGGAACGCAACGACCAGCATGTAAAGAGAACCCCTGTTTCTAAAGATCGACCTCAGAGGGTCTAACAGGGTTTGCTGGCCAGCGGTCGAGTTCAATACATAAGATCCCGCAACGATCAGCATTATACCGAAAATTCCCCCCGACGAAGGAAATTCACCAAGCATGATGAAAGAGGTCAATATCAGGAAAGCAGGAGTAAAGGAGATCATCGGAATTGTGAGGGACAGGTCTGAGATCTTCAGTGCCCTGAAAGACAGAACAACGGCTATGATATTGAGTAGTGTGGTCGAGAGAACCGAATAGAAAAAAGCATCTCCGGGAGTAGGAAATCCCCTGAACCAGGAAATGATGAAGAGGATGAGAAAACCAAAGAAGAAAGTCCCGGTAGCAAGAACATACTGGTCAACCTCTTTGAGCATTTTCTTGACCAGCATAAAGTAGGTGGCATCAAAGAAAGCACCCAGAACAGCAAAGAGGAACCATATCATATGAAAATATTGAACGGTGATACTTTATCAGGCTTTCCACGCTGTCTAAACTCATAGGTTAGAACATACGCTTATTTTAAAATCATTCATCAAACATTCCAAATCACAAAAAAAAGGATATTCATCTTGTCAACTATCAGGCTCAACAATAAACTTGCTATCCCCATACAACCATATCAGAGAACTACTAAGTATACCTGCCATCAATCCTCATCAAGCATTTGTCCTGTTGGAATCGCAAATGTGAACGTACTACCTTTACCTAATTCACTCTCCACCCAGACATCACCACCGTGCATTTCAACAAATTTCCTGACAAGTGCAAGACCGAGCCCGGTGCCTCCATAACCTCTGGTACTTGAAGCATCCACCTGATAGAAAGGGTTGAACAGTTTATCCATATTCTCTGGTGAAATGCCGACCCCTGTATCCTTTACGAATATATGTAAAGACTCATCAGATACTCTACCACCAATTACCACTGATCCTCCTTGATCTGTGAACTTAATGGCATTACTCACGAGGTGGTAAAGGATCTGCTTGAATTTTATCACGTCCGCATTGATGGCAGGCACTTGAATATCGATATTATATGTCATGTCAATATCCTTCTCTGATGCAATCGGTATCATCAATGCCTCTATTTCATCGATGGTATCGGCTGGAGAGAAATCATTGATATGAAGTTCCATCGTCCCGATCTCAACGTTTGAGAAATCAAGAAGATCAGTAATCAGCTCCAAAAGGTGATTTGCATTTTTAAGCACACTTGACGTATATTTTTTCTGATCTTCATTCAAAGCTCCGTAATGTTCGCTGTCAAGTATATCTGAAAAACCTATGATCAAAGTAAGAGGAGTTCTTAGCTCATGGCTCATATTTGAGATAAAGTCGGTCTTGGTGCGATTTGCATTTTCAGCTTCGATCTTTGCATGCAACATCGCATCCATTGCTTTTTCATTTTCTTTTGTGAGCTTGCTCATATTGTCAAGTATTTGGTTGAGACCCAGAGGGATCTTCTTAAAATCGACCTGTACATTGGTATCGGCCCTTGTATCAAAATTTCCGGTTAATGCATTATCGGATATCAGTTTAAAATCATTTAGCATCTTTTTGATGGTCCGGTCTGTCGAGCGACCAACCATATAAGCAACTCCGCCCACGAGAACAATTGAAAACAGGGACATAAATATCAGCCTGTTCCTCAGGACCGTTACCCCTGCAAGCATCTCATCTTTCGGTGCACAAAGGACAAAACTATAGGTCCCTTCATTAATTGGCTCATAGAACATCACAACTTCTCTGCCTGTGTCAGGATCTATTGTTTCGATGTATCCTCTTTTTCCATCTCTGATGTCGGTTGCCATCTCCGAGATCTCCGGAACTCCAAAGTCATCTAACTTCTTTGTCCCGATCCATTCCTTATGCTCCGGATGGGACAACAGTATGCCGCTGTTACTTGTAACAAAAGCATAGCCGCTCTCAAAAGCAGTAACATCATACATGATCTCGTCAAAATACTCAAGCGATACATCAACCCCGCCAATTCCAACGACCTCACCATTTCTGATAATAGGAGAAACATGGCTCACCATCAGTATTCCCCGGTAAAAGTAAGGCTCTATTACCACGTTTTGTTTGAGTTCCTTCGGAAGCTGGTAATATTCTGATGTTCCATAATCCTCAAGAGGCTCAACACTGATCGGACCATTTATCGTGTTCCAGTATGGTACAAACCTTCCGGTCCCGTCGTGTCCTTCAGCTCCTATGAATTCAGCATCCCTGACATCAAAAGCATTGGGCTCATAGCCAACATAAACTCCGACCAGTTGAGGGTTCTCCAAAAGTATGCCCTTTAGCATATCGTTCACTTCATCCCTATCAGCTGAATCATAATTGCTCAGTGTAGTTGAGATCGTGTTAGTAATAGCCTGATTTTTTCTTGCATTTCCATCGAAATAATTTGCATAGTTCTTGGTCATTTCTATGGACTGCTGATATGCCATTTCCTCCTGTTGACCCGTTACGGTAGAAATACTAACTATTGCAGATACAGATAGAATCAGGAAAGCACCTAAGATGACATAAACAAGGATCTTATTTTTCAGAGAGATGTTATTCGATTCCATTTCAAAAACTCGTCGGATTGTATCGTTTTAAAGGGGTTTGATCGGTGCGGGACAAATATTTTTAACGCATATATATTTTTTGGCAAAAATTAAGCTCAATTAATCAAGATTTACCTAAATATGACTATAGAGGGCAAGTGGGCTACAGTTCCTGAAATTTTGATTCATGTAAGGATAATTAGGATGATCTCATCCAATCCAAAAATTCCAGAAATAATGTTACCTTCCAAAACCAAATCAAAAACTATAACACCCCTCAAATCTTTAACTTCCCATACAACATTTTCCAAATCATAACAAAGGGGTACCACAACTTGCCATCCGCCAAACTCAATCCAGACCAGCTCAAAGCAGTCACATACACCGACGGCCCGCTTCTCATTCTCGCAGGCCCGGGCTCAGGAAAGACGTTCACCATCACAGAGAAAGTGGTCGACCTCACCGAAAACGGCCTCCCCCCGGAAAAGATACTGGCACTGACCTTCTCCGAAAAAGCAGCTGGTGAGATGCAGGAGAGAATCGAGAACAAGATCGGCGTCGGCAGTGGAATCACGGTCTCCACGTTCCACTCATTCTGCAATGACCTGATTCGCGAGTTCTCACTTTATCTTGGAATCAACCAGAACGCGAAGCTGATAACAAAGGAGCACTCCCACATCTGGGGAATAAAGAACATCGACTCGTTCGGCTTCCAGAACCTTGCGATACCCACACAGCCATACGACCTCATCACCAGCCTGCTGGAAGGAGTATCCCAGCTGAAGGACCATCTCGTCTCACCGGAAGAACTGGCCGAATATGCAGGCAGGAACCTGGAAGATGCCAGCATTGACGAAACCGAGAGGGACATCCTGCTGAAGCTGAGCGACCTTGCAAGGTTCTACGGGCATTACCAGCAGTACAAGAGTGAAAACGGGTTCCTTGACTATGACGACATGATCACCATGGCCTGCAACCTTCTTGAGACAAATAATGTTGTCAGGAACATGGTGAAGACCAGATATGACTACGTTCTCGTGGATGAGTTCCAGGACACAAATTTTGCTCAGCTATTCCTTGTTCACATGATAGCGGATGGCAACAACCTGACCTGTGTGGCTGACGATGACCAGTGCATCTACCGCTTCAGGGGAGCGTATCTTTCCAACATACAACAATTGAAGGAATACTACCCCTCCCTTGAGATAATTCCGCTTGAGAAGAACTACAGGTCAAGCTCACAGATCGTGCAGCTGTCCCAGCAGCTTATTGCGAACAACCCGCAGAGACAGGAGAAGAACCTCACGGCCCACAATGGTGAGAAGAACGAGGTAAAGGTTGTCAAGGCGCCTGATGATGTGAGCGAGGCAGAATGGGTCGCTGAAGAGATCACGCATATGATCAATGAGGGTGTCCGGCCGGGGGAGATCTTCATCCTTACCCGAAAAAGGGCTGACGGCAAGAAGTTCAGCGAATCACTGAAGCAGAGGATGGTCCCCGTGGAATTCGTGGGCAGCCTCCAGCTGAACCGTTTCCCGGTGGTGAGGGAAGCGATGGCATACCTCCATGTGGTGGCCAATCCGTTCAACAACGGGATCGCCTTTGCAAAGATATTGTCAAGGGAAGGTGTGAGCGAGCACAACCTGCAGAAGATCAACCTTCAGGCATTGAAGATCAGCAGGGATGACGGCGATACAGGCGACGGCATATATTCCGTGCTGCTCTACCACCTTGACGAGCTTGACATCAACCAGAAGGACCTTATAAGGTCCATCGTGTCCCGGATCAATGATCTGATCGAATACAAGAAGAGCCACGTGCCGTCGGATACTGTGAAGCATCTGCTGTCCGAGAAGACAGACTTCTACAGGACACAGCTGCAGGAGGATACTCTCTCATCCAGAAGGAACATTTCCATACTGAACTCCCTCGTCACCACTGTGGAAGACCTGGAGCTTGTTGATGGTGGCAGTGAACTGGAAACAGTGGTGGAAGATCTGGAGCTGGTGTTCGGCCTGGACCTGGAAGAGGGAGTTTCCATTGATGAGGATACCGTCAAGGTGATGACCATCCACCAGTCCAAGGGCAAGGAAGCGAAGGTGGTGTTCGTCTGCGACATGGCCACCAGGCACCTTCCTCTGACCTACAGGAGAAAGGCCTTCACCATACCAAAGGAGCTGGCAAAGGGCTTCCAGAGGGATGTGGATGAGAAGGTGCTGCACCTTGAGGAAGAACGAAGGCTGGCCTATGTTGCCATGACAAGGACAAAGGAAGAACTTTACCTGGTTTTCCCTGAGAAGTATGAAGGCAACAAACGGAAGGTCTCCCCCAGCGAGTTCCTCACACAGCTTGACTACACCTCAAATCCGCTGATCGAGTATATCGAAGCAGAGCAGTTCGAAAGGAAGAGCGAGGTGGAGGACATGTCACCCCTGATGAAGAAGAAGGATGAATACCTCCGAATGCTCGGCATGTACTCAAAGCAGGGCCAGTTAAAGCAGGCCCTGGAGTCCCTTGTGGTCCTCGCCCAGCTCAGGGAGATCGAGGCCGAAGGCAACCTGTCCGCCTTTGATGCTAAGGATTTCCTGCAGTTCAACCCCAAGCAGCCGCAGGAACTGGAGGACCTGATCGACAACAACATCCCGCCCCTCGTGGACCCGAACATGAGATTCTCGGCTTCCAAGATCAAGACATACCAGGACTGCCCGCTGAAGTTCAAGTATGGGACAGTCCTCAACATACCCACTCCGCAGAAGGCCTATTTCCAGGTCGGTACAGATGTCCACTCCGTCTACGAACAACTGTCCCGTATGGACATGAAGGGAGAATCCATTGACATTACTACAGCCAACCAACTGCTAGATGACATCTGGGACCCTGCAGCCTACCCCTCCAGGACCCAGGAACAACAGGAACACGGCAAGATGAAGCAGATGCTGGACTTCTGGTTCCGCTTCGAGGCCGACAATCCCAACGAGACCGTCGCAGTGGAAGAATACTTCGACCTCGACCTGAACGGTGCCCATTTCGGAGGAGTTATCGACAGGATAGACCGGACAACTGAAGGCGAATACATCGTCATCGACTACAAGACAGGCAAGACCACCCTCCCAAAGAGCAAGCTGAAGGACGATGTCCAGCTGGCCCTCTACTGCCTGGCCGTGAAGGAGATGTACGGGAAAATGCCAGTACAGGCCGGATTGCTTTATGTCAACCCCGAGGTTCAGGAGCTCCGAATGATGGATGTGGATGAGGAGAGGATCGATGTTGTGGTGGATGAGATCAATGCTGTGGTTGCAAGGGTTTTGAAGGATGATTTCGAGGTTGGCGGGGAGCCGAATTGTTATTTCTGTGATTTTAAGGGAATCTGTGAGTGGTGGGAGGGGGAATAACTGTTATTTCTAAACGAGATAAACAAAAGAATATATTGCTCAAAATCATAATTGAGAATATTGAATTTTCAAAATTTGGTTTAAACTAATGGGGAGGTTATTGATATGACAAAATATGGGGAAGCAGCAGTAAGATCTGTTAATGCGATAATATCAAATGAAGGAAAAGATCCTAGAGATATTTGGGATTTTGTTACCTCGGAAATCTTTGGGGAAGGGACTTGTAGCCAAAGGAAAGGATGTCCAAGAAACACATTCCTTGCACTTTGTGAAGAAGGTCTTATAAAGGGTATAAAAAAGGGAAACTATACAAGATCTCAGAAAAATAAAGAATATGCTTTAAAAGCAGTCAAAGTTCTAAAAGAAAACCCGAATTTAACAAAGGATGCTAAAGCTCTTTGGCGTGAAGTTGTTGATGAACCAAAAGCACATAATGGACAAATGGATGTAGTTATCGCGTTATGGAATAACGGTTACATTGATAGAGAATGATTATTTTTTGGTATTAAGCCGGTAAGAAATATCAGTTTACCAGATTGTTTTTTAGCATTGATGGGGGACTGAATCTATCATGAACACAAACCAAAGAAATCAAACAATCAAGATCATCACCACACTAACGTTCCTGATAATGATCACTGTCAATGCACTGGCCAACATCCTCCCCATCAACGACATCACCACCGGCCAGCTCTCAGACGCCTACCCCAATCTTTTTGCCCCTGCAGGAGCGACCTTTGCGATCTGGGGACTCATATATCTATTACTGGGAGGCTACACCCTTTACCAGCTCGGCATTTTTCAGGGAAACACAACCACTGACAGGACCGAGCTCATCTATAAGATAGGAATCCTGTTCTCTGTATCTTCCATTGCCAATGCGTCCTGGATCTTCGCATGGCACTATGAAATAATCCCATTATCCATGTTGCTGATGATCGTGATCCTCATTTGCCTGATCCTGATAAATCAGCTGACAAGCAGGGAACAGTTTTCTAAGAACGAATATTTCTTTATCAGGCTTCCATTCAGCGTTTACTTCGGATGGATCACAGTAGCAACCATTGCCAATGCCACTGTACTTCTTGTCAGCCTGGGCTGGAAAGACTTCATTTTGAGCGACGCTTCCTGGACTGTTATAGTAATTGCTTTAGGACTTGTTATAGGTCTTGTGACCATGCTGAAGAACAGGGATGTTGCCTACGGACTTGTTATTGTCTGGGCTTATTCAGGAATATTGCTAAAGCACACTTCGCCTGAAGGATTTGGGGGGCAGTATCCTGTGATTATCAGTACAACGATTGGGTGTATTGTGTTGTTGCTTGTTGGTGTGGTTTATTTGTTGGTTTCGAGAAGGAAAATGCCAAAAATGAAAAACCGAAGTCTCACAAATTATTAATTTTAATTAGGAATGTATTTATACTGTAACTCTTTTAAAGAAAAGTATGAAGGATGACATAAATGCAGATAAAAAAACAATTTTTATTATTAGTTTTCTAGCTCTGATATTTGCCCTTCCCACTTATAGAGACTATTTAGAACCAATTGAAATCCCATTTTTTTCATACACCCCTTCAATATATTATTTGTTTTTAATAATGGGAGCTATTCTGTTTTTATCTGTATATATGTATGCGATTCATAATTTAAAATATAGTTCACTTAAATTAATTAAAATTGATGTGTTTCGCCATGTAACTAAAATAGCTGATTTCTTATATGCAACAGCAATTATTGGTTTTCCGGTAGTCATTTTTGTGCTATATGTGTCCTCTAAACTTCTTAATGTGGATAGCGAAATTTTAATGAATTTAGCATCATTGATAGGCGTCTTGCTTGCTTTGATCTCAACGACATATACATATATAAATAGTTCGAGAAGTAATGAAATAAGGCTTGAAGGGGATATCGAAAAAGCAGGCGAATTTGAAGCAAATTCGCTTTTAAAAGCAATACAAGCATATGAAAATGGATATTATAACGTTATGTTACTTGAACTTAGTAATGCAATCGAGAAATCTTTGTACGCCAAACTAGCAAAAATGAACTTAGTTGAGAGTAAAAGGCATATCTCACTTTTGCAAATGGTTTCATTCGCAGAAAGTGAAAAAATATTAAATGCAAAACAAGTTGAATTAATTAAAAAGATAAGATCCATACGAAATCAGGTTGCACATGGGAAATACACTATGGTAATCACTAAAGAATATGCAGAATCCTACATTAAAGAAGTGCAAAGACTCACCGATGAAATCAATAATGGTGATGAATAATGAAGTTATTTCTCATTCAGCATCATTTTATAGACTTTACTTGTTGCTTTTTTGCTTATTATAATTAGCAATCACTTTAATAATTAAACGATTCAAATCTGAATGCCTGAGAGCCATTAATTCAGTTGGTCTTGATGCTCATGTAGGTTTTTTGCATGAAATGAATCAAAGCAAGTATAGTCTTGCCTATGATCTCCAAGAGCCGTTCAGGTTCATTGTTGATCTTGCTGTTATGAACCTGATTGAGAAGGAAGTAATGGATAACAAGGATTTTGTCAGGACTGAGAGCTTTTCATTAAGACTTAGACCAATAGGAGCAAGGAAAGTAACTGAAGAGTTCAATTCTATGATGAACAGTAAGGTTGAGTACAGGAAAAAGAATGGTTCTTGGGGATCTGTCCTTTTGCTGAAGGCAAGGGAGCTTAACTGTAATGTTGTTGGGAAGAGAAAAACCATTGAGTTCAGCAAGCCTGTTTTTGTGGCTGAAAGAGATGATTCTGATTTGCTTAGGAAGAAGATTATTGATATGCCCTACACTGAATGGAAGAAGATGGGATTCTCTAAAGGCACATTGCATTATATGAAGCAGAATGCTATGTCTGGGAAGTCATTTAGCCTGAATGCTCATGTAAGGGAAAGGTTGGAAGGATGGAGATTGATATCGTTCCAAACTTAAATGAAAAAGTATTGGAGTCCATTGGGATTCCAACACTTTATTTTTTTATCAATTCGAATAATGTCTGAGAATTTTCTTCTCGATCTAATCAATTTCTTTAAATTAATTTTGAGAATTCTTTTATTGCTTCCCGCAGAGCTTCGGTATTACTCTTGATTGTTTCAATATCACTGCCTTCAATAGCTGTTTTGAGATCATAAATTGCGCCTTTCATCTTTAATATCCCCTCCTTAAGAGCTTTGTTTTCTCCTTCCTTAGGAGCTTTGTTTTCTCCTTCCTTAGGAGCTTTGTTTTCTCCTTCCTTGAGATACTTCTCGGCAACACTTATCAGGGATTCCGCATCTTTCCTTACCTCAGCCTCTTCTGGTTTCTTTCCAATTTCCTCATTCTTTCCAATTTCCTCATTCTTTCCAATTCCCGCTGCTAATGCCTGGATTAAATCCAGAAATTGTTTTACAAAAGCTCCGACCAGAAAAGATATGCCTGCTTTCATCCGGGTGATCTTTTCAGAATCATCGGCATTTCTTATCGCATTTACTATATCCAATGTACTTGAATTGTTGCTGATATTTGATGATACGGTTGTTGTACCATAGTCAACAAATATCAGATCAAATAGCAGGTATATTCCAATTGCCAGTAGGGGAGCTGCCAGTACACGCAAAGCTTTTCTTTGAATATCGAAATCATTTAATTTTTCATAAAAATTTTTGTTGTTGAACTTTTTTAATTCTGTTTCATTGTCATTTAACCCTTCGAGCTTTTTTCTTGTTGTTGCCCATTCGCTTGCAGTAGAAGCGAAAAGATACATTAGTCCACCAATTACGCTAAAGACAATTACATACTGAGGTATTTTCAAGTCTTCCCCCTTATATACTGCGAAATAAATTAAATAAGCACTAGCAAAGAAAGCTAACCAAAAAATTATTGCGGCGATATGCCGCTTGTAACCATCATAATTATGATTCGTATCGGATGTCATGTTTACCCCCATATTAAACTTTAATACCTAGCCAATTTTAGTTCTACAATATGATTATTAAAAATGCATAAACTAAGTCTCGCTCACTATTGCGAGCAAGGGATAGCTTGTGTTATTGGCAAAAGCTTGACTTAAATTTCTCAGTATCCTCTGGTCTATTGTACACTACTACAAAACCTATATTATCTGGCAGTCCCACTCCTCCTTAAAATGTCCATATAGTGGATTATTATTCCACAATATTCTCTTAATTTTAAACTATATAATTATATCTATAATGAGTATATATAAATATTATCAATGTTATCTCTTTTAATAAATATACTGATAAATTAAAAAATTAAATTAAAAATAAACAGCTTTATACTGTTGAAATTTGATGTCGAAGAACTAGGTATATTTTTCAGAAATTTTTAAAATATGGTTATTCAAATGAATTACACAAACCCGTACACTTTTTTCTTCTAAAACCTAGATATTGCAGTTGGATAATCAGGATCTCCAAAAGTTTGAGCACGTGTAACGCGCTCATATTTATTCAAAATATCAGATACACCACAACAAGTTGCTATTAAGCGCCAATCGGTGTCATAAAGGTGTTTTTCAACAAAACGAGAAAAAAGCATTATTCCCATACTGTTTTTTTGCTTTTTATCAAGTTCAATCATATACCGTATCTGTATATTCACAATATATTTTAAGTTTATTAAAAAATAGTAAAATAAAATCTTTAATAATCTTTTTTTTAGATATTGCTACATTTCGACAACACTTTTAAAGCGTTTAACCAAAATAGAACTCAAAGTAGAACTTTTATTGCTTCTTTCCAGTCCTCTGATCTACCTACTACACCATTATTAGCAGAACTCGAAGAAAGAACTCTTACAACTTGAACACCATCAGGAACAGTACAATGTTCCTTACATATTTCTTCCACCTTTCCTCCATTGCATACAATCTTTTTTATCTGGCTGAGGTGAGAAAAATCATTGTAGTGTGGGTTGCATATGTTTTTGTCTAAACTTCCAACGATTTCACAAGATTCTATTGTGTCCCATAGTCCAATCTTATGTTTCTTCAAAATGTTGATTCTATCTTCGTATTCCATTTCCTTTAGATCAATGCCAAGAACATAACTCATCAAATTCCAAAATTGGTTTCGAGAATCGGCATAATATTGTTTTTGATTTCTCGATTTTTCACCAGGAAAAGTTCCTATAATTAAAATTTTTGTATCTTCATTTACTATTTGATCTAAACCTTTACTTCTTGAGATTATCTATTGAGAGATGGTGCATATTTCCTTTAGTTCATCTTCAAGCTTTTCAGAGGCTTTTGTTTTATCCACAGTTACACTGTTAAAAAAATCACCCAATGCCATTATAATTCGCTTGAATTCTGTTGGTGGTATATCACCTTTAATTTTATTAACAAGGTTTAAAGACACAACCACTCTATTCTTTTTGGAGTATTCATGATCTAATGTCAAAACAAAAGGGTCTTTAAAGTGTCCAACTGTTCCAGTTCCATCATTAAATTTGCTAATAATCCCTGTATATTCGCATTTAAAATATACATTTTCAGAATCTTTGTGAGAAAAAGCTTCCCGTAATGCAGCTTTTACAGATGGATAATTATATCTTTTACTTTTTTTATATCGATTTAGAATTCCCTGGCAAGATGGACAATGCTTTAAGTCTGGATTATGATCAATAAACTCATCTCTACAAATTTCACAATTAAGTTTCAAAGACATGCTTCAAATATATTTATCCATTGCATATAATTTTATGTTAATTGTAAATACTCAATAAATATATCCAATCAACTTTTTGATTTTAGTTTAAAAGTTCGGTTTTTCAGCCTTACCTATATCCCAAAAGAAAAGTGCGGGGTAATAGGTATCTTAGAAAAGAGATACTCATCTTTTTTAACAGTTTTTATTCAGTCATAAAACTATATGTCTAATTAAAAAAAATTAAGTGTTGCTTATTAATAATGTTTGTAATTTCGTATATTTGTATAATTTATAAAAAAGAATATATAGAGTATTCACTTATAATATAGCATAGGGAGGGATCCACAATTGAGTGGTTGGGATGTTATTGGGAAATATATTACCAGACAAAGTCTACTGCACATGAACATAAATACTCTTATAATATACGTAAGACCTGGTATCTTTGATGATGGTACATATGGAGTTTATTTATCCCCAAAAGATAATCCTGATGTCGAATACCAGTTTCGTTCACAGCTAAAAACAATAGAAGAAGCTATTTCAATTGCTAATACAATAGCTTCAACACTGAAAAATATGGTGGAAACACCGATAGAAGTTCGCAAGACACGTGAAGTTAGGTTGTCACCTAAAGTTTCTCAACTTGAACCAGATGATATTGCTGAAAAACTTCAATCGCACCTGGAAAAACAATTAGAGGGTTTTTCAAAATTCAAAGGAATCTCTTGGGTGCGTGATGTGCCTTCAATGATACTTTCAATAATATCAAATCCCGCAATTATTTCGATATGTGCACTTATCGCTTTCATATTCTCATTGTCATTAGAGGTTCCAGAAGACTTTCCAGTCTTGGGATGGATTCTTGGAGGTTATGAGTTAAGTTCTATAGAAATAGCCATGTGGTTTCCATCTGCTATTTTGATTATTATAGTTCTGAGATATTTTCAGGCACGAAGTCTAGCTGCTGATAACGCACTAGTCGGGGATTATGTTATTACCTTAGCGGTAAAGCACAAGTGGCGAAGAGAGAATTTTCATTCTCTCTTCAGGAATGTAGAAACATCGGAAAGCTCAGGTTGGATTTTTACAATCTTAGAACATTTTATCACAAAAAAACTACAAAACGATCCCGATAGTTTAACTGGAATCCTTGCAAAGCATGAAAAAAATACTGAAGCACAGGGGCATTTAGAGAGGATCAACTTGGAGGATTTTGAACGAAAGATTCACTCCCTTATATACTTAAAGAAGGAAAAAGACTATGCTCCAAGATATGTCTGTTTTTCTCCTTTTAATTTTGTAATTAGTTTGAGGAATGTTAAGGACGCCCTCAAAATTGAGTTGGCCATGCCAGAAGACCGTCCTAGTATCTATAAGCAAATTGAATTCTCTGTCGTTTATTACACATTAGGAATGTACATAGCATTTATTGTTAGATTTATTTTGATACTAACTGCACTTGTTGCCGCTATATACTTATCTTTGAATTTGCCTTTCTGGATAGTAATTGTAAATGTGATTATAGGAATTTTGGGTTTTACAATACTGTTTAAACAGAGCTACTCTGTAGTTATGAAACTGAGAGGCTTTCCAAGAAATCATAACTTCTATGATGCTCAAAGTACAATAGCAGTTTTGTGAACAATCACGATCCATAAATAAAAAAGAAAAAAGAGGAATAAGCTCATGTGAGAGCTTATTCTTTTTTTTCTATTGTTTTTTAATTTAACAATACCGGAATGGTTAGCTAAATAAATGATGAGTGTTGTTGGACATTAAAATCCAGCTATATATCTACTTTACAGGAGATTTATCCTAGTAAATACTCATAAACCGCTGCTTGAGCAGTATTATGTATTCTACGTGCTCTTTTATCTCCAACATAATATGCTTCTTTTAGCTTTATTTCGGGTGCTTGAAGAACTTCCCCAATAGTGTTAAGTTGAAGCGAGTTTAGTTTGTCTTTTTCCCAATTTGTAAGATCTAATACATCGATATCTTTGTCTAATTGCTTTTGCACCTCTCAAATAGTAGTATAAAGAAACTATTTGTTCATCGTTAGTCCAATCTACTCCTACCATAAATTTTGAATTGGAATTAAAACATATATATCTTTCTAAAATAAGAGATGTGTTAAAAAAAGAAAGAGAGGGAAAGAAGGGAATTGGCTGATGTGAAGGAGATGAGAACAAGATTTAAACTTTTTATATAGATTCTGGAATTAAAAGAGGTCCAAATCTATCAATCGTAAACGTAACCTATCGTAATCTTTTTGCAATGCCCTATGTTCCATAAATTTATTTTTTAATTCATCATCAACGCCAATATTATTGACAAATTCTTCAAACGATTTTGATGTTTTAAACTCAGAATAGAGTTTTTCGACATTTAATTTTGTATCTTGGCGTAAAATATAACCGATAGCCCTATCTGAAGCAAAAAAATGTCTCTTAAGTAATTCCATCTTTTCATTTTGCGTCTCAATAATTTCTTTATACTCATCAGGTACAACTTTTCTCATAATTGATTCTGTATATTCACGCAAAGTTGCTGTTACTTGAGACAATTCTTCTATTTTGGCAGACATATCTTCTAAACTTTTCTCGTTCCTTTCCCTTAAAAGATAGTCGGCAAATAATCCTGCCCATTGCTCTTTCAGCCAATTTGATATATCTTCGAATTTATCGAAGTCACGAATTTGATTATTTCGGCTTTGACTACTGATGTCATCAATCAATTTGAAAACATTTACATTATCGACATAAGCATATTTTATTTCACAGGCAGCGTCTTTATTTTCTCTGTAAGTGCGATACTCTGAATAAACATTTTTTTCGACAAAAATGTATATGGGGATATCATATTCTCTAGCAGTTCGATATTCCTGCATTGTTACAGAATGATAGTTTGGACAAGTCGGTTTTTCATCATTTTCTTTTATTACGCTTTCAGATGATGGGCTTCCATAACGTCCACCTATAATTAAAATAAGAATATGACAAGTATTAATTTCTTCATAACACGATGAATCAAGAGGAGATTTGTGTTTATAAGGAATATCCCCGTTTTCGAATAAAATTGGTTCATATCCCATATCGGTAATGAAAGCTTTAAGGCTACTTCGAATGTGCTTTAAGTCATAATAGGTCGAACTCACAAAAATTCTTGGTTTTGTCATTTGAACACCGAAATATTTTTTGTAAATTTGTGAAATTATCAAATTTGTACTATAAGTAGCGTATAACAGATATATATTTTTCTTAAATGTTCAAATATTAAAGCGTACACTTTTTTCGCGTTATATATATCCCCAACATAATGTGCGAGTAGGGAAATTCGAACCCATCAACCTCCCCCCTATAAATACCATAACCACCCCACCTTAACTCATGCAAGAACTCCTAACCCTCATCCAAAACTCAACCTACTGCGTCATCCTCACCGGCGCAGGGATATCCACGCTTTCAGGCATACCGGACTTCCGGGGGAAGGACGGGATCTTTAAGAAGTTCGATCCGGACCTTATCTTTTCAATAGACCACTTCAACGAGGACCCTTCGTATTTTTACACGCATTCCAGGGAACTGATATATGATCTTGAGAGGAAGGAGCCGAACATCATTCATAAGGTGCTGGCAGAGCTTGAGAGGAGAGGGATCGTTAAGGCAGTGATGACGCAGAACATCGATATGTTGCATCAGAAGGCGGGGTCTGAGAACGTTATTGAGCTTCACGGGTCTCCGGTAAAGCATACCTGTCTTGCGTGCGGGAAGAAGTATTCCTTTGAGGATGTTGTGGGGCTTCTTGAGAAGGAGGAGGTTCCCATGTGCAACGAATGCGGGGGACTGATCAAGCCGGATGTTGTGTTCTATGGGGAGATGCTTGAGCATGATGTGATCGAAAAGGCCATTAAGGAGAGCTCCCGGGCAGACCTCATTATCGTCCTGGGGTCAACACTGGTGGTCCAGCCGGCGGCTTCGCTTCCTTTGTATACACTCGATCACGGGGGAGAGCTTGTGATCGTTAACAACATGCCGACTCCGCTGGACGATTATGCAATTAAGAGGTATGATGACCTTGCGGAGGTCTTCAGGTATCTGGATGAGGAAATGGGGCTTGGAATTTCAGAACATATATAAACGAATAGAGCTTAAAGAGCTGAAGAAATATATAATCCAAAAACGATGAATATGAAACTGATACCGGACCACATTACTCAGGCTGAACCGCAGGCACACGGGCAGTTGATACTATCCTTTGCCTTCATGTTCCTGTTCCTGCTGTTCCCATTCGTAAGCTGGGAGGTCCTTATCGCACTGTTCTTCGGCCTGCTTATAGCACTCAGGTACCTTGAAGTCAGGCCGCACAAATTAAGTGCTTTCGAGCCCATGCTGAGGATACGGTCGCCTCAATATCTGGCAGTATCCATCTTCATACTGCTGCTGGTGAGTTTCGTACTGAACTTCTTCTCTGCGACCTATCCGCTCTTTGTGATAGGGCAGACGGTCAGCATCGCCACCATGGGACTGGGAGTTGCCACAATCGTTCGCTGCCACATGAGATCGAAGTATATCAACCTCACCAACAACGACTATCCTTCGAAGAAGTTTCAGGATGATCCCAACAGCCTGAACCTGATTCCATCAAGCATCTCAATGCTTATCACAGGAATTATCGTCGCATCACTGGCCGGTGCCTGGATCGTCTACTGGCAGGATTCCGGAATATCCTACAACCTCGTGTTCTTCGTAGCAGTTATCGGTTCAATAACAGCCGCACTTTTCGAATCCATACCATCAAAGATAGACCAGAACATCTCCATTCCACTTGGCGCCGGAATGGCAATGTGGCTCTTCGTCTCCTTCGGATACTCCATACCCGCACAGCAGATCATATTCGCCCTTGCGTTCGCGCTTTTCCTGGGCTACCTTGCATACTATGCAAAGATCGCGGACATATCCGCATCCCTGAGCGCCACCCTCATCGGAGTACTCATCATCGCGTTCAGCAACATCTACTGGTTCGTCCTGCTGCTTACATTCTTCATCCTCGGAGGCATGTTCACCAAGTACAAGTACAAGCTCAAGGAATCCATGGGGATCGCAGAAGGGAAGGGCGGTGTCCGAACCTATGAGAACGTTTTCAGCAACAGTACCGCAGCCCTTATTCTGGCGATCGCATACGGGATCTACCCGCAATACGGCGAGCTTATCATCTTCGCATACCTCGGAACCGTGGCGACCGCTGCAGGGGACACCCTTGCCAGTGAGATCGGAACCACATCCAACCAGAAGCCAAGGATGATCACAAACCTCAGGCCTGTCAAGACAGGTGTCGATGGCGGGGTCACCCTGCTTGGTGAGCTGTCCTCAATAGGAGGATCAGCTGTCATCGCCATCCTTGCAGTGGCCTTTGGAATGGTGGACAACATCACCGGTGCCCTTGCAATAACCATCGCAGGAGGATTCCTTGGAACGAACATTGACAGTCTCCTTGGTGCCACCCTCCAGAGCAGGGGAGTGCTGACCAACAGCGGCGTCAATTTCGTGGCAACCTTCGCAGGTGCCATTGTATCCGCAGGACTTTACATGATGTTCTTCTGATCCTGCAAAACTATATTATCTTCCACATCAATTTCTTATTATGAAAGTCAAAGGCATTGCACGTGAAACTCTTGAGTTCATCCTGAGTGTCAGCAGATCCTCGGCCCCGAACGAGTTTGCAGGGCTGCTTCAGGCAGAAGAGGGGGTGATCACCGAGGTCCTCATTCTTCCCGGAACAGAATCCAGTGACCAGAACGCGGTCATCAAGCTTTTCATGATGCCGAATGTCTCGTCCGTGGGATCGGTGCACAGCCATCCCGGATCCATCATAACACCTTCAAAGGCAGACCTCCGGCTTTTCGGGAAGACAGGAAGTCACCATATCATTGTAGGAGCACCCTATGATGAGAACAGCTGGCAATGTTACAATGCCGATGGGGAGCCTATAGATCTTCCGGTACTGGATGTGGAACTGGATGAGCCGGAGATCATCTGATCTTTTTTCGTATACCGGATATAGGAATAGAAGATAGAAATATCAAATGAGTAAGTATAAACTCTGAACTTACTCTTCCTGCATCTTCTTGTGAATAAAGCCACCGAGCCAGAAGCCTATCATTCCAATTGCAAAGGCCGCAGGTATGAGGATCAGCATCTTGAAACCAAGAGGTGCCATAAGCGGGAAGCCCACTGCTACAAAAGCAAGGATGAAAAGGAGGTAGCCTGCATACTGTGCCTGTCTTCTGGAGATATTGCTCTTTGACATGATGCCATCTTCTAATATCTGATAGTATTTAAATGAAACATATAGGATAGGTTGCAGGATTTCAAATTTATTGTTGAAAGTAGCTCAAAAAGATGCGAGAGAACAAAAGGATCAAAATTAAAGATCAGACCTTTTTGATGTTTTCCCCGGGAGGTAGAGTAAAACTGAACTTGCTTCCTTTCCCGACTTCACTTTCAACCCGGACCTCACCACCATGCATCTCAACAAAATTCTTCACAAGCGCAAGACCAAGGCCGGTTCCGCCATATTCTCTGGAGGTCGATGAATCCACCTGGCTGAAAGGATCGAACAATTTGTGCAGGTCATTTTCAGATATGCCCAGACCCGTATCTTCCACAAAAACAGATACCATTTCACCAGGCCTGCTTACCCCGATGGTAACAGAACCACCATGTTCCGTGAATTTGATAGCATTGCTGACGAGGTTATAGAGGATCTGCTTGAACTTCAGCATGTCCGCCACAACAATTGGATCCGCAACATCAATGTTACATTTCAGGTCGATGTTCTTCTTCTTTGCAAGAGGCATCATCGTGGCCCTGACACCATTGATAGCATTGGTAACAACAAATTCCTCCGGGAAAAGCTCCATCTTGCCGGCTTCGATCTTTGAAAGATCAAGCAGGTCATTGATGATGCCTAAAAGGTGTTTCCCATTCACAATTACGTTTGATAGGTATTTTTTTTGTGTCTCGTTCAAAGGACCAGAGTTCTCACTGCACAGGAAATCGGAGAAGCCAATGATGGAGTTCAGAGGAGTCCTCAGCTCATGATTCATATTTGCAATGAACTCCGTCTTTGCCATGTTCGCACTCTCGGCAGCAAGTTTGGCATTCATAAGGACTTCTTCAGCCTTCTTTCGTTCAAGAGATAGTCCGATAATCTGGGATACCGTTGAGAGTATCCTGATATCCTCTTCATCCCATTCCCCTGTATTAGTAACATTGTCCAGACCAACGAATCCGGTAAGCTCTCCGGCCATATAAAGAGGCAGAACTATAAGCGACCTTATACCCTGCATCTCAAGTATTGCCTTTTCTTCAGATGCTTCCTCACCCATCTGTGAGACATCTTTAATGTGGATCGATTCGGCATTACGCAGTTTGCTCATCCACCACGGGAACATTTCTACCGGAAGGTCCTGAAGATTATCCTTTTGCGCAGACACGCCTTCAGGACAGTGCTCATGAGTATTGCTCATTCTTGTTCCATCGCTGCTGAACCTGAAAATATAGCTCCTGCTGCAACCGCACAGGCTGCATATATTCTCAAGGGCCTGATCGATCTCCTGGTCGAGATCCCTTGAAGCTATGAACATGGATGAAATAGCTGCAATGGTCTTTTCGATCTCAAGTTTCCTGTTGACCAGCATGTTTGCTTTTTTGATTTCAGAGATATCAACGAAAGCGGCCATAATGCACAGAGGATCCCCGGCTTCATCATTTACAACGTTGGAAGATAATGTCACCGACAGATCTGTACGATCCTTTCGCCTGCCGACCAGTTCCCCAACCCACCTGCCTTCAGAAAGGAGGACCTCATTAACCTCCTCTGCTTTACTTTTGTCCTGCCAGAATTCAATAATAGATCTTCCAAGAACCTCATTCTTATGAGAATAACCCCACAGTTCAAGGAAAGAAGGATTTACATAAGTAATTCTACCACAGAGATCAGAAAGAACTATAGCATTGATAGATGAATCGATTGCCTTATTTTTAATTAGAAGGTCCTTCTCTGCATTTTTATGTTGCGAGATATCCATGAAGCTTTCAACCAGACAGATATGCCCATCCACCTCAACCTTCCGGACAGTCTTTTGTATGGGTACCAAACTACCCTCATGATCAAGAAGAAAACATTCCGATCGGTCCATTACGCTGTGCGGATGGGATAAAGGACAGAAACCCCCTTCATTAGGACAGATAAAATTGTGACACACATTACCTATAATATCTTCTTTTGGAAGACCGATCATTTCGGCGGCTGTCTCATTGATATCTAATATAACATTGTTTTCGCTGTCAATTACCACTACACCTGACAATATTGAATCCAGAACAATATCAATGGACCTGGTTTTTTCGTATGACGTCAGTCTCTCTCCCATTTAGTTAAATGTGCCACTAAAATTATCTTGTTTTTTATGCAATTAACTTTTATAAACTTTTTTATCGTGCATAAAAGAATATGAAATATCGAAATGTCATATAGTAGTTACTTTTATGATGGAATAACTACATAGTAAACTTATAGATTCCTTTGAAATTTAATCGACTGTCTGCTAAAAAATGTCAGGATTTCCTGATTTGTCAATATCGAAATAGATATGTACTTTCAGATATGCTTTATTTGTAACTTGTAGCACAAATAATGGAATTCCAGCAGACATTGAGATCATTCCAGACTTATGGCAAATCTATCTGTAAAAGACTTTACCTTAAGATCGGAACTGTAACAAGAAGGTGTAATATATGGGATTGGGAAACTTTATCAGCAACCTGTTCGGAAAAGAGAGTTCAACTAAAAGCAATGAACCGGTAGTAGAGGAGATCAGTACGAACCTTTACGAGATAAACACAGCCTCATTCGAAAATGAAGTGATCGGTTCAGCCATACCTGTTGTAGTTGACTGTTTCACCAACACATGCCCCCCATGCAAGAAGATGGCACCCATATTCCAAAAAGTGGCTGAAGAATACGATGGAAAGATAAAGTTCGTAAAAGTGAACCTTAAGAATTCGCCAGAAATAGGAAAGCAGTTCAAGATCCTTGGCGTACCAACACTTTTATTCTTTAAGAGCGGGGAACTGGTTACAAACGTGGTAGGGTTTACAGAAGAAGATAAACTAAAAAGTAAGCTGGAAAGCCTTTTGGAATAACGAATTAGATCCTCCGGGTCCAGAGTGAGAAAAATGAGCGAAAAAAAGACCACTAAAGAAGATGTCCATTCATGGACATCAAAATATGCAGATAAAGCAGGATACATGCTTAACCCTGATGAAGAGATGAGGGACCTTGTTCTGGAAGGAATAGCCAGGAACAAGGATACTCATGGAAAGAACTATTGTCCCTGCAGGATCGTGACAGGTGATGAGGTCGAGGACAAAAAGATCATCTGTCCATGCATATACCACAAGGACGAGATCGAAACTGATGGCTCATGCCATTGCGACCTTTTCTTTAAAAAGGAAGATAAAAAAGAAGACTAAAAGGAAGGTCAGATCGGTATCTTCCATGTTCTTTTATTGATTTCAGAATATTTGATCAGGTGAACCTATGACAAATGCACTGGAGATATACCAGCTCCTCCCAAAAACCAACTGCAAGGAATGTGGAAAAGCCTCATGCATGGCCTTTGCAGCTGCCCTTCTTTCAAGAGAGGTCACAGTAGATGATTGCCCGCCCCTGAAAGATGACAAGTTCAAACAGAACTATGAGAAGCTCTCAGGAATGATCAAACCCGCAGGCGAGGCCTCGGAATCTGGAATGATCGTCCATGAGGACAAATGTATCGGATGCGGAAACTGCGTTGTCGCCTGCCCTGTTAATGTTGCGGAAGATCCCCACGGTGCCGGCTCAGGAAAGGCACCCACCAGCGAAAATGTGATCCTTCGCGTGGAAGACGGTGTCGTTCGCCTCTCCAATGTGAACCAGTGCCGTCGATTTGGCAAGAACAGAATCATGTGCAACGGCTGCATCGTAACATGCCCTACAAAAGCAATAGAGTTCGTCTGAAACTGCGTGGTGAGATAAGTGGAACACGAATATTACGTTTGCACAGGTTGTGCACTTCTCTGTGACGATATAGAAATAGAGGTCAACGACGGAGAGATCTCAAAAGTAAACAATGCCTGCCTCAAAGGTGTAGCCCGCCTCAAGGAATGTGCAAAACCTGCCGAATGCATGATAGACGGCAACAAAGTCAGCATAGATGATGCCATAAATGAAGCATCAGGTATACTAAGAAATGCCGACAAGCCACTGATCTTCGGAATGGGAAATTCAACTACTGGTGCCCAAAAAAAAGCGATCGATATCGCAAAGAAGATCAACGCATATATCGACGACACCTCATCTTTCTGTCAGGGACCTGTCATTGAAGCCCTACTTGGTGACAGGATAAAGACCTGCACACTGGAAGAAGTGAGAGACTATAGTGATGTTATAGTCTATTGGGGCGCAGACCCTTCAAACTCACATCCAAGGCATCTTTCAAAATACACATATTTCCCCCGTGGAAAGGAAAGGCAACGTGGTTGGGAAGAAGACAGGACAGCCATCTGCATCGATGTAAGGAAATCAGACACAGCTATCATATGCGGGGACAAGTTTTACCAGATCCCGCCACAGGCAGATGAAGAACTGATCGATGCACTCATCGCTGCATTGTCAGGAAAGGTCCCGAAGGTCTCCTTCGGAATGGGACCTAAAAAGATACTTGAGCTTGCAAACCTTCTGAAGAAAGCGAAGTTCGGGACCATCTGCGTAGGCCTGGGACTCATCTATTCCCTCCCGGATGTCGAACCTCTCGTCAGGCTTATGGAAAAGCTCAACGAGGTCTCCAACTTCCATCTCATACCAATGGTCGGCCAGTTCAACATGCGCGGATTTGACCACAACCTGCATGAGGATACAGGATACATCAACCGTTCAAAGTTCGGGGAAAACGTTGTCGAACATGGTCCACAGTGCTCGATTGTTGAACTGCTGAGAACAAAGAGCGTGGATGCAGCACTTGTGATTGGTTCTGACCCTATGTCAAGCCTCCCCGGAAGTATAGCTAAAGAACTATCCGGCATACCCGTGATCACGATAGATCCGTGTATGACCATGACATCGTCAAAAGCAAAGGTTTCCATAGCTTCTGCCACAAGTGGTTCTGAATGTGGAGGCACTGCCATAAGGATGGATGGTGTCGAAGTCGAGATCAAACCGATGGTCACTACGGACAAACTGAGCGATGAAGAGATACTTGATCGCATCATGGAGGCACTATAATGGGATTTGGCCAGTTTCTTGCAACCCCTGAATATGACATAAGGATCATAACCCACAGGGATATATTCCAGAACACCGCCCTTGAATCCTCAAGAGGCGGAGAGGATTACATCAGCCGTTCAGCTGTCATAAAGCTGGACGAGAGCGACATCAAGAAGATGGGACTTAAAGCCAAAGGCAGGGCTGTCCTGAAGAACAGCTCAGGCAGAGTCGTTGTTACCTTGGAACCTTCAGAATACGAGGAAGCACACGAGGGCATTGGATATATGGTCAACAGCCCGTGGTCTAACGCACTTGTATCTGCTGACACCGATGGTACAGGAGTCCCGAAGTTCAAGATGATAATTGCAACCATCTCTGATGCAAAGGACGAGAAGATAACCTCTTTTGATCTCTGAGAAGGAATTTCAGGAATGTGAGAAATGCTATCTCATACCTGATCCCCCATATTTTGACGGTGATCGTCAGTAATTATAAAAAATAATTTGCCGAAAAAGATCTCAGACAAGATCTTTCGGCTGCTTTTTCTCAGGAAGTACCGGCAGTGCCATAGTGTTCACCAGTATCGGACTTTCAACTTCCTTGGCACGTTCAAGCAATAATTCCTTTCCTTTCTGAGTGAGTGCAAATAAAGGCACTGCAGTTCCCACCTGTGCCAGAGGCTTAATTTCGTCACGTATGTTCTTTGAGGCACAGGAAGTAATGATATCAAGATACTTGATGATCTCAAGGGCGTCTTCCCTGCTAAGACCAGTTGTATGTGCTCCGATCATCAGCAGCTCAAGATCATGCTCTTTCTCGATCTCACGAAGTTTTTTCGCAGTATCAGGATCCACAGCAGTGACAGCGATCCTCTTGAATCCCAGGTCGCTGGCCTTCAGGACACCAGCCACAGGATCAATAACTGCAGTTGAAGGATCGAGGACTATTCCACCCCTCGCCTCGATACCATTGATGATCCCATCAATAGGTTCGGTCTCCACCAGACCAGAGATCCTTGCACCCATTCCCTGAACCAGGGAAGGATTATTTGTGATAACAGTACCTGCACCATCACAAACGGTTACTGTGGTGTCCAGCATATCACGGTTCAGGCCGGTCATCATTACTTCAGAAGCACCAAAGCCTACGAAGACATCCATCTCAAGTTTGCGCTGCGGAGTGAAAAGGCCAAAATCTCTTATTCGGAACTCCATATTTTCCTTTACTGCCTCCCGGGTGATCTCCTTAATGCCTCTGGCCTTTTCAAAAAGAGGGCACCAGTTAAGCTGTGGCTCCCCGACCTCTACAACCTTTCCATCCTCGACTACAACCCTTGTCTTTCCAAGGATCTCCATTACATGTGGCATGATATAACCTCTGAAACCTTACGAAATATTCTGAAATAACAGGTACTGAAAAATAATATGAAATTTTTGGGAGATGAAGAAGGGATCAGATAGCTTCCCTTCTGTCAAAGACCCTCTTTGCCTTGCCTGTGCTTCTCGGGATGGTTCCCTTTTCCACAAGGTCGACATTGGCCCTGATGTTCAGGACGCTCTTGAGTTCGCCTTCGACGACCTTCTTCACTGCTGCGAGGTCACCGATCTCACCTGTGAAAGCATCCTCATCGAGTTCGACCCTTACAGTTATCTCATCCAGCTTCTTCTTGTTCCTGTCAAGATAGATCTCGAACTGGTCAGTGATCTTGTCGATCTTTACAAGGACATCCTCGATCTGGGATGGGAAGACATTGATACCCCTAACGATAAGCATATCATCTGCCCTTCCGAGGATCCTTGAGATACGATCACTGGTACGACCACACGGACACTCGCTTTTCAGGCGTCTGGCAATATCACCTGTACGGTATCTGATCACAGGAAGAGCTTCCTTTGTTAGTGAAGTTAGAACGATCTCTCCTTTTTCACCTTCTGCCACCTCTTCACCATTCTCGTCAAGGATCTCTACTAAATAGTGATCACTCCAGATATGGAGACCGTCCTGCTCCTGGCATTCAAAAGCGATACCTGGACCCATCATCTCGGAAAGTCCGTAGGAATCGTAAGCCTTTATGTGGAAAGCATCCTCAAGCTCTTTCCTTGTGCTGGAAGACCATGGTTCTGCACCAAAGCAGCCTACACGCAATGATAATTTATCTGCAACGCCCATTTCCCTGACGGTCTCTGCAAGGTAAAGGCCATAAGAAGGAGTACAGTGAATAGCAGTTACACCAAAGTCCTGCATCATCTCGATCTGGCGGACGGTATTTCCTGTTCCGCTTGGAACTGCCATGGCACCAAGCCTTTCAATACCATAGTGGAAACCAAGACCACCTGTAAAAAGACCATAGTTCACAGCGTTCTGGAACACATCACTTGCATCAAGACCGATCATTGTGAAGTTGCGGGCCATCATATCTGCCCAGGTCTCGATATCTTTTGCAGTGTATCCGACAACAGTAGGTTTACCGCTTGTACCTGAAGATGCATGGATACGGACGATCTCTTCTTTCGGAACAGCAAAAAGACCGAAAGGATAGTTGTCACGAAGATCAGTTTTTCGGGTAGTAGGCAGTTTCTTGATGTCATCAAGGGTCTTAATGTCATCAGGTGTTATGCCAAGAGCATCGAACTTCTCCCTGTAGAAAGGAACATTTTCATAGACTGCAGCAGCCGTCTTCTTTAAGCGCTTCAATTGCAGTTCCCGAAGTTCATCGTGATTCATTGTTTCAAATTTTGGCTGCCAGTATTTCATGAGATGATCACCTTTTCAGGTCTGATTGGATTCAATCTTTAAATTATTTCCTATCATCAAACAAGTATGTGGATATATGCCAGAGATCGTGTTTTTTTACGTTCCCCAAAAAACTATTTTGAGATAATATAAGAAATTATGCATACATAAAATATATTTTTATTGACATAAAACTTAATTGATGTTCATATATTGCTACTTTGTGACCACGAATTAATAGATCGAGGGAAAACATGAACAAAGTATGCAACATAACTGGAAACGGAAGTATATTTGGAGAAGCTCTGGATGCTATAAAAGGACTGTGGACTGATTTCATATATGGAGGACATATTTTTGCTTTTGGTGCTATTTGTGTCGCATTTATGTGCTCGATCCTTTTCGAGATTCCTGTAACATGGGACTTCCTGGTCATAATCTACCTGATGTTCTACATAATCTACCTGTATGACTATTTCAATGGAACAGAAGATGACGAGAAAACAAATTCAACACGCGCAAGATATTTCCAACAAAATGATTCAAAGACAATAACAAGGATCCTATACGGCTCCATCGTCTCTATTGCTTCAATTTATGTGATCTATAGCGATATCCCGAACATGCTCATCGGATTCGCCATTCTTATACTCGGAGTGACATACCAAGCATATTTTAAGGGTCTCACGAAAAAGATAACGGCATTCAAGAACATCTTCGTGTCAATGGTCTGGGCAATACTTGTGTATGTTATGTTCATATACTACTCATATCCAATAACAACAGAAGCACTGATCATCTCTTTATTCATATTCCTGAGAATGACCGGTATCCAGATCCTTTTTGATATAAGGGACATCGAAGGTGACAAGAAGAAAGGCCTTCGCACATTCCCTGCGATCTACGGATACAGGAAAGGTCTTATGACACTGACAGGGATCAACCTCATAACCGCCATACTGCTTGTTTTCGAAGCATACATCGGAGCCATACCATACATCGCATTGATGATGGTACCGGTGATCTTCTATGCACAGAACTATCTGGACAAAGTAGACAGGTCCAGAAAGGACCACAAGAACTACCTCCTTGCAGCCGGAGAGCCTTTCATCTGGTTCATCCTGCTCTTCTCAGGATCAATGTTCTTACGTATGGCCCCATATATCTCAGAGGCAACGAACGTTCTCTGACTAAGCAGGAACATGACCATCATAGCCTTAATGGCTATGGTGATCCCCCACCCCACAGGCCATGATAGCAGATCCACAAACGATATGTTATTCAGCGAAAAAGTCTCAGTCGTTCTCAATTGCTTCTACCGGATCGAGCCTTGAAGCACGTCTTGCAGGATAGACTCCTGCAATGATATTCAATATAAATGCAAAACCTGCAGCATAGATGAAATTCACGACCTCGATCTTCACCGGCATTGTGGTCAATCCAAGGTACATCTCGCTTGGAAGTTCAAGCTCATAGGCACCTATAGCCACAGATGCGAAATATCCTATTATGCAGCCCACTATCACACCGGATGCTCCGAGGACAAGTGATTCAAAAAGGAATATTGACGTTATGCTCTTCCTGGAAACACCCATTGCCATAAGCATACCGATCTCTTTTTTCTTATCCATCACCACTGTGATGAGGGTGTTGGCTATCCCAAAACCTGCGATCACATAAATAAGTGCATAGAAGATCCAGACGAAGACCGCCTGTGTATTAAGCAGGTCAAGTATCTCCTTGTTGGTCTCGGTCCAGCTGACCGCATCTGCTCCGGTCTCGTCCTCGATCAATACTGCAATACTCTCTGCCTGATAGGGATCTGACACCCTTACACCGATAGAGGTCACAACCCCGTCCTTTCGGAAAAAATCCTGCATGGTCCCGAGGCTTGCATATGCAAGACTTCCATCGCCGGCAGTACCTGTATTGATGATCCCTACGACCTTGAGAGATCTTGTAGGAGATCCCGGATATATAACCTCAACTTTGTCCCCCACACCTACTTCGAGATTTTCAGCAAGTTCATCTCCAAGGACGATACCCTGCCCTGAAAAAGCAAGGTCTGCAAAACTGCCAGCGACAATATCCTCACTGACACGCATGACCCTTTCTTCGGCATCCGGCTCTATACCTTTAAGAAGCACCCCTTCAGCATTGTCTTTATATTTCAGGGCCGCCTGCCCCGAAAGATAGGGAGATACTGCAACAACCCCCTCTTTCTGCAGGATCACATCCATCATGTACCTATACAGATGCAGGTCCTCATCATCGCCTGCCCCGGAACTGACAACGATATGAGGTGAGTTCTCAATGGTGATCTCGATAAGTTCTTCCTGAACTCCTGACATCATTGACATAAGGACAACTATAGTAGCAACTGCCAGTGCAACGGCGATGAGGGAGAACAGAGTATGTCGCCGGCGTGAGTTTATGTGGCGCATCGCTATGCTGAACTCGAACAAAAGAACCCTCCACTGACAGGCGCTCTGCCTGTTGCTGTTAATATATTACCGGCTCCGGCTTAATATCTGTTTGTATTACCCTTATCTGTTCTGGAACTAAATAGATGGTCTATCATCAGGACAAGGTTAAGCGGGGATCAACATTTATCAGGGCACATATATTTATAGTTTTCAAATATTATAATAATGGGCAGGTATTTCCACGAGTTTCATGAAGAGGGGAAGTATGACGAGGGCTGTCCTAGAGGTAATCAGATGGGTTTTATAAATAATCTAAAGGATAAACAAAAAGACCAGAGTGCTAAGAACTGGTTCGATCTTGGTGTGCAGACAAAAAGCCTGGATAAAAAATTGAAGTATTTCACAAAATGCCTGTTAATAGAGCCTGAGAACGTACAGGCACTGAGGCTTCTTGCAGACGCACAGGAAGAGCTTGGTATGATCGATGCTGCCATGGGAAGCCGTGCAAGGGCAGATGATATCGAGAGTTCGTCCGGGGCATTCAGCCAGAGTACCGAAACTTATACAGAAAGCAATTCGTTTGGTTCCGATAGTTTTAACTCTGACACGATGTTCGCAGAAGAAGAAAATAACGAACCTTTCATGGAAGAAAACGTCTTCTCAACCCCTGATATGAATGACATTGGTGACTTCGACACACCTGTGAGCGGACCGGAAACCGGCTCTGTGATATCCGATCAGAACAATGATAAATGGGCTGTCTTCGAGATCGCAAAGGAGAACGAAGCAAAAAGGAACGAAGGGTCCTTCAGCACATTTTCAGAAACATTCACCCAACCGGAAGCAAATGTGATAGTTGAAGAGCTGGATGAAATGGAGGAACAAACCTCTGCAACCACTATCGAACCTGAGACCCCTGTAAGGACCAGACCGGAACCCGTTGTCGTCGAGAAAAAGACAGAAGTAAAGGCAGCAGCTCCGGTAAGGGAGCAGATAGTAACAACACCAGTTTCAGAAAGGCCAGCAAGCATACCTGCACCTTCTGCAGCACCTTCACCACAACCAACCACATCATATTCAACAGCTGTTCCACAGGCAATTCCACAATGCAGTATTTCAGAATCGGTGGCAATGAAAATGCCAATGGGCGAGATCATCAAGTTCTGGGTAGTGGGTGCTGTCGTTCTGATCATCGTGGGCATGATCATGAGTTACCTTACGGCCTGATCGGCATACCAATAAGCAGTTACAGATATACTCAAATTGACCAAATGCAAAAAACTACCAATTTTCATCTAATTGGTAGTTTTATTTTCCGTATTCTTTTTTACCTACATCCATGTCACGATCATTGTTCGGACCTGATCCCAGATAGCTGAAAAATAGGCATGGTTAAAAGAAAAATATAGGTGATGAGAATCTCCCATCACTTTTCAGACATGAATTGTTCAATACCAATACTCAATTAACTGCAACATATAACGATCACAGTTCATGCTCAAAGGTCACTGTCACCTTCACAACTGACCTCCATATAGACCGGATAATGGTCTGAAACAGCAACTGTCATTTCCTCGGAGAGACCGTATTCAAGGTCATACCTGAAAACACCTGATCCTCCGGTAAGGTCGGAAGTATCTGTCAGGACTATCCGGTCGTAGGTATAATCGGTGCTCTTTGTGGTGGTATCAACACTATCATCGATAAGCCAGAAATAGCTATCAAGATCATTTGAAGAATCTTCATCGAAGTAGCTGCCATCAGCATTGAAGTCACCCATAATGACAAAGTCCTCTTCTTCAGGGTAGGACAGCTGTGCATACCCCAGGACATCGTCAAGAGCATTGATCTCTTCCGTTGCCTCGTCCGGATCGGTGTGGATCACCATAAGGACGACGTCATAATCGCCATTTACTGACTTGAATGAGCTGATATATGGCTGCCTGTGGAACGGATCGGTACCTTCGGGCTCAGGATATGTTTCTGGTGTTCCTGTTAACGCAACCGTCGTAGTATCATAGACATAAGCATACTGCTCCTTACTGGAAGTCCTCCCAAGGCGTTCACTTACGACGTAATCATATTGGGACCCATCGCTGTTCACAAGATCCACAAGATCAGGAAGTGCGGTCTGGGATGAATCCCGGATCTCCTGGATAGCGATGATATCATAGGTACGGACGATGTCTGCAAGGACCATCATGACATCCGGTTTTGATGCCTTTGTCACACCGAACACCTGTATGTTGAATGCACCTATCCGGAGGTCTTCCGCATCAGACAGGGATACATCGTTTCCTGAGGCCTCTCCAACATTATCGACTGCATTTTCCCCCGTACCAGTTATATCAGGAATGGAAATATCGGCACCCTTAGGATCGTTGATGATTTCCAGTTCACTCAGTTCGCTCTCGATCTCTCCGATCGCACCTGATATCTCGACCGCAGTTGTAGCCACCTCTTCCACAGAATCAGCGAGGTCACCTGAGGGATCCGTGCAACCGGAGGATAGCAGGAATATTGACAAAAATAACATAAGTATTGTTTTTTTCAGCATTTCTATACCCCATTTATGGAAGTATAGATTTTGTGATATAATATTATATTAAAGTTATTAAATATGCAGAAGAAGGCTTTGTCATTTCAGGTCAATTCTCAGAAAATCGAAAAAGCAAAGTGAGTGGACGAGGAAACTGACCTCGATCCACCCGGATAATTCCTTATTTAGATAGGTAGTACATTACTTCGGGTTCAACTCCGATCTCTACATTAAAGCAGTTCAGGGATAACAGGATGAAAACTCAATTTGTATATCCGTTTCAATTTCCACCCTTCCTGGCGGACTTCAGGTAACCAAGAGCTTCCTGTGTCCTGCTGAATACAAGAACATCCTTCTCCTTTATCATTTCAGTAAGATCATGGTCAGAGTCCAGAGCAAACATGACTGCTGGCTGGACGCTTGTCAGGCAGACCTTTTGACCCATTTTCTTACGGATCGAGATGAAGCTTTTCAGCCTTTCGATTCCGGTTGTATCGATGAAAGGAACATAGCGCATTCTGATCACTATGTACTTTTTGCTCATCTTGATCTGTTCATCGACCTTGTGTTCGAATACGTTCATCGCACCGAAGAAGAACGGACCGTTTATCGTATAAACGGCTACGTTCTCACTGAGATAGGGGTCCGAAGTTATCGTGGCATTGATGCCTTCAGAGGGGTCATAGTTCTCCATGGAATGTATGTCGATTATGTTCGTCAGCCTTATGAACAGCAGTATTATGGAAAGGAACATTCCTGCCTGAATGGCAAATACGAGATCAGTCAGAACCGTCAGTGCAAATGTGGAGAGCAGGACAAGGGTATCCATCTTGCTGATCCTCATTGTGGTCCTGATCTCCTCTATGTTGATCATATTGACAGAGACCAGTATAAGGATACCTGCAAGATAGGCTTTGGGGATGTACCTTGCGACGGGGCCGAAGAACAGCAGTATTGCGAACAGGACCAGGGAATGTATGATACCTGACATATGGGTCCTGGCACCCTCCCTGATGTTAACCGCACTTCTTGCAATTGCGGCTGTTGCCGGAATACCTGCAAAGAAAGGCAGAAGGACATTTGTAATACCCTGACCGATGAGCTCTCTGTTACTGTTATGCTTTGTGTTTGTCATTGCATCACAGACCACTGCACAAAGAAGTGATTCTATGGCTCCCAGCAAAGCTATTGTGAAAGCTGCAGGAAGGACAGTATACATAAGCTCAAGGTTCAAGTTGAGCATGTGGAACTGCGGAATATTGCCAGGGATGTCACCGACTATGGGGACATCAAGATGGAAATAATACGTAGCTATCACTGAGATGATCAGCGTGATGATGGATGCAGGGACGTTATTGAGGTATCTGTATCCTGACAACAGTCTTGGAAGCAGCAGCATCAGGACAATGGTACCTCCAAAGATGAGTAACGCAGTGGTGTTTGCCATACCAATGGATGTGAATACATCATAGATCGTTTCCCATACGTGTTCACGTGCAGGCAGCACAAGACCAAAGGAATTGGACAGCTGGCCGATAAGGATGATAACACCGATACCGCTTGTAAATCCGGATATCACAGGAAGGGGAATATATTTCACAACTTTACCCAGGTTCATGATCCCAAAGAGTATCTGGAACAGACCTGCCAGGAATCCTGCAAGTAACAGTCCTTCCACACCATAAGCGTTTACCGTTGATAGGATGATCACGGTCATGGCCCCGGTAGGGCCTGATATAGAGTAGCGTGAACCACCAAAAGAGGATACAAGGATGCCTGCAATAATCGCAGTGTAAAGTCCCATCACAGGTTCTACGCCGGATGCTATGGCAAATGCGATCGCAAGCGGAAGCGCTACAACAGCCGTGATGAAACCTGCTTTAAGGTCGCTCAAAAACTATTCTTCAAAGTAGGTTCTGATTTTATGTTCTTTTATCATTAGATCAAGTCTTTAAATGTGTTAGATTGTTGATTCTGAAACACGAAGCAGAAAAAAGCACCAGACCGGCATAGAAATGACTCAGGATACAAGGACCAAACCTGTGGTTATTGATGACCAGAGCATACTAACCGGATAGCTGATGCAAGAATTTCCACGGGCTCCATCACCGATTGCTAATTTTTTGAATGCAGTCGGTTGGTCGCGTTAAACATACTAATGGCGTATATAGTTTTTGGGACGAACATTTTTGCAACATATAGGTCTGACACAGATCAGGTCTCAAAAAGAGAAAAGGGGTTTCTAAAAGCTCTCAATAAAAAATCATAACATTAATAACTAAAAACCCTGTATCCCAAACCAAATTCAAGGACAACATGTCCGCAGGAGAAAACATTAATGGAGATGACATCCGGAAACCAGAGTGTTGCGATCATAATTGTATTATATCTGCTTTTTATGCTAGCCATCGGTTTTTATTACTACAGAAGGACCGAGAACCTGTCAGACTACATCCTTGGTGGCAGGAAACTGAACAAATGGGTAACCGCCCTGAGCTCCCAGGCATCCGACATGAGCGGCTGGCTGCTGCTGGGATTACCCGGTTATGCATATCTTGCAGGAATGGAAGCGATATGGATCGCACTCGGTCTGGGGATCGGAACATACCTTAACTGGAAGTTCGTAGCCAAAAGACTTCGAAAATACACCAGTGAAGCAGGCGATGCCCTCACCATTCCAGTATATTTCGAGAACCGTTTCCGCGATAAGAGCAAGCTCCTGAGAACCATCTCAGCCTTTTTCATTCTAATATTCTTCCTCTTCTACACATCCTCCGGATTCGTTGCCGGTGGCAAGCTTTTCAGCACGGTCTTCGGTGTGGAATACATTACAGCACTTACTATCGGAGTGCTTGTTATCATCTCATACACTTTCATGGGAGGATTCATGGCTGTCTGCTGGACAGACTTCTTCCAGGGCCTGCTTATGATCCTTGCAATTACACTTGTGCCTCTGTCAGCCATGAACGGACTTGGAGGTGTCTCCTCAACAACCGATCTGATAAGGACCATCGACCCAAGTCTCCTGAGTCCGTTCACAGGATCAGACGGAAGTGTGATCTCACTTATGGCAATCGTATCCCTCATGGCATGGGGTTTCGGTTATTTCGGACAGCCACACATCCTTGTGCGTTTCATGGCCATCAACAAACCTGAGGAAATAAAGCAGTCCCGTGCAATAGCAATGTCATGGGTCACCGTCTCACTGGCATTTGCGGTTATCGTCGGTCTTGTGGGAAGGGCATATGTCCCGGAGTTCCTTGCAGGAGCAACAAGCGAGACCGTGTTCATGGTGATGGTCAACAGCCTCTTCCACCCAGTAGTTGCAGGAATAATGCTGGCAGCCATCCTGGCAGCCATAATGAGTACTGCTGACTCACAGTTGCTTGTGGCAGCATCCGCATTTACAGAAGATATCTACACACTGCTCTTCAAGTCAGACGCCAGCCAGAGGGAACTTGTCTGGATGGGACGTTTTACAGTAATCGCCATCTCCTTGCTTGCCTACTATTTCGCCCTTGACCCGGAAAGCTCTGTCCTTGACCTGGTGGCTTATGCATGGGCCGGTTTCGGTGCAGCATTCGGACCTGCTATCCTCTTCTCCCTCTTCTCAAAGAAGATGACAAGGAATGCAGCTCTTGCAGGAATGCTTATTGGTGGTATCACGGTTATCGTATGGAAACAGCTCTCAGGAGGCATTTTCGACCTCTACGAGATCGTACCGGGATTTGTGCTTTCCAGCATTGCGATAATGCTGATCACCAGATTTGGTGAGGAGCCGGAACAGGAAATACAGGACGAGTTTGAGAGAGTTCAGCAATCAGTCTGAACTTTTAAATTTTAAAATATTACAACAAGAGAAGTCGAATTTTTTTTGGCTTTATTCTTTTCTTTTCGGCTTTTTCAACCAAATGGCCTGTTTCCTATTCGGTCACTAAGGATCTGAAAGGACACAAGCCATCTGGTAAACTAAAAAAGTTAGTGACTTGCTTCTGCGAATTTATTCACAGAATGAATATGTTTAAGCAAATGGGTGCTCTGCGGAGTCCTTCTTTGCAAGTGCTTCATCAACTGTAGGTGTTCCGTCGATAGCACGCTTAATCGCCATCTTTGTTGCTTCGTAGTTGAACTCGTAGATCTTTTCCTTATCTGTTGCATCCCATTCAAGGAAGACTGAAACAATGATGAGAAGGTTTTCTGCTTCTTCTTTTGGAATAACACCATCAGCTACAGTGTCCATTACAGCTTTTGCAACAGCTGCCTGTGCAGGTCCGAACATGAGGGAAGCCTGGGATACGTTCTTGATGGTTACCTTGTTCACCAGAAGTGTTGCAGGTTTTGGCATAACATTTGGTTCAAGTACTGCAAGCAATGGGGAATGACCCTGCTGTGGGTTTGCAAGTGCATTCATGAACGCTGTCTCAACTGCACTTCCCTTTGTACCTATAACAAGGTCGATGTGTGCAACTTCAGGTCCTTCTCCTACCAATGCTTCGCCAATAAGACTCTGTGTGATCTTTGCCATATTTTATTCTCCGTGTGGCCTGTAGAATGGGACGATCCGGATTTCAACGGAAATAATTTAAGGTATGTACCGAATTTTACTCTGAAATCAGGAAGCATTCTACAAGACCGGTTTAGCACTCCTTAATTACAAAAGGTTATTTAATAACTTAATCTAACCAAATGGTAACCAGGTGAGAAATCATGGGAGAACTCGAACACAGCCCTATCGATAAAGCGATCAGATTGATAAGCAAAAAATGGACCCTTAACATCATCAGGGACATGTTCTGTGGAAGCACACGATTCAACGATTTTTTGAAGAACAACCCGAAACTCAGCAGCAAGGTGCTCTCAGACAAATTGCGCCAGATGGAACAGGACGGACTGATAGAAAAAGTGATCGTCTCCAAAACCCCGCTTTCTATCGAATATCACCTGACGGACAAAGGCAGGAACCTCAACAGGGTGCTTTACGAGCTTTCCGGATTTGCATATAAGGAGTGCGTTGATGAGTCTGCTCCGGAATGTACTGAAAAGAGCTTTGAGCTGACAAAGAAGATCCTTGGGATAGACGATCAAGAGATACTCAGGTACTAAAGTTATTGATTACATCAAAAAAGCAGAAAGATAAGTTATCCTTAGCCCATTAACACAATTTCCGCACTCTCATCTTCCTTTTAGCCATAAAATGAGGAACAGAATTCCTTAAATTACCTGCAACAACTGCCTGTCCCAGAGAAATCCCGCCATCACCACATGGAATTCTGTTATGGGTAATGAATTCAAATCCTGCGTTCTTTACAACTTCACAGATGCGACCTGTTATGTGTTCATTATATGCAACCCCACCACTGAGTCCTATAACATCAATACTCCTTTTCTTAGCAGCTGAAACAGCAAGTTCCGCAACCCCGAAAGCAAGTGCATCCTCTACAGAATATGCCAGATCATCGACTGAGTTTGTATCAAGCCTTTCGTACAGATCATATAACAGACTTGTAGTATCAAGCACTCCTCTTTTGCAAACGACAGGCAGATCCAGATTGTGCACGCTCTTTTTTGCAACAGACTCCAGTTTCATTGCAGGCTCACCCTGATAACTGCGATACTGTGAGATACCCAGAAGCGCTGATGCGCTGTCAAGCACCCTTGCAAAACTGCTCGTTCTGACAAGGTTTACACCTATTTCCAGTTGCTGCAACACAATCTCACGTTCAGATTCACCATGCCTGAAGTAAAGAGGCAGTTCTCTCAACTCATCCGGCTCAAGAACATCATGCAGTATCCCCAGAACCATACGTGAAGGATAGATCGCAGCCATGTCCCCGCCCGGCATCGGCTGTTCCATAAGATGAGTAACTCTTTCATAACCGGAATACGTGGTTTCAAGAATCTCCCCACCCCATATTGTTCCATCCTCACCGTAGCCTGCGCCGTCAAGAGCGATGCCGATGATCCTTGAATCTTCCGGCAAGAGATTGTCCACCATTAGCGAAACGATGTGTGCATAATGGTGCTGGACGAAGACCGTGTTATTACCACCTTGCTCATATGCGAAACGTGTGGTATTAAATTCCGGATGTCGGTCACAACCCCATCGCTGAGGGGTGATCTTTGTCAACTGTTCAAAATTAGAAACGACCTGCTTGTGATACTGAGAAGTCTCAAAGTGCCTTGTATTCCCGATATACTGGGAAATGTATGCATTGTTGTCCCTTGCCAGTGTAACAGTAGTGTTCAGCTCGGCACCAACGCCTATCGCTGGATCTATTGAGAATGGAAGCTCTATCCTCTCTGGTACAAAACCCCGGGAGCGGCGTATGAAAGCTTTCCTGCCATTAACGAACCTGATGACCGAGTCGTCGGTCCTGTTTTGGATAGCATAGTTGTGAAGAAGGTAATGATCTGCTTTCCTGTTTAGATGCGCCAATGCCTCCCTATTATCGATCACCATAGGGAGACCTGGAAGATTTGCAGATGTCATCACGTAAACATCCGAATCAGTATTATCGAAAAGTAGGTGATGTGTGCCTGAGTACGGTAACATAACACCTATATTGTACAGATCGGGAGCAATATGATCAGATAGTGAAAAGTCATTGCTTTTGTCCAGAACAACGATCGGACGCTGCCTGCTTTGCAACAGGAAACTCTCGTCTGCATCGATACTGGCAAAAGAAGATGCCGTCTCAACATCTTTAGCCATCACCGCAAAAGGCTGTGCAGGACGGTTAAAGGAATCCCTGAGCTTCAGGACAGCACTGTCTGAAGTCGCATCACATACAAGATGAAAACCTCCATAGCTTTTGATCGCTACGATCGATCCGCGATCTATGATCTCAGCACATCTGAGAATGGCTTCATGTCCGGATGCAAGGACATCGCCACTGTAATTGACGAGTGAAAGGACGGGACCGCAATCAGGACAACACGTGGCCTGTGTATGAAATCTCCTGTCAGAAGGCAGTTTGTACTCAAGACGGCATTCCGGACACAGGGGAAATTCAGACATACTGGTATTTTCCCTGTCGAAAGGAAGAGAGCTTACCAGGGAATATCTAGGGCCACAGTTAGTGCAGGATGTAAAAGGATAATGGTAATGTCGGTCTTTATTATCATACATATCACGAAGGCAATCGGAACAGATTGCAGTGTCAGGCGGGATAATGGATCTTGCAGTTTGATCCTGTACGCTTTCAAGTATCGAGAATTCGGAAAAGCCTGATTCACGGGAAAAATCCGTTCTTATTTGGTCTATAAACGACAGAGGTGGCATTTTATTCTGTAGTTCGTGGAGAAAACGGTCGATGTCCTCTTTATTGCCTTCTGCAATAATCTCCACATCATTACCTGTGTTCTTCACATAACCACAGAGGTCATTCTCTGTCGCGATACGATATACGAAAGGGCGGAAGCCTACACCCTGTACTACTCCGCTAACATTGATCTTCCTGCATTGAATTTGCATCTTTAATGTAACTGGTTCAAAATAGTATAAATAGACCTCGTGATTTCTTTATCCGGGGGCTATTCTTGTCTTACAATGGACATGAATAGTAAAGTGATTCATGAGTTCTAAAAGGAAAAATTGAGCATCACCAAATCCGTGAATAAGCTTCATCAATTGTTTATTGAGATAAAAGTTTTTAGGATGGAAATATTCAATATTTTATCATACTGGATTGAGCATATTGCACCGTCTTTAAATAGAAAGGATTAGATAATAAAAAATGGGAGGTTTTATTTATGGTATATAAATTAGCTTGTAAAGATCTTGGGGTAGCTTGTCCCTTTGTTGCTGAAGGGGAAACCGTGGATGAAATGATGGAAATTGCTGTAAAGCACGCCAAAGAAGAACATGGTTACACTGATGAGCAATTAAATGACCCTGAAACTCAAAAAGAGATAAAAGCAGCAATAAAGGAAGAATAACAGCACTCATCGTAAAGCTGGATGACTTTCTCATAACAGGGAAGTTACGTCCGAATAAAACTATTTTTTTATTCAACTTTCTTTTTTAGATAAATTCTCGGATCGTATTTTGAGAGCCTCATTCATTTCCTCAAATGCACGTCGAGTGTCTTTTTCTATTAGATGAAATACAATTGGTGTAAGTAGACCCCTGAAGATTTCATGCTGGACAAAAAGTACGCGATTTGGATCAAGTGATTCGATTCTAAAGATATGCTCTCCATCAAACAATCCGGAGATCCATAAGTGCCCCAGCCATCTCAGTTCCTTTTCCCTCTTTACTGAGAGAATTCCAGGTTGAAAGTTCATACCTTTTGTACCAGTTAATTTCAAGTATACTTCAAGGCGTGAGCCAACCTTTATTTCTCCTTCAATATTACGAATGAAGGGATTCCATTGTGGGAACGACGGAAAGTCGGTGAGTATATCCCATACAACCTCTGCGGATGCATTGATCTCGATCTCAGTATTAATTTCTCTCATAATACCAATTCCTAAAGCACAAATCTTTTTTCAAACCAGATTGCTTTAATGCGGAAGCGAAAACAAGGTTACAGACGTTTTTCCGGATATTTTGCCAAATGGGATCACTATGATTGACAAAGAATCCTTTAGCTCACACTCCTACTATCTTATATGTTATTCTTCAAGTAAATACGGCTATTGGCCCATGTTCTTTCAATTTCCTCAATAATATACGGAATTAGCCTATCCACTGCGTCAAGAATCTCCGGACTTATGTCCATTGATATATACTGCCTGATCTAACCCACTTCTATACCAAAAAATACGATCTCTGGAAGTTCCTGAAAATGTTTTGCAATGGTCAGAATATCAAAAATACCGATATCATGGGCAGAAAAAATTCCAACGTGCTCATTATCTTTGTCCAAAAGATCCTCAATCTCAAAGCGAAGAATTGAACCTTTTTTTGCATTTCCACTGCCAACCACTGAATCAATAATAATGACCTTATCAACATCTTCCAGCAGGTTCAGGAGATCCAGGCCACATACACCAGCATCACGGATATCAACACCCTCCTGAAGACCATGCCTCATCTTTTCGAGAGCCTCTACAACCCTCACACCAACTCCATCATCCCCCATTAAAAGATTCCCGCATCCGATTATGCGAACAGATGGAACAGATTCAGACATTCAGACCTCCGATGTGTATTTCAGTTAATACTACAGTGTATATTCTGAATATTATAACCTCATATTCTCACAACAGCCTGACCATGCCAGATGGGTTCTTCCCTGTCAGATCTATGGTGTGGACAGCACACGTTATACAGGGATCATAGGACCTCCCCACATGCAATATGCCGGTAGGATTGCTGAAATCAACTCCCAGCCAGTTATCAACCGCAGATATCCTGCACCCAACCAGTGCCTGTTCAAGAGGACCCGGCACTCCTTCACTGTCCCTGGGACTAAGGTTCCAGGCACTTGGTGTGACGATCTGGTAATTGGCGACTTTTGCATCGTCATCTGTTATGACCCAGTGTCCCAGAGCACCCCGGGGAGCTTCACAAAAACCCCTGCCCCTGGAATCCCGGGCTGCCTACATGTCAATGTCCACCCGGAACTTTCCGTTCGGATCAAGGTCTGCTGTTATCCATTTGACCACTTCATTGGTGATTATGAACAGTTCCTGCATGCGTGCTATCATTCTGGTATAACTGTCAAAAGGAGAATAGCCATGTTCCCGGAACAGTTCCACAAGACCTGTGATAAGTGGCTCTTTCATGATAAGCAGACGGGATAATGGCCCCACTTCACATGGGATGCCATCATAACGCGGAGCTTTGGACCATGTGTATTTTTCCTGTGAGAAATCCTGATAATCGATCTGATCGGGATCGATGAAAGGTTCGGTCACACCTTCATACGGATGTCTGTAACCTTCATAGTCATCATAGAAAGCATGTTTAACGCTTTCCGTGACCTTATCTGAATCAAATTTATGGAACTCTAAAGAGCTGGTCATAAAACCGGAGGTCTGGAAGCGATCACCGGAAGGACTTGTGGGGTCATAGCCTTCATGGTCCACGTTGTAGAATCCGCCGTATGAAAGGAAACCTATCTTTGAAAGGTCATTGTAGCCACTCATTTTGTCGTGCTTGAGACTGATAGGAAGTCCCAGCAACTTTTCACCGATAAGTTCCGAACCAAATGCAGAATAGAGTTCAACATCTCCCCATCCATTTGAACGTGAAAGGTCGTTTGTCTGAAGAGACTTTTCAGTAAGTTCGTTAAGGTGTTCAATAAAGAAATCCACAGCTTTCTTTGGGGAAGATGCCCTGTACGTGTTCCCGATCCAGTCTTCAAAGGGTATTCCTATTGAATTAGAGTTTAAGAAATCGACAACCTCAGACATAATGGATGACATCGTTTGAACATCCGAATCTGTTGGATTGTTCGTAACCCCACCGGGATAAGTAACGGTCTGATGAGGCATCTTTCCACCGATAACAGCACCGGCATCATGCAGTATTTTCTTCATCGGGATAACGCCAACGTATGAACTTCCGGGAGGGATAGCTTCTCCGCCGATCTTATAGCTTATCGGAGCGAATCTTCCCAGCATTTCTTTCCATACCGAAGCCCCCAGTTCACCAAAAGTGGAAAGTACATTACCATAAGCGGGATTTGCGAGATCGGGACCCCACAGGATGTAGAAATGGAGTAAATGGTTCGACACCGTGTTCAGTCCCTGATTGATGTTCCTTGCAACAAGTGCATCCTTTGGAACAGACTCAGCAACACCATATAGCTCGTCAAGCGCATTGACCGCGGCTATGGAGTGGGCTACAGGGCAGACACCACAGATCCTCTGGGAAAGGAGAATTGAATCCCTTGGGTCCTGACCGCGATATATACGTTCAAAACCCCTGAAGATCATGTTGGAACTTCTGGCCTCTCTGATAATACCATTCTCATCGACCTCAGTATCCAGTCTCAAGGGACCTACAACCCTTGTAAGGGGGTCTACTGTTACACGGACCATTATTGATCAGCCTCCTTTCTCTTTTTACTTTTCCTGCTTGAATACAGAGGTCTTGCATTATCTGGAAAATCCGGCTCCACACATGCTATGCACGGGGAACCCGCCTGAACACAGTAACTGTGCCCTTCATTCCATTTACGCAATGCACAGTCGGCATGTGCAAGGAAAGCCTGGCATCCCATCTTCAGCAGGCACTTTTCTCCACCCACACAGGTATCGAATTCCTTGTTATTGAAGAATTCCTTACGTGGACAGTCCTTATGGACATTATGATCCGGCGGGAAGAATACCTTTGGCCTGCCAAATTCATCCAGCACCTCAGGCAGGTCATCTGGTATTTTGACATTTCCGGATATGATCGCACTTAACGTATAGATTATCCAGTCCGGATGAGGAGGACAGCCCGGAATGTTGATAACCGGTTTATCTATCCCGAGAACCTTCAGCATCCCTTTTGAAGGGTCCTTTTTCGTAAAAGCAACGCCCCGGTAATCCAGAATATCAACAATATCGCTGCCGGCTGTATTTATGCCACCGTAAGCAGCACAGGTTCCCACAGCTATTATCAGGTCAGCATTTTGGGCTGCTTTTTTGAACATTTCCTTGCTGCTGCGGTTTCCGGACATGAAATATTTTCCCGAGCCATCAGGACCGTTCGCAATTGCACCCTCCACCATCAGAATATAATTTCCCTGTTCACTTATCTCATCAAGAAGTATTTCTGAATTTAGTTCTGAAGTATTGGAAGGCTCCCCATCAACAAATAGCCCCTGATGTGCAAGGAACGCTTCATGACGTTTCAGATCTATGTTCAGTATCTCGAATGCCTTCAGGAGTTCAGGATTGGAGGCATCCAGTAAAGACTCAGAGCAACCTGTACATTGGGCTCCCTGGATCCACAGTACACGAGTCTCAGGAAAGTCATTATCTGCCGGAACATCATTCAGATAGGATTCCAGAAGTTTGAAACCCTCGCCCGACTTTCTTGCCTTAAGGAACTTGTGCCAGTCCATTCTTAAGAAGTCAAGATTATCGACAATGCTCCCTGAATCGGTATTTTCCTCACTCAATTGACCATCCCAATATGAATTATCTTTGAAATGAATCCGGATATTTCCCACTAAAAACGCCCGATAAAACCCATCCCACTATTGTAGTTATTTTACTTTCAGGTATAAATAACAATCCAACCACTATTGGCAGACACCACATATTAAATACAAAAGATTCCATTTTTATAGTATGTGCATAGCCATTCCGGGTAAAATAACTTCGATCCTGAATGAGAATACGGCTACTGTGGATATCGGGGGTATAAAGAGAAAGGTGAACCTTGATCTGATAGGAGGAGCTGATAGCTCGCTTATAGGCAGATATGCACTTGTCCATGTCGGCTATGCCATCTCATTGGTATCTGATGAAGAAAGTGAAGAAATTCTCAAATTACTAAGAGATGTGATGGACCCCAAGTTGATATGATGGAAAACATTGAGCAAAAGCTGATATCAAGGATCAATGAACATGCCACCACTCTCCGGATAATGCATGTATGTGGCACCCATGAAAGGACCATATCAAAATACGCGATCCGCGATGTTATCAACGAGGACGTTCAGCTGTTAAGCGGCCCGGGATGCCCGGTTTGTGTAACACCTGCAGAGGATATCGACTTTGCAATTGCACTGGCAAGGTCCGGAAAAGTTATCACATCCTTTGGGGACATGATGAGGGTCCCGGGAACTAAGGGAAGTCTCTTCGATGCCAGATCCGATGGATCTGATATTCGCATGGTCTACAGCATCGATGATGCCATCAGGATCGCAAAAGATAACCCTACCCTGCAGACAGTATTTTTCGGGATCGGATTTGAGACCACCACACCCTCCAATGCTGCTGCCTTGCTGAGAGGTGTGCCTGAGAACTTCACCATTCTAACATCCCATAAACTCATGCCTCCGGCAATGGAGATACTCACACAGGATACGAACATTGATGGATTTCTGGCACCTGGACACGTTTCAACGATCATCGGTACAGATCCATATGAATGCATTTCGAAAAAGGGATTTCCAATCGTAGTAACTGGATTCGAAGCTCTGGATGTCCTTCTTGGGATAGCCATGATACAGAACCAGATCGGATCAGGAAGGTCCTTTGTTGAGAATGCATATCCGAGAGCTGTGAATGCCGAGGGGAATCTCATGGCCAGGGAAATGATGTATGAGGTATTTAAGAAGACCGATAGCAAGTGGCGTGGGATCGGAATGATCGAAAAATCTGGCCTTGCTCTGAGAAAGGAGTTTGAGCAATTCGATGCTGCGAATGTTCATGCAGGGATCTATGAGGAAATAGAGATCGATCATGAGAAAACTGCTCCAGACACCGATGTTGCTGAAAATGGTCTTTACGAAGGATGTATGTGTGCTGAAATACTGACAGCACGTGCCCAGCCATCACAATGTCCGCTCTTTGGAACGAAATGTTTACCTAAAGATCCGGTCGGACCCTGTATGGTTAGTCTGGAAGGTACATGCTATAACTGGTACAAATACAAACATAATAAAGGACTATAACATGCATGAATATTCAATTGCCTGTGAGATATTTGACACTGTGATGGCAACAGCAGAAAAGAATAAAGCGGCTGCAGTGAACGCCATAACACTGGAAATCGGCGGGCTTACACATGTGAATCCGGAACAGTTAATGTTCTGCCTTGATGTCCTGTCCCGCAATAGTATTGCAGAAGGTGCGAAGGTCAATGTGAATTTCGTCCCACCATCCGGAGAGTGTGAATGCGGATACAGAGGAGATGCAGGAGTTCCGGATAAACTTCGTGATGAAGATCATCCATCACTTTACGAATATGCAATTCAGACCTGTCCGGTATGCGGTAAGCAGCTTCAGCTAGTGGATGGGGATGAGCTCATGATCCGGACGATCGATATCGAAATATGAAATTTAAGAGGGGATTTATCAATGCTGATGCATGTTGTAAACGTTAACAAAGATGTCCTGAAGGCCAATAATGAAATTGCACATAGCAACAGGAAGCTTTTGATCAGGAACAGGGTCTTTGCCATGAATATCATGGGAGCCATCGGTTCCGGGAAGACGACGCTTATTGAAGAGGCGATCAATGCACTCCGAGACCGTTACAGGATAGCAGTAATTGCAGGCGATGTGGTAGCAGAGATGGATGCATCCCGTTTCGAAAAGCTTGGTGTGAAAACGGTAGCTGCAAACACCGGAAGGGAATGTCACCTGGATGCTAAACTTGTTGAAAGATCACTGGAGGATCTGGACCTTAAGAACATTGACATCCTCTTCATTGAGAACGTGGGAAATCTCATCTGTCCTGTTGATTACAAACTCGGTGAACGCGTCCGCGTTGTGGTCGTAAGTGTAAGCGAGGGTGATGATACTGTTCTGAAACATCCTATGATCTTCAAAACCTCTGACATTGCCATCGTGAACAAAGTTGACATCAGTGAAGCTGTCGATGCAGATCCTTCAAAAATGAAGGCTGACATCAAGCAATTGAAACCATCAATTCCGGTACTTCTTACCTCTAAGAATGATAGTGTAAGCATTGACAGATGGATTGAGTATATTGAGTCGTATCTTGAAGAATAACATACTTGTTTCTGATACTGATAAAGCTGACAGGTCAATGTGAGAATAATGCTAAAAGATAATGTCATAAGGATGGAACACGGAGCAGGCGGAGAGCCGATGCAGGCTCTGATACGTGACCTGATCCTCAACAATATAACCTTCAGGTCTGCGGGACTTGTGGGACTTGATGCTCTCGATGATGGTGCTACGATAAGCATCTCAGGTATTATTGAAAATAACAACATTAATGACAATACCACTGGCAATAACCCTGGTGAGATCGTGGTCACCACAGACAGTCATGTGATCAAACCTGCCTTTTTTCCGGATTCCAACATTGGCAGGCTTGCTGTATCAGGTACGGTGAACGATCTTGCAGTAATGGGAGCTGCACCTCTTGCACTTACCTGTGCGATGATTGTACCTGAAGGATTTGAACTTGAGTCTTTTGAGAAAATAATCAGGTCCATGAACCAAGCTGCGGAAGAGGTGGGTGTCCCCATCATAGCAGGTGATACAAAAACGGTAGAGAGAAACGGACTTGACTCTATCATAATTAATACTACTGGCATCGGGGTAGCGAATGAAGTGATACGGGACTGTGGTTTGTGTGCCGGTGACAAAGTAATCCTTACAGGTACCATGGGCGACCATGGGATATCGCTTCTGGCTCACAGAGAAGGGTTCGAACTCGGCACGAATCTTGTATCTGATGTCGCTCCATTGTGGAATATGATAAAATCCGTTGTTAAGATAAGAACTCTAGAAGGAAAAACGGCTATATCATCCATGAAAGACCCGACAAGGGGAGGGGTTGCAGGTGCACTGAACGAAATTGCGCAAAAGAGCGGAACAGGGATCGTCATTGAACAGAAGGATCTGCCTATAAAAGAATCAGTATCTTCTGCCTGTGAAATGCTTGGGATAGACCCGCTTGAAGTGGCAAATGAGGGGAAGGCGATCATCGGTGTAAAGGCTGAACATGCAGAAGAAGTGCTGGCAATTCTTCGTGAACATGAATATGGCAAGGATGCTGCCATCATAGGAGAGGCAACCGATGAGAATACGGGAAAGGTTTTGATGAGAACTACGATCGGAAGCATGAGGTATGTAGATACGCCTACAGGTGATCTGATACCAAGGATCTGCTGAGTTACGGATCAGATTATACTTTTTTGAATAGATGCATATGGTCCCTTTGGGGTTAAATACCCGAATACCCTATCTGATGCTCAAAATGCTTTTTGATATTTTCTTTTGAGATTACACGTAATTTTGTTTGAACTAAGGACCACAAAAGACATATACAACTATCATCATTATCCATGATGGATGGGAACTATTAACCTCTGGTTTCATTATCTCTTCCTTATTTGGTTCCATAAACATCCATAACGGAAGGTGTTATTTTTCTGTCTGCTGGATCTTATTGTATGGTTCCAAAGCTGAGTTCGATTGATCTGAAACGAAGTCAGGTCATGTGAGAAATATAATGAATAATAGTTAGGAACAGAGTGAACATGTCTGAAAATTTTGATGTAAAGCTGGACAGCAAAAGTTACCTTCCTGATCCATCGATAAAGGAAAATTCCTGGATGCAGGATTATGAAAAGGTTTACAGTGAATCTCTCAAAGATCCTGAAAAACACTGGGAAAATGTTGCAGAGGAACTTGAATGGTTCGAAAAGTGGGACAGGGTGATGGAATGGGACCATCCCTATGCAAAATGGTTCACCAATGCAAAAATGAACATCACCTACAACTGCCTTGATCGTCATGTATTCAACGGAAGAAGGAACAAGGTCGCAATGATCTGGGTAGGTGATAATGGAGAAGAAGAGATCATCACATACCGACAGCTTTACCGTGAGGTCATGAGATTTGCCAATGGGCTCAGATCCCTCGGGGTTGAGAAAGGGGATAGGGTATGCATATATATGCCACAGGTACCCGAGCAGATCGTGGCCATGCTGGCATGTGCACGCATCGGTGCTATCCACAGTGTTGTTTTCGGAGGATTCGGCGCCAAAGCATTGCATTCCAGAATAAAGGATGCACAGGCAAAGATCGTCATAACTGCAGACGCAAGCCTTCGGCGTGGCAAGCGCATTGACCTGAAGTCCCTTGTGGATGAAGCTGTGGTCAATGCCTCATGCGTTGAGAAGATCGTTGTCCTGAGAAGAATGACCCCGCAAATGGAGCTCTTTTCCGAGATCGAGGTTGACTTCTATGAGATAATGGAAGACGTGGAAAAAGAGTGTGAGCCCGAGATGATGGATTCTGAGGACCCGCTGTTCATTCTCTACACCAGCGGAACTACAGGTCCGGCAAAGGGAATAGTCCATGCCTGCGGTGGCTACATGGTAGGCTCCTATTATACCACTAAGAACGTTTTAGACCTGAAGGAAAACGATGTCATGTGGTGTACTGCAGACCCCGGATGGATCACTGGTCACAGCTACATTGTCTATGGTCCTCTTTCAATGGGTGCAACGATCCTCATTTCAGAGACGACACCTGACTATCCAGATCCGGGGGTCTGGTGGAGCATGATCGAGGAGTTCGATGTGAGCGTCTTCTACACGGCACCAACCGCGATACGCATGTTCATGAGGATGGGAGAAGAATGGCCTGGGAAATACAACCTGAGTTCCCTGAGGATCCTCGGTTCGGTTGGCGAGCCTCTGAACCCTGAAGCGTTCAAATGGTACTATCGTGTGATCGGTGAGGAAAAATGTCCGGTTCTTGATACATGGTGGCAGACTGAGACAGGCATGCACATGCTCACCACAACAGTTGGAGAGCCAATGAAACCGGGATTCACGGGAAGACCCGTTCCAGGTGTAGTTGCTGATGTTGTGGATGAGAATGGCGACACGGTACCAGCAGGAACAGCTGGTTTCCTTGTAATAAAGCAACCCTGGCCTTCCATGATGAGGACCGTTCATGGTAATGATGAAAGGTATCGCCAGTATTGGACAACGATCCGTAATTACTACAGTGCAGGTGATCTTGCCATAAAAGATGAGGATGGTTACATCATGATACAGGGGCGTGCAGACGATGTCCTTATCGTTGCCGGTCACAACATCGGAAGTGCGGAGGTAGAGAGCGCACTTGTTTCTCATGAGGCTGTGGCTGAAGCTGCTGTAATAGGAATACCTGATCCTCTAAAGGGCGATTCCATCAAGGCTTTCGTCATACTTCGCATGGGGTTCACCTCTTCAGATAAACTGAAGCTTGATCTTATGTATCATGTAAGGATGAATCTGGGCCCAATTGCAATGCCTTCTGAGATCGAATTTGTTGACTCGTTGCCAAAGACCCGAAGCGGAAAGATCATGAGGAGGTTACTTAAGGCACAGGAACTCGGAACTGATCCCGGGGATGTGTCTACACTGGAGGATTAAGTTCCTCCTTCTTTTTTTAAGGGTTTTAATCTCCGCTGATCTGAACAACAAGACCAGCTGAAAGATCTTATATTCCGTTAAAAAATAAACGATGAGGTCAATATAAAAGATCTCAGGGACCTCAGGGATCTTAAAAAAATACTCTGGATCTCCAAATCATTTCTTTTTTGAAAATACAGAAATCCTTATAAGTTTTTGAGAACATGATGTAAAAGGGGAAAGGGGATCTATGTTTAAAGAAGTGAGGAAATGCATATACTGCCATAACGACTACGCTGTTGGAAGAACATGGGCAAACATCACATGCCATGAATGTGCAAAAAAATTAAATTCGGAACTTGCTGACATACTGTTTGAAGAGATACTGGGTTATGAGGGACCGGAAATTACCTCTTTTTTGCCAGAGTTCCCAAATGATCTGTTTAAACCAGCATATTCATCAGTTCTAAGGGAACATCACATCTCATAGGAACCAGTTAACAAGGATATGGTAGTAGAGAGGTTCAGGGAAGTTGCTACGGCAATAAAGAATGACTACATTAAGAATGGTCCTGCTCCTGAAAAGAGAACTTGTGAGCATTGTAGAAACAAATATGATGCAAATGCGATATGGCCGTATACCATTTGCAAAGAATGTGCAGGCAAGAAGTATTTAGAACACCGGGAATCATGGATAACGGACGTATTAGGCCTGAGCAAAGATTTTGTCACATATTATCCATTAGTCTCACCAATGGACGTTAGCAAATATCGTCTGCAGCCGGATGCAGATCATTCCTGATCTTTTTTGTAAAATTTTTAAGCCCGATCTTATCGGAGAAATATTGAAAATATTGAAATAAAGGATCCATTAAGTAGATCCTTCATTCAATTTTTAAAACGTGATAAATTGAACTATATACGTAATAACCACGTTCGAGACAATATGGACTTCCAAAATGTAGTATAAGATCCGGATCAAACAGTAACTGATAACATTTATATAGCTTCTATGTTAATTTTGTTACATATTTTAAATTTGAAAGAGGATGTTATATGAACAAAAATTTAGTACTTATATTGATCGTTTCAGCTATTCTTGCGTGTGGTTGTGTTTCTACACAGACCATGACACCGGTAGCTTCGGAAGATCTTATCCTGAGCACAGAACCAATTGTCATGAAAGAATTCCATGAACAGGACATATCCGTGCTGGTGCTTAACAACAATACCAGCCAACCCATTGATTCCGTAAGAGTGAGCTCTTTTGGTCCTTTTGCAGTTCTCGGAGATAGTTCTTACATAAATATTCCTGCAACCAAGCAGGCCACGGTCAATGCCAGGATCCAGGCACCTGCCTTCGATTCCGTTGAAGAGACCACGATGCTGACCGTATCATACGCATCAGGACTTGATGAGGAAGAAAAGCCTGTGATCCAGACAAAGAACATTCCGGTTAAGACCGTTGTCCTTCCTGATGCAAAACTCCAGTTCGTAGGCTTTGCAGCAGATATAGATGATCTGCTTGCAGCTCCACCGGTTTCCACCTGGGAAGCTGAAAAGGGTGAGAATGTCACCATAAAGTTCTCAGTTAAGAACGACGGACAGACAACTATCGCTGCAGACAGTCTGGTTGTGCTTGTTGATATCGATAACGAGCTTATCGGAGGAAATGCGAATTTCACCATAACCCAATCAATGGCAAGAGGCGGTACATCCTATACCCGTGGTGTTGAGATCCCGATCCTTGAGGATGCTCCAAACGGAGAAACCGATGTATACGTCAGGCTTATGCAGGGAGAACATCTCATAGATTCACAGTCCCTTGTGCTCAAAGTAAAACTTTAAGACAGGTCTGATCGCCATGAGATACGGGATTTCAGGGTCTAAAAGACCCCTCTTTTTATGTATCATTGCCATCAGCCTGATCCTTACTTCATTTTCCGGTTGTATCGACACACCGGGAGACCTTTACAGAGAATATGATCAGGTCTTCATTCAGGACATCGATGTTATGTCCACTCCCCAGGGAGAAGGAGCTATACTGACAGTAACTCCCTACATCCGTAATGATGAGAGTTCCGACAGTTCGATGCTTTCTGTAAAGATCAATGTTATCGACCAAAGCACGCAGCTGATAGTCTCAGAAAAGAACATTGATATGGGCTATGTCAAAGCCGAATCCATGGCCTACAACAGTGCATCCCTTCAGGTTATGGAACCGGGAGAGTATATTATCGAAGTTCAGCTCTTTGAGGATGACAGGCTTCTGGAAGAAAGAGGTACTTTTGTTACAGTAAAAGAAAAACCATCAGATGAACAGCCCGCCAGGATCAAGCTTACTGACATGAACCTTGTGATCACAAAGTTTGTGAACTCGGATAGGGAAGCAGTGGTAGACATCTCTCCCGGGGTCTACAACGAAGGAGGGGATTCGAAGTCCCTGAATATGATCGTGACCGCAAGGGTGGACCCTTACACAGCATACACTGAAAGTGACGAACTCGGGATACTCAAAGGTTCAAGCAGGGTCAGAGGGAACGTCCGTTTTGTCCTCCCGAGGACTGAAGAGTACACATTTACAGTCGTAGTGGAAGAGAACGGACAGGAAGTTGCCATATCCGAAACCCCGATGCCGGTAAAGCTGGATGAGATCTATAAGATAGACGTTATCAATACGTATCAGCTTGTAGAAGAAGGCACACCAATTGTCGAGGAGGCAACAGACGAAGCAGTTGAAGAACCATCTGAAGATGAGACACCTGGATTCCAGATACTGATGACAATATCAGCAATTCTTCTGGTTGCCGGGATCGTTAACAGAAAAATGATCAGCAGCAAGAAGCAAAGAAAATGAAGGGGAGCAATATGAAAGGGGAAGACGACAGAACTAACATAGAGAGCAGGGAAGAAGAGATCCATGCACCAGAGAACAGGGATACAAAAAGAAGAACTTCAGATAGCAGCAACGATGAATCTTTTAAAAAGCTCGTAAATGCATCAGTTGTGATCGTACTTGTGGCTCTGATATTCATAGCCCTGTTCTCCTTCTTTTTCAGCATGCAGGAAGCAATATTTGCTCTATTCAATCCCAGGTACCAGGCGCTGATGCAGGCAGTCTTTAGCCTGATGGTTGTGGTTATGGGAGTTTATCTGATCAAGATGTTCCTGGGAAAATAATCAATAAATCAATCGATCAATAAATCCGATCATGATATTGAAACCGGGTTCCCTGACATTCAGATCTGCTGAGACTTGTACAAAAAAGAAAATGACAGGTCTCAGCCCTTTTTTAGAACAACTGCCCTGCTGAGAAATACCTTTGGCCTTCCCACAATTGTGAAACCATTGTCTAAAGCTATTTTGAGAAACTTACTAAATCCCTTCGATGAAACATGCAGATATGGTTCTGCTATGAAGAGAAGTCCGTTTGTCTTCACAATTGAAGCCAACTCATTGAGGGTCTTTTCCGGATCAGGCACCTCATGAAGCACATAAAAAGCTATTGCAAGATCGACCTCCTCAGAGATACCGATCACATCCTCTTCACATTTATGTAGTACAATACGCTTCTCCAGCTCCGTCCCCTTGATCTTCTTCCTGAGCTTATGAAGCATCTCCTCCTGCAGGTCCGAAGCGATGACCAGACCGGAACTGCCGACAATCCGGGCTATTTCTGTTGAGAAAAAACCGGGACCACAGCCAAGATCAAGAACTGTCATTCCTTCTTTTACAAAAGGCTCCAGCATCTTCCGGGGATTCTGGAGCCATCTTCTTATCCCATTGTCAAGAATACCTGCGATCTCAGCCGGACAAACGCGATTATATCGGATTTTCACAATATCCCCTTAAAGGTAATTATCTACAAGATGTTCCTTGGAAAAGAACATTTCCCGATCATATGCAATGATGGCAGCAGCCACAATAACGAGAACGGCGGTTTCAATCATCTTTGTGGTCTGTGAGATATTCAGGATCTCCTGCGATATGTTAACTATGAAGTGGAAAACAATTGCAGCAATGATACTTTTCCCGTTCTTTATGCATATCCAGCTGATTATCATTCCCATGGGGATGATGCTGACAAAGAAGTTCACACCATACCAGACGCTTTCGTGGAATATCTCATACTGATAGGAATTGTTGACAAATACCAGAGGGAAGTGCCAGAGGGACCATAGTATACTGAAAATCAGCGATGCTTTGAAGTAGGTGTACCGGCTCTGCAGGCTGTCAAAGGCGTAGCCTCTCCATCCCAGCTCTTCAAAGCCTGCTGCAAGCAGAAGCAATAGCAATACGGGGACAAAACCGGTAGAAAAGGAGAAGCCTTCGGCAAACTGGAACTGTGATACAGATCCACCGAACAACAGGGAAATAAAGATAGATACCAGAACCGACAGAGGCATTAGCAGGATAAATACAGGTAGCACTTTTGGCTGTATCAACCTCAGGTTTATCAGCCTGTTGACAAAATCCCTTCTAAGATCCATATTTTTAGACCTGATGATCATAACAAGTGAGATCAGAAATGGTGCCATAAGTCCCGGCAGCATAAGCAGCATATATAGACTGTCACCATTATTCTGGAAGCTTACATATGCTCCTGCAAACCAGAGAGCATAGGTCATGATAAAAGTTGAAAGATAATAGATTCCGGGTTTGTAATTGTAGTCAGGTATCATATTATATCACCAGATCTTATTTGGACAGGCTTTTAAGATGGGATTACATTTTATGCATAGCTAAATTTAGTTTAAAAGTATAAATAATACTTGCCATTAAACCATTATTTTCTGTTGAACCTGCAAGTGTACTTACATGACATTTCGTTAAAAACCGATGAACTTGAGATTGATTGGCAATAAAAAAATAAAGAATGCTCCTCTCTTTCTACGTGACATAAACAATTTGGAGCACTTATCTCTAAAAAACGTATTTCTAAAAATTAAATGGATTGCAGGCCTTCTGCAAAATCGATATTCACTCCAGATTGTGCATCTGAGGCAGGGACATGTCCAGTGGTTCTCCATATACCCTGTCACCTGCATCGCCCAATCCGGGGAGGATGTAACCCTTCTTGTTAAGCTCCCTGTCGATCTTTGTGACGTAGATCTCCACTTCCGGAAGTTCCTTCTTGATGGCATCTACCCCCTCAGGAGCTGCAAGGATACCGACAATTATGACCCTTTTGGGGTTTTCGAACTTCTTCAGTTCCTTGACCGTCTTCAGGAGGGTCGAACCTGTGGCGATCATAGGGTCTGAGATTATAATTGTATCTTTCGAGGTTATGTGTGGGATCTTCGTATAGCTCATATCGATCTCAAAGTCCGGGGCCTTTCCCCTGGAAGCTGAAACGATACCAACCTTTGCGTTCTCGAATGTCTTAAGGAGACCTTCCATCAGGGGGATCGCCACCCTGAGAACCGTGATTATCAGTACATGGTCCCTGTCACCCGGAGCCACTCCATCGGTCGCTTCCAGCGGGGTTTCGATCCTTATGTCCTCGAAATCCATTGTCTTTGTAAGCTCGTATCCCATGTACCTGCCAAGCTTGACAAGACCTTTTCTGAACTTTATGTTCTTTGTCTGTTTTGACCTTAGTGTTGTAAGTATCTCCATAAGGTATGGGGAATCCTCGAATGAATAGACTCCTTCCCATCTTTCGTCTTTGAACATATTATTTCCTCAATTTCCGTTATATCTGAATGATAAATGAATGTTATTTTAACAATTGGTCCATTATTATGGCAGATATTGCACCAACTGCCATTCCTGATTCCAGTATGCTTGCAACAAGCTGTGGGAAATGGACCAGGAATTCCGGAGGAAGCTGGGGTGCTCCAAGTCCGAGGACCAGCGAGCTTGCAAGTATCAATGTGTTCCTGTCATTGAATTCGACCTTATCCTTGATCAGCTTAAGACCGGTGACACCTATCATACCATAAAGTGCCACTGTCAGCCCTCCCATTACCGGTGCAGGGATGGTTGCAAGCAGACCTGAGAACTTTGGTATCAATGAGAGAAAGATGAGTATACCTGCACCGATCTGTACCACCTGGAGACTTGACACCCTTGTAAGAGCAACAAGACCTATGTTCTCAGAATAGCTGGTGGTACCGCATGCTCCGAATATACCGGCGATCGAACAGGAAAAACCTTCGGAAGCAATTCCCTTGTTGACCTTCTTGTCATCGATCGGAAGGTCTGCTATGGTTGAGATGGCATGGTAGTCCCCCACGCTCTCGATGATGCTGACCATGAAGGCGAACAGCAGGATGATTATTGCACTTATGTCGAATACGGGTGTTCCCCATGGCATAAGTTTCGGAAGGCTGAAGAACGGAAGTTCCCTAACGAGAGTGAAGTCAACAAGTCCGAGGGGTATACTTACGATGTATCCGACAAGTGCACCAGCGATGACGGGCATTGCCTTTAAGGTGCCTTTTGCCTTCAGGGAGATCAGTATGGTAGTTGTGAATGTTAAAAAAGCCACAAGCAATGAAGGAAATATGGAAATTCCGGCAGGGTCCACGAAGAAGTTGACAGAATATTTAACAGCAACATGAGCAAGGGAAAAGCCCACAAGCATTATAGTTATCCCGGTAACAAGAGGTGAAAAGAATCTTTTCAGCCTGCCGATCAGTGACAATCCCCCGGTGATCCCTTCGAGAATTCCTCCAACTATCAGAGCACCCTGGACAGCAGCCATACCCATACCGGAACCGATTGCTATAATGCCGGGAATGAATGCAAAGCTTGAGCCCTGGACGATGGGATATTTAGAACCTAAGAACGTCTGCATAAGGGTCGCCACACCCATGGCAAGCAGGACGGCCTGTATAAGTACGGCTATTTCCGAGATCTGCAATCCGATGGCAGAGCCCACTACCAGCGGAACGGTGATGGTCGCACCGAACATCGCCAGCACATGTTGAAATCCTAGAACGATACGTTTCATATTTTAGCTCCAGAGGGTTAGGGGGTTTGATATCGAGTGATATCTTGAAGTGAAAGTGATATTCGAACGTTTTTCAAAATGATGAATATAAAGGTAAATTGAGATAGTAGATTTGTTCTTTATTCTTAACTTTTGTTACTCGGGTTTTGTAGAATGATTCTTGCTCATTTCAGGCAGTGCGATAAGTTCTGGATTCAAACAGATGTGACGATCAGCAACGCTAAAAATTAGCAGGTCTGATAGGCTATTTGCATGAAGGAAACTTTAACCAATCTGGAAACATCTCATCGAGACTGAACCATACTGGAACCCTTCGTGAATGAATTTCAATTCATCATCTTCTTCCTGCAATGCTATCGCATAGATCATTGGCAGATAGTGATCAAGTGTAGGCACAGCCATGGATGCTGTTCTGCCCATGTTCATGTATTCGATCAGATCCCTGTGGTTCCCTGAGAGCAGGTTGGATCTGACCTTCTCATCGAATTCAACAGCCCAATCATAAGGTTCTGCATCAATATTGCGAAAATCGATCAGTCCCAGATTATGGACTATATTGCCACTGCCTATGATAAGGACACCCCTTCTGCGCAGCTCTCCAAGTCCTGCTGCCAGATCATAATGATGCTGGATTATTTTCGGATTCCATTCATTAAAGGAATAATCCAGGCTCATCTCGAACACGGGGATATCGGCTTCAGGATACATGTGATTCAGCACGGCCCAGGATGCATGGTCCAGTCCCCATTCACTGCTGCATTTGACCTGTCCTCCACTCACGATATTGCTCACAAGTTCGGCATGATCCGGGGAACCGGGACTCTGGTAATTGATCTCGTATAGTTCCTTCGGGAATCCGTAGAAGTCATGGATGGTCCTGGGCTTTTCATTACATGTGACATAGGTCCCGTTTGTAAGCCAGTGCGCCGAGATCACCATTATGGCCTTTGGCCTTGGCAGTTCCTTCCCGAGTTCAACAAGGCTATCCGTGTAGCTGTTCTTCAAAACTATATTCATGGGTGAACCATGGCCTATGAATAACACAGGCATTTTCCTGGTATCATTTAAGCTCTCAATAATTGAATTACCCCCATAAAGAAAATGATGGGGACGTATATAACTCTTCTTTAATCAGGGCTTCACCTTGTATACATGGACAGGTCTCCTTCACACTTTCTATGATATAAGGATCAAGGTATGGAACTTTCCGCAAATAGATAAATGTAAATCACCTTATTGTTTCGTCATCAATGAAAACACTTAACTAATGTTCGCAACAAAAACGATTGATGAAGCACACAGGCACGGTGTATAAATGACAGAGGTTACGAAAGTATTACTGCTTCTCAAGAGCATGGTCTACGAAAGTACCAGCCCCATGGAAACCCTTCGGTTTGCTCATTACTATCGAAATAAGGGTCTTGATGTAGTAGTGATCATATTCGGCCCTATGGGCGTCATCCTTGGAAAAGCAGATAAATGCGGGTCTCCTGCCTATGATGACAAGATAAGGGAATGCATGGAACAGGGCGTACAATTCAAATGCTGCAAACTTGGAGCGTCCATTATAGGAATGAAAGAGGAAGAGCTTATATCAGGTATTGAGTTCATCGAGTCGCAGGAGATAGCAGAAATGCTTCTGGAATACTGCAGGGAAGGTCAACTGATAGTTACGTTATGATGTGATCCGCGATGTCCTCAAAACTGAATATTTGCATTAGGCCGGATTCTCGCTTGGCGGCAGTTCCGGGATGTCATACATCCACTTAGCTTTATGATGTTCACACGAATTTTGATGAATGTAACACTAATTCTGATATATAAATACATTCATAACAATACTAAATGTAACTCAAAAAGGTAAGTTGGAACTGGGGCAGATTTAAGGATAAACATGAACCTACAGATCCTCCACAATTCCACATCTTGATTTTAATTCTAATTTAGACTCTCTAGCCCCATACCTCGAAACCAGAGTCGAATACCTGGAAACCCAACTTGCCAGTTTACAAAAAACGATATTCTTGGACACTATTGTTTGTCTTTTGTTTAGTTTTGTAAACCGGAATTTGGAGGGTTGTTGGTCCATTAATTTCATAAACAGGATTTCTGTTGCATTACCTTATAAGGACCATACAGTGCTTTATTGAATCAAATATACATCTTTTGTAGAATGTAAAAATGAACTCCATTGGCACAAATATACACATCGGTCTTGGATAAATGATCGATAAGAAATCTGCATACAAATTATTAATTCATAATAAAAATTTTATTTTAGCTAATTATCAAATAAAGGATTATAAAGTTTTATTCGAATAATCAAGTTTTAAAATACCTGCAAATTTTAAGAAATGGTATTCCGAATAATACAGTTCTAAAGTAAGTATATATCCAAGTATCCCAAACATTATTTTGTAAGTTAATTTCATGATAATGGAGGGATCCAGAATGAAGAGAGGAACGACAAAAGGTATTGTAATCATCGCTGCTGTGCTTATGGTAGCAAGTGTTCTGTCGATTACTGCACTTGCAGACAATGGAAATGGATCTGAGACTGCACCTGGACCATTGGAAAAGAATAATCCTAGTGATACTTTCGATCCTGTACAAGATCGGGACAGGGACACCGACAGAGACATGGATATGGACAGGGATAGAGATAGGGACTTTTTGAGAATCCAGAATCGGACGAATATCCAGGATGCTAAGAACGACTATAATAAAATGACATCTGAATTCCAAACGATAAAGAACAATCAGGCAAGGGGTCTGCTGACATCTGAAGAAATGTTCAATGCATCTAAAGACTACCTGAATGGCACCATCGACTACATGATAATTCGCCTTGAGAATATCAAAGATGAAGGAGACTATCCTGAAGATGTAAACGAGACAATTGACGATTACATCGACAAGCTCGAACTTATCAGAGTAGATGTTGAGGATGCAGAAACAAGGGAAGAACTCTCTGATGCTCTGAAGGAGATCCGAGACCTCTGGAAAGATACAATCGCCGACATAAGAAGTTCCAATGAAATGAAAATTGGTGAGAGGCTTGATGATCATATTGCCAACGCCAATCGCATCTCTGAACGCCTGCAGAACGAAATAAGGGAGATGGAACAGAACGGCCAGGATGTCAAAGAACTTCAGGAAATGCTTGATGAATACAACAAGCTGATAGCTGAAGCCGAATCACTCCAGGAAGAAGGAGAGATTGAGGATGCTATCGATAAGACCAGAGAAGCTAACGAGAAGCTCAGAGAACTTCTGCAGGAGATGAAACAGTTCAGGAAAGGCTTTGTGAACATGGCCGGCGAGGGACCTTTTAATGCAGAAGGTGACGGTACCATCGTCCTTTCCGGACAGCTTAACGTTACTATCAGCGCAACAGATGCAATGCTTGTTATCAAGGACCTTTCAGGGGATGCAGAAATTGACATCACCGGCGAATATGATCTCGTGAATGAAGAGAAAGACGACGACTGTTGTGCCTTTGTATATGATGATTTCACTGGTGACGCTACCATTAACGGAACAAGGCTTACCATAATGATACGCGGAGAAGATATGACTATCTTTGCAGAAGGATCTGGAAGTTCTTCACTTTCAGGAGAAGGTACTTATCATATCGGGGAGGGTGATGAAGCACTCGAGATGGAGTTTGCAGACGATGATGACTCTGATGAGGAAGAAGAAGAAGAAGAAGAAGAAGAAGAGATTGAACTAGAAAGCGAAGATGAATCCGTAAATGATGATGAGGAAGATGGGGACAACTCAGAAGAAGACGATAGTTCCGAAGACGACGAAAACAATTGAGGTGATGTAATCATGGTTGGCTTTAAGCACATTGGAATTATCGCGATCTTTCTGATAGGACTCACATTCTCAGGTTGTGTTGGCGACCAGCCTGCAGAAGAGGTTGTTGATGCCGAAGCACAAACTGCGGATGAGATACTTGTAGAGGAAGGAATTGGACTAACCGATTCAGAGATAGAGGCCCTTGAAAGTGATCTTGACGAACTGGAAGCTTCACTCTCGGAACTTGATGAGGACGAGAATCTAACCATCGAAGAAGTCTGAACGAATAAAAGTTCAGACCCTTTTTTCTTTTTCTTTTAAATTTTATACTGCAATCCTTCCAACAATATTGATACTTGCCGAAAATTCTCTTGCTTATGAATATAGTTCACAATTTTTGTGGCTTTTCGGGAACTGCCTGGAGGTATATCATTACAGTGACATTTTTCGATCATATCAAGAGATGAATTGCCGGTGAATTTTTCGGGAAGGAATCAAATTGTTGTAACGTGGGAACAGGAGCCCCCTATGTGAGTTAACCCGTTTTTCTGGATAGTTTGGCATACATGGTGGACGACCAATCGACAAACGATCCTTTAGCTCCCACTCCCATGTTTAATATTGTTTTTTAACTAAATACGGATGTTGGTTCACGATTCAGTCCATAGCACACCCAAACTTTAATTGGAGGGATGATTCTGATTCCTTTATTTGGATTGTCGGAGACCTCCAGATCACCAAGCTCCAGATCACGCTTCCAGACCACATCCCGAGCTTCCTCGCTACGCTCAACACCTCACTGACAGCAGAACGGAAACTTCAATCTTAAATTCAAAATACCAAAAACAAGGCTCTTCATCACGAAAACCAAAAGAATAGGAGTGTGGTGGGCCCGGTGAGATTCGAACTCACGACCCCCGCCGTGTAAAGGCGATGTCATGACCGGCTAGACCACGGGCCCAGTGTTGCTAATAATGCACATCGGAATCCTTCATCACTTGTGTGATGGGGATGTGCAACCCCATAATAGCATTAGTATTATATAACGTTTTTCGTATGAAGGCGGGGATGTGCAGGAAAGCATCACAACCATTAATAAGCAGTAGTACATACGTTGATAGCATGACCGATAATACTGAATGTTGTGGGATTGTCCAGCATAGTAAACAGCTTGAAGAGTTCAAGGTTGACCTCAACTATGACAATAAAAAGGGACAGATCGTGATATGGGCACCTGTAGATGAACACGAATTGCGCGTAATAACTACAAGTGAAGATGGGAAACTGGATTGCGTCTTTGTCCGGATGTTCCAGACTCCTGAGATGGCTCAGGAAGCCTATGAGGATTTTGCCACTGCACAGGACATCAGGGACATGTTCACACGTACAGGCATTGGAAAGAAATGTCAATAATAAAGGTCGATGTTTAGTAACAGCTAATAATTAATTTGGAATTCCATTATTTCATAATTACTTCATACATTCACAAACTATATTCACAAACCTTCAAGAGGAAGCCTGTCTCATGCGAATCGGAGTATATATCTGCCACTGTGGATTGAACATTGCAAGCGTCATCAACATGGATGCGCTGCATAAAAAAGTCGAGGAGATGGAGGATGTCGCACTTGTAAAGGACATCCAGTTCATGTGCTCTGACTTCGGGCAGGAGCAACTGATAGAGGATATCAGGGAAAACAATATTGACAGGATCCTTGTCGCTGCCTGCACGCCGAAGCTCCATGAGCCCACATTCAAGAGAGTGCTCGAAAAAGCAGGTATCAATCCATATCTACTGGAGATAGCCAACATCCGTGAGCAGTGTTCCTGGGTGCACATGCACAATCAGGGAATGGCTACCCAAAAGGCTTTCGATCTTATAAAAATGGGAGTGGCAAAGCTGAAGCTGCTGCAACCATTGCAGATCCGGACATACAAAGCCAACAAGGATATCCTTGTCATCGGAGGCGGTGTTGCCGGTATCGAGGCAGCCCTGACACTGGCAGATGCCGGAACGCACGTGTATATGGTGGAAAAGGAACCCACCATCGGCGGTAAGATGGCTTTGCTCAATGAGGTTTTCCCTACCAATGACTGTTCCATTTGTGTGCTGGCACCTAAGATGACAGACGTGCAGAACCATCCGAACATCGAGATGAGGACCTATGCCGAGATCGCCGATATCTCCGGTTCGGTAGGGAATTTCACAGTAAAAGGCGTCCAGCGCTCCAGATACGTAATTGTTGACCGCTGCAAGGGATGCATCGACCAGTGCTCGAGCGTCTGTCCTGTGGAGATCCCAAATAAGTTCGACAGCGGCCTTGGGAAGATCAAGGCCATCAGCATGGCGATTCCACAGGCTGTCCCCCAGGCTGCTTACATCGACAATGAATTCTGCGTTGGTTGCGGACTTTGCAAGCAGGCCTGCCCGGCAGATGCTGTAGACTATGAAATGAAGGAAGAGAAGTTCTCGTTCACAGTAGGAGCCGTGATCGTTGCCACCGGTTACGAGGGATTCGATGCAAAACGCAAGGAAGAGTATGGTTACAGTGTATATCCGGATGTCCTGACAAATATGGAACTGGAGAGGCTGCTCAATGCATCAGGACCAACACGCGGAAAAGTTGTAGTGCCATCCACAGGAGAAACTCCGAAGAAAGTTGCTTTCATCCAGTGTATCGGCTCCAGAGACGAGACAGTAGGCAACCCATACTGTTCACGTGTCTGCTGCATGTCTTCCATGAAGAACGCACAGATGATAAAGGAGCGGTATCCTGACTGTGATGTTAAAATTCATTACATTGACATACGTGCCGCTGGCGAGATGTACGAGGAGTACTACGTCCGGTCACAGTCAATGGGCATCGAATTTATTCGCGGCAAGGTGGCTGAAGTGCAGCTCGACCCTCTGGGACAGATGCAGCTCAGGTACGAGGATACCCTTGAGTGTGCCATCCGTGAGGAGCCTTATGACCTCGTGATACTGGCTACTGGAATGGAAGCAAGCACAACTTCAGACCCCATCGCAAAGATGCTGAATCTCTCAAAGAGGCCTGACAGGTTCCTCTCCATCGCACACCCCAAGATGCGACCTGTGGATGCTCACATAAACGGCGTTTTCATCGCAGGCTGTGCATCGGGACCAAAGGAGATCCAGGCATCCATCGCACAGGGAAGTGCAGCAGCTGCAAGGTCCACCCGCCTGCTGGCAAAGGGCGAACTTACCAATGACCCGTTCAGTGCACATGTGGATCCGGAAAAATGTATCGGATGCCGCATATGCGAGAACGCCTGTAATTTCAATACCATCAAAGTAATAGATGGAAAAGCAGTGGTCGATGAGATCTCCTGCCAGACCTGTGGCTCATGCAGTGCATCATGTCCCACAGATGCCATAACCATGCCCCACAGCACCGATGAGCAGATCATTGCACAGATCAGGGCAGCCCTTGAGGTCAAGGACGAGTTCCCGCTGATCATTGCATTCCTCTGCAACTGGTGCAGCTATGGTTCTGCAGACCTTGCAGGAACATCAAGGATACAGTACCCTACCAACGTGAGGATCATCAAGGTCATGTGTGCCGGGCGTGTGGACCCTGACTTCGTGCTGGAAGCACTGCAGGGCGGAGCTGACGGTGTGCTCGTTACCGGCTGCCGTCTTGACGAATGTCACTACATCCTCGGAAACCTTGATGCAAAGCACAGGATGGAGAACCTGAAGGAAGTTCTCGACGAGATGGGGCTCAACCCCGCAAGGCTGAGGTTGCAATGGATATCCGCAGCAGAAGGGGACAAGTTTGCAAAGACCATCGAGGATTTCGTTGATGAGCTGACAGAGATCGGGCCAGTTGGCTCGGAACTGGGGGAGGTGCAGGAATGACCGATGAAGAGAAGCCCATGGAAGTCTCAAGAGAGATGGACATACAGGGCACACATGTGCTTTACAAACTGGTCTCCGACAGGTCAGAGAAGACACTGGATTACGATTACAAGAGATGTGTGGGATGCGGGATCTGTGTAAGGATATGTCCCACAAAGGCACTGGAACTCGGACCGATCAAGGAAATCGCCACCGGCATGGACGCACCACCTGTGATGATGGACCTTGAGAAGTGCACCTTCTGTTCCATGTGTGTGAACTTCTGCCCTGTAACAGCTCTGGAAATGCGAACTGAAGGGGACTTCCCTGAAGAGGAACTCTTCCCTGTACTGGAATACAAGGTGGAGATGAACGAGAAGTGCGTCCCCTGTTCCCTCTGTGAGGCAGCATGCCCGGAGGATGCCATCACACTGGAATACACCTTCCCGAAAAAGGAGGAGATAGCTCCTCTGAAGGAGAACGCCGAAGGCGAGATCGAGATAGACACTGACAAGTGTAACCTCTGCGGCATATGTGCATACTTCTGTGATGCTTTTCTCATGCTGGAGAGGGAGCCGACACCAACCGACCCTATGCCATTCGAACAGCTCATTATTGATGAGGACATGTGTGACTACTGCACGCTCTGTCAGGACATCTGTCCGGAGGATGCCATCAGGGTAAAGGGAAAACGACCCTGCGAACCGCCGGAAGTCTCGGGACACGTAACGGTTGATGAGAACAAATGCACACGCTGCGGCTGGTGTGATGCAGTCTGCCCCTATGATGCTGTTGACCTGCTCAAACCTTTCGAAGGCGAGCTTGTGCTTATTGATGAACATGTTGAAAAATGCGACACGCAGGGCTGCCATGCCTGTTTCAACATCTGCCCATCACATCTCTGGTATGTTCCGGAAGATGGAAAGAAGATCGCAGCAGTGCACGATCTCTGCACTTACTGCGGAGCCTGTGTCAATGCCTGCCCTGTGGATGTGATGAAGGTCGCACGCAGCAAGGTGAATCATACCGACATCCCTGACACACCCTGGGCAGCTGAGTGGAAGGATGCCATAGATTCATTGCTGACAAAGGAAAGAAAGCGGCCTGACCTGTCGAGGACACTTGAGGTCGAGCCCGAACCACTGAAAGAGCATGTGGACATCGCATTCCCCGAAGTCGATGAGGAAATGATGGCAAAGGTTGCTGACAGGATGCAGAAAGCTAAAGATGTTATTGCTGATCCGAAATTCAGGAGGATACTGAACAAAGGTAAGGCGGAAGAGATCCACAGGTCTATGAAAAAGTGAAGATTGAAGCAAGGGGTATAGAGTGAAAGTAAGAATTCCGGAAAGCTCCGGGACTTTCACATATCTAAAACCCTAAAATTCTGCAACTTTACCATCACTTTTTCAGGAAACAGATGGCATCCTGCTTTTCGGGATCTGCTGATACACATGCATGAGCACCACCGGTTACAGCAGGAACATCTACCAACTTTATTATATCACTGAAACCAGCGTATTCCGGCATTACTTCTGCGAATGAATTTACAGACTTCTCAAAGAACTTTTCATTGAACTGAGCTTCAGGTTCATCCGGATACAAGGGCATGTAGATTATCTCTTCCTCGACAAGGTCCTGGAAGAAATGCGTACCATAAGAAACATCTGGTCTGTGCTCGGTGGTCTGTCTTGCGACCTCTATCAGCACGGATGTGTTCCGGATCTCCGAATAGGTCACATTCACACCAAGTTCGAGGTTGCTGCTACCCCACCTTCCGGGCCCCATAAGGATGAACTTCTGCTCCTCTTTGCCAAGCTTTTCGTTCAGGTGCCCGACGATCCTTCCAAGGGACTGCTTCTTTTCAAGATCAAGACCTGTATATAGGACCGGATCCACATATACTATAAATCGTATATCGGGAACAACCCCTCCGGAAATGGTCTTTGAAGACCTGAAAAGTATCTCGTCCTGAACAAGGTCTTCCGGAATTGTAAATGAATCCACCTTTCCCGGTATCTTCATAGGCCTGCACTGGAGGATGTTAAGTTTGATGTTGTTCGACTTACCGATAAAGGCAGTGAATTCCACATCAACCGGCTGACCATATGCCTTTTCAAGGATCTGAAGAGCATTTCCTATGATCTCAACTATCTTTGTTTTAGAGATGAGATTATTGAAGGTAAGTACCGGCTTCCCGTCTGTAGTTGATATGAAGCTTGTTACAGGGTCCCTGATATAACCATCTTTCAGTAACGAAGCATACATTCTCAACTTCGGATAATCAAGATCTTTAAGCAATCCGGAGACAGGAACCGTCCTGAACTCGTTCATCTCGAGGTCCAGAAGGTCCACTTCGATCTGGGAATACCTGGCGATCTGACGATCCTTCTCAGGCCTCAGCTGTGGATGGCTTACAGAAATGATGCGAGGATAATCCCGATCCACACGATCCACGGCCCGCGTACCAAGTCCGAAGACCAGACGGATCATCCCTTTGTGAGGATCGATCTGCTCGCTCCAGGCAAAGAGGTTCCGGGAAAATGTCACACCTGCAAGGGGTGGGAAGAAGTAGTTCTTGAAATGAGTGCCTGACACACGCTGCACAAGGATAGCCATCTGCTCATCGGTATTGGCAAGGCCATGAGCCTTACGATAAATGAGCGCATCCGGATCCAGAGCACTGGCGTAGACCAGTTTTACCGATTCCAGGAAAGCAGCCAGTCTTTCCTCAGGATCACCCTGGTTCGTACAGAACTCGCTCCGGTACTTTCCTGCGAAAGCATTGCCAAAGTTGTCCTCAAGCAGGCTGCTTGACCTGACGATTATGGGAGCCTGACCGAAATAATCCAGCATACTGCGGAACTGCTCCATGATTTCAGCAGGGAACGATCCTTCAAGGAAACGTTGCTCGACATCCTTGAATTCCTCCTTTGAGAGCTTGTTCCCATTGGACAGGTCTATTTTCAGGCGGAACAGATCATTGTTGATAAGGAAAGTAAAGAATACATCGGAACCGATGTAGAATGAATCATGGGGCTCCAGAATTTTAGCAAACTCGCCGGAATCATCCTCTTTAAGGACGATGTTCCTTGAAAGTAGCATGCCTACACTTTTGCCACCGACCATACCGGAACCGATTATCCTCTCTCTTATATAGAGCAGGTCATCGATATCAAAATATTTCTCGGCAAGTTCCCTGAATCTAGGCCTGTCGCCAATGATCATACGGCACAGTTCTCTTTTGAGTGCGGTCATTTCCTGCAAAGGTATCTTTCCGTCCTCATAGAGCATCTGATACTGCAAGGCCTTCCTATACATAGAATCCCAGGGTGCTATGCTGCTTGCACCCGGATCAAGGATATGGTGGTCTTTCCCCCCGGAGACAGATGCTGCTTCACCACTGTTAAAAAGCGGCAACCAGCTATCTCCCTGCATAAGATGAGGAAGGAACATCTGGCCTGAATATCGGCCATATACCTTTAGAGGATGAATGTATGCATTACCTTCCATATGATAGAAGTTCAGAAGTAACTGGGTGGTCTCCCTGATGGCCGCAACAGCCTGATGACCATGCCTGCCTTTTGTAAGTGCGAAATACGTTACTGTGTCAAGTTCATAAAGATAAGGGCATGTGGCCTTAAAGAAATTCGCAAGAAGCTCGTCCGTTGCCCATTCCACCACCAGTGTTGAAAGGTTGTCAAATACATAGAACGTTTCACGGCCATAGCCTTCAATGATCCTGTGAACCTCGGTACTGAAATAATCAAAACCTTTTGCGGGATCGACCTCAACAACATCAAGCCCTTTCATCGGCCCTAAGATCGGCTTATGGGGTGCGAACCTTATGTAAACACACTTGTGTTCCTCTTCTATCGCATTTTTCATGAACTTCTCTGCAAAGAAGATATAATCCTCCAGATCATCCACCTGCCAGACAACATTGTCACCATACCACAGGTTCTGAAGCAGTTCGTCTAATCCCTCTAATCCGCTGCTTGCTATTCTTTTTTCCATTGTTGTACCCGGAAAAATATTTCTGAGTACTACAATAAGTACTTTACCACCAATCTAAATCCGTTATAGAGATAAAAGACTAAACGGATCACAGAACAAAAACATAAAATGTTATAATACATTTCAGTGAACAGATAGCAAACAATACTTTTATAACGCCTAACACGTTTTGTTGTCTTAGATCGTGAAAGAGTAATTGGTGATACTTCTATGAGCAAAAAGATCGACTACCGTGAACTTGGATTGAAATGCGGACTTGAGATCCACCAGCAACTGGACTCAAAAGAGAAACTTTTCTGTAAATGCCCTACTAAGATACGGGACACGGATGAGTCGAACTTTGAATTCTTCCGTTACCTCCGCCCCACTGCAAGTGAGATGGGAGAGACCGACAGGGCTGCACTTGAGCAGACAAAGGTCAACAGGAAGTACATCTACAAAGCATACGATACCACCTGCCTTGTGGAGAACGATGAGGAACCACCACGTGAGATTAACAAGGAATCACTGGACATCGCGTTGTCCATTGCAAAACTGCTCCACATGATACCTGTAGAGCAGCTTCATGTAATGCGAAAGATCGTTGTCGACGGGTCAAACACCACCGGTTTCCAGAGAACCGCTTTCCTTGCAGGAGGCGGACACCTGGATACATCCGAAGGAGCCGTGGGAGTCGATGTCCTCTGTGTTGAGGAAGAGGCTGCACAAAAGATAGAAGATCAGGGCGATTCCATCATCTACTCACTTGACAGGCTTGGAATCCCGCTGGTCGAGATCGGTACAGCACCTGACATCGTATCACCATCCCATGCAAAAGAAACAGCTGCCAACATTGGTATGATCCTTCGTTCCACCGGTAAGGTAAAGAGAGGACTCGGCACCATCAGGCAGGATGTTAACATCTCCATTGCAGAAGGAGCACGTGTGGAGATCAAGGGTGTCCAGGCACTGGACCTTATCGAGACCATCGTAGAAAGGGAAGCAGAGAGGCAGGTGAACCTGCTTGAGATACGCAGGTCCCTTCTGGAAAGGAATGCAAGCGTTCATGATGAGATCTTTGATGTGACCGAGCTCTTCAGCGAAACAGAATCAAAGGTCATCAAGAAAGCTCTCAAGAAAGGGAAAGTACTGGCAGTCCTCCTGCCCGGATTCGCCGGACATGTGGGAATGGAAGTACAGCCGGGAAGGCGCCTTGGTACTGAATTCTCCGACCGTGCAAAGACCTCCGGTGTCGGCGGTATATTCCATACCGATGAGCTGCCAAACTATGGCATAACCGAAGAAGAGGTCGCATCATTGCGTGAGTTCGTCGGTGCAAAGGAAGGCGACGCTGTCGTAATGGTCGCAGACAATGAGAAACGTGCACGCGGTGCCATGGAAAGTGTACTGATACGTGCACAGGAAGCCCTTGAGTTCGTCCCTGAAGAGACAAGACGTGCACTTCCTGATGGTAACAGCGCTTACATGAGACCGCTTCCCGGTGCATCAAGGATGTACCCTGAGACCGATGTTCCGCAGGTGGAGATCAGCAAAGAGTACTTCGAGGCTGTCGAGATCCCGGAACTTCTGACCGAAAGGGCAGAGAGGTTCAGCAAGGAATACGGACTCAACGAGGAACTTGCAGAGAAGATCGTATATTCACAGCACCTCCCGCTGTTCGAGGAACTAATGGAAAGGTTCAGAAATGACAAGACCATCACTGCAACACTTATTGTAACAACGATCACAGGACTTGTCCCAGAGCTCAAACGTGACGGGGTGGATGTTGCCAACATTACTGATGAGCATTTCAAAGAGACATTCGAGATAGTCTCAGACGGAGAAGTTGCCAAAGAAGGTATCGAACAGATACTTCGCCATGTTGCAAAGAAACCTAAGGCCAATATAAGGGACAGTCTGGAAGAGCTCGGACTTACAGCCATAGACACCTCAGAGATCGAGGAGTTCATAGCAAAAGTGGTTGCAGAAAGACAGGACTTTGTAGCAGAAAAGGGTTTGGGAGCCGTTGGCCCCCTCATGGGAATAGTCATGGGAGAGTTCCGTGGCAAAGTTGACGGAAAGGTACTCAGTGAACTCCTGAAACAAAAGATTAATGAGCAAATTAATGCATAATATATTATAGATATTATGATAATGGGAAGGAATCACACGGGGATATTGGTGTTAAAGATAGCATTGATAGCTTCAATACTGCTGATAGCATCTTCAATGGCTGGTGCTGTAACAGTAGAGAAGACAGAACAACTTACCTTTGAAATAAACCAAAGAGCACCTGCATGGAGTCCTGACGGACAGCTCATCGCCTATTCTTCAGAGCAGGCCATCTGGATCATGAATGCTGACGGATCTGAGCAGAAAAGGATATACGATACCATCTCATGGGAAGGAGAACCTTCTTTCAGTGCTGATGGAAAGTTCATCTACTTTGCTACAGAACATGTCCAGCCATTCTCATCCAATTTCATCAGCATCCGGGTTGTGGAAATCGCAGAGAAGAGCAACAGTTCACAAGTAGGGAAATCTACTGCCGATAAAAGAGCACCTGTGATGAGCCCTGACGGAAAGAAGATCGCGTATCTTTCAAAAGCTGCAGGAAATTATGATATCTGGGTAATGAACCCTGATGGGACCGGAAATATGCAACTTACTGATTCTGATGCTGATGAAGGGGCACCTTCCTGGTCACCTGATAGTGAAACACTTGTATACTCAATGAAAGGCAACATCTGGAAAGTTGGCACCGGTAGCAATGTCCCTGTTATCCTCAGAAATGATACATTTGAGAATACCCATCCGGTATTCAGTCCCGACGGATCAAAGATAGCATTTGTATCCGACAGGTCAGGGAATATTGACCTGTGGGTTATGAACACAGATAGTAAGGGACTTCAGCAGCTCACATTCAGGAATTCTACCCAGACATACCCTGCATGGAGTCCGGCAGGAGATAAAATTGCATTTGCATCCAACGAAGGTGGTGACTACAATATATGGACGGTCACACTTTCAGATACTGATGCTCCGATCGAACTGGGAGATGACAGAGAACTGATAGTCGTAGAGGAAGAGATCAGTATATTGGAGAAACTGGAAGACTTTGCAAGAGAATCACCACTGAGGACACTTACTATATTGTTTGGCGCTTCAGTGATAATGATACTGTTCTTCCTGAGGAATTTCCTGAAAGGACTGGACTAACAGTCCTTTGACCTTTCTTTTTTATTGTTATCTTATATTGCCCTTATAGCATACAAAAGAAAGCTTTTGAAGCATAATCTGTTTTGAAATCCACATATTCCATCGTAACGCTTATAGCCTATTCCTGACATGTATTCGCAGGTTCGGATGATGTCTGCAGTAATAGGATTAGAAGATGGAACAATTTTAAAAGGTACTGGTTTCGGTGCCGAAGGTATCGTTTGCGGAGAACTTGTTTTTACTACCCAGTACACAGGATATGAGGAGTCGCTCACCGACCCTTCATACGCTGGTCAAATATTAATGTTCACGTACCCTTTGATAGGGAACTATGGTGTCAATGATGAGACCTTCCAGTCCGAAGGCGTAAAGGCTGAAGGGCTTGTGGTAAGAGAAGCATGCCCTTTCCCAAGTCACCATCTTTCAACACGTAATGTCTACAAGTTGATGGAGGATGAAGGCAAACCGGGTATATCCGGAATTGACACACGTATGCTCACCATAGGTACCAGGGAGCATGGTACCATGCGTGCTGCACTGATAAACGGCAGTGACGATGGTGAGGAAGCTGTCAGGCTTGCAAGAGAACAGCCTGATATCTCAAGCCTTGACCTTATCTCAAGAGTCACCTGCAAAGAGCCTTACACAATCAAGAGTAAGATCAGTACAGGCGATAAAAAACATGTTGTGCTTCTTGATCTTGGTATGAAGAAGAACATCTCTGTAAGCCTTTTGAACAGAGGTGTGGATGTAACAGTAGTGCCTGCCAGCACACCCACATCTGTGATCGAGGACTACAACCCCGATCTGCTTTTCCTTTCCAACGGTCCGGGAGATCCTCAGAATGCACAGAATGCTATCAATGTTGTAAAGGACCTGGCAGGAAGCATCCCGATCTCAGGCATATGCCTCGGACATCAGGTCATCTCAAGGGCACTTGGAGCAGATACATATAAACTTAAGTTCGGACACCGCGGAGCAAACCAGCCAGTCAAGGACCTGGAGACCGGAATTGTCCACATCACATCACAGAACCACGGCTTTGCCGTTGACGGTGACTCTTTTGACGGCACCGATGTGACTGTGACACAGATCAATACTAACGATAATACAGTAGAAGGTATCGAACACAACGATCTTGACATCTTCAGTGTCCAGTACCATCCGGAAGCAAATGCCGGACCAAGGGACACTGAAAAGATATTCTTTGGAAAGGTTATGAAAGCTATGGGAGGCAGGGTATAATGGCAAAACGAACAGATATTAAGAAGATCCTGCTGATAGGTTCCGGGCCTATTATGATCGGACAGGCAGCTGAATTTGATTTCTCAGGAAGCCAGGCCTGCAGGTCACTCAGGGAAGAAGGATATGAAGTGGTCCTTGTAAATTCAAATCCGGCAACCATCATGACCGACCCTGAGATGGCAGATGCGGTCTACATTGAGCCCATCGAGGCAAAGATCATTGCCAAGATCATCGAGAAGGAACGACCTGACGGTATCATTGCAGGTATCGGAGGACAGACCGGACTGAACATCACCAGCGAGCTTGCTGACCTGGGAGTTTTCGAGAAGTTCAATGTCGAACTGCTTGGAACATCCCTTGAAGCCATCAAGAACACCGAGGACCGTGAGCTCTTCAAGAAGAAGATGGAAGAGATCGGGGAAAAGGTCCCGAGAAGTGTAGCAGTTTCCACACTGAAAGAAGCTGAAGCGCTCATTGACGAACTCGGACTTCCGCTTATCATCCGCCCTGCATACACCCTTGGTGGTGCCGGTGGCGGTATCGCATACACAAGAGAACAGCTCCTCGAGATCAGTGAAAGAGGACTGCGCCGCAGCAGGATCAATCAGGTACTCATCGAAGAGAGCGTACTGGGCTGGAAAGAGTTCGAATACGAGGTCATGCGTGACTCCAACGACACATGTATAGTAATATGTAACATGGAGAACCTCGACCCGATGGGAGTTCACACCGGTGAGTCCATTGTGGTAACACCATCCCAGACACTGAACGATGTAGAGCACCAGATGCTGAGAACAGCAGCTATCAAGATCATTCGTGCTTTCGGGATCGAGGGTGGATGTAACATCCAGTTCGCTGCCAAGGACGGCGAATACAGGATCGTTGAGGTCAATCCACGTGTATCAAGGTCATCAGCACTTGCATCAAAGGCAACCGGTTACCCGATTGCCAGGGTAACAGCCAAGATCGCTATCGGTATGACACTTGACCAGATCCTCAACGATGTCACCAAGAAGACACCTGCATCCTTTGAGCCGACCATCGACTACGTGGTCACAAAGATCCCAAGGTGGCCTTTCGACAAGTTTGTGACCGCGGACAAGACACTTACAACCGCTATGAAGAGTACCGGCGAGGTCATGTCCATCGGACGTACCATCGAGGAATCACTCCAGAAGGCAGTCCGCTCCCTTGATATAGGTATGAAGTTCGGAAGCAAGACATGGGACGAGGCAGAGGCCAGAACACTTCTGAAAACACCTACCAGTGAAAGGTTGTTCGTGATCTTTGATGCATTGAAGAACGGTATGAGCGTTGAAGAGGTCTCAGAACTTTCAGGTTATGATATATTCTTCGTAAAGAAGATCAACAACATCGTCGAAATGGAAAACCAGCTTGAGAACGGGCTTTTCACAGATGAGCCGGACATTGAGATGCTCAGGTCTGCCAAGCAGATGGGATTCACCGATGACAGGATCGCAGAACTGACAGGCAGGACCCGTGAGGAGATAAATGACCTTCGCCGTGAGAACATCAATGTTACCTACAAGATGGTAGATACATGTGCTGCAGAGTTCGCTGCAGAGACTCCATATTATTACTCATGCTATGAGACCATGTGCGAAGACCAGCCAAGTGACAGGAAGAAGATCCTGATCCTCGGTGCGGGTCCTATACGCATCGGTCAGGGTATCGAGTTCGACTACTGTACCGTCCACGCTGTAACAGCCATCCGTGAGGAAGGACTTGAGGCACATATCATCAACAACAACCCTGAGACGGTATCAACTGACTACGATACATCCGATAAGCTGTTCTTCGAGCCGCTGACACTCGAGGATGTCATGAACATTATCGAACGCGAGAAACCATACGGTGTGCTGGTCCAGTTCGGTGGACAGACATCCGTGAACCTCGCTATGCCTCTCCAAAAGGAACTCGACCGTCGTGATGACATCGATACGATAATCCTCGGAACATCCCCTGAGGATATCGATATGGCAGAGGACAGGGAGAAGTTCAACCTGATGATGAGCAAACTTGGAGTTGCACAGCCGGAAGCAGGTTATGCAACATCCGAAGAAGATGCCATAGAGATCGCATCACGCATCGGATATCCTGTGCTTGTCAGGCCATCATACGTTCTCGGCGGACGTGCAATGGAGATCGTCTATGAGCAGGCGGACCTTGAACGTTACATGATAGAAGCAGTTCGTGTCTCCCCTGAGCACCCGATCCTTATCGATGACTTCCTTGAGGGAGCAGTTGAGATCGATGTGGATGCTGTCTGTGACGGAAAGGACGTTCTCATCGGTGCTATCATGGAGCACATCGAGGAAGCAGGTGTTCACTCCGGTGACTCTGCATGTGTGATCCCGCCATACTCACTCTCCGAGGAAACACTGGCAACAGTACGTGATTATACCCGCAAGATCGCACTTGCGCTCAACGTAAAGGGACTCATCAACCTCCAGATGGCAGAGCAGAACGGCAAGGTCTATGTGCTTGAAGCGAACCCACGTTCCAGTCGAACGATCCCATTCGTATCAAAGGCTGTGGGACTTCCACTCGCCAAGATCGCTGCGCAGGTCATCATCGGTCACACACTTGAAGACCTTGGATATACAAACCATGATGAGACACCTGTGGAATACTACTCCGTCAAGGAAGTATTGCTCCCATTCGACAAACTGCCAGGCGCAGACCCTGTGCTCAGCCCTGAGATGAAAAGTACCGGAGAGGTCATGGGAGTTGACTATGACTTCGGACGTGCTTTCTTCAAGGCACAGCTCAGCGCTGACAACATCCTGCCGCTGAGCGGTTATGTCTTCCTTTCCATCAGAAAGAACGACAAGGAAGGATTTGTCGAGGTCGCACGCAAGCTGCAGGATGCGGGACTCAAGCTGATAGGTACCAAGGGAACTGTGAACTACCTTGCTGAGAAGGGCATCAACATGGAAGCAGTGATGAAAGTTCATGAAGGAAGCCCGAATGTCATCGATATGATGCGCAGGGATGAGGTCGCACTTATCGTGAACACTCCGACCGGAAGGCAGTCACGAAAGGACGGATATCGCATCCGCCGTGCAGCAGTGGACTTCAAGGTGCCATACATCACCACCATCCAGGCTGCAAGGGCAGCAGCAGATGCAATTGTCTCAATGCAGAAGGGAGAACTTACCATAAAGTCCATCAATGAGTATCACAAGGATATCGTCAGGGACTAATTATCATTTAAGGAACGATTTAACATGTCAAAGAAAGTAGTACTTGCTTATTCCGGAGGACTGGACACATCCATCTGTATCCCGCTCCTCAAAGAGGAATACGGATATGACGAAGTCATAACAGTGGCAGTCGATGTAGGACAGCCAAAGGAAGATGTTGCTCAGGCAGAGGAGAAGGCAAAGAAGATCAGCGACCTCCACTTCACACTTGATGTCCGAGAGGAGTTCGTGAACGATTACATCTTCCCTCTTATCAGGGCCAATGGTGACTACGAAGGCTATGTAATGGGAACATCCATCGCACGTCCTCTCATCGCAAAGAAGGTCGTCGAGATCGCTGAGCAGGAAGGTGCTGTTGCACTGGCACACGGCTGTACCGGCAAGGGTAATGACCAGCTCCGTTTCGAGGCAGTGTTCAGACTTACCGACATGGATGTCATTGCACCTATGAGGGAGATGAACCTCACGCGTGAGTGGGAGATCGAATACGCTAAGGAGCACGGCATCCCTGTAGGTGTCACCGCTGCAAAGCCATGGAGCGTTGACGAGAACATCTGGAGCAGAAGCATCGAGGGTGGAAAGCTCGAAGACCCCGGATACATCCCACCAGAGGAGATCTACAAATGGACAGCTTCCCCCGAGGATGCACCTGACGCCCAGACCATCGTGATAGGTTTCCAGAACGGTGTGCCGGTCTCACTTGACGGTGAGAAGATGGGCGGTGTTGAGCTCATCGAGAAGCTGAACGTCATTGCAGGCACACACGGTGTAGGACGTACTGACATGATCGAGGACCGTGTCCTCGGACTTAAGGCACGTGAGAACTACGAGCACCCTGCAGCAACCGTACTCCTTGCAGCACACAAGGACCTTGAAAAACTGGTCCTTACAAGAGCTGAGCTCAAGTTCAAGGCAATGGTTGACGAACAGTGGTCCGAGCTTGCATACTACGGCCTTGTGGACGAACCACTTTACGATGACCTGAACGCATTCATCGACAACACACAGAAACGTGTCAATGGTACCGTTACTGTGAAACTGTACAAGGGAAGCCTCACAATCCTTGCAAGGACATCCCCGGCAGCACTCTACTCAGAGGAGCTTGTATCCTTCGATGGAACCGCCATCGACCAGAAGGATGCCGAAGGATTTGCAAAGTACCATGGATTCCAGGCTCGCCTGTTCAGGAAGTTCGTAGACCAGAACTGAAATTAATTACTCGTATGCTATTGTCGCATACGAACTTTTTTTTCTTTCTATTATTAACCTTGATTTGATCCTACCCCTAACGTCAGTTCTTTTTAATTAGTATTATCAAATGTTACTGATTATACATTACATAGTTCAAATTGTCCTTCGAGATAGTTCGAATTTCTCCCTATATAGAAAGTCAGGGGATATATACAAAAAAAATAATATGGCAAAGAGGTTTTACACTAATTTTGCACAACAGATTGAATTCAGAAAGTTGCTTTTTCTAAAATCGTACTTTTTTTAGATCATAGCAATCTCTACTTTTATTACTAGTTTGGGTAAACAAAGTGTACAATTATATTTATATACAACAAGATTCCCCATTGATATGGGGAGTTAAGTAATTACTCTCAATGTGATTTGGGGTTAGAATATGACAGGAAAAGAATGTAATCTATCATTAGATGAGCTTCTGGAGTTTGAAGGCGTAATAGCAGCTGGAATTTTTACTTCTGAAGGAAAACTTGTGGACTATAAATCCAAAACTGAAATGCCCGAAGATATGGCCGAAATGACAGCTAAGTTCTGTGGAACTGTGAACACGATGTTTGATACTTTGGCCAGTGCATACTCCCAACTCTACGATATGAAATGGGTACCTCGACATAACTGGATGTACAGCGGCGGCGAGTGGACAGTTGTTATTTCAGGTACAAGAGGAATTTTTGTCGAAAGCTCTAAGGCAGATATAAAGAAGCTGCTTGTAGCTCTTGGAGTTTGTTAATATTTACCTAGGCATATACTGCTAGCCATTTTCGGCTAGCTAATTTTTTATGACCATTAACTTGCTTAACAATTACATTCTTTTTCAACTTCATAAGCATGGCATTTAGCAAACCTTGTTTTGATATTCGATGCATTTTTATCAAATATTATTTAATGAGTATATTGTAAAATTTGCAACTAATGCAAATTAAACCAATTTGAAAGGATAGAATAATAATGGTAGCTGTAGTTAACAAAGACGAATGTGTTGGATGCGGAGTATGTGTAGATGACTGCCCTGCAGAAGCAATTTCAATGGACGGCGAAAACATCGCTGTAGTAGATGCTGACGCATGTACTGAATGTGGTATATGTGTGGACTCCTGTCCATCCGAAGCAATCTCAATGGAATAAGCAGGCTTATTCCATTCATCTTTCTATTTTTATATTCAGTAGTTTGTTTCCAATTCCTGTTCTACCTGTTGGTTCAATTCTTATTGTCCTTAAATTTAGCAGTGGAGTGCCGGCCGTCACAGAATGGTTTATTTCCAGATTCACCGCATCTGCAGAGAGCATAATGGTCCTGGGTTTCGGGTACTGAACCATCAGGATCATCAAACCTGACCCCGGTAACATTGTAAGGTCCATCTTTCAGAACGAAAATTTCCGGACCATGGGAATAATCCTTATGCAATTCCCCATTAACAGTATAGCTCAATGCGCCGGAAGGACAGGTCCTGATGAGCTTTGCAATCTCCTCCGGGTCTGCAGCATCCGGGTCTGCCCAGGGTTCATCGCCCTTTCTGAAAACAGAAGGCATATTACGAACACAATGGCCCACGTGAGAACATACATCCCTGTTACGATGAATGGTAATATGTTTTCCGACGTAAGTATCAACCCTGTCGGGAACACGGTCTTTATCTTTTTCTCCGGAAAAATCGTTCTCTAAATGCGTTCCATCACAAAATGGCATATTTTTTGACCCACCGCATCTGCAAAGTGCCATAACAGGTTTTGTCTCGATGAAAACACCCTTTGAATTCCTGAGTGCCTTAAGGTCTTTCACAATATATGGTCCATTTTTTGATACTTTTATTGAAGGTCTGACTTCTTTCTCCACTCACACACCTCTGTAAAAAGAAATCTGTGTTAATCGGATTTCTTATTTTTGTAAGGAACATTTTTTGTAAAAAATTCAAGCAAATTATTAGACCTTCAGCTATCACCCATTCAGGAAAGCATCAAGCCTCTTCATACCTTCCTCGATATTCTCCAGACTGTTAGCATATGAGAACCTGATATACCCTTCAGCGCCATCCCCGAAATCAATACCCGGAGTAACAGCAACACCTGCTTCATTCAGTATCTTCCTACTCATTTCGAGGGAATCAGTTCCAAATTCACTGGCATCAGCAAGCACATAGAACGCACCCATTGGCTCATACCCTACCCTGAAACCAATATCCTTCAGCCTCTTCAGCATGTACTTCCTGCGTTCGTCATACGTCGCCACCATTTTGTCAACATGATCCTGAGGTCCGCGAAGCGCAGCGATACCCGCCTCCTGTACAAAGCTGTTGGCACAGATGAAGAAGTTCTGCTGGAGCTTTTGCAGTACCCTCATGCAATCAAGCGGTGCGATAAGATAACCAAGACGCCAGCCTGTCATGCAGTACTTCTTGGAGAATCCATTGAGGACAAAGGCATTGTCAGTATATTCCAGAATGCTGTGGTCCTTTCCGCCATAGATCAGACCCTGGTAGATCTCGTCCGAGATTATCGGGATATTGCCCTGGGTTTCCGCTATTTCTGCGATCCCCTGCATCTCCTTTGATGACATCACATAGCCTGTGGGATTGGAAGGGCTGTTGATCAGGATAGCACTGGTCTCAGCATCAAGTTTCTCGGATACAAGCTCAGGGGTCAGGCCAAAGCCGTTCTCTTCGGATGTGTATGCAAAGTTTGGTCTGCAGTCAAGAGCACTGACAAAGTTCGGATAGCATGCATAATGAGGATTGGGAAGGAGACATTTCTCCCCCTGATCCAGAAGTGCCATGAAGGTCAGCATCAGTGCAGGACTTGTTCCGGAAGTCACAAGCACCTGCTCGGGAACAAGATTTAATCCGAAGCGGTTGTTGTAATCGTCCACTATTGCACTTCTCAGCTCAGGAAGTCCCTGGCTGTGGGTATAGCGGGTGTTGCAGGATGCAAGGGACCGGTTTGCTGCATCGCAGATGTGTGGTGCTGTGAGAAAATCCGGCTCCCCTATCTCAAGATGGACGATATCCCTGCCGTTAGCTTCCAGCTTCTGGGCGCTTTCAAGCACTTCCATGACATAGAAAGGGGGTATGTTCATGGATCTTTGGGATAATGACGAAGAAGGATGTTGATGTGACATATTATAGCTCCTGACCCCTGGTTCCTAAGTATTTAATTAACATGTATCTAAATTTTATATAAGGATAACTTACTCGATATGTAATAGAAGATGATCTTCTATTTAATATCCTGAATAAACATAATTTGAAATCGAATCTAAAGTGGATGATCAAGATATGACAAAGATAACCGTGGATTCTGCAATATGTGGGTTCACCCATACAGTAACCGGACATCTGGATGGTGACAGGATAATCATCGATATCGACAGCCCATGCGAAAAGATCAGGGAAATATCACATCTGGAAGTCCCGATGATGGAAATATTCGGTATTGATGACAATTACGTCATCAGAAAGGCAAAGGAAGCAAAATGCAGTTCTACATGCCTGGTCCCCTGTGCAGTACTTCACATGTGCAGCCTGGAAGCCGGATTTATGTCAAAGAACCTTGCAGAAAGTTCAGGAACTATCAGTATAAATTTTGAACCTGAATAACCCCTGCCTCCGGTCATATCTCCGATCAGTCATCTCCTTTCACAGGCACATGGCAATACTCCCTTTCATCGGCAAGGCATGCCTCGTATAGCTGTTCACGAAGGTCCGGCATCGCCGAAAGCGCACGTGTCCAGTCAGGCATGAGCACATCTGAAGGATGGGCAAGATAATCTTCACCTGCTCTCGTGATCACATGTGCGAACATATCAACATAAAGCTCTTCCTCATGCCTGTTATAATAAAGACCATTACAGAGGGCATCAGCATGATACCTGCGTATCAGGTCCTGACCAAGGCGTTTATATTTCACATGAATGCCATGCAGGTAAGAAGGTGAGATTACATGGTCTGTGGATTCCGTAGTGATCCTCATAAATGTAGTGAAAATATCACCGACCATTTTGCAAAGTCCCTCGGACCTGTTGCCACCTATATCCTGATGCTTGTGGTCATAATATCCAAGATCGGTCTGGCAGACCTTTTTAGTTGTTGCATTTCTGTAAACCTCTGCAAGAAGACCTACTTCAAGTCCCCAGTCCGCAGGGATCCGTATGTTCATTGCAAGGTCACTGGTCATGGCAAACTCACCTGCAAGAGTGTAACGGAAAGCAAGCAGATATCTCAGGACATCCGCCTGTATGTCCATCTGCAGAGTGTCAAGCAAAGGACGTATAAAAAGCCTGAAAACACGACCATGCATGGTCTTATTTTCCATGTTTATCCTTGCATAATACCCTTTATTGAAAAAGAAGTTCAGTTCTGGTTCCACAACAGGATATAATAATTTTGCAGGGAAGTCTTTCGAATAAGTGACAATGTCAGCATCGTGATATGCAATAGCATAAGAATCAAGGGTCGCGATACCCGTAGCCAGCCAGACATCCTTACCTTTGCCTTTAAATGAAGTAATGTCTATTCCCATCTTTTTCATCGTGAACAGGATGTGCTGGATACGGGGACCATCACACCATACCACGAGATGAGGAGTTTTCAGTTCCCTGAAAAATTCCACCACATGTACATATTCTTCCGTAGTCTCAGCCGCAAGAGCAATAACTACCTGATTAAGGCAGGTACACTCATTGAGATTAGAGATTATGTTCTTAAGAGGAGGATTGTTTACCTCCTCATATAATATGGGAATGATAAGTGTTGAAGGTCTGCGGGATTTTAGTTCGTCGATCCTTTTTATAAGTTTTTCTTTATCAATACTGAAATCATGAATTGTTGTGATGTATTCCTGGTAAAAATCCATTTAACTCCCCAATTGATCCGGTAATTCGTTAAGTGCTCATAACCAGGTGAACAGTCAGTAAGAAACGCATTCCCCCAAATGCAAATACGTTTCCCCATTCCCTTTGTATGATAAGTTTAAATACATATATATAGAACATTCAATATAAGCTTTTATACGAAAGTGAAATGTAAAACTGGCAACCGCTCACTAAAATGACAACAGAGAGCTTCATTTTTTAAAAATGCCAGAAGGGGGGTAAACTTTCTTGGGATATATTGTATTTACAGACCTTGACGGAACTCTGGTGGACCATGATACTTATTCATACGAAGCAGCACGACCTGCACTTAACCTGCTGAAGCAAAAAGCCATACCACTGATATTCTGTACCAGCAAGACACGCGCCGAGCTTGAAGTATACGTTGAGGAACTGGACTGTCACCATCCATTCATATCTGAGAACGGGGGAGGGATATTCGTTCCGGAAGGGTATTTTGACAGCGATGTAAAATTTGACCACAGGATCGGGAACTATAACGTCATAGAACTTGGCACAGGTTATTCCATATTGAAAGATACTCTCGTTGAGATCAGCAAAAGCTCCAGTATTGAGATTATAAATTTCGGGAATATGACCGCAGAGGAGGTCAGTAAGGATACAGGTCTTGATCTTCGCTCTGCCGAGCTTGCAAAGATACGGGAGTATGACGAGGTATTCAGGATAATCGATGAGACCGAAGAGAAAGCCTCTAAGATGAAAGAACTTATCGCGGCTGCAGGGTACAACCACACAAGAGGAGGAAGGTACTGGCACATCATCGGGAATAACGATAAGGGTAAAGCGGTCAGAATCCTGAGCGATATTTACAGACAGCAGTTCAATGACATTACTACTATTGGTCTTGGTGATAGCCAGAACGACCTGCCTATGCTGGAGTCTGTGGATATACCCGTACTTGTACAAAAGCCAGGAAGCATACATGACCTATCCATAACTGATCCGAATATAAGGCGCGTAGAGGGTATCGGGCCTTTAGGATGGAATAAAGCGATCAGTGATCTGATCGGGAAAGATCAGTAATTCAGTGAAGAGTAACTAAAGGGGGACATTGATTGATACGAATTGAGAATATGATTTCAAGGGCCTTTTTGATAGGGATCATCAAAATGGTGGATAAGAACGGAGCCCAGAACGCACTGGAGTGGCTCCGCGAGATAGGGGAGGAGTTGGCTGAGATCGAAGGACCGGGGTTTGAAGGTGCACGCGAGAATGATGTGAACTATTTACCTGTATGCCCGTTCGCTAACACACTTCTTGATTTCATAACGATATACGGGGAGAGACCTTCACAGTTCATAGAGCTTGTTAACCTTTCCAACAAACAGATGATGGAAGCAGAGGACGGGTGGAAATACCCTGCACTTACAACTGTCACAGGAATACTTCATCACAGCTACATCAGGAGACGTGGTGAACTGGCCGGTGTTGAGCTTCTCAACGTAGGGTCAAGATGCCCACGGACCAACAACATAGTCTACAACGAGAAAGCCCTTGAAAAGGCAAATATGACAAAAGAGGAAGTTGACACATATCTTGAGAAAGCCTATTACGTTTGTAAGATAAACCATCTTGAAAAGGAGTGAATTCTTTGAACCTGATCGAAGCTGAAAAACTATATGAGAACAGCGTTAAGATCCTTAAGAACAACCAGCACGAAAAGGGAGGTTTCTATGCCAGCCCCCCGGGAACACGTTATCCGTTTATCTACCCAAGGGACCACTCGGTGGCAATACTTGGATGTATTGATGCCGAAATGCTGGACGAGGCCCGAAGGGGTCTTGAATTTGTATTGAATTCACAGAAACCACTGGGAGAATTTTCCCAGAGATATGATATTGACGGAAATGATGCCAGCTACAAGGACCTGCAGATCGATGGGAACGGCCTTGTACTTTATGCAATGGGCAAATATTTCGAAGCAACAGGTGGCCTCTTCTTTGAATCAATGGCTGACAGGGTCTTTGTGGAAAAGCACTGGGAAACCGTCAAAAAGGCCGTAGAGTTCATACTGATGAACAAGAACGAAGAAGTGGACCTGATCCATACCGTTAACAGTATCCATGAATATCCTGCCTATGAACATGGATTTGAGATATATGCCAACTCAGCATGCTGTGCAGGAATAGAGGCAGCAGTTAATATGGGAGAAGCTCTTGAAGAAGATGTAGACATATGGAAAACAGAAGCCGGAAAGATCAGGGAAGCTATTCTCACCCGCATGTACAGCCCCCGCAGGCGTTCGTTTATCAAATGCATACGCGTAAAAGAGAAAAGCAGTAACCCTATCGGATATGATGCCTTTGCATCAAGCGTCATCGATGTTGATGTTGTGGAATACGCGCCTGCATACTTTGAGCTCATAGGCCAGCATGACATCAAGAACCGTTATACTGTCAGGAGGATACATGATAAACTCTGGGATAAGGAGATCGGGGGTTTGAACCGCTATCCTGAGATGTGGGACAGGAACAATGGCGGATATGGCCCCTGGTGTCACTTCACATGCCAGCTGGCGAACCACTACATTGCTATTGATGACGAGGATATGGCAGAGATGTACCTGGGCTGGGTGGTTGACATGGCACACAACTACCAGTTACCTGAGCACATTTCGACCATCGAAAGGTTCGAGATGTGGTATGAGGACTACACCAACGCAAAGATCCTCAGGGACAGCAAGCTCACCATGATAGAGAATATCCGAAAACATCCGAAATGGAAGGATGGAATGGCATACGTAACGATACCCCTGATATGGCCTCATGCAGAGTACATAAGAGCCTACAAGAACTATATCGAGAAATTTGGGTAAGATCGGCATTCCGGATGATACTGAGATCACTTCTTTGCTTGAACTGTTCCATCATCGAAGTGACTGATTTGAAATATTGGACAAATCAAGGCATTATGTTGATCGGTAGATCAACAAATGCCCCCAATATTCTTTTTTAATTACTTCATTCGTCTTCTATAGGAGATACAAGACTGAAACTCTCCACATCGAAAAGACCCATATCTGTAAGTCTCAGGGATGGGATCACAGGGAGAGCTATGAAGGAGTGTGTAATGAAAGGAGCAGGTAGATCGCAGCCAATGCTCTTAACTGCCGTGTGCAATTCGTTCAGCCTCTTTTCGACATCTTCAACAGGAAGAGTGCTCAGCAGTCCTGCGAATGGAAGTTCAAGTTTTGCCACCACCCTGCCATCGCTGACAACGCAGATACCCCCATTCATCTCACGGATCGTATTGGCACATAATGCCATGTCCGAATGGTTATCCCCGGTAACAACGACGTTATGGCTGTCGTGGCCTATGCTCTGGCCGATGGCACCGTTCTTTATGCCTATTCCCCTGATGAAGCCAAGACCAATGTTGCCATTCTTACCATGCCTCTCGATCACAGCAACGCTCAGGATATCATTATCGAGATCAGGGACCAACACCCCCTCGCCATCTGAATGAAGAGTGGCAGTTTCTTTTTCCGTGAGGATAAGGTCAGGCAGGACGCTGATAACTGAGACCCGATAATCCCTGTCGGGATCTGTTTTTAGCTGCAGGTCAGATGCATCGATCTGCGGGAACCTTACAGTGTCAAAGACAAGATCGGGATATTCATAGGAAGGTGAAAGGCCATCAACAAGCTTCCCCGCTGCATAGACAGAATCTATCCTGAACGTATCAAGATCATCGAGTATTATCAGATCGGCCTTCCTGCCAATGGAAATGGAACCGACCAGATTATCAAGATGATAGTGCTTTGCGGTATTGATGCTTGCCATGCAGATAGCATCCATAGGAGAGAGTCCCATTGCTATGGCCCTCCTGACGATCACATCCATATAGCCTTCCATAAGGTCTGAGGGGTGCTTGTCGTCGGTGACGAAGAATACATTATCAAGAGATATACCCTCCCCGATCAGACGTGGAAGGAACCGATCAAGGGATTTGGCCGCGGAACCTTCCCTTATCATGAGCTTCATTCCAAGACGCAGTTTCTCAAGGGCCTCTTCGTATTCAATGGATTCGTGGTCCGTGGATATTCCGGCTGCCATATATCCCCACAGCTGTTCTCCGGAAAGTGCAGGACAGTGACCATCGATCACGAGCCTTTCCCTGAGTGCAGCCCTTATCATGGACAGCTTGTTCTCATCCCCGAACAATACACCGGGATAGTCCATCATCTCGCCAAGGCCAACCACATTCTCGTTAGCGATCAGGGAATCGATGTCCTCTGCGCTGATCGCTGCACCGGCTGTTTCAAAGGCAGTTGCCGGAACGCATGATGAGATCGACACAAAAGCATTCAGAGGCAATGATGCAGCTTCTTCAAGCACCAGTTCAATACCCTTCCTGCCAAGGACATTGGCTATCTCATGAGGATCGATAACAACAGATGTTGTACCGTGTTCAAGGGCAGGTACGGAGAACTGGCTCAGGGTGACCATGCTGGATTCAAAATGAACATGACCGTCGATAAGCCCCGGACAGATGTAGCGACCACTTGCATCGATGACCTGGGTATCATCACCCTTCAGGCTTGAAACATCGCCGATGCCTACAATATAGCCGCCCTTGACCGCAATGTCCCTGTCAAGTATCTCTTTCGTGTTAACATTAATGATATGACCGCCGGTAAAGATCGTATCTGCCTTTACCTCGCCTGTGGCTGCGAGTATCCTGTCCCTTATATCCATGGCAGGTTTTTTGGATTTACAAAGTATAAGGACGTTGCGCCATAGGAATCAGGAATAGCAATAGGAACAGGCATTAAGAAAGAACAGGAACCTGTAAACTCGAAAACTTCAGTACAAACAGCATGTACCACAATCTCATTTCCAGAACTGCTTGTTCTTGGCATAGTTCCTTTCTGCGGCCATGATGTCCCTGTAGAACGCTTCCTCGTCCACACGCATCTTCTCGATCACACGGGAAGCGGTCTCCGGACCGATCCCACGGCTTGCAAGGGCTATGACAGCAAGTTTCCCGTTGGCCATAACAATGCTGGCATTACGATATACCTTCTGGATGCGTTTCACATCTTCCTTTGCAGTTACCTTATCCTGTTTGCGGACAAGCTTGATCTCTTCCTCTTCCCAGGGCTTGAGTGCAGCAACCATTCGGGAATCACAGACCGGGCACACGATCTCATCGGGAACGTTCATGACCTTCCTGCGTGATACCCAGGTCTTGCAGTGAACGCAGAACAGTATTATCCTGTCATGCATGATCCTGTCCTTTAAGGCAAGTACGATCGAGCGGTCAGCTTTTTCCGGTGCCACAAGGTCACGCCTCATTGCAAATCCTGCCGATCCGATGGGTGTCGGAACAGGACTTACCAGTATCACCATCTCCTCTGAAGCTATCCGGGCAAGCACTTCCCTTGCCTGGTCCACATCCAGCATGTTGTGGAAGATCTCACGCATGACCTCATCGTACATGGAAGTTCCCTTGTAGATCTCAAGCAGCTTTTTCATGCTGATGCGGTCATAATCGATATCCTTGCTCAATGCACCGAACTTGCGTGCCACATGGACCATCTTCCACTTCATGACGGAAGTGTTCTTCAGGGTCATCTCAATGATAGGCTCGATGTGCTCAGGCTTGATATCGTAGATCATCTCCTGGATGTGCAGGGCTTTCGTACGCCTTGGGAGCTGCATCCTTATCCTGTAAGGATCGATCTCCTGGGTCACACTGCTGCCGAAACGTGCAGCAAGAAGAGATGTAATGACCTTTCCTATGGTCTCGTTGGTAGTGTGCCCGAAACAGGAATTGATGATCACAGCCTCTCCTTCATCCTCTATAACGATGGTATCATTATCAGGAACCGGGCAGCCTTTTGAAAGATGTTCTTTTATCAGCTCTATGACCTCAAGTGCACTGTGGATATCAACAGGATAATCTTCCATCAATGCTTCTGCGATCTCTTCATCGGTTTTCCCATCATGCAGCAGGAACGATATCCTGAAACGGATCCTTCCTACTTCCTGCGCCACTGCGAAGGGGACCGGGATCTCTTCACCTGTCCAGCTCGGGATCTCTCCCATGGTCCTTACAGGCTCGACCTTTATACGGTCCCGGTCGGTGTTCATCTCAATGACACGCCACATGTCACCCTTGGTGATGAACACTGCACCGGGAGATGCAAAGTTGACAACGAAAGCCTCATCCAGCATTCCCACGGACCTGCCGGAAACAATATCGTAGATCTCGAACTTCCTCTCATCAGGTATCATTGAGAGGTTGTCATAATAATACTGCCAGCTCTTCTTTCGCCTGCTTATGACACTGGAACCCTCGTCACGCCAGACCATCCTGTAATCTGTTACCTGGTTCACAACACGTTCTAGCTCTTCTATGGTGAGGTCCCTGAAAGGGTATGTACGCTTCAGAATGGAATGGATCTTCCTTATCTCAACATCCCCAAAATCGATCACCATTCCGGATATCTGGTTCGCCACGACATCCAGTGAACCGCTATGAGGCGTTATATCCTCAACCTCACCTTTCATTGCAGCCTTTGTGATCGCCATGCTTTCAAAGATATCATCGGAACCCATTGCAAGGATAGTACCACGGGAGACCTCGTGTATCCTGTGTCCTGCTCTCCCCACACGCTGGAGCAGGCGGGATACCTGTCTGGGGGAGCCATACTGGACAACGTGGTCAACTTTACCAATATCGATCCCAAGCTCCATTGAAGAGGTACATATCAGGCCCTTTATGTCACCTGCCTTGAAGGATTCCTCAGCTTCGATACGTGCATCAACTGAAAGTGAACCGTGATGCACCCCAATGGAAGCTTCAAGGATCTTGAAACCTGATGCAAGGGCTTCTGCACTCTGTCGAGTATTAACGAAAATAAGAGTTGACAGGTGGCTTTCCACGATCTCACGGATACAGCGCAGATGAGATGCGAACTCCGGCTCACAACCGATCTTTTTCCCGATAGCAACATCCTCATCTGTGATCTGCGGACTTACCACATTGAACTCAAGCAGGCTTATCATGGAGACCTGAACAACGGAAACATCCCTTCCTGAACCTACAAGGAACTGTGCGACCACATCGGGATTTCCCACGGTGGCTGAAAGTCCCACCCTGAGGAACTCTCCGGATATCTCCACAAGCCTCTCAAGTCCAACTGCAAGCTGTGCCCCTCTTTTGGAGGATGCCAGCTCATGGATCTCATCAACCACAACGTAACTGACACACTCAAGGTTCTTCCGCAGACGCGGGCCTGTGAACATCGCCTGAAGTGTCTCAGGTGTTGTGATCAGAAGATCAGGAGGATTGCGGGATTGCTTTTGCCTTTCATAAGGGGAGGTGTCACCATGGCGCACCTGTACGGTTATTCCAAGCTCCTTACCCCATGTCTGGATACGTGTGAGCATATCGCGGTTAAGAGCTCGCAATGGCGTAATATAAAGAGCAGAGATACCTGTGCGCCCTTCTTCGCTTTTACGAAGGATGTGATCGAACATGGGAAGGATCGCGGATTCAGTCTTACCTGAACCGGTAGGAGCTATCAGGAATGTGTGCTCTCCTGCAAGGATATGCGGGAAGCACATCTCCTGGGGTTTGGTGGGAGCTGTGAAGCCCATTTTCTTAAGGGCCTCCTGAATGGCAGGATGGAATGCATCGAACTGATTGCCAAAGCTCATTTTCCAGTCTCCTTTGAACCTTTCTGTCTGGAACGGTTATCCCTTTTGTTCTTATTGGTCCTTTTACCCCGGCCGCCTTTGCTCCGACCCCTGCCGGATTGTGTCTCTTCCAGTTTCCTGATGTTCTTCAAAATTCCAAGATATGTACCATCCAGCAGATAAATGTCAGAGTGATCGATATCCAGTGCACCGGATGAGAAGATCGGTCCAAGAAGATCGTCAAGCATTGATTCATTGAAAGCAACACCACCACAGAGTTCGTTGAAGGCCGGGACCACTACGACATCGGGATCTGACCAGCCATCACTTTCCTCAGAGAGATCGGCACTCCTGAAGTGGTCTGCAAGAACCTCTCTTTCAAACCGTGCCCTTATCCAGACCTGCTCCACAACGGAATAACCCATGGCATCGGTGAAACGAACTGTAGGATGATTATGAGCAACAATTACATGTTCAGCAGACAATAGTTCTAACGATGGCCATGTGTGACCATGGAAATATCCAACTCCATCAATGATATCACCACGTGCAGGGTAGATATTCACGTCACTCTCCGGTGGTAACAGGAACTCTATCCCTCCATCATGGTTTCCTGGGAAGATGTCAACCGTTGCCCTTTCTGCAAGCTTTCCTATGAAATAAGGTATCTCATCCCTCTCCTGCCAGGATACCTGCGGCACATTGTGTTTTACATCACCCAGAAGTACGATCCTGTCAGGTTCCACCTGATCCACAAGGGCCATGATGCGCTCAAGACGCTGCTCGATCTGGCTGGGTATTGAAAAGCCGCTCCTGTAAAGGTCCCATTCGATCCCGAGATGGATATCTGCAAGTACAAGGGCCTTTGTATCTGATGTTACCACAAGGGCAGGTTCATTGATAACAGGTTCAACAGTTATGCTCATTGTTCTTTCTGTCCCTCTCTGCTCAGGGCATCTACCTTTTCCTGCAATTCCTTCATAATAGACTGCATCTCACGCATTTCCTCATGCATCTCCACAAGGCGGTTGTACATGGGACTTCGGTTATCCTTTACAGCCTGTTCCTGCGAGAACTTCTGCTTGCTCGGGAAAATATAGACATATGTCAGCCACATTCCTATGAAGGCTACGGCGAACATCCCCAACAGGAAGATGGAATATTCCGGGAATATGGTCCTTGCAAACGAATCACCGGAGCTGTAATACTGAAGACGGGTGATCATAATGAAATTAAGGATGGAGAACAGGAACATGGTCTCGCCTACAAGGATAAGGATGCCTCCAAGCCGGGTGGAAGTTGCCCTCTGTTTGGGGATCAGTCGTTCAAGCATTGTTTACCTCATTGAATATTGTTGATCTCGGTTTCCGGTAATGTCCTCACAACTACTGAATTGATATCACATAAAAGTCCTTTGCCAAGTGAATTAAAGCTGGTGAATAAAAATCGGAAATATGAATATGTAACGTCTGGAAGAATAAAAAATTAAAAGAAATGCTGCAAAAACAGCTACAAATTACCTTCTTCTGGCAAACAGCAGTGCTAACAGGGATAAGCATAGGATCAGAGCTGCATTCTGATCAAGGCTTTCGCCTTCTTCAGCAGACTCATCAGCTTCTGCTACTTCTGCTATGACCTCTTCTGAAATATCCCCTACGATCACAAATGGAGAGAATTCGGTCGTAGTTGATTCAAAATTAACATAACTGCTTGTCTCACTGATCTTTGTTGTTGGAAGAGGCACCCATCTGTCCTGTTCATAACGATACAACATCACTGAACTATCAGATATGCGGTTTTCTTCAAACCATGAGTTGTCAACCCTGAACCCGATAACTGCATCCTTGATATTGTCTTCTGTGGCATACCCGGGTTTCCCCAGCCAGATATTTACATTTTTATATGCCGTACCTGGAGGAGCAGATGAAACAAAACGTGAAGGATTATTAAGGACCTCGATCGTTACTATCACATTACCGGCATTTGCAAGGGACTCATAATTGATGTACCTGACAGGGTTTTCAGGTTTATCGAACTGGAATGAGACCTGAGAACCCAGATACACGGCCTGACGTCCTCTTTCAATAGCTTCAAATGTTTCAGATGACCCGCTTGTGGTAGTTATCGCTGAGGATCCCGCCTCATCACTTCCGTCACTTGATTCGGAACTGCCTGATGAAGATGTATCAGATGAGACTGTTATCGATCCATTAACAATTTCCGTAGGTATGACCTGCCCCTGTGCATCACTTATTACAACATTAGAAAGGTAAAGAGCGCTTGTACCAGATACATTCCCGGCTCTCATCTGAATGACGGAAACCGAACCTGGCCCTTCGACGGTTGTCCTGTCAAGTATCAGACCGTATATAGAATCGATCTTCCCGTTTGAACTTTCAACATTACCGGGATTGAACCAGACAAGAGCACCATCCTGCCCCAGGAAATCGCCTTCAGATACAGTGACCACATTAATAAGATCACTGTCATATATCAGATCGAACTGGATACCAGCAACGGGACGATCTGGCTGCAGATATACGGTTAAAGTGAATTCCTGCATTTCCTGTACGGACCCGGAAGCAGGCATTATACTGATGTTAGTAGTAGCACCGGCGAGTCCACTAATACATGTGATCGTTACCAGAAAAAAAAGTAGTAAGGAGCATACCCTACTTTTTCCAGAGATGAGAATGTCCCGTTTCATCGGAATCCCTTACCTACCATATTAATCCATGTGAGATAGTACAAGCATCAGATCAAGAAGGTTTACAATGTTATCCTGATTCACATCCCATGCAGGATAAGGATATGAAGTTGTTTCATCGAAATGCTGTTCAACCAGTCCATAGTCTACAAAATTAACAACATTATCCTGGTTTACATCAACTATTGCGACAGTGATAACTGTATTTGTTAATTCGATGTCCACAGCATTACCTGAAGGATCGCTTATGATAACGTCGGTCAGAACAAGTTCAGACCTTCCTTTTGCCTGCTCTGTTGCAGTTACAGTAACACTGGCAAAGTTCGCCGGTGTTGCTACATCCGAAGCGCCAAGGATACAGCCATAAGCATCATCCAGCAAACCGGAATTTACTGAACCTGCAACGAAAAATGAGTCCATACCACTTTGTTTGAACAGATTTCCCTCAATTGCTTCAGATACCTGGAACTGGTTGCCGTCAAAGACAAGATCGAACTGCATTCCTGCAATATCCACATCCGGAGATACAAAGACATCAATTGTGAAAGTTTCCCCCGGTGTAACTGTCTGGGATGACGGTTTTAGGATCACATCTGAAGCCGCTGCAGAAACGTTAACGGTGGCTACAAATAATGCAAATATAGCTGACACTATTAAAAACTTTTTTATCCCGAACATATTTTTTCCTTTGTTTTGAAATCGTTTGATAAGCTGAACTGACTTGATCGAAACTACAGTATTCAAAATCCCCACATTCCAATTGTTATTTGTAGTATATATACATTGTGAAAAAAAATAAAAAGTCATTGTACTCATCATTATGAGAAATATATATGATAAATATAATAAGAGGAGATAAAAAGATACAATCACACAAAACGTATAGAAGATGAAGATCCTGAAATTAGCATTCACTGACAAGAATGAATAAGTAGATAAATAAAAAATACTAAAACTAATAAACATTCAACTGGCTGGATTACAGAAATAAAATAAAGAATCTTTTGATAATCAATATGACCACCAAAAATGGATCATAGAAATATTGAACAGCATAAAATCAAAAGAATTCACAGATCTGATCACTGCCTGCCGACATCATTGATGTTATCAAATACAAAAGGTTCTTTCATGGATATTAAATCAGCAGGACCATCAAATATTTTATCGTCCTCAGTGATCCACGAATTGTGGGATGAGAGCGAAGTCCTTATTTTTCTGGCCGATCTGGAACTGTATGAACAATTACGATCACCAGATCTGACCTGTGATGAAAAAGAATACCTGAAAACATTAAGAACAGAATATTTTAAGAAAAGGTTCATAGTATCCCGATCACTCCTGAAGGCCATTCTACAGCACATACTGAGAAAAAAAACACCTTCCGAAATATCGCTCTATCGAAACAACAACGGACGTGTATGTATTGGGGACCACAAGGAGATCTATATTTGTATCTCATATACCAGGAACCTTGTTGCTATTTTATTATCAAGACAGAAAGCAGGACTTGACATTGAACACATCAGACCAATATATTTAACTCGATTCTCAAAATATTTCCAGAATAAAGGGCCTGAAAGAGATATGCCCATGGAAGACAATGTTAATGTACTGAAAGCATGGACATTGAAAGAAGCATATTGTAAACTGACCGATCAGAGCATGATGGCATGTTTGAATAAAGAAATTGCTCTTGATGACCTGGATCACCATGAACTCATAGTAAATAATGAATATGTACTCTCTGTTGTTTTTGATTCAAAAGATAATGAGGTCAATATATGCTATCTCAAAAAAGGCATCCCCATAAAAATGGAGAAAACGCTGCTAAAGTTCATATAAGTAATATCAGCAAAAAAATATTTTTTAATAACCAACTAACTAGCTGACCATCTAAACAAATAACTAACTAACAAATAAGTGAAATGTAAGATATCAAAGCCAGCAAGTTAATAAATTGTTTGCTATAGAAACATCTTATATACTAGTGAAGTTATTTTGTTTATGGGGAATTAGGTCAAACTGTTATGATGCAGAGAGTATACAATATACAACTGCTGACTTGCTTTTTGACCGTGTAAAGTTATTATTCTCTTTAGATAACAAACAGAATAGGTTGACTATCATGGATGAGATCAAACAGGACATATTGGGGTTTTTGCAGGATAATTCGTTTATGGACAGTAGCACACAATTAGGAGATGATGATTCTTTAACAATGAACGGGATCATCGATTCAATTGGATTGATCGAATTTTTAGATTTTATTTCTGAAAAGTATTCTATAGATATTCCTGAGGAGATGTTAACTCCTGAAAATTTTGATTCGATCAATAGCATTGTGAACACGCTCCAAAATTTGATTAAGTGAAACCATGAAGATCGATCAATATGTTGAAAAACATGCACGAGAAAATCCTCAAAGAATTGCATTGGAAGAAAAAGGCAGATCAATATCCTATGGTCATCTTGATGAAGCTATAAACACCATAGCAACTGAGATCGAGGGATTCGATCACTGCAAATTTGCCATCTTTGCCGAACCGGGTATCGAGTACATTCGGACCTTAATGGCAGTGTATCGATCGAACAACATTGCTGTGCCTCTTCCTGTTGAACTCACAGAATCCAATATTCAACAGATTCTGGATAGCAACCGGATAAACAATATTATTGTCAGCGAACAACAGTATTCGAGATTTGAAGATACATTCTTTGACCGGTTCAGTACTTTGATCCAGATCTGTAAAGATTCATCCTTGAAAACTCTACGCAAAAATATCACCAGTGAAGATAATAATGATCTGCTACGGCTCGTTATGTACACATCCGGAACAACCGGAGCGCCAAAAGGTGTCATGTTAAGTGATGAAAACCTGATCTCGAACGCAAATTCCATAATAGAGGTGCTCAGCATAAAACCGGAAGATAAGGCTGCACAGGTCATCTCCCCGCACCATGCTTTTGGGAACTCGATCGTAAATTCACAATTGGTTGCAGGAGGATCCATTGCAATAGGTGGTCTCACGTTCCTTAGATCGACATTCGAGCTAATAGGATCGGGAGTAACTATATTCTATGGAGTTCCAAGCACATATCGCATCCTTCTCAAATATCCTTCCAGCTTCCAGAAAGCATTCAGCAACGTCAGGCTTGCTGCATCCGCAGGCGGGGCTATGGAAACAGAGATCATAGAGAAGATCAAAGAATTGAATGACGGCATTGAGATCATCCCAATGTATGGCCAAACAGAAGCAACTGCCAGACTTGCTTATGTACCCTCAGAAGACCTGAAAGAATATTCGGATACTATCGGCAGGCCTATCCCGGGAGTTGAACTTGATGTGGTTGATGATAACAGAAAGCCGGTTGAACCGGGGATCACAGGGGAACTGATCGCCAGAGGAAAGAACATACTGATAGGTTATCTTAACGATGAGGAAGCTACACGCAAAAAGATAATCGATGGCTGGATGTATACTGGTGACCTGGCACAAAAATTACCAAATGGTTACTTCAAATTACTTGGTCGCAAAGATGACCTTATCAAAGTCGCTGACCATCGAATAAATCCAAGAGAAGTGGAGAAATTAATTCAGAAAAATAATGATGTATCGGATGTATTCGTAGTTCCGGTCGAACATCAGTATATGGGAAATGCCATCAGCCTGATGGTAATACCAACTCAGAATACAGAAGTTGAAACATTGTATTCGTTTTGCAGGAAGAACCTTCCGGGCTTTCTTTGTCCACTGGAAATAATTCTTATTGAGAACCTGCCACTAAGCAAAAGCGGTAAGATCTCTAACAGGTCCATAATAGAGGCGTATCAAAATGTCAAAACTAATATGTAAAAGATGTATTTTAGATTCAGACATTCCTGGTATAAAGATAAATGAAGAAAGCGGCCTTTGCCAGTTCTGTGAGAAGTACGAACCCCTTTCTTCGGAAGATAAGAAGAAATACCTTGCGATAATGGGAGACCTGCTTAAAGAAAAAAGTGGAGAAGGGGACTATGATGTTATTTTCGCACTTTCCGGCGGAAAAGACTCCTCGTATGGACTATATAAGCTGAAAAAGGAATATCCATTCCTGAAGATCCTTGCAGTTCAGTTTGATAATGCCTTCATATCAGAGACTGCCATCGCTAATGCAAAAAAGATGTGTGAGATCGTTGGATGCGACTATTTCAAGCTGACCATGGAAGAAGAGGCACTATATGATGCATTCCGAAAGGCAGCCATATCTACAAATGCATACTCAAAATTTGCCAGATACAGGGCCAGCGACATTTGTAACACATGCATCAGCATAATCAAACAAAAGCTCATTGAACAAGCAATAATTCGCAAAGCACCATTCATTGTTTTTGCTTTTACATCCGGCCAGTCACCTACCCCTATAATAGACCTTCAGGTCAATTTTATAAAGTGGTCCAGGGACCTTTTTGAGAAGCAGCTGCAAAACATAGGCGTAGAGGATAAGGATGAGGCATTCCTGATCAAGGATGAGATCATAAAAAGCATTGACAAAGACAAGACCCCAACGATCTTGCACCCAATGTGCCTGTGGGACTACAACGAAGATAAGATCATAGAGACCCTGGCAGACCTGGGGTGGATAGCTCCAAAGATTAGTGACAGCAACTCTACAAATTGCCTTTTGAACTCATTTGCCTGCCATAACCATATCAAGAAATATGATATTCACCCCTATGCTTTCGACATAGCGGGTCTTGTGAGAAGCGGGGATATGACTCAGGAAGAGGGACTGGAAAAATTGAACAAAGAACTATCAGAGCCATTGATAGAAATGGCTGCAAAGAAACTTGATCTGGAAATGGAATAACTGTATTAGATATATCATGGGGGAAACATAATGACAATAATTGATGAACTGAACAATAATACTGAAGAAAATGCCTCTAAGATCAGGACTTTCATTCAGGATAATGTAAGGGACTTTAAGAAAAAAGGAGTTGTTTTAGGAGTTTCAGGGGGAATAGATTCAGCGGTAATACTTACGCTGGCAGTTCAGGCTTTGGGGAAGGAGAATGTTTACGGATTACTACTACCCGAAGAAGAATCAGCTCCATCCAGCAAAAATCTTGGAGCAACACTTTGTGACACACTGGGTGTTTCATATGAAGAAGTTCCTATTACGCCGATCCTGGAAGCACTTGATATATACGGAAAAAAGGAGCGGATAATAAAGAGAACCTGCCCTGAATATGATCCGGATATTCACAAGACCTCACTGGTCCTTCCAAGTCTCCTGGAAAATGATATGTTAACTATCCCAACCATCAAAATTGTGAAAGATGATGAGGTAATTGCAAAGAACAGGTTAAAAGCAAAGGACTATCTCGAATTGATCGGGATCCAGAATGTGAAACAGAGATCAAGAATGTTGGTCCAGTATATGTACGCCGAAAAGAACAATTATCTTGTATGCGGTACCACCAACAAGACCGAATACCTTCTGGGGCAGTTCGTAAAGTATGGAGATGGGGGAGTGGACATCGAGCCTCTGGGAGATTGCTACAAAACCCAGGTATACGCATTGGCCAACCTGTTGGGTGTGGATAAGGAAATAATAGAAAGACCACCAAGCGCTGATACGTGGAGTAGCTACACATCTGATGAGGATTTCTTCTGGAGAATGCCAATTCAGATCATGGACCAGTTACTGTACTCACAGGAGCATGATCTGCCTGTGGATGTGATCAAAGAGAATACAGAACTTCCGGAAGAAACGATAAACAAAGCAAAAAAGGGTATTGACAAAGTCAGAAACGCGGCCAGGTACATCATATCACCGGCCCCCATATGTGATCTCGTCAAATGACCAGAATCCTGGTCAACCTCTTCATTTTTGGGATGCGAAAATTAGTTTTTCGATAAAGGGAAGCCACCCATGCTTAAAGACAAAGTAATACTGATCACAGGAGCCAGCAGGGGAATTGGAAGAGCTACAGCCTTAATGGCAGCGGAGAACCATGCAACTGTGATCATCAACTACAACGAAAGTGAAGACGAGGCTACCGAGCTTGTGGATAAAATTACAGAGAAGGGGTATAAGGCTAGCATAATAAAAGCTGATGTTTCTGTTGAGAGCGAAGTAAAGGAAATGTTCGATCTCATCAAAAAACAATATACCGGACTCGATATACTTGTCAATAATGCCGGAATAATACAAAACAATCTTTTGATGATGACAAGTACGGAGTCATTTGAGCATATCATTGATGTAAATCTGAAAGGAACATTCCTTTGCAGTAGATATGCTTCGAACATGATGAGAAAGCAACGAACCGGAAAAATAATCAATCTCTCATCCATAATAGGACTGAATGGAAATACCGGTCAATCCGCATATTCGGCCAGCAAAGCAGGAGTGATAGGATTTACGAAATCCGCTGCAAAAGAACTTGGAAGATACGGTATCACTGTAAATGCTATTGCACCAGGGTTCATTGAAACTGATCTGACCCGGGACCTGAAAGACGAAGTTCGCCAAAAAATGATAGAGAACATAGCTCTTGGGCGAAGTGGCATACCGGAAGACGTTGCTAAAGTTGTTCTTTTTTTAAGTTCGGAGCTTGGGGATTATATAAGCGGCCAGGTTATATCTGTTGATGGATGCCAGGTTATCTGAATAAACAACAAATTAAAAGTTAATTCGACTGCAAAAGACATTAAATTATTACCTGCATCAAAATTGTCTTCAAATTCTGTAAAAATTTAGAATTAGATTTCGAATTAGAAATAGATATAAAATTAAAGTTGGATCATTCCTACACCGAAAATAACACTCGCAAAGTAGAAAGATACAACCAAATGAGACCTACCAGATTTCTGCATATCACAGCTGCAGTTTTGATATGCTTTGACGTAGATGATCAGCAGATATTGAAAATGCCTGTTTCTGGCTTTCGGTCAGTTCGAGTTCGATGATCTTTTCTATACCATTCTTACCCAGGATCACAGGAACTCCAAGATACAGGCCATCCTCACCATATTGGCCCTCCAGATAAGAAGATGCAGGAAGAACCCTTTTCTGATCATTGACTATTGATTCCACCATTGATCCGATGGCTGCTGCAGGAGCAAAGAAGGAACTGCCTGTCTTAAGGTGTTCAACAATTTCGGTTCCTGCGTTGACAGTTCGCTGTACAAGCCTTTCGATCACATCTTCAGGAAGAAGTTCAGGTAATGGTACCCCTGATACTGTAGTGTATTGTGGCAATGCGACCATTGAATCACCGTGCCCTCCAAGTACCAGTGCAGAAACATCCTTTGCGGAAACGCCAAGTTCCATTGCAATGAAAGCCGCAAACCTGCTTGAATCAAGCACACCGCTCATTCCAAATACACGATTCGTTTTAAATCCGGTATATTTCTGTGTTGCATACGTCATGATGTCAAGCGGATTGGTGACTGTAATAACAATAGCATCCGGAGCATATAGTAAGATCTTTTCAGAAACCTCTTTTATGATGTTTGCATTGACCTTCATCAGATCGTCACGTACCATTCCTTTTTTACGGGCAATCCCTGCAGCAATGACCACAATATCGGAGCCTTCAATATCAGCGTAATCACTGGTGCCCAGGATATCGACATCATATCCAAGTACAGGAGCAGCCTCTATAATATCAAGTGCTTTTCCTTTGGCAACACCTTCAGTGACATCGGTCATTACAATATTTCCGATTTCAAGCTCCGCAAGACGTTGAACAGTTGCACATCCGACGTTACCCGATCCTATGACTGCAATCTTTTTCATATTTAAATACCCCCAAATATTCAGATATAGCCAGTAGTTAAGCTATAGTCTAAGATTGATGCTCAAAAGTAATATATCTTTTCTTGGTTTTGAAGTTTGAAACACAATTTAAACCAAAATAAGAAAAAAAATCATACACATCCAGATAACGAACACACATCCATATGCCAAATACACGTCCATAAGACGAATAGAATTTCCTATTAAATATCCGGCTATTTTCTTCACATCATTCAAATGTACTCAACAACTGAACACTTACTCTAACATTTATATCCTCAAACAACAATCTACCATCGATCAGCTATGGAACTAGAGAAGCTACTTGAAAAGTTATCCAATGCACACGGAATATCCGGATATGAGAACAATATCAGGGATATCATGGAAGAGGAGATCAGACCATATGTGGATGAGGCAAGGACAGACAAGATGGGTAATCTCATCACCACAAAGAAAGGTGAAGGTCCTGTCATCATGCTGGCAGCACACATGGATGAGATCGGGCTGATGGTCCAGTACATCGATGACAAAGGATTCCTGCGTTTTGTGAAGATAGGAGGATGGTTCGACCAGACACTCCACAGCCAGAGGGTCATCGTTCATGGAAGCAAAGGGCCTCTTACAGGAGTTATCGGATCAAAGCCGCCGCATGTAATGAAAGAGGAAGATAAGAACAGGCCTGTAAAGGCAGAAGACATGTTCATCGACATCGGTGCAAAGGATAAAGAGGATGCTATCAACATGGGAGTGGGCGTAGGATCTCCAATATCCATTGACAGGGATTACAAACCTCTTGCCAACGGGCTTGTCACATGTAAGGCCTTTGACAACCGTGCAGGTATCGCAATGTTGATCGATGCAATGAAACAGCTCTCTGAAGCTGATGTTAAGGCAACCGTCCATGCTGTTGGAACAGTGCAGGAAGAGGTCGGCCTTAAAGGTGCACGTACATCAGCATTCGGTCTGGACCCTGACGTTGCCATAGCAGTTGACGTCACCTTCCCCGGAGACCACCCCGGGATCGACAAGAAGGACTCCGCACTGGAAATGGGAAAAGGTGCGGTCATCACGGTCGTTGATGCGTCCGGAAGAGGACTTATCGCAGACAGGAATGTCGTAAAGTGGCTAAAGGAAACGGCTGAAGAGAATAAGATCCCATACCAGCTTAACGTAGGTGACGGCGGTACTACTGATGCTACAGCGATACACCTCACAAGGGAAGGTATCCCTTCAAGCACCATCAGCGTACCCACAAGGTACATTCATTCACCTGTTGAAGTGCTGTCCCTTGAGGACCTTCAGGCCTGTGCAGATCTTATCGCAAAGGCAGTGCTCAATATAGACAAGTATTTCTGATACGACAATGGTGCCTTCCAGGCATCCCTTTTTTCTTTAGACATTCCAGATCCTGTCCGGTATAACCTTTGTGAAAGTATCAATTGTCACTATCGGCAGGTAATTCCTTGCCACCAAAAGTACTAAAAACAATAGGAATGTTATTCAGGCTGTGATAGTCAGCGACATGTAGCTATAAATAACATACTGATTATTAGTGATAAATTCAGAGATCACTGATAAGCAGAAAACTAGATCTCGCTAAAATAAAAGAACAACTGAGGGATTACATTATTCGAAAATATCCGGTTTTTGGACACAACTTTACGAGACGGTGAACAGACACCCGGTGTCGCACTGAAAACAGAAGAAAAAGTCTGGATCGCACGCAAGCTCGACGATCTGGGAGTAGACATCATCGAAGCAGGTTCTGCCATCACTTCAGAGGGTGAGCGCGAGGCTATTCGTGCTGTGACAGCTGAAGGTCTGGACGCAGAGATCTGCAGCTACTGCCGCATTATGCAGCAGGATGTGGACTATGCCTTAGAATGTGATGTGGATTCAATTCACCTCGTGGCACCTGTATCAGACCTTCATATTAGTGTGAAGCTGAAGAAGGACAGGGAAGCATTAAAGGAAATGGCTTTAAGTGCCACCGAGTACGCAAAGGACCACGGTCTTATAGTGGAGCTTAGCGGAGAGGATGCATCAAGGGCAGATCTTGATTTCTTAACGGACCTGTACAAGGCAGGTGTGGAAGTAGGTGCTGACAGGGTATGTTTCTGTGACACTGTGGGAATGCTTGTGCCAGAAAGAACGACCGAGATATTCAAAGAACTTTCATCAGCTATCGATGTACCAGTGGCCATTCACTGCCATAATGATTTCGGCCTCGCGGTCTCGAACACCATCGCTGCACTCAACGGCGGTGCAAAAGAAGCACATATGACCATAAACGGCATCGGAGAAAGAGCAGGAAATACTGCACTTGAAGAGGTCGTAATGGGCCTTGAGTGGCTATACAACTATGATACAGGGATAAAGACCAGTGAGCTTTACAAGACCTCAAGGCTCGTCAGTCGCCTGACCGGACTTGCTGTGGCATCTAACAAGCCGCTTGTTGGCGGAAACGCATTCACTCATGAGGCAGGTATCCACGTACATGGATTACTCGCAGACACCTCCACATATGAGCCGATCACCCCTGAGAGCATCGGACGTGAAAGGCAGATCGTCCTTGGAAAGCATGCAGGAAAGAGTTCCGTCACGCTTGCATTAAAAGAGCTGGGGCTTGATGTGGATGAGTCACAGCTCAATGAGATCGTAGGTCGTGTCAAAGAATTAGGCGATCACGGAAAACGTGTCACAGACGCCGACCTCCAGACCATCGCTGAGACAGTGCTTGATATCTACCACGAGTCCAAGGTCAAGCTGGAGGAATTCACTGTAGTCTCCGGTAACAAGGCAATACCAACCGCTTCCGTAAGACTTACAGTGGACGGAAAGGAGATCGTAGAAGCCGGCATCGGAGACGGACCTGTGGACGCGACCTTCGAGGGAATACGCAAGGCAATATCAGGCTTTGCAGATATCCAGCTTGAAGAATACCATGTGGATGCCATCACCGGTGGTACCGATGCGCTTGTAGAAGTACTGGTCAAGCTTTCCAGGGAAGGAAAGATGGTCACTTCAAGGGGTGCCCGCACAGACATAATCCTGGCATCTGTAGAAGCGATCATAAACGGTATCAACCAGCTGATAAAGGACTGAACGTCCGGATACAGGACGACCTACTAACAAGTAAGAAGCAAGTTACAGACTGAAAAATAACAATTCGAACATATCGATCAATTGATAATATCTTACCGATCAACTAAAAGGAAAAGATAGCATGACCGAAAAACCACAAAGAATGACAGGCGCAAGAGCATTCGTCGAGTGCCTGTACAGGGAGAATGTCGAAGTCATATTCGGATACCCGGGCGGCGTGCTGCTCCCTATCTATGATGAACTCTATGATGCACACCTGCACCATCTGCTCGTCAGGCATGAGCAGGCAGCAGTCCATGCAGCCGAAGGATATGCAAGGGCTACCGGAAAGGTGGGTGTCTGCCTGGCAACATCAGGCCCAGGAGCAACAAACCTTGTCACAGGTATCGCAAACGCTTACATGGATTCAATTCCAATGGTGGCTTTCACCGGACAGGTACCAAGCTCAATGTTAGGTAATGATGCTTTCCAGGAAGCTAACATCACAGGCATAACAATGCCTATCACAAAGCACAACTACCTCGTACAGGATGCAAATGACCTCCCAAGGATCATAAAAGAAGCATTCCATATCGCTTCCACAGGCAGGCCAGGACCTGTACTTATTGATATGCCAAAGGATATTACGACCGACGAGATCGATTTCGTATATCCCGACAAGGTAGAGCTTCGCGGCTACAAGCCAACATACAAAGGCAACGCCCAGCAGATCAAAAGGGCTGCATCAGCCATAGCAAAGTCAAAGAGACCTGTTATCTACGCAGGTGGCGGAGTTATCGGCTCAAATGCAAGCAAGGAACTGTTGGCCTTTGCAGAGAAGATCAGGGCACCTGTCACAACAACCCTTACAGGTATCGGTGGCTTCCCGAACGACAATGACCTTTACCTCGGAATGCCTGGAATGCACGGTACGAAGTATGCCAACTATGCGATACAGGAATCCGATCTGCTGATAGCTGTCGGTGCACGTTTTGACGACAGGGTCACAGGAAAGATCCAGTCATTCGCACCAAATGCGAAGATCATCCACATTGACATCGATCCTGCAGAGATCTCAAAGAACGTCACTGTGGACATACCGATCGTCGGTGATGCAAAACATGTCCTCAAGTCACTTCTCTCACATGTAAGCGAATGTGATACAAAGGAATGGCTTGACAAAATCGCCATCTGGAAGAGGGACTTCCCGCTTCACTATGTCAACAGGGATGACGCGATCAAGCCACAGTATATCATCGAGCAGATCAACGAGGTATGCCCTGATGCGATCATCGTTACCGAGGTCGGACAGCACCAGATGTGGGCTGCCCAATACTTCAAATACAAAGAGCCACGCACATTCATATCCTCAGGTGGTCTGGGGACCATGGGATACGGATTCCCGGCAGCCATAGGAGCAAAACTGGGAAGACCTGACAAGGTCGTCTTCGACATTTCCGGTGACGGATCGTTCCAGATGAACTCACAGGAAATGGCAACTATTGTACAGAACGACATACCGATCATCATCGCACTGTTCAACAACGGTTATCTTGGAATGGTCAGGCAGTGGCAGGCATTGTTCTTCGAACACCGCTATTCACACACCACTATCGAGAACAGCGTTGACTTCGTAAAGCTTGCAGAAGCATATGGTGCACTCGGAATACGTGTGACCAAACCTTCAGAGGTCAGACCTGCTATCGAAAAGGCGGTCGAAGCGAACCGGCCTGTGATCCTCGACTTCATCATCGAAAGGGAGGAGAACGTATCACCAATGGTACCGGCAGGCGCAGCGATCAACGAGATACTTGACCTGGAGAAGATACAATGAAACATACACTTGCAGTTCTGGTAGAGAACAAATACGGTGTACTGGCAAGAGTTGCAGGGCTCTTCTCACGAAGAGGTTTCAACATTGACAGCCTTGCAGTGGGAATTACCGAAGACCCTACCATCTCAAGGATGACAATTGTCGTCCGTGGTGACGACCTTGTGCTCGAGCAGGTCACAAAACAGCTTAATAAGCTGATCGATGTCATACGTGTGACAGACCTTGGTGCTGAGGAATCGGTTGAGAGGGAACTGGCACTCATAAAAGTGAATGCAGATGCCAATACCCGTGCTGAGATCATCCAGATAGTGGATATCTTCAGGGCAAGGATCATTGATGTCGCTTCAAAGACAGTTACCATCGAGGTAACAGGAGATTCTGACAAGATCAAGGCGATCCAGACGTTGCTGAGACCTTTCGGAATCAAGGAAATGGCAAGGACCGGTAAGGTAGCACTTACAAGAGGTTCTAAAAGCTCATGATTGAATTAATTTGACTTATTAAAAATGGAGAAATGAATATGGTAGAAATGTTCTATGACAAAGACGCCGATCTTGGCGCACTTAAAGATAAAACAATAGCTGTAATGGGCTATGGAAGCCAGGGACACGCACAGGCCCAGAACCTTCACGACTCAGGACTCAATGTTGTCATTGGCCTTAGAGAAGGCAGCCGCCGCTGGAAACAGGCAGAGGACGATGGTCTTAAGGTAATGACAGTTGCAGAAGCTGCAAAGGCTGCAGACGTCATCCAGATACTCCTCCCTGACGAGGTCCAGTCAAAAATATACTATGCAGAGATCGAGCCAGGACTTGAAGCAGGCAACGCACTCGTATTCTCCCACGGATTCAACATCCACTACAACCAGATCATACCACCAAAAGATGTTGACGTCTACATGGTCGCACCAAAGAGCCCTGGCCACCTTGTAAGAAGGACATACAATGAAGGTGCCGGTGTACCTGGACTTATCGCTATCTACCAGGATGCAACAGGTAATGCACATGAGATGGCACTCGCACACGCAAAGGGTGTCGGCTGTACAAGGGCCGGTGTCATCGAGACAACCTTCCGCGAGGAGACCGAGACCGACCTTTTCGGTGAGCAGGTAGACCTCTGTGGCGGTGTCGCAAGCCTCATCAAGACCTCCTTCGAAGTACTCGTTGAAGCAGGTTACCAGCCGGAGATGGCATACTTCGAAACACTCCACGAGCTCAAGCTCATCGTTGACCTCATCCACGAGGGCGGTCTTGAGAAGATGTGGTACTCTGTATCCAACACCGCAGAATACGGTGGTCTTACAGTCGGTCCACAGGTCATCAACGAAGAGTCCCGTGAAGCAATGTACATTGCACTTGAGAGGATCCAGAACGGTGAGTTCGCACGTGAGTTCGTCCTTGAAGGACAGACAAACCACGCTGTGCTTACATCCATGGAACGCCTCGAGAACGAGCACCCTGTAGAGGTCGTTGGTAAGAAGCTCAGGGCAATGATGCCATGGCTCAACAGCGAGCTCAACGAAAAGTAAGCCTGAGAACGATATTAAAAATATGTTTTTTCAGGACAATCGTCCTGAAAAACCATTCTTTTTTTGATGATAACATGTCAGCTACTATAGAGACCATACTTGCACGAAGAAGTATCCGGGAATACACGGAGGAGACTGTTAGTAAAGAAGACATCAACACCATCCTTGATTGTGGCAGGTGGGCACCATCAGGCCTTAATAACCAGCCCTGGAAGTTCATCGTCATACGGGATGAAGATACCATCAAGGAACTGGCAGACTGCACACATTACTCAAAGATAGTCCTGCAGGCAAATCTCCTGATAGCAGTTTATCTTGATCAGGAGACCATGTACCATCACGACAAGGATGTGCTTGCCATCGGGGCTTCCATACAGAACATGCTTCTTGCATGCGAAGAGCTTGGACTTGGTGCCGTGTGGCTTGGCGAGATCCTCAAAAAGAGCGAGCAGGTCAATTCAATTCTTGAAGTCCCGAAAAGTCTTGAGCTCATGGCAGTCCTTGCTATCGGCCAGCCGATGGAAAAAGAGCGATCATCGACAAGAAAAGCTATAGAAGAGATCACATTCAACGAAAAGTATGGTGAGAAGTGGACAGGTGAGAACTGACACCTGCCACATTTTAATTTTAAGCTTTAAATTTAAGATCTTAAATTTACACTTTGGTCCTGGCCTTCCTGATCGCCTCTTTCCGAGCTGCAGCTGCTGCTTCACACTGACGGTTAGCACAATACTCCTTTGCATCCTTTCCCTGCTCTTTTATCCTTATAAAGTGCCATCCGCAACCATCACATATCTTATCTGCCAGAGTCAGCCTCCCTTTTTTCGGAACTGACTGGGTGTGTCCGCAACGTTTGGTACATCCAAGGAAACGTGAATCCTTTGTAGCAATAAGGAACATCTGGCCATCACAGGAAGGACACGGACCTATAACTTCAGGAGGGAAGCATTCCTTTTCCAGCTCGCATGAGAAACAAGGTCCGATCCCGATCGACCAGTAGTACTTATTCCCTACTTTAATAACGGCAATGCCATCCTTTTTGCACTCGCGGGAACGCTGTACGGCCAGTGCCCCTGCTTTTGGGAGAGGGTATGTGTTCTTGCACTGGGGATATCCGGTGCATCCCACAAACCGGCCATTGTCCGTACTTACCATGCGAAGCACACGTCCACATTCAGGACATGTACCCACGTGGTTCTTCTTGTCAGAAGCCACAGCCTCATCGGTTATCGTGCCCGCCATCTGTGAGACCATCAGTTCTCGGTTCTTCAGCAACTGGGAATACATCTCCTTGATAAGGACAGTGCCTTCCTCAAGGGCTTGCGGGAACTTCTTATCACCATCTTCAACTTCCTGAATGAGACCTTCGATCCGGGCACGGATATCCGGTTTGACAAGTATGGGAACTGAGCTGTTAAGTGCATCCATCAAAGTGAAACCGGTTTCCATTATAGCAATGGTCTTCCCCTTTGTCTCAAAATACCCACGTTTCTTGTTGGTTTCGATATGAGAAGGTGCAGTTGCCTTGGTACCGATACCATGCTTGTCCATGAGGGTCAGTAGTTCGGCTTCGGTAAGTCTCTTCGGGGGCGTGGTCTGTGACTTGATGTTGTTGATCTTCCTGACATCAACAACGTCCTTCTCTTCAAGGAGTGGAAGGAGCTTGTCCTGAGGTTTCTCAAAAGGATATACTGCTAGCCAGCCGGCGCTCTTCTGGACAGAACCCGTGGAATCGAAAAGCTCGTCCTCCACCGTCAGCTCAAATCGGGTCTTCTCAAAGATGGCCTCTGGCAGGAGGTTTGCAATGAAGTGTCTTACGATAAGATCATAGACATCCCATGCGCGGGGCATCTTGACCGCTTTTTCAACTTCCGCACGGGAGCCGGCCTTGATCGGATGGATAGGTGGGTGATCATGACCGTCCTTCTTCCCGTTACGTGGAGTGATCTTTTCCTGGGAAAGAAGAAGCATGGCAAAGTCCTGGTAGTCGCCTCTTGTAAAGCCCTGGAGGATCTTTTTGAAATCCATGTCATCAGCATACTTGTTGGTTTCTGTCCTCGGGTAACTTGTAAAACCGGAAAGATAGAGCTGTTCTGCGATCTCCAGTGCCTGTTCGGGGCTTACACCAAGATATTTGGATGAGCGCTTCAGGAACTCGTTGGTATTCAGAGGGAACGGCGGATTTGTCGTCATCTCCTTGACTGTCTTTTTCGATACCACCGCAGTCCTGCAATCTTTCAGCCTGTTGAATATAGCCTCGGCCTTTTCCTTCTCATAGATGTGACCTCCGCGGTGGGTTCCTGTAAAGTCGGTTCCTTTTCCGTTAAAGATCCCTTCTATCTTCCAGAAGTCCTTTGAATCGAACTTGCGTATAGCTAGCTCACGCTCATAGACGAAACCGCATGTGGGGGTCTGGCAGGGACCGATAGATAACACACCTTTGGTCTTTGCACGCTCCCTTACGGAGAGAGTTACAAAGCGGGTGAATGCCGCACCCATCTTCAGATCGAGTATCTGTCTTGCCTCCGCGGACATTGCCATGTTCTCATCCGGCTCCACAAGCTCGTTAAAGGCCTTTTCGATCTCACTTTTTGAAAGGGAGGAGAACCTCGCACGCCTGATGGTCGAGTTCGATACCTTTTCTGCAATGGACTTGGCCTCAAAGCCGATATTCTCCCCCTCCCTGTCAAAATCGCAGGCAAGCACGATAAGTTTTGCGTCCTTTGAAAGCTTCAGGATGGCACTGCCAAACTGGGCCTTTGTCACCTTTTTTACAGGATCGGTGTCCAGCAACAGTGCGGGATCGACATCCCTCCAGCTATTGAACTCATCGGGATAATCGTAACCCATGATGTGCCCTGCAAGTCCCATTACTTTCCAGAGGACACCGTTCCTCTGGAACTCATAGACAGGAACTCCATCTACAATAGTTCGTTTTGCGGAGCCTCCGGCCAATATGTTCGAGATCTGGGCTGCAGCTTTGTTCTTCTCAGTAAATACGACTGTGGTCATGGGAATCCAGGGTAAATAGAATGTTCAAGTAGCGGTACTGATCCTCAAAAAGGTGTGACATAAGATAGTACTAACAGTACATTAATTGTCGTATGGAAAGTTTGTATTCACAGGAACTTATCAAAAACTTCATTACCGTTCATACCAATATTATATTGGAGGGTAACCATGCAATGCACTGTTTGCGGAGTTGAAACTGAAAGTAAATACTGTAAAGACTGCGAAATGATAATGGAAGAAATAATCCAGAAAGTCGGGGAAAAGAGATGGAATGCGATCGACGATTGTTCCTACATTTATCCAATGATCGTAAGGGCAACCAAAGGGGAACTTACTGTCAATGATATAATCAATGCGATGGAAGTCGAAGATTAAGACCGATAATAGCATATTGGTAGCCGGAACCGGGAGTTCCTGCTGCCCATACTATCCTGTGATCATTTCCATATTCAACCGGACTTACGATCTCATCATAAAAAATAGTGAATGGACCTCATCTTGAGATCATAACATCCACTTTAGAGTGACGGACAACTTCCTCTGCAACGCTTCCGAGAAGTAATCTTGTCAGGCCGGTCTTACCAAGACTTCCCATTACAATAAGATCGATCTTATTCTCTTCAGCATACTTGATGATCTCCTCTGCAGGATGACCTTCAAGTACCACTGTCTCCACCTCAACATCACATGAAGAGCAGGCATCAGCAACCCTTTCAACGGCCTTTTTGGCCTCATCCATCATTACCTGGAATGGCACTTCCCATTGCATCATCCTTGAACCGATAGGCATCGAGGAAGATGGATGAATAGGCACCACACAGACAGCATATACCTTTGCACCAAGTTTCTTTGCAACATCGATACCCGATAAGACAGCAGTGTCAGCGTTCTCTGATCCGTCAGTAGCTATCAGGATCTTCTTATAGTCTTTAGCAGTCAGACAATTACCCCCTTGTTGATCTGTTAGACGTGCATAGCGCACCTGTATACATAAATATTGACCTCACTGATATATGAACTTTCCCAAAACATAAAAAGAGATAGGAATGCAGGGACTATGAAACATATATATGTATCATTGCTGTATTGATTCCTAAGAACGCCTACGATCATTCTAAAAATCACTATTTGGAGTAACAATGACATTAATGGAAGATGCAAAGAAGGGCCTTATCACTCCTGAGATCAAAAGTGTTGCAGAAGTGGAAGGCATCGATGCAGATACGGTTAGATCCTGTGTTGCAAAAGGCCTTGTGACGATCCCCCGGAACGTCAAGGGAAAATCCCGACCTTTTGGCATCGGGAAATACATGAGCGTGAAGATCAACGCAAATATAGGAACCTCCAGGGACTTTGTGGACATTGATGACGAAGTCGAGAAAGCAAAGGTCGCTGTAGAATATGGTGCTGACACGATAATGGACCTTTCCACAGGTGGTGACCTTGACCTGATACGCTCAAGGATCATGGATGCAGTGGATGTACCAATAGGCACCGTCCCGATATACCAGGCTGCGGCTTCCCACAAGACGGTCGTTGATATGACATCCGATGACATGTTCAACGCAGTACGCAAACATGCCGAGGATGGAGTTGATTTTGTAACCGTACATGCAGGTGTCAACTACAATGCAATTGAAAGGCTCAAGAACAGCGACAGGATCACGAACATGGTCAGCCGTGGCGGTTCATTCACCTTTGCATGGATGATACACAACGAACAGGAGAATCCATTCTATGCCGAGTATGACTATCTTGTAGAGATAGCAAAGGAATATGACCTTACATTAAGTCTGGGTGATGGAATGAGACCTGGATGTATCCATGATGCATCCGACGGACCGAAGTTCATGGAATTCATAACTCTCGGAGAACTTGTGAGCAAAGCAAGACAATCAAACGTACAGACTTTTGTAGAAGGACCCGGACACGTACCTCTCAATGAGGTTGAGCTCAGTGTAAGAGCGATGAAAGAGCTCTGCCACGAAGCACCACTGTACCTGCTCGGCCCCCTTGTCACTGATATTGCACCTGGCTATGACCATATTACAGGAGCTATCGGCGGCACACTTGCCGGTATGTGCGGTGCAGACTTCCTATGTATGACCACACCCGCAGAACACCTTGCACTGCCAACAGCCGAGGATATTCGTGAAGGAGCTACCGTTACCAGAATAGCAGCTCATGCTGCCGACCTTACCCGTGACGGACAGAAGGAACGGGCAAGAGCAGTAGACGAAAGGATGGCAAGGGCCCGTGCAGAGCTTGACTGGGATACACAGTATGCAACTGCTATTGACACTGAAAGGGCACGTAATATCAGGGAAAGCAGATACACCGGAAGCGATGCATGTTCAATGTGTGGTGAACTTTGCGCAATGAAGATCGTCAAGAGCGCGCTTGAGGAAAGCAGGCAGAAGGAAAATTGATCCTTCTTACGTTCTTTTTGCCAAAATTCTAATTATTTTAGATTTGTGTCTGGAATTCGTGCTACTGGTTTTCTTATTTTTTGTTCTTTTTGTTTATTTTCTTTTATTCTTTTTATTTTTATTTTTATTTTCTTCTTTTTTTGATTTTTTAATAGTCACTTCATTCCTGTTTTGTTCTGTTCTTATCCACCCATTCCAGGAATTTCCCTTTGAGTTCTAACTTATTCCTGATATTAACCTGAAGATACTCCAGGTTCTCAGACCTGTCGAAATATAGGAAAGTTTAAATTGTAATGTAGTCATACCAAGACTTGTCGATATATAGACGGGTTTGTAGATAGAGAGAGGTGTTGCAATGGGCATTCTGGCTGATCAGGACAAACAGGAAAAAGAGACTGTTATCGAAACAATTGGTTTGAAAAAGAGCTACTACTTGACAGATGTTGAGGTTCCCATACTTCATGACATAAACATCAAAATTAAAAAAGGGGAATTCGTAGCAATAATGGGACCTTCGGGTTCCGGAAAAAGTACTCTTATGAACATGCTTGGATGTCTTGACAGGCCCACTGCCGGACATGTGATGGTCATGGGGATGGACATCAACAGGATCTCCGATACCGAACTGGCAAAGCTCAGGGGAATGGAGATAGGGTTCGTTTTCCAGAACTTCAACCTTGTCTCCAGGCTCTCTGCCCTCCAGAACGTTCTTTTGCCAACCTATGCAAACCACCGGCCGAATACCGACATGGATAAGCGTGCCCGGAAGCTGCTCGATCTCGTGGGACTTTCAGAACGCATGCACCACAAACCTACCGAGCTATCAGGAGGACAATCCCAGAGAGTTGCCATTGCACGGGCACTGATCAACGATCCGGCCATAATCCTTGCAGATGAGCCTACAGGAAATCTTGATTCAAAAACAAGCGTTGAGATCATGCAACTCTTTTCAGACCTTCACAGGAAAGGAAGTACGATAATCATGATCACTCACGACCCTGAGACCTCTGAATATGCTGACAGGACGATCCATGTAAAGGACGGCTATATTGAGAACAATTAAGGTGATCATAATGCAAAGAAGTAACCTGAAGATAACAAAAGAATTCCCCTCACTTGTGGTCCTGTTGATGGTGCTCACATGTATGCTCAGCCCTGTATCTGCACAGGAAAGCAGTGTCACAAGCCTTGATGTGGATGTGCAGAAGTACGAACCATATCCGGCAGAGATAGGACAATACGTTGATGTCTGGATAAAGGTCGAAAACTATCGGTCAGGACAATCCGATGATGTATCTATCAAGCTGGTACCCGAATACCCACTCTCCCTGGATTCCGAAAACAACGCTATTAAAAATATCGGTATCCTTTCACCCGGCAGTGCATCCGTGCAGGAATACCGCCTTTACGTTGATGAAAATGCGAAGCCTGGAACCGCTACTTTTGATGTGTACTACAGAAGCGATAGTGACAGCTCCTGGTTAAAGAACACTTTTGAGATGAAAGTAGGATCTACGACATTTGAAAGCAGGGGAACACTTGAACTGGAAGAGGTCAAAGCTTATCCGGGAGTTTTCAGCCCGAGTGATACAGGGATGATCAGTTTTACACTCACCAACAGTGCCACACAGAACACTATAACGTTCGAAGGCAAGGACTACGATACCAATGCACGCATCCAGTCTGCTTCCCTTTCAGGATCCAGCATCCTTGTAACCAGCGGAGTTCAGGAAGCAGGCATCATCGGACCGGGTAATTCGGCCACACTGACATTCAACATAGAGGCCCCCGAGGATACTCCGGACGGAACATACTATCTTGACCTCTCTGTTATCGGAAACTCACATGCGTACAATAACAACTGGAGAGTTCCAATCACTGTTGACAGTTCGGCCCTCAAGATGATCCCTTCCAAGCCTATGACACTTGTCAACGGAGAAGGCAAGATCCAGTTCGATGTGGCTAACCTTCATCCGAATACACTCTCATCCGTAAGCATCAGGCCTGAAGCAGAAGGAGTAAAGTTCTCACCAGCAGAGTATTTTGTCGGGACCATGAAACCTGATGAGCTCTTTACCATCGAGTTCACAGCAGTGGTGGCAGATGAAAAAACACTTACGCCACTTACACTGACAGCAGACTACAGGAACGGTTTTAACGAGCACTCCATCTCTGAAGAGATCGGCAGCTTTGAGATCACTGAGGAAAATAATGGAAGCGGCGCCACAACTGCAGCCACTGCATTTGGACTTGTGATCGTTGCAGGATCCAGCCTCTTGGTCTACAGGAAGAAGAAACAGGACAAAATTCAGGATTGATGGACATGGTCAGCCTCAGGCAGTCACTTGAGATCGCAACAGGAAGCATATTCAGCTCAAAGCTTCGTTCCACCCTGACAACCCTGGGAATTGTAATAGGAGTAGCTGCAGTTATAGCAAATGTTGCTATTGGTGCAAGTTTTAACCAGTACTTTGATGAGGAGATCGGGACAATTGGATCGAACTTCATATATGTCGGGACAAATGAGCCGAATATCCTTTTTGATAATGAACTGGAGGTCGTCAGGAACACACCCGGAGTTGTGAGAGCTTCCCCTCTCAATGAACAGGTTGCTGAGGTGACATACATGTCTGACTCGAGAAGAGTGACGATCATGGGGGTTGCTGGCGACTATGATGAGGTCGCCAACCTTCGGCTTAGTGAAGGAAATTTCCTCAAGGACAATGACCAGTATGTTGCCGTCATTGGAAATGACATCTCCGTTGACACATTTGACCGAACACTTGCCAATAAGAACTCAATTGACATAACGTTCCGGACAAGAGATGGGGAGATCATTACGCAGACCTTCCAGGTAAAAGGAATAGTGGAAAAATCCGAAGCCAGTATGATCTCAACAGGAATGAACCCTGACAACCGCATTTTCATCCCGATAAGCACCATGAACGAGATCCTCTCTGTGGACGATTATTCAGGCATATTCGCAGAAGGTGAATCCATAGATACCGTTAGCGAGACCTCGGAGGAGATCGACAAACGCCTTGGAAGATATCTGGGAATATCATCAAGGGATATGGAAAAGGATGACGTGAAACCCTACTTCATTGTTGACCAGCAGGAGTTACTCGAAGAGGCCGGAAGCCTTTCAGATGCCCTTACTGCACTTCTGACAGCAGTTGCCCTGATCTCACTGGTGGTTGGTTCTATTGGTATCATGAACATAATGCTGGTCACGGTCACAGAACGCACATCTGAGATAGGGCTGATGAAAGCTATCGGTTACTCAAACTATGATGTGCTGACGATGTTCATTGTTGAATCTGCTGTTGTGGGAACCATCGGAGGTGTGCTTGGGGTCATCCTCGGATGCGCTGGAGCTTTTGGTGCTGCCACCTTCATGAGCCTGCCAGTGGTCCTTCCAGCAGGGAAGATATTCGCAGGTTTCGTGGTATCCATAATTGTCGGTCTGATAGCAGGTGCCTACCCTGCTAACAAAGCTGCGAAGATGAAACCTGTGGATGCATTGAGACATGATTGAAAAATGGAAGATGAAGTTATAGATCAATGAAAAAAATAGGATGTGAATGCGATGATTGACAGCTGGATATTTTTCCAGATAAACGCAATATTGTTCCTGACATTTGGAGTACTGGCAATAGCAGGTACATTGTTCTGGCTCTGGATGCTTGTCAACTGTGCAATGAACGAGCCGTCACAGGGTAATGATAAGCTCATATGGGTAATTATAATAATATTTGCTCAGTTGATCGGAGCGTTGATCTATTTCTTCATCAGAATAACGAAAAGGATCGCACAGAAAGTTGCAATGGATTAAGAAAATAATAAAGATATAAATAAAAATAGAAAGAATAGAGTAAAGGATGGGGTACTATGAAAGAAAGAGGAATGAACAGTATGATAAGAGACTTCTTTGGTGTGGTCACTCGTAAACAGACCTACCTGAACCTCACATACCTGTTGTTCTCTTTCCCGCTTGGGACAGCTTATTTCATATTCCTTGTGACCGGTCTCTCAATGGGACTGGGGCTGTCAATAACACTTATCGGGATCCCCATCCTGCTTTTGATGCTTGTGGCATGGTGGGAGCTGGCATCCTTTGAGAGGCAGCTTGCCATCTGGCTGCTTGGAATTGACATACCACCGATGGAACCAAGGAAGATCTCGAACCAGAAGGTCTCAGAGAAACTGAAAGGATATATCTTCAACCCGGTTACATGGAAAGGACTGGTCTTCCTCTTTATCAAGTTCCCGCTTGGCATCTTTACACTGATAGTCTTCTTCACTCTCCTTGTATCCACACTGGTATTGATATCAGTGCCTTTTATCTACAACACAGGTTACGTTGATTTCGGATTCTTCAAAGTAGAAACTTTAGGATTATCACTGGTTATGATGACCGGAGGACTGCTTCTGGGATTTGTCTCACTGCACATCATGAACGCGCTCGCAAAGCTTTCCGGATTACTTGCCTACAACCTGCTTGGAAGTACAGCTTCAGCAAGCGCCAGGGAAAGTGATTACACATACATAGAGGATATCGAGGATATCGATCTGGAAGATGATGCTGAGGAGGATCCTGAAGAAGAGATCGAAGACCGCTTCAAAGAAGACGTATTGCCGGGAACAATGGATGAACCAGAAAAAGGTAAGCAAAACTAAAGATACGATAGGATTATGAACTCAAATTAAAACTATAAGATAGACGGATCAGCAGAACATAAAGGATCAGTAAAACCAATACATTCCGGACTATAATCAAACTTCCATCTTAGCCAGATCATCGTAGAAGTCAAGTATAAGTAATGTAAGCTCGTTATCAAGGTTCAAGCTAAAGGTGCGTATCTGCTTACCAAGGCGTTTCTCTGTGACGATGTTCGCATTGAGAAGGGGTTCGATGACCCTTGCAACACTTGAGTGGGAAAGACCGGTCTCATCCGCAATACCTGACAGATACGTAGATTCACCTTTATGGTGAATGAGGTTTTTCAGAACAGTTATCTGCGCTGTCTTTCCGAATATTTTTTCAAGTCCATCCATTAGTATCAACTTAAAATATACAATTATGACTTATAAGACTTTCTAATAATTGGCTGGTCAATTCAAAATATGAAGAGACCTTCTTATATTTAGAAAGGCTTTAATAATATCATCCTTTAATAATTATCCATATTTCAAAGTTGTGGTATATATGAAAAAGGAAACGCTTGACAAAGACATCCTGAAACTTCTTGAGGAACAGCCCGACATTAGCACAAAAGAGATCGCAGCGAGGCTCTCTGCTCCTGAAGAAGAGGTTGCAAAAAGGGTAGCAGCCCTTTCAGATACAAGGGAAATGATCCTTATTGTGGATGATGAACCGGATGCCGTCATCGCTACCAAAAGAGCACTCGAAGCAGACGGATATAATGTGATCACTGCAGAGAACGGCTCTATGGCATTCGAGATGTTAAGATCAGACATCCCTGACGTGATACTTCTCGATGTAATGATGCCAGACATGGATGGCTTTGAGGTATGCAAACGACTGAAAGATGATCCGGCTTACAAGGACATACCTGTCATAATGCTCACTGCAAAGGGAGAGATCGATGACAAGGTTGGCGGCCTTAGTATTGGCGCAGATGACTACGTGACAAAGCCTTTCAACCTGAAGGAGCTGAAAGCAAGAATCAAAACAGTGTTAAGAAGAGCACAGGACTAAAACTATAACGCACATATTGTGCTGACCTCTCATGTTTGCCAAAAAAAGCAGATGGAATGCAGCTATCGTTCTTATCATAACGATGCTCTTTATCAGCTCGATCCTTTTTTTGGGGATCAGGGCCAATGCAGAGGTCGAAGAGCAGTTCATAGACCAATTCACGCAGGGCCAAACATCACAGGCACAGCAGATCTCCACCGGCATAACGACCTTCCTTAATGAAAAGGTCACCATGCTGGAGGTTCTTTCCATACAACCCCACCAGATACCTGATGATAATTTCACAAACACGTTCGAAAACATATACAAGAGATCAAAAGGTTTCTACGTGATCGAATATGTGAATGAGAACGGAACAATAGTTTCAGGATATCCCGAAGAGAACACTCCGCTGGGATACAACCTTTACGAAAATGAAAAAAGCATTGCATTTGACATAGTACAGCAGACAGGTGAGACATACATCACTGACCCTCTGACAACATTCGAAAAAGAACTGGCGATCTATGTCTGGGTACCTGTATATGTCGGCAAGGATGACTTTGAGGGTGCCTTTATAGCGGTCATCGAGATCGATGAGATCGCGGAGGAGACAATAAAAACGGAAAATCCGGCAGGATATATCTACCTGATCAACGATGATGCAAGACTCCTGTACGACAGTGTTGAAACAGACCTTATCGGAAAGAACTATTTCGACATTGTGAACGAACCGGATGTCAGCCGCTTTGAGATAATCGGCAGGCAGACCGAAGGACTTTCGGGTAGCGGTACTTTCTCGGAAAGGAACGAGAATGGATTCCTGGAAAAGAAGATCATATCCTACGAACCCGTGATATGGAAGAACCAGCAATGGTCCGTAGGTGTTGTTACACCCCTCTGGTATGTGGAATCCCTGGTACAGTCAATATACGTGAAACAGGGACTTTTCGCAATGATCTCTGTTGCATTCATCCTCTTCATAGGATCATTCATCGCGCTGATCCTGTTCTCCTGGAACAAGACACTTGAGGACGAAGTGAAAAGCAAGACATCAGAACTGGAGAGATCGAACGAGTACCTGCAAAATGCAAACCGGAAGCTGAAAGAGCTTGACAGGCTCAAGAACGACTTCGTGTCAATGGTATCACATGAACTGAAGACACCACTGACCGCAATGAAGACCTCCAGCGAATTCCTGAAGGAAACTGAATGCGATCAGGAAGTCAAAGAAGAGATGCTTGCCCTCATCATAAGGAATATCGACCGCCAGTCAAGGATGGTGGATGACCTGCTGGACATCTCAAGGATCGAATCCGGCAGGATGAAGTTCAATCCTGAAGATGTAAATGTCAGGGAGATCATTGAAACTTCCCTCCAGACAGTTGAGAAGCAGTCGAAGGATAAAGCAATCAATATCAAAGTAGAATGTCCGGAAGAGAGACTTACGATCAGGACCGACAAGGACAAACTTATCAGAGTCTTTGTGAACCTCCTGACGAATGCGATCAAGTTCACACCACATGACGGAGAAGTACAGGTCAGCGTAGCAGACACCGGAAACTACCTTGAGGCAAAAGTGAAGGATAATGGTATCGGAATACCACCTGAGAAGCGTGAGAAGATATTCGACAAGTTCTACCAGGTGGACAGCACAGCCACGAGAAAGGCAGGAGGTACCGGCCTTGGACTTGCCATCATCAAGGGCATCATCGACGGACAGGGCGGAAGCATATCCGTGGAAAGTGAGACCGGAAAGGGCAGTACATTCACATTCAGATTACCAAAAGAACTAAAGGAAGAAGACTTCACAGAGATAGAGCAGATTTAAGTGAGAGACATGAAATTAAAGATCAAAGCATTATCAGGCCTCATCATTTTAGCGGTGATCATCCTTAGCGGATGCACTTCCATAGATGAAGAGAGCTTCAATGCCGATATTGAAGGATATGCGGACCCAATTGCAGAGAATGCACTCCAGGCAATCAATGAGAAGAATTATACCAGATTCTCCGCAGATCTTGACCCGACAATGAAAAAAGCATTTACAGAAGAAGTATTCCTCAAATCCGCAAACATCGTTAACGATGAACTTGGCAATTATACATCAAAGGAACTGCTGGAGATCAATGCCGGTGAGAAACACACTGTTGTCATATACAAGACCAATTTCGAGAAGCAGACCGATGATGTGATCCTGAGGCTTATATTCGTTAATTCTGGCGGAGAAGTAGAGCTCAAAGGGATCTGGCTGGAATCATCACAATTGCAAAAACGCATGGCTCTGGAAAGATAAATTGAACACCAGAGTCATTCGACCTTTTTAAAGGATCATTTTGCTCTATCTTGCATCTTTTTTTTCTTTTTCTTATTAATCTAAAAACACAAGTGAACGCAACAAGCTCCGTATTAAAATTAAAAAAGAGAAAAAAGAAGTAATCAGAAGAGAACTTCGAGTTGGAAGGGAGTGTGTGGTGTTTGTGTGTGTTTAAGGGTAGTGACTCATCAGTTGTTCAAGAAACTACTCAAAGTTCTCTGCCAATGTACAATTCAGTAAAGGAGCGAATAATACATAAACCTTTCTATAAATAGACAGGTTTTGTGATATATATATCTAGTTGCTATGAGTCATAAAGAAAATGCCGTTAAGCTTATAGCCAATCAAACACATCTATTGGTTCAGTAGCACCTGAAAATTGAATGACGTTCAATTTTTCAGATCAAACAAATTAAAATGGGCTCGTGGTCTAGCTGGTCATGACGTCGCCTTCACACGGCGGAGGTCGGGTGTTCGAATCTCCCCGGGCCCATCTGACTTTTCTGATGCGCTTGATTGCGGTTTTTCTAGTTGAGAGAGCCTCTGCTCCAGCGAAGCTAGGCGGGTTTCGAGGGATGAATGAGTATTTGGTTGTACAACTGTGTTTTCATCGAAGTCTTCGTCTAATGAAATCAAAAACAAAGGTTTTCCGTTGTATTCTGTTTCAAAAACGTGTGCAATCTCGCCAGCAATGCTTGCGTACGACTGCGGCAATCTTATCATTGGATACACAACATTTGCTTTTGGTTTATGTTTTATAATTTTGAATTTACCTATTGATTTCATTACTTAGCGCCCCAATATGGTGAAAGGTACAATAGTTGTACAACTATTAAATTGTGCGCATTGACATATATATCTTTCGTAACACGTTATTATTTTTAATAGTTTTACAAGGCATTGATTTTATACAAAAACTTTATATATATGGGATTCTGCGAGCCGTATAGTGAGGGGTTTTGGGGCCGTCGCGCTTTCCTTTTGGTTTTTGTGCGGCCGTCCTTTCGGTTGGAAAATTCTCAACCGCATTTTACCTTCATAAACCCTGCATAATTAAGATGCAGCGAGGAAGGATTGTATCAGTAGCAGGAATGCTGAAAATTTGACGGAAGAGTTCCTAGCATTCTGTAAATAAGTAGGTATTTCATAGCCATGCTGTTGCTCTACAATCCGTGCGAACTTGCGAAGGTGCAGGTGTCAGTGAAAACAACACTGACTATAGTAGCTGTATCCGCTGTCTTAGATACATGTACAGCATGTGGGCCGCCTTAATCTGTCTGAAGGATAAATTGGTTACCTGAGGGCAGAAACCACTGACAATGGGTAACGGGCAGACCTAATGTAAAGAATAAAAAATTGTGAATCGCTTAAAAATAAAAATCCTCCAATAAATTGAGGCAAAATCAAAAGTGGCTCTGCAGATTGAATTTTTGTTCAGCCCCCCTCTTTCTAGATGTTTTTTATCATTTTAATGAGGGTGATCCTGGATACTACTCTCAAATGCATGAGCTTTGCTTTTGAAAAAATAATACATTGTAAATTTAATTTTAAGGAGAATAGAATGAATAACTTAGAATATAAAGGGGAACTTTTTGATTTCCCTCATGAAAGTGAGGAATTAAAACCTCAGGAAGAAATGGAAGAAATACCAAGAAAAGCACTTGAAAAATACAGAGAAGCAAAAGATAAAGAAGCTTCAATTGAACCAGAAGAAGAACCGGCTCAATCCAGTTTAGAGAGGATTACCAGATCGTTTGTAATCACTGATGATGGAATCTATCTGAGTGTCATGGATAAAGCTGGCTGGCCTGAGTTTGCATACATGGAAAATGGCCAACTGTCTTATGCATCTAGCATCCAGAAAGACGGACAGGAAATCTATCCTCAGCACCTTCCGATTTCAAACGGCTCTTACGTTCCAATTGTTGGGGTGCCAATCAGGGAGTCCATTGATGATGCACCAGATGTGGAACCAGATGATTTATTTGAACTAATCTACAATCACATGAGGAAATATATTGATGCTCCTGATACCGATATGGAGATGTTCATTCATTATATCCTGTTCACATGGTTCTACAAGAAACTCAATACTACCCCATACCTCCGATTTATTGGGGATACAGGAAAGGGGAAATCGAGATTTTTGAAGGTTGTCTCTGATCTCTGCTTTTATCCAATAACTGCAGAAGGGGCAAGTACTTCAAGTGGGATTATGAGATTCAAGGAACAATGGCATGGAACCCTTAAAATAGATGAGGCTGATTTCAAAGGAGGCACCGAGAGTGAGATCATAAAATACCTCAATCTCGGCTTCGAGGAAGATCATCCGTTCATCAAAACTAACAAGGCCAACCATAAGGAGCAAGAATTCTTTGATCCTTTCTGCCCCAAGGTTATTGCGATGCGGGAGCCTTTCAAAGATATGGCGACGGAGGGGCGATTGTTATCGTTTGCTCCGAGGGAAACGACTAGAAAAGACATCCCGTCAAATCTGCCACCCGAATACAAAGAAAATGTACACAAGATTCGTGGACTAATAACTCGTTTTGTGCTGCGGAACTGGAAATCTGTAGATCCCAATAATCTCATAGATTGTAATAATATGGAAATTGAAGCGCGCTTGAAGCAGCTAACTATTCCACTGTCATTAACACTGCAACTAATGCCTGACGGAGAAGAAAAGTTCAAGGGCTACATTGCCCGGCGGCAGGATGAGATCAAAGAAGTACGCTCTCAAGCGTGGGAAGGAACGATGTTCAATTATGTCCTTACACTTGCAAACGGCGAAGATGAACCGCATCCTGATTTTACTCAATATTCTACGGATGATGGGATTTTGGCCGTCACACCTTCAATGGTTGCAAAAGGTCTTGGAACAAGTGCTAAAACGGCATCTCAGACCCTAGCAAGCATAGGCATGACAACTGAACAAAAGACCGTGAGACTGCAAACAGGATCTAAGAAAACCCGCCTGTATGTTGTACCTGATGAAAATGTCTGGCGTGAAATTATTCAGCGGTATTACTATGCGGATGGAGATTCAGTCGATAGAAATCCACCATGTCCTGAAGTGTTAAAATCCAGGAGATATGCAGCAATAAGAGTTGAGTGATGGAACAGATGGTACACATGGAACACTTGCTAGACGTACAGTAAGGTAGAATGCATGGTACGCTTTTACCCATATATTGTTATCATGTTTTGATAATAATACATTGTACTACTCAGTATCATGCATTGCACTGTACAGATAAGAAGTGTTCTAACTGTTCCATGTGTTCTTTTTTAACAAAGATTTGTGACATCGACTAAAGAGTCGTAGACATCGACTTTTTTTAAACTTAAAAATTAAACATAGGAGAGATTACAATTAATGACAAAGTAAAAAATCAAATAGATAGTTGGAGAAAACAAGGCATTGCTCCAATATATGAAGAGTGGCCCGAAGGGCTTACTGATAGCCTCGGAGAATATGCAGCTGCGGAAGCAATTAGATTCATTAAGAAGCGTTTCTAGGAAACTAAAAGTTATCGTGAATATTATTTTTGCATACCATACTTGACATTCGAAATAGAGCCGGATTTACTATTTGTTCATTGGGATGATACACCAAATAAAAAACGTTTGAACTAATGAGACATTAAAGTGTTCATTACAAGTGGAACAGATAATGCACCTGGAACACTTCCTAATGGCCATCAAAATTCGGGATTCAATTCCCAGAGACTCTACATTTTTTGAATGAAGCAGTTTGAATCTTGACCTCCGCACATAAAATTGGGGATATAGGTAAGTCCGAAAACCCGAACTTTCAGGATAAATAGAGGTGGTATTGTAGGAGTAGTAAATCATCTCTTAATTGAGCCTCAGTCATATTCAATTACCAAATATATGTTGTATCATATGATTGGTCTTGAATAATAGTTGAATCATCCATTTCAATGGCTTCAATACTTTTCCAAAAAATAGCTTTTATAGTACCATCTTCATTTAATAGTATTATATTTCCATTGAAAATATCTTCTATTTTTCCATAAATAGTTCCAGAATTAATTATTATATAGACATATGGAAACTCTTTAGAATAAGAACTTATTATTTGCTTTTTCCATTCAGCAAGCAAAACTTTTGATTTCTTATAGACAAGGTATAACGAAATGATGCTAAAAATCATTCCAAGTATGTAAATCGTTAATAAAATGTTCCATTGGGCAGGTAATATATCTTTTATCAATTCATACGAAGCGAGTGTATCATTTAACGATAACTTAAAAAACAAGTTATCAATGTTCTTTATGAAAATATTGTATAAAGAATAATATATGACATAATTAGTACCGATTGTTACTCCACCAACTAATGAACAAGTATAAAGTAAAGCATGAGATTTCCGATCAGGTTCCCTACTTTGAGTTAGAGAGAGTTTATTTTTATGTATAAAAAGTAAAAATGCTGCAATAAACAAAAAAACAATCAAGATATTCAGATAAGTTCCAAATAATAAGTCGGCATTTTCTACCACATCGATTGTGATTTATATCTAAAATCACTTTGATATACTAATTGTAGAAACTTTAAAACAATATAACTTCCTATAGTTGCATAAATAATCCCTATTAGGATAAAAGCACTCGTAAACAAGGGTATAATTTTCTTATAGAAATCTATAAACCCCATGTCTTTAAGAGCCTCTTTTATAGGTGAATTCATCTTAAGAAAATCCATACACCTATTCCTACTACTCTTATTCATTGCTTTCTCAAAATAAATGGCATAAGCTCCAGTTATGACAACTAAAGGAATTATTATAGACAATATTGATTCTACAAATTCAGCTATTGTGAATAGTTTTTCAATACTTAGCAAATTTTTATCACATCGTCAACTAGATAGATAGAATAATATCTGAAAATTATTTAAGAATTACCATACAATTTTCTTACAGCAACGGTGTTCAAATTCAAATCCTCATTTTCTCTTACCCTCTTCTTTATATCCTGAAATATACTCCTTCCTACTTCTTTCAGCTTCCTTCTGTGGCATCTCAAGAATAATCTTCATGAGCTTTTCCTCATTCACAAATACCTGAGCTTGCTTCACATCTAATTCCTGTTCATCAATGTTGTTGGCTTCCTTGCCGATGTAAACAACACCATCAGAATGAACATGCTTCCTCTCAAGAGTTCCAGTATCACCATTGAACTTATGCTCAGGATGTTCCACATACTGCATTATTGTCCTGCTCAATGGTTTGAAATAATGAGATCCCTCCACCCTCTTTTTTAATAGGGGATTAAGGATTTCAACCTAAAATCAGATGAAAAACTTTATCGTGTATTGTTGTCTACACAGTAACTACAAATCAAAATCGCAGGAATCATCGATGAGTTTTAAAATATTTATAAGCTATAGTACGAAAGACGTTGAACATATAAACCCAATCTTAAGTCAACTTTCGACTATACAGAATACTGAGATATTTTATGCTGATAAAACACTGAACCCCGGCGACAATATTGATCAAATAATAATTAATAATATTAAAAATTCAGATGTTTTTCTTATGTTTAATAGTGAATCTGCTCTAAAATCAAACTATGTTCAGCAAGAAATAGGAGTAGCAAAATCAAACAATAAGATCATCATTCCTATACTATTAGATTCAAATAAGCCAACTGCTATGCTAAATGGAATTAATTATCTGAATTTTTATGATCAATCAAAGAAAGAAGCCGAGTTTGATCGACTATATAATTATATCATTCGCAATGTTCAAAGTAAAAACCAAAATCAATTATTGACGTTTCTTGGAATATTGGGGATTGGATATCTATTATCAAGATCAGAAGACGAAAATGAAGATGATGCGTATTATTGAGTTGAGTAAGACTGAAGGTATTCCCGATGCGATTCTCTGAGGAGATGCAGTTGGAAATGTGGGAAAGTAATTAATAACTATTTTATTTCGATACTCACTGAAACATTCAATTAAATTAATTAATATCATAATATTTTTATAGATTATTAGTTAATATTCACTAGGTGTATAAAAAATGCAAATTTTCTTAAGTTTCGCATATGATGAAGATATTGAACAGGTTAATGGTTTTAGAGGAATGTTAGATAATCCAAACGCAGGTATAAATTTTGTCGATGGCTCATGCAAGAAAGATTACAAAGGCAAGCCTGATTACGAAATTGAACAATATATCAAATCATTAATCGACAAATCGTCTGTAACGGTCTGCTTAATTTCAGGTGAAACAAAAAAAAGTGAATGGGTCAACAAGGAATTGGAAATTAGCCAATCTAAAAATAAAGGAATTGTAGGAATAGTATTAAAAGGAAAAAATGAAGAAATCAAGAGTTATTCCGATTGTCCTAAAATATTTGATAATAAAAAGTATTTCGTTTATTATTGGGACGAACCTGAAAATATGCAAAAGAAGGTTCAAGAAGCTGAAAAAAGGAGATAATCATTATCCCTTTTTTATGTTTTCTTTTATCAGTTGATTATGCACAATTAAAAATGTAATAGTTCAATTTAATACATAACTCTCGAATTTATTATTCATAATTCCTTGCGATGTCATTTAAGTCTTGAGTATAGCTTACATATTTCACTTCTTGTTTCAATTAAATACTAACACAATTAGGATTTTTAGCTGGCAACTAACTTCATTCGTAAACTAATTTATTCCAATTTATGCCAATGATTATATAATCCACGATTAACTAGCCACATCGTATGCTCGCGCGAAATCGCTTGCTCAGCATTTAGAACCAAACGCTGAAAGCTTAGTTCTTCTTCAACTAATTCAATTTCTTGCCTTATTTCGTTCAATTCACGAGCCGCATTTTGGTATGGGTCCACTAATTCTGCATACTGTTTACTTCGACTCCACCCAATTATACCTGTAATCAACGTAACAACCAAAGCCAGTACTGGAGCACCATTAACATGAGTATATACTAGAACTATGCCTACAAAAATAACAATAAATTGTAATCCAATTATAATATTCTCATATATAGTAGAGTATTTTTTGTTTAGTTTTGCTTTATCTGTGTACCAAGTAATTTGATCATCAATACGTTCCTTAATGTATGCCTCCCTCTTTTCTTCCCATTTCATTTTTCTTATTTTTTCCATAGACTGCTTTTTTTCATCTAATATACCAGAAGATGTTATTTTAGGATCAGGATTTACTTTATATGTTTCTTTTATTTGCTTAATTTGTTGAAGGAATAACATTTCAGCGTTATTCTCTTCACAAAAATTTCCGCATCCTGCGGCATATTGCCATGCTAAACTCTTTATGGATTCAGCTACGGCTCTAAATTCAAACCATTTTCTTTCGAATTGCTTTTTGTTATAATGCAATTGAATTATAATCCCAATAAAAAATATGATAACTATAGCTGAAAAACCAATTGTAGGAATCGGTTCCTTATGCAAGAGAGAGATGATCAAGGATAATACTGCAACAATCACTAATTGGATTAATTCACATATAATTAGCTTAAAATGCTTACTTTGTGCAATTATAGCACTTTTATCGTATATAAAATAACTATCAGGGAGTTCCATAATACACCAAAAATTATCTACTACAGCTAGTTCGTCTTTCTATGATATCGTTTAAAAAATTCGATTTAAATATACAACAAAATTTATTTCTACCTATATATATTTTGTTTTTTTTGGGTATATGAGTGTTGAGAGTAAATGGTTTACCATCCATAGTATTCTGCTTTATGTAATGAATGTACCTCTGGAGAATCCCATCTTTTCTACGAGCAGGTGGAATCATAAATGGAACAGTTGGTACGCGTGGAACACTTGCTAAACATACAGTAAGCTAGAATGCGTGGTACGTTTTTACCTTTGTTTTGTTATCATTTTTTGATGATCGTACATTGTACTGAAGAATGCACTGCACTCTACTCTGTTCATGAGAAGTGTTCTAACTGTTCCATGTGTTCCAGATATTTAAAAAGCAAATACAACATGAATTATGCAATGTTAATTAGAATCATAGCGATGAGCATCCCTATATTTCTCTTATATTCTTACTTTGTTTACTGTATTTAGTTCAGTGAATAAATATTTCAAAAACTATATATTCCTTCAGTAATTTCTCAAAGTGTATGTATGAAAATTGGGATGTTGTTATTAATAATTGCAATAGTATCGATAATGGTTTAATTTCAATTAAGAAAAATAAATTGAATATTAAGTATGGAATTAATGGTACTGGAAAATCTACAATTGCAAAAGCATTATTGTATGCAGTCGAAGATAAGGCAAACAGCACAAGAAAGATAGAAGATCTTAAGCCATTCAAGTTTATTGGCGATTCAGATAATGATCCTGAAGTTACTGGAATCGATGATATCTCAACTATAATGATATTTGATGAAAAATATATAAATGATTTCGTTTTTTCACCAGATGATCTATTGAAAGGGAGTTTTGACATTTTTATTCGTACTGAGGATTACGAAAGAGGGCTGGAAAACATTGGTTTACTGATCAATGAAATTAGGACAACATTTGCTCATGATGAAGAAATTGATGAATTTATTAGCGATTTGACTAAACTAAGTAAAAGTTTTGGGAGACAAACGAGAACAGGGCTACATGGATCAAGTCCTTTAGCAAAAGCATTTAAAAATGGAAATGTTATAAAACATATCCCATCTGGCTTGGAAGATTATACTGATTACCTTCAACAAAGAGGAAGTCCTAAATGGATTAAATGGCATTTAGATGGAAAATCATACTTAGACATAGCAGACAAATGTCCCTATTGTGTCTCTAATATTGAAGAGAAGAGACAAACAATAAATCAAGTTTCTGAAGTATATGATGCAAAATCAGTAGAACATCTAAATGAAATCCTCGAGACATTTAGTAGCCTAAAAGAATATTTTACAGATGCTACACAATTAAAAATTGATGAATTTATTGGAAATACAGAGGGCTATACTGATGACCAAGTTGTTTTTCTACAAGAAATAAAAACGCAGATTGATAGACTAACTGAAAAATTGAACAAAACAAAGTCAATCGGATTCAGTGCCTTAAAAGATGTTGGAAGAGTAATTGAAGAATTGGAGCTATATAAAATCGATTTAGGCCTCTATAATCACCTTAATTCTGAAAAAACACATGCAAAAATAGAAGATATTAACAATTCTATTGATACTACATTAACAAGAGCAGGCGAATTACAGAGATTTGTTAATCAACAGAACCGCCATATTGAAAGATTAGTAAAAACATATAATGAAAAAATTAATGAATTTTTAAAGAATGCAGGATATGGCTACAAAGTTGATTTGAGTGAAGATGAAAAAGGAAATCATAAACTCAAATTACTTGCTACTGATGTTGACCATGAAATTGTTGATGCAAAGAAACATTTAAGTTTTGGTGAGAAAAATGCATTCTCATTAGTTCTTTTTATGTATGATGCATTAAAGCAGTCACCTGACATTGTTATTTTAGATGATCCTATATCGTCATTTGATAAAAATAAAAAATATGCAATTATTGATATGCTTTTTAGAAAAAGTGACACTTTTAAAGATAAATCTGTTTTATTGCTAACTCATGATTTCGATCCAATTATTGATATGATGTTGCATCACAGGGATCGATTTCCGCTTCCTTTTGCAACTTTTTTAGAGAATAATCACAATCAATTGACTGAACAGGAAATTGAGAAAGACGATATCAAAACATTTGAAGAGATAAATAGGGCAAATGTTCAAAATTCATCAACTAATATGATTAATAGACTAATTTATTTGCGTAGGTTATATGAAGTCAATGACGTTAAAGGAAATGGCTATCAGATAATTTCTAGTCTTCTGCATAAAAGAGTTAAACCTAAAATTAAAGATGAAGGAATTGAACGAGAAATGACTCCAGAAGAAATCGATTTAGGAATGGCTGAAATCCATGGACAATTACAAGAGTTCAATTATGATGAATTACTAGATATCATAAATGATGATGCTGAAATGATGAGCATTTATGATTCAACAGATAACAACTATGAAAAGCTCCATATTTATCGAATTATTTTTGAAAATAGAGATGATGAAATTGATAAAATTGACTCGAAGGTTATATTAAAGTTTATTAACGAGGCTTTCCATATTGAAAATAATTATATTTACCAACTAGATCCAAGTAAATACCAAATGGTTCCTCAATTTGTGATTGATGAATGCAATGTAGCCATCAGCAGGCTTTGTCCCACACAATAACTTTACAGTCATGTGAAGAGATAGTCAATAGAGATATTATATGACGTAGGATGCAGCATATAGGGGAGAATACATGGAACATATTAACCCCTATTGGCATCATGTTTTTGATATACATTGTACAGCTTACTTATGCATTGCAATGTATGATATGAAATGTTCCAACTGTACCAAGTGTTCCATATTTGGTAAACTGTGAACATCATACATGAATCATATCGGAAACTTATCCAATACTCTAGAATATTGCAGGGTGGCCTGATGCACTTTATTCAGGTAATGAGCACTTCCAACCGTCGTTGGAGACCTACCCTGAATAAAGTCTGCAACGCTCTCACCAACACCTGCTTGGACTAACATGTTGAGGTGCCATTTCCTGATAGTCTTTGCAGATGCACGGTTTACTTGAAGCTTCTTGGTCAAACTCTTGTAAGCTAGATTGGTATCAATTTTCTTTAGTTCAGGGATAAAAGCAGTTGGGAAATAGATCTGGAATGTCCGTTTGTTGCCTTTTGACAAAGATGAAGTTGGATAGTGAGCAACATCGCCTTCAACTACAACCTTTCCTGCATCGAAGTTTTTAACCACCTCATGAACATGACTTAAACGATTTCCAGAATACACAAGAAGCTTGTATAAAGATCTCACATCTTCTGGACATCCTTTGTAACCTTCTCTAACTTCATCATCAGTAATATAAATCTCACAGATGCCCGATTTTTTTATTTTTATATTCTTTCTCCATCTTTCAAGAGGTGCACCGCAGATTTCATACATCTCTTCGTCTTCAAAATAGTTTATTAAATTTCTCAGACCACGAGACTCTTTATCAGCCAATTCTAAGCCACGAAAATCCTTTGGACTGCAAATTGTGTACTTGTTAAAAATGTTAATTAGGCCGCTAAAGTAATCCCTTTCTGTACTAGCAGATAGCTTACGAGCTTTCAACCACTCGCTAAATTCCGGCTCATGCATTGACCACATGTCATTTAGTGTTACTTCCTGCCTGAATTCATCACTTGCAACAGAGTCCTGCAAGGAAGCATTATCAATCATACTAGATGCACATATGGAAGGCTGATAATTTGCCGTAAAATCGCTAGCAACCCCCTTCACACGGCGGAGGTCCTGGATTCGAATTCCAGCGGCCCCATCTCGTTTTTCTGATGTGCTTGATTGCGGTTTTTCTAGTTGAGAGAGTCTACGTTCCAGCGCAGATATGCGGGTTTCGAGGTCTGAATGAGAAGGCTCTATTTCATAATATTTAATTCAGCATTTTGAAGGATGAAATTATTAGATATTAAATATCAAGCAAACTCACATCACGATAATCCAAAATTTTAATTTCAGCGGATCTACTTTTCTTAAATTTGACTTGATTTGTCAGACTCCACTTATTCCCATTCTGAAAATGAAATTGCAAGATTATCTTCTTCAACAGAATGAATAAACTCTCAGTTTATTGTCCTGGAATCATCATTCAAAAAAGTATGGCATCTAAAAAAAAGAGGGAAGGCTTAATTGAGGATTGAAGTTATGATATTCAAGGTAATGTATGCCGTTAGCAGCATCACAATCCCTATAAGTAAATAGACAAGAATGTTCCTGTATACGACATTTTTTTCAGATCCCGCTTTTATCCCAAAGCCTCCAGCACAAGCACCAGTTCCACAACTTCCGGTACTGCAGCTATTTTCAATACCGTTTTTACGGGTAACCATCGGAAGAGGTTTGAGTTTTTTAGACATTACTAATACGTTTATTTCTGGAGATTATAAGTGTTTGTATAGTGACATTATTTGAAGATATCCTGATGGTAGATCACCATTTATTGCCTTGTCTTACATTATATGATAAAAATAAGCCAATCCGACACCTTTTTAACTTCTTTTAATCATCATTTAAATGGGGGCACTGTTAGATGGAACATGAAGGACAAGGAAATAGTGAGCATAAGCATTCAATGCACGACATGGAGCATGAAGGAAAAAGTCATCACGCCATGATGATGGAAGATTTTAAAAAGAGATTTATTGTATCACTAATTCTCACATTTCCAGTCCTCGCCTTATCTCCTGCTATTCAGACATTTTTAGGATATGAATTGAAATTCTTGGGCTCAAATATCATTCTCTTTTCATTATCTTCAATAATTTATTTCTATGGAGGACACCCCTTCCTTAAAGGAATCTACAGCGAGTTAAAAACCAAAAATCCAGGTATGATGACTCTGATAGCCGTTGCTATTAGCGTGGCCTACGTTTATAGTTCTGCAGTAGTTTTTGGCTTGCCAGGAAAGTTCTTTTTTTGGGAACTTGTTACCCTTATAGACATCATGCTCCTAGGTCACTGGACTGAAATGCGTTCTGTGATAGGTGCATCAAGAGCTCTTGAAGAATTGGTAAAAATAATGCCTTCTGAAGCCCACCTAATAAGAGATGGAGAGACAATCGATGTTCGAGTGGACGAGCTAAAGGTCGCAGACAAGGTGCTTGTCAAACCTGGAGAGAAAATTCCTGTAGATGGAATTTTGGTAGAGGGAGAGAGCAGCGTCAACGAAGCTATGCTTACAGGAGAATCAAAGCCTGTATCCAAAAGATCCGGAGACGAGGTTATCGGGGGAGCTATCAATGGTGAAGGTTCCATGCAGGTGGAAGTCAAGAAAACTGGAAAGGATACATACCTAAATCAGGTTATCGATCTAGTTAGAAGTGCACAGGAAAGCAAATCAAGGACACAGGATCTGGCAAACAGGGCTGCTCTGTTCCTCACGATAATAGCCATAAGTGCCGGTACAATCACCCTTGTTGCATGGCTGTCCTTTGGAAGTGAGTTTGTTTTTGCTCTTGAGAGGGCAGTTACTGTTATGGTTATAGCATGTCCACATGCCTTGGGCCTGGCAATCCCTCTTGTTGTTGCTGTATCCACATCTCTGGCAGCTAACTCTGGTTTATTAGTCAGAGATAGACAGGCTTTCGAGCGTTCAAAAGATCTGGAAGCTATTGTTTTTGATAAAACCGGAACACTTACAGAAGGAAAGTTTGGTGTCACTGATATAGTTTCTTTTACAGAGACAGATAAAGATGAAATCCTGAGATTGGCCGCTTCTCTGGAATCCAACTCCGAGCATCCAATTGCTCTTGGAGTGGTAAACAGTGCAAAGGAAAAAAACCTCGAACCACCAAATGTTGAAGAATTCAAATCAATCCCTGGAAAAGGTGTTGAAGGATTAGTTCTGAGACGAAAGCTAAAGGTTGTCAGCCCAGGATATCTGAATGAAAATGGAATAGAGCTCAAAAGTGATCAAATCGAAAAGCTGGAAAAGCAAGGTAAAACCGTTGTTCTTTTGCTTGAAAACGATACTCCAGTAGGAGCATTAGGGCTTGCAGATATTGTAAGAAAGGAATCAAAAGAAGCCATTGAAAAACTCAAATCTATGGGAATAAAGTGTATGATGCTCACAGGAGACAACCAATTCGTTGCTCAATGGGTGGCTGAAGAAATCGGACTTGATGATTACTTTGCTGAAGTCCTACCCCATGAAAAGGCTCAGACTATAAAAGAAGTTCAGAAAAAATATACTGTAGCAATGGTGGGAGACGGAGTAAACGATGCTCCAGCTTTAGCCCAGGCAGATGTTGGCATCGCCATCGGAGCCGGAACAGATGTGGCTATCGAAAGCGCAGACATAATCCTAGTCAGAAATGATCCCAGAAATGCAGTAGACATTATAATCCTCTCAAAGAAAACCTACTCAAAGATGTTCCAGAATCTCCTCTGGGCTACTGGTTATAATGCTTTTGCAATTCCTTTGGCAGCTGGAGTCCTGTTTGGATATGGAATATTGCTCAGTCCTGCAGCAGGAGCAGTACTTATGAGCCTCAGCACGGTGATAGTTTCCATAAACGCGAAATCTCTTAAGATGGATTGAAAACTTAGATTACAAAAATACTTATTGTTGTATTATCTAAGTTTTAATGTACTTATTTAATGAAAGTTGGGGGAATTTAATTGGTAAAAAGAATGATTATGACATTTCTTTTGATTGGGATAGTACTAACAGTTGCCGGATGTTTGTACGACAGGAATGATCCTTACAACATGATGTCTCAGGAATATGGCTGGCATGAACCCGGATTCATGTATCCGGACCAATATGATCCATCATTAGGTTCCAATATCATTACAGAATTTGAGTCTAATGGGGAGATGATCTATTATACTGGTTTTAATGAGGATGGACAACAGATACCAGTTAGCGATGGCCCCCATTGGCTTTATGTTCACGGTGGAAGTTGTGTAAGTTGTCACGGAGTAGATGGAAAAGGCGGGGTGCCAATAATGATGGGTACAGTGATTCCTCCGGACATAACCTATGAAACCCTGACGGCTGAAGAAGAACATGAGGATGAACATGAGGAACATCCACCATACACCGATGAAACGATTAAGATCGCTATAAGGGAAGGAAAAGATCCTGCTGGCGAGGAACTTGATTATACAATGCCAAAATGGGATCTGTCAGATGCAGACATTGAAGATCTTATTGACTATCTGAAAACACTTTGATCGATCTACCTTTAAAGTGGAGTGAACAACTCCACACTTTTTTATCATAAAGAACTTCTCAGTGTATAGGCACTCAGAATCAGTGACACAAAAAATCCAACGACTCCAAAAGCGCTGAACTCACCCTGGACAATTAGATATAAAGATTCAATCATATTGGAAATTGATCGATCACTTTAGCATATTCCTCCGTTGCCCTTTGAACTTTATTCAAGTAATGTGCACTGCCAACTGTGGTTGCAGCTCTACCTTGAATGAAATCAGCAATGCTTTCTGTAACTCCATCCTTGATCATCATGTTCAAATGCCATTTACGGATAGTTTTTGCAGAAACACGGCCTTGTCGGATCTTCTCTGTAATGTTATAGTAACATCTAGGCTTGCCAATGGTTTTAAGTTCAGGGATGAATGAAATTGGAAAATACACATGAAATGTCTTTTTCTTGCCTTTAGAGAAGGATGAAGTAGGATAATGTGCAACGTTTCCGTCTATGATGATGTTGCGTTCATCAAAATTCTCCAACATCTTATGAATATGTGTAGCCCTATTTCCAGAATAAACTAGAAGGCGGAACACAGGTTTCAATGCTTCAGGACAAGCATTGTAGGCCTCTTTGATTTCTTCATCAGTAACATAGACCTCCACAACTCCCGATTTCCTGATCTTTATGAATCGCCTCCACCTGTCGATGTTATAGCCTGCCACATCTTCTATTTCTTCATCTTCACAAAAGTTAAACAAATTACGTAATCCACGTGATTCCTTGTCTTTTAACTTCAATTTCCTGAAGTCGTTCGGTTTTTGCACCACGTTGTTTTCAAAGAAAGTTCTCAAAGCACTTCGGTAATTTTGCTTAGTGTGCTTCGAGATATCTCTGAGATGCAACCATTCATGGAATGCATCCTTAGAAGTATTCCAAAAATCATTAAGACATTCATCCTGTACCACTGCAGTATCAATTCTCAATGTTTGGTCCGATATATTGAGACAAGAAATTGTTGTGTTTTCGGCATCATTAGGCTTCACACGGCGGAGGTAGGGTGTCCGAATCTCCCCGGGCCCACCACAACCCCATTCTTTTGGTTTTCGCAATGAAGAGCTTTGTTTTTGTAATTTTGATTCAACTCTTGAAGCTTCCTTTTTGCTATTAGTGAGGTGTTGAGCGTAGCTCATCACCTCGGTCCGCGCTCCAGAAGCGTGATCTGGAGTATGCAGAGTGTAATATTACGCATGCGACCTCATGATCCCATTTAGGGAATCTTACCTCCTTTCAACAAAAGCCAGAGCATAAACAACAATTCTCCCCAACCCAGACTCTGACTGATTGCCATATCGAAACCCGGGAAAAGAAAAATCGCAAAATAATCAATAAGATAACTTAAACCTGCAATTATCAGAAAGACACCCAGAATTCCGGGAATATAGTCTGACTTGAAAACCAAATAACCCAGCAGCACAAGATGAAGCCCAAAAAATATGAATCCAATATCCCACATCTGATCAAAAGCACTTAGAGATAGCATCATCTGAGCATGCAACTGATCTGTTTCAAATGATGCCAGATAATCAGCCCCACTTAAAAGCTGCAGAACAGCAAAAAGATCAGCCAGAGCGACTCCAAAAATAGCTGCATACACCAAACGGGACCAGGCAGTAAGCAATGAGAGAGCGCTGTTCACCGGTTTGAGCAGAATATAAAGTGCCCAGGCAACCACCACATCAAAAATGATCACTATAAGGTAGCTACAGATAGCAACCCGGAACAGAAAATCACCAGCAATAATATTATTTGCTGTTGTTGCTGTATCCCCCGGTACAATAAGATCAGGGAGAATTAAATAATGAGCAACAATAGCAAATATGGTCATTCCCAGAAGTCCAATTCCTGCAACTATTGCAGCTTTGGACTGTGATAAATCTGCAATGTGATTTGTCATTTCAATTCACCTTAAATTGTAGGTTTCTGTTCCGAAGTATAGTTTATACCAATTAAATCATCCCGGTCAGTCCCTTAGCACACCTCACTCCTCCACGTAGTACCCGGACCCCAACAGATATGTCTCGTTCCCGATCGATGCCCTCTTGATGAACGTGTGCTTCATTAAAGGGTCTTCCTCACCAGGTTTTGGCCAGGAGTAATCGACCCAGCCCTCACCTTCTTCGCTGAGAGCAATATCAATGTAGATCTGACCTATGGGTTTGTCGTTGAAATCCACAAGTTCGTTCATATACTGCCCTTCACCACTCGGGTCCGGCGGATAGACAACACGCAGTCCGTCTGTCTTCCAGATGAATATATAGAAATCATCGTGGAACCACTCACTATCTGCCTCCCTGAACTCAGGGAATGCCAGCTCGCCCTTCTCTTCTATCAGCTCAATAGCTGCATTGACCTGAGACATCGTATACTGTTCCTCAGCGGAAAGTGCAGGTTGTTCTTCGCCAACTGTTTGGTCCTCCTGCTCAGAAATGGAGGCATCATCAGGCTGTACACAACCTGTGACTGACAGTAGTAGAAGAGACGTAAATACAATATAGATTATGGTCTTAAGATCGCTCATATTATACCCCCTGACGAAAAAAGAATTTTCATCGTTAAGTTAAATTTTGGGTTTATAACTGAAATAGATATGCTTTGGATTTGGGAGTATAAGATGTAAGGTAAGGATGATCCCATATCAGGACATTTCAGGAGACAAAGGAACGCTGAACCCAAACACACTACCATTACCAGCTTCACTTTCGACCCAGATCTCCCCACCATGTAACCTGACCAGCTTCTTAGCCAGGGACAGACCAAGACCTGTTCCTCCAAACTGACGATTCGCAGATGCGTCAAGCTGTGAAAATGGTTTGAACAGATCGCACTGAGCTGACTCCGGTATCCCTATGCCTGTGTCCTCTACCTTGATGACAAGGGTTTCAGCCTCTTTTTCTGCCCTTATCATTACTGAGCCACCTTCTGGTGTGAATTTGATGGCATTGGATACGAGATTGAAAAGAACCTGGGTCACTTTCAGGCGGTCAGCTTTGATGCAGATGTCCTCGGCTTCAATGCTGGTGCTCAGGCAGATATGCTTTTTCTCTGCAAGAGAAGAGACGATGGACCTTACATCATCCAGAACTTCCCTGAAACGGAACTTTTCATGCTGAAGTTCCATTTTACCGGCTTCGATCTTAGAAAGGTCAAGAATATCATTGATAAGACTCAGCAGATGCTTTCCACTTTTGGAGATATTAGAGATATATTTCATCTGCTTTTCAGTGAGGTAGCCTGCCTCATTATTAAGGAGTATATCCGAAAATCCAATTACAGAGTTCAGCGGAGTACGAAGCTCATGGCTCATGTTTGTCAGGAACTCGCTCTTTGACCTGTTGGCTGCCTCTGCCTCGTTCTTTGCATCCAGCAGCGCCTTTTCTATCATTTTATGCTGACTAATGTTCCTTGAAATGCTCAGAATTGCAGGAATACCATCGTATTCCATCAGCTGGGAACTCATTTCTACCGGAATTTCAGAACCATCCTTTCGAAGGGTGACCATTTCAAAGATGCAACTTTCCTTCCGGCAAACTTCTGCTACCCTCTTGCCGAAATTCGCTGCACAGTCAGGAGAATACGTTTCCTTTATGTTCATTTCAAGCAGGGCTTCCCTGCTGTAGCCCAGATACTCGCATGCTTTGCTGTTGACTTCAAAGATATTGCCATCCAGGTCATAGAGGATCACAGGATCATTGGTATTCTCAAAAAGGGCCTTGAACTTGTGCTCGGACTTTTTCAAAGCTTCCTCTGCAAGTTTCCTATCCGTGATATCGACAATGATGCCCTGGAAACGAGCTGGCTTCCCGGAACTGTCCTTCTCTATCAGGGAGGTCTCTGTAACCCAGCGGGTATTGGCTTCGCGATCCAGTATCCTGTACTCCTTTGTAAACTCAGTATTTCCGTTTTTGATGCACTCGGAAAAGGTCATGAAATAATCGTCCAGATCCCAGGGATGGATCAGGTCTTCATAAAGGACCTTGTGGGACATCAGGTCCTCTGCAGAATATCCGAACTGAGAGATATTCTCTGAGATGTACTCTAGCGGGAAACCGTTTTTCGAATTCCTGAGAAATGCAACGACGGGACTGTTCCTGTATATGGACTTCAGTTCCTTTTCCTTCTTCATCAGCTCCGGAGAAGAACGCAAATGTTTCCTGTACTTGCTGCTAAGCAGGTCTGTCATTGTGGTCCACAGGCCATTCTTTTTCATAATAGTGTTTTCACGATCATCCATCAGTTCAAAGACATCTGATGAGGAAAAGAATTCCAGTGGGCATGTGAACAGTGTCGTGAGCTCAATATCGGAGGTTGCGGATATTATAGCTTTCCGACACTGTCTTAAGAAAGGAAGCATTTGCCCTTCATCAGCGATAAGATCAATATTAATCCTCAGACCATTGAATCCGCATTTGAGAGCGGAACTGTACTTCTTTTCTATAAGGTCCAGAACTGCATTGCAAAATTTTTCTGCATCCGAAAGCAGATCAGGGTTCATAAGAACAAGATCGAAGTTCGAGGAGAAGGACTTCTGGTTTACAAATATGGTCTTCTCCTTGAATAGAGCATCCGGTACCTCAGTATCCTTCACACCGGGTGTTATCCAGAGGCAAAGGTCATTATGTTTGAAGCCCGACCTCAAAAAGGACGAGACAAAATCAAGCACTTTGTCACCGTTCCTGTATACAAGAGTAATGTTCTCACCATGCGGAACGTCGGATATAGGAAGGATCATTTTTTGTGAATATTCTTGCATGTTGTTGCCACCGGAATTCTTAGTAAGTCGTTTTTGGGAGGAGTGAAATGCGAAAGATGCGAGAGAATCATAAAGTTAAAACAAATTAACTTTACATAAATCAATTTCGTCTTGATTGCATATTGTTATATAAATGTTACCCTGAAAAATAAGATATTAAAACAAACAAACAAACAAACAAACAAACAAACAAACAACTAAATTGATACGGGAACCGATCTGCATGAGCACAAACAGGAATACCCCGAAATGATAATAACCGATCCAGCCTATCAGATAGCTATGACCCTCTTATCAAAAAATGAACTTAGGGAACTTGTACTTGCAAATCCTCCACTGGTTGAGAACATGATCGATATGGATACCCAACTCCAGCCCAATGGCGTGGAAATGACGCTCCAGGAAGTCAGGACCATCGAAGGTGCAGGTGCAGTAGATTTTGATAACTCAGGAAGAAGGATCTCCGATGGCAACAGTATCGACTTTGACGAGAATGGATGGATCCACCTCGAACCGGGAATCTACAAAGTACTTCTGAACGAGGTCGTCAACATACCAAAAACATTGGCTGCCATTGCAAAGCCACGTTCCAGCCTGATCAGATGCGGAGCTACCCTTGAGACCGCAGTATGGGATGCAGGATATTGCGGAAGAAGCGAATGCATGCTGGTAGTTTACAATACCGATGGATTCGATCTTCAGAAAGATGCACGCATAATGCAGCTGCTTTTCTACCACCTTCACACAGAAGTTGAAGAAGGCTATTGTGGAAGATATCAGCATGAGAATCTCTGACATGGCAGACAGTAGCAACTACGTAAAGGATATGTAATATAATAGGTATCTCCCATAGCATGAGTGAAATTGGCAAATCTGTCAGGATGGAGCGTATTTTCGACAGAAATACGGGTAATGCTATAATAATACCAATGGACCACGGCGTTGGAGCAGGACCTATCAAAGGTCTTATCGACATGCCATCAACTGTAAACAAGGTTGCAGAGGGCGGGGCTAACGCTGTCCTTGGCCACATGGGACTTGCTAAACACGGTCACCGCGGCTATGGAAGGGATGTAGGACTTATCATCCACCTCTCCGGTTCCACAGCACTCGGCCCTGATCCAAACCACAAGGTCCTTGTCACCACCGTTGAGGAAGCTATAAAGGTAGGTGCTGATGCGGTCTCAGTTCACATCAACGTCGGTGCTGACGACGAAGCGGAAATGCTTCAGGATCTCGGATATACCGCAAAGAAATGTGACGAATGGGGAATGCCACTTCTTGCAATGACATACCCAAGGGGTGCAAAAGTTGTATCCGAGACTGACGTAGAATACGTGAAGCATGCAGCAAGGGTGGGTGCTGAACTTGGTGCCGACATCGTCAAGACAAGCTACACCGGCGACCCAGACTCCTTCAAAGAGGTCATTGATGGTTGCCCTGTCCCTGTCGTTATCGCTGGCGGTCCTCAGATGGACACCGAAAAGGAAATACTTGAAATGGTCTACGATGCACTTCAGGTCGGCTGCAAGGGTGTCGCAATGGGCAGGAACGTTTTCCAGTCAGATGACCCTACAAGACTTGTCACAAGGATCTCAAAGGTCGTCCACGGCGGAATGACAGCAGAAGAAGCTATGGAAGACTGAGAATAAAAAATATCACACAATCAAGTGCTGGTAAATCCGGCACTTTTTTTTAGTTTCAATTTTAGTTTTAATTATCTTCTTTTTGTCAGGAACTTTACAGAATAGCCTTGGCTATCATGTACAAAGGAAACGACCAGAAAATGCTAAAGAAGTGATAAGGATAGCAAGACCGGTGATGGAATAACCAACAAAATCAGTTAGTAGTGGTGGTACAATATGATTTATCGATCTTGCTTGACTATATCAATATATTAATTACTATATATCATTTTCTAAATTGTTTTAGTTTATAGGCTTTTAAAATGATTGACTTTAACTCATAATTAGAGATATTAATTTTACTAAGTGATGATCAGAAATCTGAAAGAAAAACAAAGTTCAAATTCAGAGAATCAAGAAAGAATGAAGAGTATAGCAAGACCGTGATGGAATGACCAATAAAAATCAGTTTGTGGTGGTGGTGGTACGATATGATTTTCTTCGGTCTTGCCTAAATTATTCTATGTTCTAATTCATATATAAGGGTTTTGCCGCCTATGATAATAATGATGATGGAATTTTGTGAAAAGAACAAATTAGAATAAAAGAAAAAAATCCAACAGAAAACATCCAGATAACTCTAAGGAAAGCCTGCCATAAAGGAATTTTTGCATTGGGGCCCTCAACCAACAGACACAAATTTATATGTGGAAAGGGAGTTTATCAGAATATAAACCCGCAAACATATTTAAAAAAGCGAAAATGAAAAAGGGGCTTCAGGTTTTCTTTGGATCAGAACCGGAAAACCAAAGATACATCAAATAAAGACCCCCGGCAATATGATCGCGAACTTATGAGGATCTATCATGGACAGGTATGAACAGGTAATTGAACTGGCAAAAAGACGAGGTTTTCTGTGGAACTCCTTTGAGCTTTACGGAGGTACTGCAGGATTTTACGATTACGGACCCCTTGGAAGCACTCTGAAGCGCAGGATCGAACAGATCTGGCGTGAGCTCTATGTGATCCGGGAAGGGTTCATGGAGATCGAGACACCCACCATCGGTATAGAAGATGTGTTCGTTGCATCCGGCCACGTCGGAGGTTTTTCCGATCCGCTCTGTGAATGCAAGGAATGTGGTGAAGCTTTCAGGGCAGACCACCTTGTTGATAAGATCGTAGAAGTTGCAGATGCTCTGAGCAACGAGGAACTTGACAGGCTTATCAAAGAGAACGACATCAAATGCCCTGAATGTGGCGGCGATCTCGGAGAGGCCTATGAGTTCAACCTGATGTTCAAGACAAGCATCGGCCCCGGCACCGGCAGGCAGGGTTACATGCGCCCTGAGACTGCACAGGGAATGTTCGTGAACTTCCAGAGGCTTTCTCGCTATTACCGTGAAAAACTGCCTTTTGGTGCAACACAGATAGGCAAATCCTACCGTAACGAGATATCTCCAAGGCAGGGTGTTATAAGACTTCGTGAGTTCACACAGGCAGAGGCTGAGATCTTCACACACCCACAGGAAAAGACACACCCGAATATCGGAAGGTTCGAGGGTGTTACATTAAGCCTCTATTCTGATGAAGCACAGCAAAAAGGCGTTATCGAGCAGATGACCGTCAGGGAAGCGATAGACAAGAAGATCATTGCACATGAGTTCCTGGCATACCACATTGCACTTACAAACAACTTCCTTCAGCGCGTCGGTATTGCTGCTGACAAGCTCAGGTTCAGGCAGCACCAGAAGGACGAGATGGCACACTACGCCATCGATTGCTGGGATGCTGAGATCCTGACGGACAGGTTCGGCTGGATCGAGGTCGTCGGAATTGCGGACAGGACCGACTATGACCTGATGGCACATGCAAAAACAAGCGGTACTGAACTTGTGATCCACATAGAGTACGATGAACCAAAGATGATCGAACAGTTCGTGGTCAAGCCTGACATGGGCAAGCTGGGACCTCTTTTCAAAGGAAAGGCAAAGGCTGTTGCAGATGCACTTAAAGAATTAAGCTCAGAAGAGCTTGACAAAGATGAAATAAAGGTCACCGTCGGTGGTGAAGAGTTCACAGTGCCTTCAGAGATCATTTCCTATGCACAGGAAACCGTAAAGGTCAGCGGTGAAAAGATCGTACCACATGTGATCGAGCCATCCTATGGTATTGACAGGATCCTCTACTGTACAATGGAACACGCATTTGAAGAAGAGATGGTAGCTGTAGAAGGCGATGAAGAGGAAGAGGAGAGGATCGTTCTCAGGTTCCGTAACGAGGTAGCACCTGTGCAGGTAGCTGTGCTTCCATTGCTTACAAGGGAAGAGCTGATGAACCCTGCAAAGCAGATCGCAGAGAAACTTCGAAACCGCGGACTGCTTGTGACATACGATGACTCAAGAGCCATCGGTCGCCGCTACCGCAGGAACGATGAGATCGGTACACCATACTCCATAACCATCGATTACGATACCCTTGAGGACAATACCGTGACGATCCGTGACCGTGATACAATGGCACAGGTCAGAGCACCCGTCGATGGAATTGAGGACGTGATATACGACCTCGTCTATGGGAAGAAGGACTTTGAGAACGCAGGTGTGAAGCTTTAAACACTTTCACACCGCTTGCCTCATATTTAAAAAGGTTAAGAACGTAATTGCATCAGGCAACTTTCAGACCTGGATCCAGACTTATAATCAATAACCTGAAATGAATATGAGCGACTACATAAAACACCCTCTGGTCAAACCGGATACCATCGAACAAAGACTCTATCAACTTGACCTTGCCGGGAAGGCACTATCAGCACCAACACTGGTAGTTCTGCCGACCGGTCTTGGCAAGACGATCGTTGCTCTTCTTGTTATAGCCTCAAGACTGGAAAAGGCCGGAGGAAAGGCCCTTGTCCTTTCTCCCACAAAACCACTGGTGGAGCAACATGCTTCTTTTTTAAAGGTCGCCCTTAACATACCCGAAGAAGAGATACTGACATTCACAGGTGCGATCTCACCTGAGAAAAGGGCAGACCTCTGGGAAAAGGGACGTGTCATCATCTCCACACCACAGGTCATTGAGAATGATATCCTGACAAAGAGAATAAGCCTTGAGGATGTCACACATATAACTTTTGACGAAGCACACCGGGCAGTGGGCAATTATGCCTACACATACATTGCCGAGAGATATTTCCAGGACGCTAAATACCCACATTGCCTTGCGATAACTGCAAGTCCGGGAAGCTCCGATGAGAAGATCGGCGAGGTCTGCACCAATCTGTTCATAAGTTCAGTTGCCATCAAGACAGAATCGGATCCTGACGTTTCACCATACATTCACAAAAAAGAGATCGAATGGAAGCATGTGATACTGCCGGACGAGATGAAGGAGTTAAAGAAGCTTCTGGACAAGGTACTGGATGACAGGTTCAAGAAGCTCGGGGAACTTGGATATAGCTTTCCTTATGGAAAGAACGCTTCAAAGAGAGATCTTCTTGGTCTGCAGAAGAATTTACAGGGACAGCTCAGAGGGATGGGCGACCCGGCAGTGTTCAGCGCATTATCCATACTGGCAGAGATCATGAAGGTCAACCACGCTGTTGAGATAATTGAGACACAGGGCCTTGAGTCCCTCTCAAAATATGCTGACCGGCTGGAGAACGAAGCGGTCTCGAAGAGTGGCAGCAAGGCTGCAAAGCGCCTCTCAGAAGACCTTTACATGCGACAGTTCTACCACCGGATAAAGGAATGTGGTACAGAGCATCCAAAGCTTGCCGTTGTACGTGATATCGTGTCAAAGGAACTGGACGGCAAACCAGATTCCAGAGTAATCATATTTACGAACTACCGCGATACTTCTGAGATGGTAACGAATGCCCTTTCGGAGATCGAAGGAATACGACCTATCAAGTTCGTGGGACAAAGCTCGAAGTTTCGGGACAAGGGGCTTACCCAGAAACAGCAGGTTGAGATCATCGAGGATTTCAAGGCAGGAAAATACAATGTCCTTGTTGCAACTTCGGTTGCCGAGGAAGGGCTTGACATACCTGCCACCGACCTTGTGCTTTTCTACGAACCGGTGCCCTCAGAGATCAGAAGCATACAGAGAAAAGGCCGTACCGGCAGGAAACACGAAGGAAGAGTTGTTGTCCTGGTGACAAAAGGCACACGTGATGAAGCATACTACTGGAGCTGTAACCACAAGGAACGCCGGATGCAAAGCAATATGAAGCAATGGCAGGACACGATGTCCCCAGAGAACGGTAGCCAGAATGTTGCAGACGAGTTCGGGGCCACACAGAAGCAGCAAACAGGACTATCTGACTTTGCAGATACTGATGATGGTATCACGGTTGTTCTTGATCAGAGAGAGATACGCAGTACTGTTGCACGCAACCTTGAGAAGATGGGAGTCAACATATCTGTCAAAACGCTTGAGGTCGGAGATTATATCGTCAGCGACAGGACGGCCATTGAACGTAAGAGCACCGAAGACTTTGTCAGCTCACTTCTTGACAGGGACCTTTTCAGGCAGATCTCAGATCTTGCAGGTTCCTATGACAAACCGATCCTGATAATCGAAGGTGAAGGACTTTTCACATCAAGGATGCTCAATCCGAATGCCATACACGGAACCATAGCATCCCTTGTACTTGACTTCGGAGTATCTGTACTGTACACGAGGGATCCTGAAGACACAGCATCCCTGATCAGCATCCTTGCAAAAAGAGAGCAGATCGATGAAAAGCGGGAGATCAGCGTACACGGGAAGAAGTCCTCAATGCTGCTTTCACAACAACAGGAATATGTCGTATCATCAATAAGCGACATCGGGCCAAACGCTGCAAAGAACCTGCTTGAGCATTTCGGAACCATTGAGAATGTAATGAAAGCGGATGAGGATGAATTAAAAAAGGTCAAGAACATTGGACCAAAGACCGCCGCAAAAATGCGAGAGATCCTCACAAGCGAATACAAAAGTTAAAAGGAGCAGGGATCAGATGTCCCCTGCATTTGTAGAAGTTCGATTCTATTCTATTCTATTCTATTCAGCTGAGCCTGTCAAGAATATCAATGATCTTTTCAATTGTCTCAAGATATTCATTGATCCTGCGAGGATCGTTCTCAGACTGGACCTGAGATGCAAGGGACTCCAGCTTCATCTTCATCAGATCGGGAACTGAGCCCATCCCTTCCACATGTCTGACAGAGGGCGAAGAAACCGCTCCAGACCTGACAACAGAGGAAGTAAAAGAGATAGGTGCCTCATCTGTCGGAATCTGATGCCCGACCCCCGGAGATACTTCTGGACGTTGTGTTGAAGACATTTGTGGAACTGTTGCTGCTCCAGTCCTCATGACAGGCTCCTCTGGAAGAATATCTGCACCCACGCCCTGACCCTGACAGACCGGGCAAAGAACCTCACCGTGATACCTGAACATGGGTGACCCACATGTGTTGCAGTGTTGTGCAAGCATTGTGCCTCCAAGTTCCAATAATCTTGATATCTGTTTTATTTTATCGTCACTGTCACTCATTTATTCACCTTTTAGCATACTCCATGAATGAAAGTCTTTTTATAGGATATAATTGTTAGGGATAGTACAACATTGATTCTTATTTTATATCATTAAACGATTATTAAGGTGATCCAAATGTTCGGAGCCAATGAACCTGAAGATGTCATTAAGCAATGTACACAAGTGTTAGAACACATCGCAAACGATAATTCAGTTCCAAGGAATATCAGACGTTCAGCAAATGACATCCTTGCAACACTGAACAACGATGAAGAGCCACTTTTCCTTAGAACATCATCCAGTATTTCAATACTGGAGGACATTAGCAACGATCCAAACATCCCGTTGCACACAAGAACCCTTATCTGGAATGTTGCAAGCCAGCTTGAAACAATTCCCGTGGACGAGTGAATAGTACGCAGTATATCTGTGAAACACGGTCTGATACTTCAGACCTATTCTTATCCTTTTATTTCATCCTTCCTAGCTTACATGCTTTTTCCGAACGTAAGTATAATAGCCATTGATAACTTTTTATGCATGAAATTACGATTACTAGCTACGTTTATGATCATAAATTAAAAGAGATTTTACCATGAAATTCGATCCTGAAGCCATAAGGAAAGCAACCAAGGAAGATTTTGATGCTGCATGGAAGAGTGGAAAGGACCTTGTACACAGGTCCGGCCTGAACCAGCAGTACCCACATACATCTTTCAAATTTGGAAAAGCACATCCGGTATACGACACGATCTCAAAGCTCAGGGAAGCCTACCTGCGCATGGGATTTGACGAAATGATGAATCCCCTTATCGTGGATGAGCGTGAAGTCCACAAGCAGTTCGGCCATGAAGCACTTGCGGTCCTTGACCGCTGTTTCTACCTGGCAGGATTGCCAAGGCCGAATGTAGGAATCTCCGACCAGCGCATCGCAAAGATAAAAGAAATGCTCGGAGGGATCGATGATGAAGGTATCGAGGTTATCAGGAAGGTCCTTCACTCATACAAGAAAGGAGAGGTCGAAGGAGATGACCTTGTTCCTGAGATATCACACAAGCTCAACGTCTCAGATGCTCTTGTAGTCGAAATGATCGACCAGGTCTTCCCGGAGTTCAAGGAACTCATTCCTCAGGCAACGAAGAAGACACTCAGAAGCCACATGACCTCCGGATGGTTCCTTTCCCTTTCAGGCATACTGGAACGTGCAAGACCACCATTCCACTTCTTCTCAATTGACCGTGCTTTCAGGAGAGAACAGCAGGAAGACGCTTCAAGGCTCATGACCTACTACACCGCCTCATGTGTCATCATGGACGAAGATGTAACGGTAGACCATGGGAAAGCAGTTGCGCAGGGACTACTTTCACAATTCGGTTTCGAGAAGTTCCTGTTCAGGCCTGATGAGAAGAGAAGCAAATACTACGTACCTGACACACAGATCGAAGTATTCGCTTATCACCCGAAACTTGTAGGTTCAAATACAAAATACTCCGATGGCTGGATAGAGATCGCGACCTTTGGTATCTACTCACCGACCGCCCTTTCAGAGTATGATATCCCATACCCTGTCATGAACCTCGGACTTGGTGTGGAAAGGCTTGCAATGATCCTCCATGACTCTACCGACCTCAGGGCCATGACATATCCACAGATCCCCCAGTACTCCGAATGGAACCTGAAGGACGGGGAACTGGCAAAGATGATCTATGTGGACAAGCTGCCAGAGACCGCTGAAGGACAGGAGATCATGGATAACATCGTCGAGCAGTGTGAGCTCCATGCGTCTGAACCAAGCCCATGTGAATTCGCAGCGTGGGAAGGAGAGATCAACGGAAAGAGGGTGAAGGTATCCGTGGTGGAGCCTGAAGAGGAAACAAAGCTCTGCGGCCCTGCAACATTCAACGAAGTGCTTGTCTATGAGAACGATATCCTCGGACTCCCGGACAACAAGAAGTGGAAGAAAGCCTTCGAGAACCACTCCGCAAGGACAGGAGTGAGATTCATTGATGCATTTGCCGCACAGGCAGCCAGGGAGATAGAAGAGGCAGTCGAAAGCGGAGGAAGTTCTGTGGAAACCCGCGTCAGGATCGTAAAGGTCCCATCCGAGATCAACATTAAGCTTGACCCGCTTGCCCAAAGGTATATCACCGGCAAGAACAAGAAGATCGACATCCGCGGACCGGTCTTCACTACAGTCAGGGCAGAGATAGAGTAAAAAGAAAACATATCATAAGAGGGATCATGTTCACAGAGATAGCAAAGCTCATGGACAAAGGTGAACCTGTCTGTGTCACCTTTGAAAAAGGAGAATCCGGAGAAAAGGGAGATGAGTACGACCTCCTGTACTGTGAACTGATCACAAAAGCACGCAACGGAGAGGTCTTTATAGCCTCTTCCCAACGTTGCCCTCCAGGTAAATATGTACTGCGAGAATCAGAAGACAGGCCTGATGGATATTACCTCAGGTCAGGCCGTTATATTGACAAAGAGACCGCTGCCAATGCAGCTTCAAATCTTCCAAGGGTCAGCAGGGAGTACGACCGCATGAGGATCGAGCCCCTATCAAAGAACAACGGCAGATTCGATGTAATGATACTATACCTGAAGCCCGAAAAAGTGATGAGGGTGGTACAGGCAATGGCATATAACGATGGTGAACGCTTGACCATCGATACGTTTGGTGCTGCTTCCATCTGTGGAGACTGCACAGCTCTTGCAGATCAGAAAGGGTTAGGACTGTCATATGGCTGCAAAGGTTCACGCAAACACAGCGGTTATAGCGATGATGAGATACCCATTGGCATACGCTTTGATAAAGCAGTAAAAATAGAGAAGGGATTGAAGAACATCCCTGAGACAAGGAACTGACCAATAATTGGTAAGATAAGAACTTATACTGATTTTCAATCCTTTTTACTTTCCAGTTCTGAGCTTATCTTTTTCCCAATCGAATCATATCTAATCTTATCTAAACTTATCTTAGATATTTACCCACCTGACCTTCTTACCGAAGATCAGCGTGCTTCATAGAAGCACATGTCCTCAGCAACCACACGGGTTTCCTTCCCAACCTCGCTGGAAAGCACCTTGCTTATGCGGGCAATACCTTTGGTCTGGAGTTGAAGGCGTATCATCATGGTCTCATGTTCCTCGAAGAACATGTCGTTACCGGTTATTGTTCTGTGAGTTGATAACTGGTGCTTTACAACCTTTGCGATCAGGCCAGTGGTGCCACGTGTCAGGTCCTGTATGGAAGTATGAGTAAGAAATACAGTATCTCCTGCATTCACATTCAAAGCTGTGAAAAAGTTCTGAGGAGTGCGTATCTCGATCGTGCGCAACTGGTGGTTCTTCAGCTCAGACATTACCAGATCAGATATACCCGTAAGTGCCACGTATTCCATATTGATCACCCGTACATTGGGAACTCTTTTCTTGGAGTTGTTGTCTGTTCACTTGTGCGTACATCCTCAGCAAGCTTTTGCATCTCTACCTCGATCTTTTCAGCCTGCTCGATGAGATCCTGTGTATCTATCGATAAACCATACATTGAATTCAAAACATCCACAACTACTGCTGCTGCCCTTGGATCAGGATTCTGGGTCCTGGTTGCACCCAGCAGGCTTATAGCAGGAAGGTCATGCATGAAACATTCTGCCATTACACTACCTGAAATACCGGAGATGGTCCCCATCTGGAAGATCTCGACCTTTTCCCGGATCCTTTCCAGCATATCCTCTGTGGTGGCTGCACCAAAGACCTTGTTATCCTCTCCCATAGTAGCAATACCTGCAATAGAGATAACTTCCCTTACTCCTACGGATTTTGCCCAGCTGACAAGGGCCTTGCTGACATCATAGGAAACAGAAGGATTGATAGGGATATCAGATACCACCATTACAATGTTATGCTCCACACTCTCATAGATCCTGACAGGCATGTTGACAAGACCCTCATAGAGAACAGCTATTGGAGGGAAATACCGGGATTCGATGGAACCTATATACTCCATGTCCAGCTCTTCAATGATCTGCTGGCTTGCAATATTCCCGACCAGACCTATTCCAGGAAAACCTTCGATAAGTATCGGCTCCTTTGAACGCACAGGTTTTGTTATGATCTCTACATCGATCGCATCATAGTCGTCTGTTTCTGACAAAAAAAATCACCCTCTGTAAAATATACCCCGTCACTGCTTCAGTTAATGTACTTTACACTTATTATATAATTGTAAATCCTCATAGATAAGAACATCGTCTTAGACCGGAGAAAAGATCGTTAATAACGATATACATAAGACCGATGATGACAAAATGATCCCAAAGAAAAAGAGGAATTATCATGGAAAGACCAATAATATATTTCGAGGATGTCGGCAAAGAGAACACTGACGATGTTGTGAAAGTAGCTGCTGAAAGAGCAGAAGAACTGGGGATCAAACATATCGTCCTTTCAAGCACAGAAGGATATACAGCCCTGAAGATGGCAGAGGCTGTCAGGGGTAAGGATGTGAAGATCATTGCCATAAGCCACCAGTACGGACTTCGTGAGGACGGAAAGTGGGAAATGAACGAGGACAACATGAAGAAACTTCAGGAAATGGGAGTTGTTGTTACCACACAGTCACACATGTTCTCCGGAGTGGAGCGTGCGATCCAGAAGAGACTGGGCGGTGCAAGCCGTACGGATGTGATCTCCGATACACTGCGTGCTGTCTTTGGTAAAGGTTTCAAGGTGGCCCTGGAGGTCGTAATGATGGCTGCAGATTCCGGCCACATCCCTGTATCACAGGATACGGAAATTATCGCCATCGGAGGAACACGACAGGGTGCTGATGTTGCACTTGTGGTAAGACCGGCACATTCACAGAACTTCTTCAACATGCAGGTTCGTGAGATCCTTGCTATGCCACGTGCAAAGGAAGAACCCAAGTAAACAGAATAAGAACAAGTAAAGCACAGGTAAATTCAAACTTTAATACTAATTCCTGCCTCAGGCATCTTCGGATGCCACCTTTTTTACCGATATTTTTGTTCAGGCCTTATTTAACTTCCCGGCTTCAGCATGGGTTTAATTTCCATCCTTATTCCCATCTTCGCCCTCAACTTCATCTTCATTGTCGCCATTGTCTTTTTTGACGCAGGCTTTATCCGGAGAAGAAGTTGAAGAAACAGATGATTCCTTTTTGAAGCTCGAAGCAGCTTTAAGGTTCATCGCTGTAACAGCTACAACCAGAACAAAGGCAACAATAGCAATTCCGGCTACAGTTAAAGGATCCATGTAATTAAAAAAAGAATAAGTGTCGAAAAGACACTTACTGTGGCTTTTCGTACAATGCGGTCTTTGTCATCAGGGCACCCTTCTTGGAGTGTGGCTGCCTGAAGACAGAGTCGTTTGCTTTCTCGATCTCACGTGCGTCGACTGCGAGCTGTGCTGCTGCACGCATCATTTCGTGGCCGGTTGCGGTTGTGAGTGCGACCTGCTCGATCTCCTTCATCATGAAGCATGCCGGGAAGTTGATCTGTGCGACCTTGTCAGCCATGTGGAGTGCTGCAAGTGCCTTTGCCTTTGCGTATGGGTTGTTGAAACCTGCACGCTCGATGCATTTCTCTGGCTTTGCGAGAATGTGTGGAAGCTCGAGGTCCTTACCGGACTTGCCTTCGTCGACCTGTGCAGCTACTGCGTCAAGCTCTTCCTGGATCATCCTGACAACACCACAGGTTGAGAGGACCTTCATTGCATCAGAGTTGAAGGAAGCCATTTCTACAGCATCAAGGAACTCTGTCTTTGCACCGATAAGTGGGTCTACGGTCATGATGATGTAACCGAAACCTGCATCTTCGAGTGCCTGCCTGTCTTCTTTCTTGGTTGGACCGTCAGAGATCACAATGCATGGTACATCCTTGTAGAGCTCGCGTGCAGCGGTTGGACCTGGTGCACTGGAGTTAGGGCTGATCATGACGTAGAAATCAGCATCCCATTCTTTGAGCTTCTCTGTTTCTGCAGCTTCGCCCTTACCCATCTTAGGACCAGTTCCGAATACGCGTACACTGATACCTTCTCTTGCTGCTATCTCGTCCTGTACAAGGTCAATGACCTGGCTCATACCAAGATTACCTAACTTAATAAATCCTATTTTTGCCATAGTAGATCACATTACTGCAACTACGGTTTAGGATATAATATTTTTGATTATTTCTATAGATAGAGATACAATATATCTTCACACATACATTAAAAGGCGGTAGATAATTTTATTAAAGACAAAACAAAATAATATCATGTATATCAGAGATCTAAATTTCATATACCACCTATGTATTAGTATTTGGATTAACGATCGGTTCTCAGAAAGCAGATCCTACCCGAAAAGCTTAAAAGTAATGTGGGGAATTGTAGTTCCATCTCAGTACATCCCGTTATTACTTATTGTAATCAGGGTTTTAAAATTTCAGGTATGGTCAAGTGAACTCCAGCAATAATATTTCTAAGAAAAGATATTCTAAGCTAATCGTTTTTGATATGGACAGTACCCTCGTCGATGCAGAAAGTATTGATGAACTTGCACGTGCTGCCGGTGTTGTTGACAAAGTTTCTGTTGTTACAGAAAAAGCAATGAATGGCGAAATCGATTATAGCCAGGCCCTGAAGGACAGGGTTAAACTTTTAAAAGGATTAAAGCTGGAAACTGCACAGGCAGCTATGGACGCTATAGAGCTCATGCCGGGTGCGGAAGAACTTGTTAAGCATGTAAAATCCCTGGGATTCAAAACAGCAATGCTTTCAGGAGGCTTCACATTATCAACAGATAGGGTTGGGAAGCTCCTTGGGATCGATTATGTATACTCGAACGTGCTTGCTGTAGAGGACGGGCATCTCACGGGTGAGGTCAGTGGACCGATGACAGGTAACAACTCCAAGGAAGTGGTCTTTGAACAGATCACAAAGGAGATGGGATACAAGACCACTGATTGCATCGTTGTTGGCGATGGTGCCAATGATATTTGCCTCTTTAAAAATGCCGGATGTGCGATTGCATTTAATCCAAAACCTATTCTGCGCCAATATGCAGATAAGGTTATTACCCAAAAAGACCTCAGGGCAATAATTCCGATCATAGATTCACTGGATCTGGGTTAAAGTCCTGCGTATCGTGCATTAGAAATGCATGAAATGCCAGCTTATTTGCTGGAGCGGGAGGATATATAGAACATGTTGAAAGAACTTAGCACCAAAAAGCAGGATTTAAAAACTGCATCTGAAGAATCAAAAGAAAAGAGAAATGCATTAAACGCTGAAGCAAGTGCTCTGGCTGCAAAGCGCAATGAACTTAACAAGCGCACAAAGGAACTCATCAACGAAGCACAGGATTACAAGAAGCTCCGTGACGAGAACAACGAGCAGGTCAAAGAGAACAAGGCAAAGCGTGATGAGATCAACGCCAGGGCTAACGAAGTATTTGCAAAGGTCGATGCATTACGTACCGAAAATAATCTTACCGGTCCATCCATCAAAGATATCAGAAAAGATATTGACCGTCTTGAATTCACACAGCAGACAGAAGTGCTGACCCCAAGCAAGGAAAAGGAACTGGTCAACAAGATCACAGAGCTTCGCAAACTTTACGTTATCAAGAAGGATCAGCTTGAGAGCAACACCGAACTCAAGAACCTGTTAACAGAAGCACAGGAGATCCGTGACGAAGCATCCACATATCACAATGTTCTTTCCGAGTACGCACAGAAGGCTCAGGAATATCATGACAAGATGATCTCCACATTCAAGGAAGCTGACAAGATGCGCGCTGAATCCGATGCTGCACACAAGCAGTTTGTCGAATTCCAGGAGAAGGCTGACGAGCAGCACAAGTTGTTCATCGCAGCACAGAAAGAGATCAGGGACATCGATAAAGAACTTCGCAAGATCAAGAAGGGCGAAGACACACCTGGCAAGAGGGTCACATCTATGGAAGATGTGAGAAAGGATGCAGAGGACATCTTTGACAAGTTCAAGTCTGGTGAAAAACTCACCACCGAGAACCTTATGATCCTCCAGAAATCCGGTCTGCTTTAATCGAAAAAATTGACAACTACGAGGGTGGTCCACACCCTCAATTTATTCTGACATAATAGGATCAACCAGATCCATTTTTTTTCATACTGTTTTTTGAAATTAATAACATACGTATCACTATTTGTTCAGACATAATAGTAGGAAGAACAGATCAATTGATACTTATGAGAAATGAGAAGATTTCGAGATGAAGAAGTTGAACAGCAATTCTCCATTGGAGACTCGAGTGAATATTAATGTAGCTACTGGTCTTTAAAATGAATACATGAATTTTTAAAAGGTGGAAAAGATGTCTGTTGAGAACAAATTTGTAAAATATAAAGAAGATGTAGCGAAACTTTTAGACTATTTTGAATGTTCAGAGGGATGTGAGAAGTGTAAAAATGTGAGGGAAAAAAACGATATAGATGTAGACATGTATCCATTCTGGATCCAAAATAAAGACTATCCTGATAAAATAGCGATTGCCCCTTGTAATAAAGGTGTGGAAATTGCGAAGGCTCTTGCAGAACAGAAGAGATCATTGTTTATTTACCTTGTTGATGCTGGACAAATGGATGACCAGGAAGCTGTGGAACTGTATGCATCTTTCCTTGGCAATGTTGAATTGTTGGAGGAACAAAGTAAGTCATTTACTGGAACAGAAAAGAGCTATGGCAATTTGATAATTGATATGAAGGACATATTTATGCTTTTATCTTACATGAGTTATGATGAAGCCAATAAAGAAGAAGCCCAAAGATATTTTGATAGGGCTTTAGGCATGAACTAAAACGACTTATTATCTTTGCTTAGCATTTTTATATCGGTCAGATCAATAATTCGATCGAACAAATCAAAGCGAGAAGTCAGATAATAAATGACCTCTCCCCACCTATTTCTAAATTAAAAAACGACCCTTAACAGATCATTCAATCGAAGTTATGCAGCTCCCTGAAATCTGAGTCCCTCATAAGACATGGCCCCCCATTGTAGGTTGGATCCTTGCGTATCTTCTTCCAGACATCCGATATCCTGTCCTCATGAATGTTTCCAAAAGACAAAGGAAGACAGGAACATGGGAATATATCACCCTCAGGAGTAATATGAAGCCATTTTCTCCCTGCAAAACATCCCATTTTCTTCAATACATGAGGAATAGCAAATATCTTCGGACCATCCATATCTTCAGTACGCTTCACGAACTCATCGAACTTTCTGTGATCTTCAGAACTCATCATCTCATCCAGACGGTTCATCCAGCGTCCGGTAGGAACTATCTCAAAGAAAGAGATCTCATGAACACCGAGATCTGTTGCCAGATTATAGAAATCATCGAGCTGATCGATGTTCCTTGGGGATATCACCACATAGATATTTACAAGCAGACCGGCATCCATTGCATTCTTTATAGCAGCCATCGCTTCATTGAACACACCTGCACGACCACGCATGGTATCGTGACCCTTTTCAGTTGGGCTGTCAAGGCTCACACTCAGCATTTCAAGGCCGGCTTCCTTAAGGGAGAGCGCACGTTCCTTTGTAAGCCCAACGCCTGAAGTGAACATTCCGGTAATAGCACGGTCGCTATCAACATACTTTATAAGATCTTCAAGGCCTTCATAGACAAGAGGTTCACCGCCATCAAATACGATAAAAGTGGAACCCATGTCAATGACCTGGTCGATCACACCCTTTACTTTTTCCGGAAGCAAAGAAGCCTTGTTCTTAGTATCAGGAAGAGCACAGTGTATGCAATTGTTAGGACAATCCTCCGTAATGGAAATTGTGACCTGTTCAGGAACCATTTTCCCACGAATGTAACCCATCTGACTTGATACAAGTCTGTCAAAGGCCTTACTGGGTATAGGTGGCATCCATGTGGAAAAGATAAGTTCATCATCTTTAACCAATGCAGGTTTTTGCCCTTCAAAAAGATCCATCATCTCAGATGTCAGAGGTTTTATGGCACGTGATGCAACCCCTGAAGTATGCATTCTGACCACGCCATCCTCAACCGTGGCAAATACCTTAAAAAATGGATTTTTGTAAAAATAATACCTTTTGCTATCTGCCATAGTATCACTTCGTTCTCAACAATGCCCTGTAAGCCAGAAGGGACTTAGGATTCTTCTTCATCATGAAAAGGCCAAGTTGCATTGACCTGTGTAGAGATGTACCGGAGAGGAAGTTAAAGTCTTCACCCTCAAAGGTCTTCATTAGCTCATCGATCTCATGATCTTCCATCTTGCGTAAAGTCTCAAGGCCTATGCGACCAAGTATATACTCTGCCCTGTATTCGGTATTCCACCTTCTACGATACTCCGAAAGGAACCTTGCGGAAACATCACCCTTCGCAACTGCATCTGCTGCCACATCCCCGCACATCTGGCCGGCATGCATGCTGTATCCTATACCTGACTGTCCTGCAGCACCGCCGACAAGCATAACACCATCCGCCAGCATCTGCTTGGGAATTGTCACAATGGGATCTCCGCCCACAGACCTTTCAAGAACCTCAAGCTCATCAAGACCCTTTATCTTCTTGAACTTTTCAACCCATTTTTCAAAGAAAGGTGATACATCCTTCCCATGACGTCTTACGTAGACCCCAAGGGTTGCAAGGTTTCCCCCACAGGGAGAATAAGTGGATTTCCAGCCCGGGCAATGGTTCCCAACATAATATTCGAACATATCAGGTTCACCGATACCTTCTGCTTCAACAAAGGCTTCCATTGCCCATGCAATGTCATTGGGATACTTCATTGGATCAAGACCGAGCAGGCTGGCTATCTTTGAATTGATACCATCGGACACGATCACAAGAGAACAGGTTAAAACACCATCATTAGTGCTGATATTCATTACACCCTTGCTCCTGAAGACACTGGTGACCTCAACACCCATGCGGAACTCTGCCCCGGCATCCATGGTCTGTTTTGCATAGAATTCATCGAACTTCAATCGGTCAAGGAAATAAGCAGGACTCTCAATCGCAACCTTGCGACCTGAAGGAGCGATCAGGTAAGCTCCTCTCATGTTCTTAATAACATAGCTCTGGTCAACAGGTTCGTTGGACCTGTCGAACATGCCTTTAAAGAAAGTATTGGCAGGATGTGTAGGATGGCCTATTACCTCCTTTTTATCTACTACCAGTACCTTTGCGCCTTTTCTGGAAGCATTCCTAGCTGCCATAAGACCGGCAGGGGAAGCCCCTATTACAATAATATCTGCATCCATTTCAAGAACCTCCGATCACCACAGTATACCTGCATAAGATGCGGACATTACAGAGAGAACCACATCGAATATCAGTGAACCGAACATGAAACCCCTGTATCTTGAACCCTGCAGGAACAATTGTCCTCCACGCTCAGGGAGAGGGTTCTTCACAAAATCGAATGCCTGTGACATCATCCAGAATCCTGAAAGAATTGCCCCTGCAAAAAATACAGGACCAAGACCTGCAGTGATCCCGATAGCAAAAGATGAAAGCACACCTATAAGCCAGCAGACGAAAACGAACTTTGAAGTTGCAGGGACACCGAATGTCACCGGGAAGGTCGGTGCACCTTTTGCGCGGTCACCCTCCACATCCCTAGATACTCCGGAAAGGGTAAATCCCCAGTCGGCCACACACATCATTATGAAAAAGAATATGCCGGGCAACGGCAGGATAACGCCATCGCTACCCCTGAGTATCCCGGCAGGATCAAAAGCGAGCCAGATGCCTACAGGGACAAGACCATAGGCAATTCCCACAGGTACGAAGCTAAGGAATGTAAGCCTTTTTGCAAGTTTGGAGTAGATACTGATAGTAAGAACAGCAACAACAAGGACCAGAAATGACTCCGGGTTCAGGTAGAATGCTGCGGCCCCGGCAATCAAGAACAGGATAAATGCATATGTCAGACCCTGTTTCTGCGACACCTGGGCTGAAGCAAGTGGCCTGTCAGGAAGATTTATCTGATCAATATCCACATCACAGCAATCATTATACACATAGGAACTTGTGATCGCGGCATATCCACCGATAACAGCGATTATGAATGGAATGAGCGGAGGGAATCCGGAAGTCGCAAGATAGGATGCAAGTAAAGCACTTGCTGCAGGAAGTGCAAAATCCATATCTGCGATCTCCGGCCTTAGCAGTTCTAAGTAGGGGTTACGTGTCTTTGATCCTGTTGTTGATACCAAATAGATCACCATTGAATGATATCTTCAATATTCATACTCATAAAAAGTGATGAGGTCACTCTATGATCTCTGCGATCTTTCCAAGCTTTTCGAATAAAGGATGTTCAAGTCCTTCTTCCCTGATAAATGTGAACTCTGCATCAGGATTCAATTCGATAAGAGCAATAGTGTTCTCAAGGGCCTTGCCAAGAGATTCCACATCCGGTGTGTTGATAACCTCTGCATTGAAGGGGTAAACCTCTATAAGCTCTGCAGGGAATGCTCCAAATGGTGCCTTGAACACAAGGTCGTTGTCATAATCTTTGAACTCTTTCTTTGAGGCAGGCCTGATGATGGCTGAACCTTTTATTGTGAAGCGTTCAAGTCTATTGGAAAAGCGAAGCACTTCAGGTCTCTGTGCAGACTCCGGACCGCAATAGAAGAATGTGGATTTTGATGCGGGATCATATTTTTCGATCCAGTCGGAATAGGAATACATTCTTTTAAGCGCTTCCAGCATCCTCGGATGAGTGCGACACCTCTGTTCCACAAGCTCCAGGAGGTTTCCTTCCTTTATGGACTGTTTGACAAGACGCATCTCCTCAAAAGTAACATAAAGATTGTGTCTTGCAAGAAGCTCACTGCAATTATCAGCTTTCCTAATCTCTTCTGCCGTGTGGGATATACATATCGGGCAGGAACATGGGAGATAGCTAAGGTTATCAATATGATATGTGCCGTTAGCTGTGATGTAACGCCTGTCCTTTGCATACAATGCATAGGCTGCAGAATCGAAAAGGTCACAACCAAGTGCAACTGCAAGTGCGAACATCATGGGGTGCCCGGCACCGAACAAATGTACAGGTACTGTTGGGTCAAGTCCTTTCTTTGATGATACTATAACATCCACAAGGTCTGCATACCTGTATGTCTCCATCAGTGGGACCACTGCGCCAAGAGGATAGACATCGAACTTGTGATCCCGGAGAGCTTCTGCACATTTCTGGCGCAGATCGGGATAGGTAGATCCCTGCACAGGACCTGCCAGAAGGATCTCATCATCAACCATTCCGCGGGCTTCGATCAAACGCTCAAGGGTTGTTTCAAGTTCAGATTCCGCACGGCTTCGTGGGACATCCGGTGGTGTGGGGATATCCAGCGGAACACCTATGTCGGAACCGATGGTCTTCTGGAACTCGATAATCTGCTCGTTGGTCACTTCTATATCACCATAGACAGAAAGCTGGAACGAGCCGGAATCGGTCATAATAGGACCGTCAAAATCAAGAAGTGCATGAAGACCTTCCTTCATTGCTTTTTCACGAAGTTCTTCCTTGCGGGATATGATATATGAATTGGTAATAAGCATCTGGGCACCAAAGCCTCTCATCTCGGATGGCTTGATGACCTGAAGGTTCGGGTTTATTACAGGCATGACTGTAGGGGTTTCCACAATACCATGAGGTGTTCTCAGTTTCCCGATACGCCCTGCAGCATCTTTTTGGGTAATCTCGAATATCGATGACATTTGAGCATTAGATATTGGCTGATATTATATATTTGTATTTCATGGGAACATCAGTAAACAAAACTACAATGCCTGTAAAAATCCGATATATAAGATCAATTTCCAAGAATCTCAGAAACCTTCTCAAGTACATCAGATACTTCGGACTCCCTGACCCTCAGATCCTTGTTCTTAGTGATCCCAAGCTCCGTTACAAGGATGTGACGATCCAACTCAAGACCTGCAAGTTCAAGTGATTTCCTTGCGCAGTTTTGAGGACAACCATCAATAGCTATTATACGGTCACAGCCCTCTGCAGACCTGAGAAGACCAGCCACCTGGCCCCCGATACCAACAGCACACATCATCCTGCCAACTCCTTTTTCGGTAAGCTCAATTGCGATCTGATTGGAAAGCTGCCCAACATTGGATGCGCCAGAACATGAAAATAATGCCACATTTGTTGAGTCACATGCACATTTGATCTCTTCTGCCATAATATCAGTACTCCATTACTGAGTCAGCCATTCCTTTACTTTGTCCTCGGAAGGGATCTTTCCTGCGATCTTGACATCGCCATCAACCACAAGTCCGGGAGTGACCATTACACCATAATCAAGTATCTTATTGATGTCTTCCACCTTGACGATCTCTGCATCAATGCCTTCTTCAGCTACTACTTTTTCTACTAGCTCTTTCAACTTGTTGCACTTTGCACAACCTGTTCCAAGTACTTCTATTTTCATGTATAGACCTCTTTATATTTTTGAATGATAAAACCGATTTAACCTTTTTGTTTTTATCAGAAACCTCTTTTCAGGATATCAACAAGTTCATCAGCATGTGACATGCTCTTCCGTATCCGCTGACAGACAGATTCCATATCATACTCACACCTTATCAGCTCTACAGAATTGTCCTGAGTGTCGAAAACTGCGCAACTTGAACGTGCATCCCCATCCCTTGGCTGTCCGACAGATCCGGGGTTTATTATTGTAACACCCCCAACATGTCTGACAAAAGGTATGTGAGAATGACCAATAACTATGAAATCTGCATCCACACCTTTAATCATATCAAGCACATCTTCTTCAGGCGTATCCGGCTTGATGTATTCATACATAGATCTCGGACTTCCATGAGCAAAGTGCACCCTCTTTCTGCCATCCTTTCCGTCAAATTCCTCTATAATAAACATCGGAAGACCCCTGAGGAATTCCATGTGATGAACGTCGAGTTTGCTCCATGTATATTCCCTTGTAGCGGTTGATAGATGTTTATATTTGTATCCGCATCCACAATCGACCTTTGAAGCTACAGCATTATCATGATTACCTTTGATCACTGGTATATTCTCATTTTGGATGAGTTCTATACACTCGACTGGATCAGGACCATAGTCCACCAGATCACCAAGACAGATAACTTCATCATGAGGTATGGAAAGTACAGCATCAAGAGCAGTTCTGTTCCCGTGGATATCCGATATAATCAGTAATTTCATCTTCTTTCCTCCGTTTTTTATTTGAACATCTGCTTTGTCCTGAGACATATACTTACAAGCCCGAGCATCACAGGAACTTCTATGAGTACACCAACTACGGTTGCAAGCGCTGCACCGGAATTTATTCCGAAAAGCATTGCAGCCACTGCTATTGCTACCTCAAAGTGGTTAGAGGCTCCTATCAGAGCTGTTGGTGCTGCATCTTCATAGGTTATGCCAATAGCCTTTGCAATACCGTAACCCAGGAAGAAGATGAAGATAACCTGTACCAGAAGAGGAACTGCTATCATTGCAATCACAAGAGGCATATCCAGGATCACATCTCCCTGTAGTGAGAACAGGGCAATCAGTGTCACAAGCAAAGCAGTAATAGCAATGTTGTGCATGGAAGGTGAAAAGCGGTTCTCGAACCAGTCTTTACCCTTGCTCCCCAGAAGATAGTTGCGTGAAAAATATCCGGCAACAAGAGGAACTCCCACATACGTGCTTACAGAAAGCAGTACCGTTTCCCAGGGAACAACAATATCACTTATGCCAAGCAGAATCCTTGCAAGCGGAGCATACAGGAATAGCATGACAAGGGAATTGATGGCAACCATTATCAGAGTATGACCCTGATTGCCTTTTGCAAGATAACCCCATACAAGTACCATTGCAGTACAGGGAGCAACTCCAAGAAGGATCATCCCCGCTATGTATTGTGAGATCTGTAGCTCTGTGAGATAAGAAGCGAATATGTTTGCCATAAAGATCCAGGCAAAGAAGAGCATGCTAAAGGGTTTTACAACCCAGTTGATAAACAATGTAGTAAATACAGGCTTAGGAGTCTTTCCCGCTTTAACTACCTGTTTGAAATCTATCTGAACCATGATCGGATAGATCATGAAGAAAAGACAGATCGCAATGGGGATAGAAACCTCATATACCTGCATCGAATCCAGTGTTCCGGCTATCTGCGGGAAGAGCTTACCAAAAGCAATACCAATGACTATGCATGCAAAGATCCATACGGTCAGGTATTTTTCAAAGAATCCAAGCTTTTTTTCGTCAGCCATATTAATCACATTATTTTATGATATATTAGACATTCAGATTATTATACGAATTAACCAATAAGGTAACCAAACCCAAGACCTGCAAGTGTGGCAATTACCACTACCAGCGTTATGTAGGAAGCACCTCTTTTTGCACCCATGACCCTGCTTATGACGATCATGTTCGGAAGGCTTAATGCAGGACCTGCCAGTAACATCGAAAGTGCCGGACCTTTTCCCATACCAAGGACGGTAAGCGCGCTGATAATAGGTACCTCTGTAAGTGTCGAGAAATACATGAGGGCTGCCGAGGTTGATGCTATAAGATAGGATGAAACAGTGTCACCACCTACGAATCTTACTACATATTCTGAAGGAAGTACCTCCACAATGATACCTGCAAAGAACACACCGATTAGGAGAAGAGGAGTGATCTGCTTTACAAGGAACCATGTCTCACCCATCCAGGCAGAGAGTTCCTCATGTGTGAACCACTTGAAAGAGAAATAAACAGTTATAGCTACCAATGGGACAAGTATTGCCATCATCAGCAACCATGAACCAAATATCTCCGGTACTACAAGGATCCCCAGAAGAAGAGCAAAAAGGAATGCACTGTTCTTGTGCTTTTCATCTCCGAAAGTGGAGATCTTCTTTCTCTCGACCATACCTCTTTCAAATATTGCAGCCATGGTCAGACCGACCGCAATAGATAATGAAACTGCAACGACAGCTCTTGCCAGACCAAGATCATAACCAAGAATCTTGGCAGTATAGACTATTGCAAGTATGTTTATGGCAGGTGCGGAGAAGAGGAATGTTGTTGCAGGTCCGATTCCTGCACCTCTTTTATAGATACCTGCAAACAGTGGCAGGACGGTGCAGCTGCAAACAGCAAGAAGACAACCAGATGCTGCAGCTACCGAGTATGAGACATACTTTGGCGCATCTGCTCCAAAGAACTTCAATACAGATTCCTTAGAGAATAGAGATGCTATTGCACCTGCAAGGAAAAAAGCGGGTACCAGACACAGCAATACATGTAACGCGAGGTACTCCTGGACCGATTGCAAACCAGCATTTATTAGATATATAATATAATCAGGGGACATAGTTTCAAATAATGTTGAAATACTATATAAACATATCTATTTCAAATATTGTTGAAATTTAACCAGACACCTAGATCCACACCCAGACCGGCGCTTCTGGAGCACGCGTCCCTTTCACTTCGTTCAAGGGGACTTTGTATTGGCACGCAGTTAGTATTGGGATCAGGAATATACTCTTAGCAAGAAAGAGTTGTTAGATCAAGATGATTTTTGGTGGTTTTGTTGACTTTGATCATGTACAGTAACATATCAGTGCATGGGACTAACGGGATAGGAAGTTACCTGAGGAAAATCAAACCCAAAGCTAGTGGGTGTAGATCAAGTTAAAAGAATAAGGTAATAGAGTGAGCACAGCAGCGATGTAGATTTCCCAAGGACTCTCGTACCTCAGTACAGTAAACAACGTGGGCAGGCTTATCTTCTGTGTTCGGAATGGGAACAGGAGTTGCCCTGCCGCTGTGGCCGCCGTACTCAAACTCATATTAATGGATGAAAGCCAAGGTCCGGATTCGAACCGGAATGAAATCGCTCTGCAGGCGATTGCGTAGCCGCTCCGCCACCTTGGCATTTGAACGAACCCTAATAGGCAATACAGACATATAAGCCTTTACATTGCGACAGGGCAGTACATACTTTAAGCAGAACCAAAGATGAATGTTAAAATTCTGAAAAAGATAAAGACACAGCTCATGGGTTGTAGCAAATCAAGAAAAGTTAAGGTAAAGAGTGAGCATAGCAGCGATGTAGATTTCCCAAGGACTCTCGTACCTCAGTACAGTAAACAACGTGGGCAGGCTTATCTTCTGTGTTCGGAATGGGAACAGGAGTTGCCCTGCCGCTATGGCCGCTATACTCACTTCTAATACTGGAAATGATCATGTTAATTATATCACATATCAGATTTCGCCTGGACAGAGCGAGACGGATGAGGCACGGATATTAGTAGCCGCGGACTGAACACCTCGTTACCTTGGTGCGTACATCCCGACCCTATCAATCCGGTCTTTTACCGGAATCCTTAACGCAGTCTCTTTTTAGGTTAGATTTCGAGCTTAGATGCATTCAGCTCTTATTCCTTAGCGCGTAGCTGCTCGGCATTGCCTTGTCAGACAACCGATCGACCAGTGGCGCCGTTGCCCTGTTCCTCTCGTACTAAAAGCAACTTACCCTCAGACTACAGACACCTCTAGTAGATAGTAACCGACCTGTCTCACGACGGTCTAAACCCAGCTCACGATCTCCTTTAATAGGCGAACAACCTCACCCTTGGCTGCTGCTGCACAGCCAGGATGGAAAGAACCGACATCGAGGTAGCAAGCTGCCGGGTCGATATGTGCTCTTGCCGGCAACGACTCAATTATCCCCGGGGTAACTTTTCTGTCATCTTTAGCCCGCACCAAGCGGGACATAAAGGTTCGCTAGAACCGACTTTCGTCTCGCGATCCACTACTGTGCTGAATCACGTCAGGCTAACTTATGCTCTTGCACTCTTCAGTAGGTTTCCGACCCACTTGAGTTAACCATTGCGCGCCCTTGATATCTTTTCAAGGGCGTCCCGCCCCAGGCAAACTGCCCACCTATCGGGGTCCTCCTCTCGGAGTAAGGGGCGTAACTTTGGAAGGGTAGTGTCCCAATTGCGACTCCACCGATGCTGGCGCACCGGCTTCGACGTCTCCTACCTACACTGTACATCCAAAATCACACCCCAGCGACAGGCTGCAGTAAAGCTCCACGGGGTCTTCACTTCCCCCTAGAGGTCTCTAGACTCTGCACTAGAATGTAAGCTTCACCGGACTCTGGCTAGGGACAGTAGAACTCTCATTGATCCATTCATGCAAGTCGCCAATTAAGCGACAAGGTACTACGCTACCTTAAGAGGGTCATAGTTACCCCCGCTGTTTACAGGCCCTTCTTTCCGTTGAACCGAAGTTTCAGGTACCTGCACTGAGCAGGATTCAGAGATCGTACTAGCCCTTACGGGTTTGCGATCTCCTATGTTGGTATTAGACAGTTAGAGTTCTCTGGTCACTGCGACCTGCTGTCTTCACAGCAGGCACTCCTTCTCCCGAAGTTACGGAGCCAATTTGCCGAATTCCCTTAGCCAAATTATTCCGACACGCCTTAGCCTTTTCAGCTAGGGGCACCTGTGTCAGATCTCGGTACGGACATTTAGCTCCCTTTTCACGGGTTCCAGGGTGCAGCTGACTTTCGCCATAACATATTCGTCTGCTTCTCGCCATTACGGCTCTCCACAGAGTTCGATGCTTAGACGGCGCGACGGCGCCGCTCAGCCTGCCCCGAAACGTCAGTTTTATTGCTAAATGGTACAGGAATATTAACCTGTTTCCCTTTCGATGTACTCGAATTACGGTACAACTTAGGACCGACTAACCCTCGGCTGACGATCATTGCCGAGGAAACCTAGCCCCTTCGGCGGTCAGGATTCTCACCTGACTTTGCTGTTACTATTACCAGGATTTTCGTTTCCGCACGGTCCACAGGACTTCACAGCCCTGCTTCTGCCCGAACGCAACGCCTTCCTACGAGATTACCTTGCGGTACTCCGTGGTATCGGTGGTCGACTTGAGCCCCGTCCATTTTCGGGGCCCCAAACCTCGACTGGTGGGCTGTTACGCACTCTTTAAAGGATAGCTGCTTCTAAGCTAACCTTCCAGCTGTCTAGGGCTTAGGACGCCCTTTAGTATTAACACTTAGTCGACACTTAGGGACCTTAACCACGGGCTGGGTTGTCTCCCTTACGGACTACAAGCTTACCCCAGTAGCCCGGACTCCAACCTTCTACGACGACGGTGGGTTCGGAGTTTGACAAGCGGCTGAGGAATTTCTTCCCCGGGACCACCAATCAGTGCTCTACTCCACCGACTATCTCCAGTTAGGTCATGCTGCGACATGTTTTGGAAGGAACCAGCTGATGCCGGGTTAGATTAGCCTTTCACTCCGAGACGCAGGTCACACGAATGATTTGCAGATCAATACCGCTTGCGGTCCTCCACGTAGCTTTCGCCACGCTTCAACCTGCCCACGCCTAGATCACCCGGCTTCGGGTCGTAACTTAGTGACTCCACGCACTTGTATACGCCGCGTCTCACCACAAGGGTTGCACGCATGTTGCTTTCGCTTCGGCTTCCCAGATAAAAGGTTAGCCATCGCCACTTAATTACACTCCCTGGCCCGTTCTTCAAAACGTATGATATGACATCGGCAATAGAACTCGTACTACAACCTCGCGGTTGATTCCTTCGAACTAAAGATCCTTTCATGCCATATCGCTCCATCACCATCAGGTTTCAGGCACTTTTAACCTCCCTTTTGGGGGTACTTTTCAGTTTTCGGTCACCCTACTACTTCGCTATCGGTCTCAAGACGTATTTAGTTTTGGAAGTTGGTGCCTCCCAAATTCCCGCGTGATTTCCAACACACGGTACTCAGGAACACTTCCAGATCCGCTTTTCTTTACTTACGTGACTGTCACACTCTATGGTCTAACGTTCCAGATAAGTTCAGCTAGGAAAAGAGGGGATCCTTAGAAGGTCCTATAACACCACATCTCCCTCACATTGCTGGAGGGATTCAGTTTGAACTTTGCCGGGTTCATTCGCCATTACTAACGGCATCTCTTCGATTTCTCTTCCTGCCCCTACTAAGATGTTTCAATTCGGGGCGTTCCCGATCATGACTGATCAGCACAAATGTGCTAAGAGGTCTCATTAGGAAATCCCAGGTTCATAGGTTCCATGCGCCTACCCTGGGCTTATCGCAGCTTGGCACGTCCTTCATCAGCGCTTGAGCCGAGCCATCCACCTGACGGCATAATTACCAGAGTCCATCTCACTTTGTCCAGTGAGCGTCTGATATGTAATATATACATGATCTCATAGTGCCCAAAATCGGGGAATGGGCACATCCATCCTTCCCAAGCAATATTACTTGCTCGGTGCACTTGATGATTTGTGAATCGTAATTGATCCAATGGACTTGCTGGGATTCGAACCCAGGGCCTTCGCCTTGCAAAGGCGACGATCTTCCAACTGATCTACAAGCCCTCGCTCTCGTTCTACCAGCGAAATCTTGTTTCATTGAAAGTGGTTTGTTGAATGTGGCAGTCTTTCGATTTCTGACTGATAGCGGTGATCCGCTTTGTGCGGATCTTGCTTAGGAGGTGATCCAGCCGCAGATTCCCCTACGGCTACCTTGTTACGACTTAACCCCCCTTGCGAAATTTAGGTTCGAACACGGCACAAATCCGTGCCCTCACCCATACCTCACTCGGGTGGTTTGACGGGCGGTGTGTGCAAGGAGCAGGGACGTATTCACCGCGCTATGTTGAAACGCGATTACTACGGATTCCAGCTTCATGAGGACGAGTTACAGTCCTCAATTCGAACTACGGCTGGGTTTAGGAGATTACCATCACCTTTCGGTGTAGGGACCCATTGTCCCAGCCATTGTAGCCCGCGTGTAGCCCGGGAGATTCGGGGCATACTGACCTACCGTAGCCCGCACCTTCCTCTGGTTTAGCACCAGCGGTCCCCACAGAGTACCCATCATCCCGAAGGACATGCTGGCAACAGTGGGCACGGGTCTCGCTCGTTGCCTGACTTAACAGGATGCTTCACAGTACGAACTGACGACGGCCATGCACCTCCTCTCAGCGATTCAGGTAAGGTCTTTAGCCTGACCTACATGTTGCTGTCGCCCCCGGTGAGTTTTCCGGCGTTGAGTCCAATTAAACCGCAGGCTCCACCCGTTGTAGTGCTCCCCCGCCAATTCCTTTAAGTTTCAGCCTTGCGGCCGTACTTCCCAGGTGGTTCGCTTCACGGCTTCCCTGCGGCACCAGAAACGGTCGCACCGTCCCTGACACCTAGCGAACATCGTTTACGGCTGGGACTACCCGGGTATCTAATCCGGTTCGTGCCCCCAGCTTTCGTCCCTCACCGTCGGACCCGTTCTGGTAAGACGCCTTCGCCACTGGTGGTCCCATAGGGATTACAAGATTTCACTCCTACCCCTATAGTACCTCTTACCTCTCCCGGTCCCAAGCCTGACAGTATTCCCCGGAAGCCTAACAGTTGAGCTGTCAGATTTCCCGAAGAACTGATCAAACCGGCTACGGACCCTTTAGACCCAATAAAAGTGATTACCACTCGGGCCGCCGGTGTTACCGCGGCGGCTGGCACCGGTCTTGCCCGGCCCTTGCTAACACATGCCGTTTACACATGTGGACAGCCAACATAATATGCTGGCACTCGGTGTCCCCTTATCGCGGTTTCCCGCATTGTAAAGTTTTCGCGCCTGCTGCGCCCCGTAGGGCCTGGATTCATGTCTCAGAATCCATCTCTGGGCTCTTGCTCTCACAACCCATATCCGTCGTAGGCTAGTAGGTACATTACACCCACTACTACCTGATAGACCGCAGATCCATCCTTAGGCGACCGAAGCCTTTGAACCAAAAAGCATTCCAGCAATAATGGCTTATTCGGAATTATCACCAGTTTCCCGGAGTTATGCCGAACCTAAGGGCAGGTTATCCACGTGTTACTGAGCAGTCCGCTATGTTCACGAAGAACATGTAACTCGCATGGCTTAGTCGAACACCGATAGCAGTAACCTCTGGCAGGATCAACCAGAGTTATTTGTTAAAGCACACAAATTTGGAAGTTAACTAAGAATTGTCGGAAAAGAACTCTATTTAATTAGAGAGTTGTTTTCTATGCACAATAGTTGGTTAGTTCTTTGATAGATAATATCACTATCAGTCAGAATTAACCGAACTGCCACATTCAACGTCAGACCGGAAAAGCTCCGGTCTCCACCAATGATTTTGATTTGGAGGTGATTGAATTCTCGCACGTTGTGCGGAATTGAATATATATCGTTTTTAGTATATAAGACTTTTGATTGCTTATATACATCCAGACTCACAATACGAAGCAACAAGACCAGCCATCGTATTTGATGACCCGTATTATCACCCGCCTTGCGAGGTCTCCTAAATGCACGGAATGGTATATAAGGCTTTTGATTGCCCGCATACATCCATGCTCGCATTGCAGAGCTTATCGAACCAACCACACATTGTCGCTGATCCGCATTCTTGCTCGCCTTGCGAGGTCTCCTAAATGCACACTCCGGCATATATAATTATCGTATACAATTTCTTTGATCACAACATAGCAGAGAATCCATGACCCCGATATAACACCCAATAGAAACAAAACCAAACAATCAAAAATAACAAAAATATCGGCATAAACACAAGAATCAGCTCCGAAGAAGAAGTAGCATACGCAACCTTTAACAATATACGGTGCATAAATGATGCAATATATTGCATAAATTTTAAAGAGGAATCGAACTGTATAAAAAGAATTCAGGTAATAACAGTGATGCACCACAACAGGTTACACGTGTAAGAACACCAAGAAAAGAGAACGGAGAGGTTCTTGCAACAGTTGAGAACCTGCTTGGTGCAAACAGGGTGAAACTCAGATGCATGGACGGTGTTGTCCGTATGGGTCGCATTCCGGGATCTATGAAGAAGAGAACCTGGATACGTGAAGGTGACATTGTCATTGCAGTACCATGGGATTTCCAGGACACTAAAGCAGATGTAATATGGAAATACACACGCCCACAGGTAAACTGGCTTGAACGTAAAGGTTTCCTTAAAGGATAATTATGAAAAATAAATTGGAAGGCAAAATAAAGCGCCTCGACAATGATGTTGATAAATTGAGAGTAAAACGCAAAGACAGTGATACCCTCAAAGTTATCGAGAACGTATTTGATAATGCCACTCTGAAAGCACTATATACCCTGTCCAATAAAGGAATAATAGAAGCTCTCGGTGGCTCCATAAGTACAGGAAAGGAAGCAAATGTCTTCCTGGCCGGAGGAGAGAACGATAAAGATATCGCAGTAAAGATATACAGGATATCCTCAAGCACCTTCAGGTCAATGGAAGATTACATCCTGGGGGACCCACGTTTTAGTAATATACGCCATAACAAAAGAGACATAATCTTTGCATGGACAAAAAAAGAATTCCGAAACCTGATGAGAGCAAAAGTTGCCGGCGTACGCGCACCGGAACCCATCATAACTGAAAGGAACATCCTCATAATGGAATTCATGGGCGAGAACGGTAAACCATTCCCCCTCCTAAAGGAAACAAAACTGGATGATGAAGAAGGTCAGAGGATCTTCGATACACTGATAGAGTACATGCATAAACTCTATACAGATGCAAACCTTGTCCATGGCGACCTTAGTGAGTACAACATACTGATCGATCCAAAAGATATAACACCCATTATTATCGATATGGGCCAATCTGTAACTCTGGAACATCCGCGTGCAGACCAGTTCCTGAAGAGAGACATTGAAAACCTCCTAAGGTATTTTAAGAGATACAAAGTCGATGCTTCACCTGAAAGCATTTACGAGCAGATAAGAAGAACAGAACCGGAAAACTAAAAACGCACTTAATATTACAATAATTAAAGGTAGATACATGACACACATCAAAATACCACAGGACAGGATCGGAGCGATCATCGGCCCAAAAGGCAGTGTCAAAGAGATGATCGAGAACAAATCCTCCTCAAAACTGCAAATTGATAGTGAAAGCGGCACCGTAGAGATCATACCCGGAGATGACCCAGTAGGAGCTATGAGAGCAGCTGATGTCATACAGGCAATTGGACGTGGTTTCAATCCCGAAAAAGCATACAGTTTCTTTGACGATGACATGCTCATGCTCGAGATCATAGACCTCTCACATGCAGCATCAACACCAAAAGAACTGTTGCGCCTCAAAGGAAGGATCATAGGCAAAGGAGGTAAAACAAGAGAGATCGCAGAAAGCCTCATAGGCGTCAAGATCTCAGTCTATGGTAAGACAGTAAGTGTAATAGGAGATCCTGAACAGATCATCATAATAAGGACTGCAATAGAAATGCTAGTCGATGGTGCGAATCATGGTTCAGTATACAGCTTCCTTGAGAAGAAAAAACAGGACCTTATGCGCGCACAGCTTGATTCTTACTAAAACCAGACCAGAAGGGATTGTTGACAGTGTATGCCAACGCCCTTCAGACCTATATGATCCGGATGTTGTAAATATCCAGGAATTTTCACAGGAGGCTAAGTAAATGGGTGAAACAAAGAGCATCGTACAAAAAGCAATTGAGATGGGCGATTTTACAACACTTGTGGATGCAGCTAAAAAATTAGGACTTGACAAAAAGTTCGATACCGATGGCCCATATACGATCTTTGCACCCCTTGAAAAAGCATTCGAAACCATACCTGATAGTGTAATAGATGAAGCTTTCGATGATCCTGACTACCTTATGGACGTTATAAATTACCATATTGTAGAAGGAAAATACATGATATCTGACCTAATGGAAATCAACTCGTTGAACGCACTCAACGGTAAGGAACTGGAAATTACAACAGACGGTAATGTAAAGGTCAATGGGATCACTATCGAAAAAGAAGATATCGAATGCAGCAATGGTATTATCCATGCCATCTCCGATATACTTATACCCTGATTTCTGAACAATATCTCAAAGTGGGAGCATCACATGAACCGTGGTGCCTTTTCCCCGTTCACTTTCGACCCACATCTGCCCCTCATGCAGACTTACGAGCTTCTTCGTGAGCGCAAGTCCCAGACCTGTGCCACCATACAAACGTTTTGTGGAACCATCGACCTGATAGAACTTCTCATAAAGATGAGGCAATTGCTCTTTTGGAATACCAATACCATCATCCTTGATAGTGATATGCATCATCTCACCAAGTGTTCCGGCGTTAATATTGACTGCTCCACCATCCGAGTTGAACTTAACAGCATTTGACAAAAGATTGTGAAGGATGTGCTTGAGCTTTGTTTTATCAGCATTGATCTGCGGGAGATTGGGATCCGGATCATAAGAGAAAGTCATACCCTTCTTCAGGATAGAGTGCATTATTGAATCCTTTACCTCCATGATAACAGGAGAAATGCTAAACTTTTCGAATACCATCTCTTCTTTGCCTGCCTCTATCATAGATATGTCAAGAATATCATTTATGATCTCTAAAAGTTGGTTACCATTTCTGAAAACATTCTGAAGATACCTCTGCTGAACATCACTAAGATCACCACATCTGCCATCCAGCAATATCTCGGAAAAGCCAATTATGGAATTAAGAGGAGTCCTGAGCTCATGGCTGACATTGCAAAGGAATTCACTCTTGGAACAAGTTGCAGCATCCTCTAGAGCTTTCGCACGTTTCAGATTTTCTTCAGCTTTTTTCAATTCACTTATATCGCGCATCATTACAGAAAGATTTGAAGGCACATTGTCCGCATCAAAGATAACATTGCAATCGAGCAGAACAGGAAAAATGCTGCCATTCTTCCTCAGATGCCAGACCTCTTCCTGTTTGAAGTGACCGTCAGCAAGTACCCTGTCAAGCAAATACTTTAAGCGAGGTACCTGCTCATCGTCATAGAACATAAGAAAATGAGATCCCAGAACCTCCTCCGGAGAATAACCATGCATTGCTGCAAAAGAATTGTTAAGATAGAGAACAGTTCCATTTATATCCAGGACTGCAACCCCATAGTTTGCCGTATCTGCAAGCGTCCTGAAAATATCCAGATCTTTTGCAACAAGTACGTTTTCAGCAAAACTTCCCAACATATCTGAAATACATCCGACAACATCGATCTCTTCCCCCATGCAGGAAAGATCACCAGCATCATCCAGACCCTGCCGGAAATAAACCTCGAATTTCCCATGAACAACGTCTTCAACCAGGATGTCAGAAGCATATTTTGAATCTGAAATTGCAAAAATTCCGGACTGGAACACCATCCCATCGAAACTGATCCTTGAGCAGGATATCGAAAAATCATGAATTTCTGAGGGAACCATATCCACGACCTTCCGAAAACAACCCTCCAGAGAGACGGAATCATTAATGGCTGTCTGAACCGAATGTAATAATCGAACATAATTCATCCGATTGCCGGTACCCGGACCCTTCTCTTTTGGAATAACGACCGTATCGTCCGAATTAATGATTTCAATATTTGACGGATCACCATTGACCTTTACGCAAGAAGAGCGTTCACATTCCCTTTTCGAGATCATTTATCTCCCACATCTAGTTTATGAACTGGCTGCAAAGACAGATACCTGGACCTGCTTTGCTAAGATATGAATGACATACGTTACAATGTCATACGTACTACCACCTTTACCGAATTGTTGAACAATAAGATATTGGTTTCAACAACACCATATCTCAATTGATACAAAACATATTAAAGACTTTCTTTATAAAAAAGAAATAGAACAGACCGAAAAATCATAATATAATTGATCAGTCCGTTAGTAGATCAGCATCGGAGTATGAACTTACCTCAAAATGAATTCATCCGGAAAAGTCACTCCACATCCAGAAGCTCATCGATAATCTCAAGAAGGTCACGGATCTCAAGAGTTGAATCCTCGCTTAGCCCCAGTGTCAGGTTATTGACACAGAATGGACACGTAGTAAGCAGGACATCTGCAATTTCGGCCTGCTTAACTCTTTTTGAAGCGATCTGTTGTGAGATCTCAGGGAACTGTGAACGAACACCTCCGCCGCCACCACAGCAACTTGCAGATTCTCTGCTATCCTCCATTTCCACGAACTCGATCCCGGAGATCATATTAATCAGTTCACGGGGTGCGTCATAGATACCCAGATGTCTTCCAATATGACATGGGTCATGATAGGTTACCGTCCTGTTGAATGGCTTCAGATCCAGCTCCTGCTCACTGAGCCACTCAACGAAATGCATGCTTTTAAAAGGAAGGTCCTTAAAGCGAGGATATTCTTTCCTGAACATCCTCAAACATCCCGCACAGGAAAAAAGAACTATCTCTGCGCCGGTATCCTCGATAGCCTTAATGTTAGCCTCAGCCTGGTTTCTGATGACCTCATCCGAAAAACCGATCCTTCCAAGCACGCTGCCGCAGCAAACCTCATCAAGCAAAGTATAGTCCGCACCAAGCTTCTTCAATATGGAAATACCGGCCATTGAGGTCTCTTTGTTACGATAAGCTGCGCTGCAGCCTGTAAAATATGCGATTCGAGCAGGATGAGGGTCTTCACCGAAAAGTTCCCTTCGGCTTTTTCCCTCACCGAAAGGATTTCCCAAAGTAGCAATGGACTCTGCGATCTTCCTGTGAGTGGAACCCACTATACCTGAAGCCACGATATCCTTCCTTGCAGCTTCGACAACCTCAACAACCTTCGTTGATGAAGGACACCTGCGAGTACAATCAGCACAGGTAGTACACTGATATAATCTTTCCAATACTGATTCATCAGGTTCAATGTCACCAGCGTAAAGTCCATAACAAAGGGCCATCTTGCCCCTAGCAACTGATGAATCCCACTCGACCTTGTCGAAGATGGGACAGATCTCCTTACAAAAACCGCACTGAGTGCAGTTAAGCATCTCCTTTTTCCATTCCTTAAGATTATCTGCCCTCATTCACTCTTCCTCCAGGTGATACCTCAGACGGGAAATGAAATTATCTTCCCAGTCCATGATCTTGTTCGGGTTCATAATATTATTGGGATCAAGAGCCATCTTAATAGTTTTCATTGCATCAAGGCTGCATTTCCTTTCCCTGAGGAAGAACGGAGCCTTGGTCATACCAACCCCATGTTCGCCTGTGATCGTTCCGCCAAGGTCCATAACCTTGCTGTAGATCTCTTCAACCGCCTTTTCTGCCTGGTCCCAGTGGGACTTCTTGGTTGGGTCCATTAAAACCTTAGTATGCAGATTACCATCACCTGAGTGACCATAACTTGCAATGACAATATCATATTTGTCAGAAATTTCCTGGAAAGCCTTGACCGCTTCAGGGACTTTACTCATCGGCACAGCCATATCATCGGCAAGCATAACGGTCACGAGGTCATCATGATACTTGGATAACGCAGGGATCATAGCCTTCCTGCCCTTCCAGAGCTCTTCTTTTCTCTCAGGATCATCAGTAAAATCAACAGACAATGCACCTGAAGCCATGCATACCTCCATTACTTTATTGATCTGGTCCTTCACATCATTAACACTGCCATCGACCTCGATCAGCAGAATTGCTTCCTCATCAGGAAGACCCATGCAAACAGCCTTGTTCACAGCTTCGATACAAACCCGTGACATCAGCTCCAGTCCGGAAGGTATCAGTGGTTTTGCAATGATATTGGCAACACACTGGCCTGCCTTTTCCAGGGTATCAAATACAGCAACTGCAACAGCTGTTGCTTCAGGCAATGGTGCGATCCTCAATGTGATCTCGGTTATGATACCAAGGGTACCTTCCATACCACACATCAACTTTTCCAGCTGATATCCTGCAGAATTCTTCAGAGTCCTTGAACCAAGCCTTGCAACATCCCCCTTGGGGAAGACTATCTCCATACCAAGAACGTAATCCCTTGTTGCCCCGTACTTCACAGCATTCCCACCTGAAGCATTGGTAGCTACCATACCCCCGATGTTAGCAACATTGCCACTGGAAGGTCCGGGGATGAAAAAGCCATATTTTTTAAGCTCTGCATTCAGGTCCTTGTGAGTCACACCCGGCTCAACCACAACGTAAAGATCCTCAATATGAAGTTCCTTAATGGAATCCATCCTTTGCAGATCGATGACCAAACCACCGGCAACAGGTACGCTATGACCACAAAGTGCAGTTCCGGCACCTCTTGGGACTATCGGGAAAAGGTACTCATTTGCAAGCTTTACGATTTCCCCGATTTCAGCAGTCGTCCGTGGCCTTATCACAGCATCAGGCATACTGCGGTGAATACCTGCGTCTGTAGAATAAGCATAAAGCTCAGCCGTAGATGTACGGATATGATCATCACCTACAATATCCCGCAATTTATCAATGATCTGCTGGTCCATTATTTCACCTTTATTCAATAAGAGGAATTGTCAGGCTGCCCTGTGGCAGAATGATCGCATATGGATCCTTGCCCTCTTCTTTGATAAGTTCCACTGCTTTATCGAAAGCTTCCTGGATACCTTCATGTGCCTCAAGTTTTGCAGACTTCAGAACATCACTGTCAAGATCTGAAACTGCCCACATCCTTGCCCACGTACCGATCTGTGCCATCCTTGCTGCCTTGTGGAATCCCAGTTTGTAACATTCAGATGTCTTCTCCATGACATCACTACAGCTTGCTGAAGAACCAAGAAGGTTAAGGAATGTGTCATCCCCTACACCATCACGGCACTTTGACACAAGAATAATAATGCCACCCTCTTCAAGTGCAAGCCTGCCGTTCTCAAGAGCCTTTTGTGACTGGTAAAGATCGATGTCCATAGGATAGGGTGCCGCTGTAAGCACAATATTTCCTTTTTTGCTGAACTTTGTACAGAATACCTCATTGGCCTTCTCAACAGCAGCATCAAATGACTCAAAAAGATCCCCTGCGGTCATTGCATAAAGACCATGGTCTGCAGTGAGCACGGTCTGGACAGAGAATATATTAAGGTCCTTAAGGACCTCCATGGCATCAGTCATGTCCTCTGCAACTGGATTTCCATCAAGTGCCAGAGACTGTGCAGAATTTGAAAGAGCATGCTTGTGGTTCATCTCTATCGTCCTATAACCTGCAACCCCGGGAAGGAAAGCTTTTCTGCCGCCGGTATAGCCTGCAAAATAATGAGGTTCCACGCTTCCGATCACAAGGATATTTCCTGCCTCACGTACCATTTTATTGATATACATTTCAGTACCGTTTGAAGAAACACCCAGATATTCCATATCCTCATCCTTTCTGGCATCATGAACGAAGATAAGTTCCTTCATCTCATCATAGATCTCACCAAAAATGAACCTGAACTCGTCCTCAGTGGGTGCCCTGTGAGCACCAGTTGCCACTATGAACTTCACATCCGGATGCGATTCAAGTGCAGCCTTCATGTCCTGAAGTACGCGGGCAGTGGGTGTCGGCCGTGTGGCATCATTTACAATTACCAGAAGGTGATCTGTATTTTTTATAAACTCGTCAAAAGGTTCCCTGCCAATAGGATTTGAAAGTGCATGTGAGATGATCCCGGACTCGTCCTCTACCTCCGGCTCATTGGGTGAAAGCACATCATGAGGAATGTTTACTTCAAGATCTACAAAGTCCTTTCCATAGGGTATCTTCACATTCATTACATCTTCTCCAAATTTATGATATCAGAATATATGATTAATACTACCACGTGACCGGACCAGCCGGACAACAACATTGCCAGTGTATAATTGCACCACTGTAAGCAAAGTAAGTATAAAAAGACTAGCTATGATACAAGGAGACACATTTCCAATATAAAAGTATATCCCTTGAAGCTTCCAAAAGCAAAATATTAACCAGATCATCTTCATCCGGCTAATGAAGGTCAACTATAAAAAAGAAAATAGAACATATTATTGTTCGATCTCATTGCTGACCCTGTCCAGCAGTTCCTTAAGTTCGATACTGACATCCCCGGCTTTTGAATCAAGGTACTGGAGGGATTTCAGTCTGACCCCATCAGTAGAAGTATCCCCTTCCTTTCCCAGAACTGCAATTACAGAATCCAGATCTTCCTTAAGCTCTACCTTCTGCCTCAGTAAAGAATCAAGAGCCTTTCTTTCTTCAGCCCTCAGCTCTTCATCAGATATCCCGTTGACAAGAGCCACAAAATCATTCTGCTTTTGATCCATATCTTCTATCATCCTGGAGATCTTCTTGGTGATCTCAGCTTCAATGGCTTTGCCAAATATGACATCCTCTGTCGTTACCTCAGTTACATATTCATAAGTTGCAGGTGGTTTGATACAAACCTTATCATGATCCTCAGGTATGAAAACAGTATCTTCAGCATATACCCTCTGGTTCATAAATGTCGGGGAAACGATCTCAATGTGGTCTTCATGAAGACTGTCGAACATCTTCTTTTTCAGATCAGAACGTTTGGTGATAAGGCTGGATACATCTTTCAAAAGACCTCCTACTTTATAGGTAACCGAGAAATCCCCAAGTTCGATCACATGCACAAAGATGTTCTCAAGTTCCACCTTTTCTGCCGCTTTGGTTAGGGCCTTTTCGATCCTGTCCCTTGAAACATTGTAACCTAATGAAACAGTGGCCGAGATAACTGTACCCGATGAACTTATGGTGGTCACAGGATTGGAGATAAGCTTCAGGTTAGGGATTGTAATGATATCACGATCAATCGATTGTATCTGAGTATGCAGGATACCAATATCAGATACCCTTCCAAACGTATCATCGATGCTGATAAAATCTCCAGCCTTGAACGGTTTTATTCGACTGAGCATTATCCCGGACATACCATTTGATACAAACGTTGTTGAAGAAAGAGCAATTGTAGCACCAATAAGGATACCTAAAAAGCTCAGCAACACCTGTTTCGTATTGTCTGATATCGGAAGACTAAGCACCAGTACGATGATCCCGATAAAAGAAACCAGAAGAAAAATGAACTGTTCAACGGTCTTTTGTTCCACGAATATCCGGGTCTTCCGAAAAATGAAACCCAAAGATGCCAAAAGGATAAGCGTACCTGCAACTACAATGATGCTAAAATAATAGTCCTCCAGTACCATAATATCCTTGACCCCCAAGCACAGAAGATAGAGACAATTAAACAATCAGTTAGTTTACAATTAGTTATTTCGCTTTTTCTTTATAAAAAACTGTTTGTAAAAAGCTACAAAAAAAACTCAATGGTGAGTTACGGCAATTCAAATTTTAGCTATATTTAAACCAATCCATAGCTCTTAAAAATAATAATGAACCGACACCAGAATAAAATACGAGAGTCAGAGAAAAGGCGACAGAAAATCGGAATAAACAAAAATTGATGCAAAATTATTTAAATACAAAAATGGAAGTAATATGTATGCATCTTGATTATGCCGAGAAGTGGATCAAAAAAGGAGACAGTTTCTTTAGTCTGAAAAAGTACGAAGAAGCAATTGACGCGTACGAAAAGGCACTTGAGATATATCCAAAGGATGAAGGGGCATTGGAAAGTAAAGGAAATGCTTATTTCAATCTCAGGAAATATAAGGAAGCCATAGAAGCATACAATAAGGTCCTTGAACTGAATCCGGAACTTGAAGGCATCTGGATGAACAAAGGAAATGCTTCCTTTAACCTCAAGGAATATGATGAAGCAATTGAAGCGTATGATCAAGCAATACAGATATATCCGGAAAATGAAAATGCCTGGATAAACAAAGGAAACGCTTTTTTTAATCTCAAAAGATACGAAGAAACAATTGATGCATATTCTAAAGCCCTGGAGATATACCCTGAAGAAGAAACTGTCTGGATTAACAAAGGAAATGCATTATCACACCTGAAAATGTACGAAGATGCAATTGAGTCTTACAATAAGGCCCTTGAGCTGAATCCGGAATCAAAAAATGCATGGGAGAACAAAGGAATTGCATATTCCCGTCTGAAAAAAGGCGATGAAGCAATAGAGGCATTCAACAAGACGCTTGAAATAGACCCTGAAAATGAAGAGGCGTGGGAAAGTAAGGGCAATACACTTTATGATCTTGGAAAATACAGGGAAGCAATAGAGGCATTCGAAAAGACCCTTGAGATAGACCCAAAGGACGGTGCGACATGGGCTAAGAAGGGTAACTCACATTTCGATCTGAAGGAATATACAGAAGCAATAGAAGCATTCAATAAGGCCCTGGAAATTGAACCCGGAAATGAAAATGCGTGGGCAAAAAAAGGCAATGCACATTTCGACCTGAAGGAATATACAGAAGCAATAGAGGCTTTCGATAAAGCGCTGGAGATCGATCCAAAGGACGGAACAATATGGGCAAGCAAAGGGAATGCTTCCTTGATCCTGAAAAATTATGAAGAAGCTACCGAAGCATACGCGAAAGCCACAGCTATAGATCCAGAAAACGGGATAATATGGGCAAGCAAGGGGAATGCATCCTTGATTTTGGAGAAATATGAAGAAGCAGTCCAGGCATATGAGAAAGCCACAATGCTTGACCCAGATAATGCAACTATCTGGGCAAGTAAGGGAAATGCCCATACCAAACTGAGCCAATATGAAGAAGCCATAGAGGCATACGATAAGGTCACAGACATGGATCCAGAAGATGAAGAAGTATGGGTCAACAAAGGAAATGCATACTTCAAACTTGGAAGATACGAGGAAGCAACCAAGACATACAACAAAGCACTGAGTCTTGACCCGAACGATGAAATAGCATGGACCTACAAAGGGAATTCGTGCTCGATCCTTGAAAGGCACGGGGAAGCAATTGAAGCATATAATAATGCTACAGAGATCAACCCTGATTCAAAGGATATCTGGATCAGCAAAGGAAATACACTTTTCACTCTAGAGATATACGACGAAGCAATTCAGGCATACGACAAGGCAATTGAGATAGATCCGGGATTAGAGAGCGTCTGGATCAACAAAGGTAATTCATATTTCTGCCTGGAAAGATACGAAGAAGCAGTATATGCATACGATAAAGCCACGGAGATTGATCCGGAATCTGAATTCGTCTGGTCGAATAAAGGTAATGCTTACACTTATCTGAAAAGATATGAGGATGCAATAAAAGCATATACCAAAGCCTTGGAACTAAAGCCGAAAGATAAGAATGCTTGGGCCAACAAAGGAAATGCATATTCATACCTGAAATCATATGATGACGCGATCGTAGCTTATGAGAAAGCCTTGCAGATCGATCAGGAAGATGAAAAGACATGGATCAACAAAGGAAATGCATACTCACAATTAAAGAAATATGAGGAAGCTATCGAGGCATATGAGAAAGCACTTGAGATGAACTCGAAAGATGAGAAAGTGTGGATTAGCAAAGGAAATGTCTACTACCATCTGAAGAAGTACGAAAAAGCGATCGAGGCATACAACAAGGCCCTTGAGCTGAATCCGGAATCCGAGAACGTATGGACCAACAAAGGCAACGTATTCTCCCACATGAAGAAATTCGAAGATTCAACTGAAGCTTACAATATGGCCCTGAAGATAAATCCGGAGAACGTGGCCTCTCACTTAAATTATGCAAATACATTAAGAGAGAACAAGAAGTTCAGTGAGGCTGAAACCGAAGTAATGCTCGTACTTCAGATGAACCCGTTAAATTCATTCGCATTAGGAGCTCTTGGAGACATCCTTTCAGATGAAGGCTATTTCGAAAAAGCGATCGAAGAATATGAAAAAGCTCTTTTAAATTCAGAGGAGATGCACCCGTCCTCGATCTCGGAGATCTATAACAATATGGGCAGAGCATACGGAGAACTGGAAGATTACGAGAAAGCTGAGAAATATTTCCGGAAGGCCCTCTCAGAAGATGAATACAATGTAAAAGCAATAAGGAATAGTAGAATTCTTGAGAAAATGAAAGAGTCGAGAGGTCTATTAAAGAAAATGTTCAGAGTTAAGCATTCAAATGAGCCGAAACCGGAGTTTGAACTTAGCAGTAGTTATGGCCTAATTGAGACAAAGAACCAGATCCATGAGAATACTCTTAAAGTTGAATATTGATACCCTCACTATTCAAAGAATAATTTGAGATATATTATACAAAGTAGTTATCAGATATATTCGGGAGATCTCTTAACCGGGATCTTCTAAATATCCCAATACAGGATTTTTTCAGGAGAGCATTTTTTTGAACATTCTCCTGAGAAGGACCTTTTTAAGAAGGAAATAGTCCTGAGTGGCATTCATAATAGCACGTTTTTCCAGCAGTTTTCGGTCTTCGGGCCACATTGACATTGCTTTTTCAAGCGAATCCATCAAAAGAACACGTTTTTCTTTAGGGAGTTTTGTTAGAAGAGACACACGAGTGGTCACAATCTTGAAAAGATCCTCTTCTGATAACTCCCCTTCGGCATCAAGCATTTTGCTGATTGCTTCCAGTCTTTGCTCATCCGGCATGCTATAGAAGTTGTTCAGTTGTTTGAATAATGCATCACATATTTCTTTTTCAGATTTTGAAGCAATATGCTTTATTGTTTCTGTAATGCAGCTGACGGCCTCTGCCTGCTCTTTGTATAACTTACAAACCGGACATTTTTCAAAATGCTCTTCGATAGAGCCGGAATCATTACCAATACATTCCTCACAAGCTTTTGCAAGCTCATCCAGCTTCTCTTCTGCAATCATAATTCAACAACTCCAATAAGAGGTTTGGATTATCTTTTATATATATTTGAGCAATTGGTTTTAAAATAATTTAAGAATTATATAAAAATGTTATTGACCCCATTTCTCCAAAGTGACCCGGAAAACACTTCCCTGACCTTCAGGATTGTCCTCAACTCCAACGCTCCCATCATGAAGACCAATTATCTTCTTTACAATAGCAAGACCCAGCCCCGTTCCCTTGATACCTTTCTTCGTGACACGCTTGAAACGCTCGAACAGTTCCGGCTTGTTCTCATCAGGAACCCCTTCTCCAAAATCCGTAAACGAAACCTTCCATTCGTCGCCGGAATCCGAGATCTCAATGATGATCCTTTCATTTTCAGGGCTGTATTTTATCGCATTGGAAAGCAAATTTGAGAACACATCCTCTATCATCGGGTTAGCCTTTGCAGGATATGAGCCCTGGTGTTCAAATTCAACTTCCATCTGTTTCTCTTCTATATTGGGACGGAAGTTGCCGATCACGCTCTCAATGACAAGAGCCAAGTCTATTTCCTGGAATTCAATGTCCTCAAAAGTATCCAGTTTTGCAAACCTTGCCGCGTTCTCAATCATGTCTATGAGCTTTTTGTTGTTGCGGTCAATGATCCGAATCATCCCCTGCTTCTTTTCATCATCTTCCATCTCAAGCAACAGCTCGGCATAGCCCTTGACAATACCTGCAGGGTTGAGCAGATCATGACGCATGATATCGGAGAACAGCTCCTTGAGCTCGTTCGAATGTTCGAGATCCTCCGCGTACTTCTTAAGTGCATCAATGGATTCCCTGCGCTGGATTAGCCTCCACAGGCCCTGCATCAAAAGTGTCAGCTGGCGAACATCAGAAGCATCATACTCCCCGTCCTTGTTGCCTACACCTGCGGTTGCAACGATCCTGTTACCTTCAAAAACCGGGACTGCCATATAGTTAGTGAGTTCCACGTGCCCTTCGGGATATCCCCTCTTGAGAGGATGAGGCATCATATAGTTGTTGATAATAACAGGTTTCCTCTGCCTTATCGGTTCACCCCAGAGGCCGACCTTCTTCACTTCATAGACGAATTTCCGGTCAGGAACAGTACACTCTTTCATCACACTGTTCGACCAGGTATGCATTGTAAGGACCGATTCGTCATCATTCAGGAATGCAAGATAACCGATCGTGCTACCGGTAAGCCTGACGGCTTCCTCATGAACAAAATCCGCGATCTCCTGCATAGGTGCATCCATCATCTGCTCAAGTTCCAAAAGCGCTTCAAGCCGAGACTCATCCAGTTTCAGTATCTCTTCAAGCTCTTTTCTTTGTGTGATATCCTCTATCATGCAGATACCACCGTGGATGGAACCATCTTGAGAAATATCGGGACTGCAATGAACCTCGATCTGTACAGACGGACCATCGGGGAGATCCAGATACTCATCTTCATAGCTTACAGAATCCCCGGAAAGCACTTTCTCAATACCAGATCCGATCTTATCATCATTAAAAAAGGACAACATGTCTGACCCGATGATGTCCTCCTTCTTTTTACCAAATATCGAGGCAGATCTTCCATTGCAAAGACTAACGATACCATCACGATCAAAATACATGATCCCCAGCGGGGATTTCTCAAAGATCACACGATATTCTTTTTCGGATCCCATTGAAACACTCCCTTTTTCATATTATGGAACTTCTGGTTAATGAAGATAAGCCATTTGTCCTTTTTGCATGGTCACATTATGAAATCGCGAACATCCAGATACAATGGATGAAGGTCCAAACTTTCGCCATCCAGGGACTTAGTGTACAAATTCCATACCTCTATACTGGGCTTTAATCTTTTGACTACCTCTGATACAGGATCATCATCAGTGACAAGGAATGCGAAAAAACTTCTTTGGTTCTCAAGCAGAGTGTTATTCAGATAATTGAGAAGATCGAGCATTGCATCAGCGTTTTCGGGTGCAAATGCATGATCGGTCATATCATAGATAGCGGTAAGCTCATTTTCTGCAGGTATCTTCGGCATACTGGTAAATCTATCAAGTAAATTGAAGATCAAACCAAGGACCCTCATAGAAGCGGGCTCCTTTGCATAGTAAAATTTCGCAAGCAATGATATATCCCATAAGCCAACGCATGCCACGATACTACTACCTGATGAGGCTACCCAGAGATATTCCATCCCATACCCCGGCATATTCTTCACATGCTCTTCAAAGCTCACCGTTGTATATGGTACAAAGTTCGATCTCCCTGAATTATAATTGTTTATAAGTTCCACAATTTCCTGAATATCATCCTTTGTAGCAAGTCGAACAGAATGATCCTGTGAAACTTTGACATTCCTATACACGGATACAACTTCAACCAACATCTTGTCCATTTTTTCATATCCATGTTTCCCAAAAAGAATATTTGAAGCCTCATTTGGTTCGAAGATGTAGCAATAGACATAGGATGCATTATTTTCAACAAGGTCCCTTTCGACCTCTTTTATCAATTTCCCAGCAATTCCCCTTCTCCGGAATTCCGGATGTATCATCACTTCCGCAAGGTATCCATATCGTATCCCTGATACGTCTTTTTTTAACGTCCATCCTATCCAGCCTGCGATCTGTCCATCCTCTTCAGCTATGACAACTTTCCAGTTATCATACAGCTTATACCGTGCAACGATGTCCGGACTTTTTTCCATCGCCTCTGCGATCCTGTCATTACCCTGTGGGCACAGTCTGTCAATTTCCAATAAAGCAGCATTGTCATTAGCTTCGAAAGGTCTTAGTACAATCATCGGCAACCCCCTGTTTTCCGATCATGGAACATAATAGTTCTTAACTTTCGAACCCCAGATCAACTCCCGGCTATATCCCCCGGATCAAATCATAGAGTCTGAACTATAGACATCTTATTCTCAAAAATATATAGAGATACTGGTACAAATTTTTAATTAGTCGAGATTCCTGCCCAGGACCTCGTTCACACTGCTGATCATATCTGCCCTTGTCACAAGGATAAGCTCATCCTTTTCAGATAATTTAGGATCCTTCTCAGCAAGGATGAAATCATTCTTACGGTATACACCAATGAAAGCACTGTTCTCTGGCAGCGGTATCTCGGACAATCGCATATCGATTATTTTTTCAGTTGCTATGACACTTATAAAACGCACATCATAACGCACCATATTACTAAGTTCAATTGCGTTTATTCCTCTGAGAACATCTGAAATATAGCTGGAAGATATGCTGGCTGGATTTATCATATGATAGAATCCAAGCTTGCTTGCGATATCCATGAACTGCTTGTCCTCTATCTTGAGGATGAGCTTCTCAACCTTAGCATCCCTGGCGATCAAGCCTATAAGAATGTTGTTCTGGTCATTTGGAGTACAGGCAACTACTGCATCTGCATTAGCGATATCCGCCTTTTCAAGGATATCTGGTCTTGTGCCTTCAGCATTTATAACCGTACAATCCAGGGTTTCTGCAAGTTCTTTAGCTATAGCTTCATCTTTCTCGATAAGAATGACCTCTCTGCCCTGATCGATAAGATTTCTGGTAAGGTGTATTCCCAGAGAACCAGCTCCGACTATAATTACTCTCATGATCTCACATTCCTCTTATTTTCCCTTTTCCTTCTCATCCATGTTCCCGGCATGAATAGCAATAGCAATGGAATTATCTCTATTCTTCCAAATAACATATCAAATATTAATACAAACTTAAGAACAATTGGCATTGCAGCACTAGTAGTACCTGTAGAGAGTCCTACGGTACTCAAAGCACTTGACACCTCGAACAAGGAGTTACCCATATTCGTCCCATAAAGCATGAAAATGAAAGATGATACAATAAGTATCAGCGTATAAAGCAGCATGAAGGTCACAAGATTGTATATCTCGTCGCTTTCTATTACATGATCTTCGATCTTTATAGGTGTAATAGCCTCCCTTGGAAGAAATAGCCTCAGCAATACATTATGAACCACTTTTAACAATAGAACTATCCTGAATATCTTTATACCACCTGCAGTGGAACCGACATTTCCACCCATCCACATCATAAATATCAGAACAGCTATTGATGCCTCAGATAAAATAGAAAGGTCCATCGTGGAAAAGCCTGCAGTAGTGATTGCTGAGATCACCTGGAAAAGACTTTTCGGGATTAGACCATAGCCCATGTTCTCACCTGCAATAGTAAAAGCAAAAACCATTGACCCCACAGTAATAAAGGTCAGGAAATAGCGAAGTTCCACATTTTTTAATACCTTCCCAGGATTCCTGAGAAGAGATGGATAAAGTACAAAACTGACAGCTCCCAGAAGGCATGATACACTTATTGAAGCTGGTACCAGGGTGCCCCCATATGCCCCTATACTTGCAGCACGTGTGGAAAATCCACCTGTTGATACACAGCAAAGTGCATGGCAGATCGAATCGAACAGTGACATCCCGCTGATCAAAAGAAGTACCACAGAGATCAATGTAATAATAATGTAGACCTTACCAAGTGTGCGGGTGGTGGCTATCACAGTTGGCCTTATCTTCATGTCCCCGTAGTTGGCCTTATAGATCCTCGAAGCTGTGGTTCCCGGACTAATCAGGACCGAGAGAACAACAAGGATAATTCCTATCCCTCCAACCCATTGACCCCAGGAACGTGAGAAAAGGAACAAGGGTCCGACATCCGGCGGTGCAACACTAAGCCCCGTTGTCGTAACAGCTGAAACACTTTCAAAATAAGCATCGATGAAAGGCATCCCCGTTGTAAGTGACATAGGGATCGCACTAAGGAAAGCTGAGATCGGGAAAACCAGTGCTACGATGATCAGGGCATCCTTTGCCTCAAGATCATAATCAGGGAGAGATCGATATATCAGATATCCAATGATGAAAACTACAACAGAAGTGAGCCCATAATCGACCACGCCTTCCATATATCCGAGTATAAGCGCAGCAATTGCAGGAACAAACAATACAAAAGCAAAAGCTATCAGGTAATATCCTATGTACTTTACTACAGCTTTAGGATTGACAGGAGTGTGTAGTTCGTACATAATTTATAATGCTTCTTATTAGATTATAAAATATATCATATTACTTTCATCTAATTTGAAGCATTTTTGTTATCAATAGCTACAAACTCCAACTCACTTGACTCAAGAACCTTCCGAAAATTCGTTCATGCTTTCCTCAATGTCACCCAGAAAAAACTGCCATGCCCATCGGGATTATCTTCCACACCCACTTCTCCGTTGTGTAGATCAGCTATCTTTTTTACAATGGCAAGTCTGAGACCGCTTCCCTATATAGCGGCATTCCCTACACGTTTGAAGCGTTCAAATACAAGGGATTTGTATTCATCAGGAACCCCATTTCCTGAATCCGTGAACTTAACATTCCATTTGTCGCCTGCATCTTCAATATCGATCTTTATATTGCCATTGTCAGATCCGTATTTCAATGCATTTGAGATTAATTGAAAAATACTTCTTCGATGACGGGGTTTGCAAGTGCAACAAATGTCCCTTCCGAGACAAAATTGATGTCTGAGCCTTTACAGCCTGCCTGATACTCAAAGTTGCCTATACTTTCACACAGCATATTTCCAATATCAATCGAACCGAGTTCCAGCCCATCGGTTGATTCAAGTTTGACAAGTGATGCAGCACTTTCAATAAGTTCTATCAGTTTTTTAGTACTGATGTCCATTTTTTTCAGCCACTCCAGCTTTTTGTCATCATCTTCACTAGAGATCAACAGACTGTTGTATCCATCTATAACAGTTACATTGTTCAAAAGATCGTGACGCATAACGTCTATAAAAATACTCTTTAAGTAGTTTTTCTGATCTTACACGTTCGGTAATATCCAGAATTACCCCAATTATACCAGCAACATTGTTGTTCATGCCCGTGAAAACGGATTTGTTGAAGATCACATTGCGTTTTGTATTATCACCTGCATAAACAACTTCGTACTCGTAGGCCTGTGTGCCTCTGTTCTTTATGAGCTCAGTATCCATTCTTTTATATTCATTCGCCTTATTAGAATGGCAGATAATAAAAGTATGCAGAAATAATTCACAATTTAAAGGATCTATGATGGATCTCTGAATACTCTTGAAAAAGAATTATAAAAACAACATTCACTTTTTTGTATTTCCAACTGATCCACCATGAACTGCCAGCCTGTAATAGCTTCTTGCTGTTGTAGCGAGAAATCTTGAACCAATAACCATAATTACCCTGAAAATAATCTGCTTTGAGTAGTGAAAGAGCCTGATCTGTGATCATCTTTTATCCGGTAAATGATTCATTTATTATCTGGTTCATTCAAATATGGTGGTAGATACAATGGGCAAATATTCAGAATTAGGGACGTATCTCGGAAATCAGAAAGGAACTCGAGTTCAACTCGATCTTTCAGAGATTGAAAGCATATTGGGTTTCCCCTTACCACCAGCTGCAAGGAACCACCCCGCGTGGTGGACCAATGACAAAGACCGAATTCATGCAATGGATGGATGGCTTGGCTATGGCTGGAAAGCAAAAGTGAATTTAGAAACTCAACGAGTGAGCTTCATCAACCCGGAAAACATCATCTATACAAAAGATAAATCCGAGGATTTTAAAACATCCACACCAACAAAATCACATGATTTCGAAAATAAAGCACTTGATGTAATGTCTGATTTTTATTCCAAAGAACTGGTTACAGGCCAATACCCGGGAATCCCAAAGTCTTCGGGTATGATGTCCCATGATAAAGAAATAGTTGGCTATGCACATTACCTTACGATGGATGATGATAAAGATCTGCCATCAGCAAAATTCCCGGTCATTTCTGAACATGTATGGTTACTGGAAAAAGCTGCCGCATTGCATAAGTTTCTGGTCTTTGGGAATGACCGCCGCGTTCCAGAGGACTGGTTAAAACAATACGGGCATCTCGTATATGATGTTGATTTCTTCTATTATAGCCATGAAGATGATAGATTGGAAAGGTTTATCTTAAAATGAGAAGAGTTGTAACATGTTGAGTATTAGGCTTTCCCGCACCTCTAGCGATCTTTTCCACCAGTTCATCAAGATCAATAGCATAAGCAAAAGCAAAAGCCTGTCTTATTCTTTTGTCATTAAGCTCCGTACATGTATTCATGTTGAAATAGAACTGATAACCCCAGAATGCTGGCTGGTGGACTACCCTTACATCAGGGTCTGATGTGAAACGATCAAGAGTATCAGGCGATATACCTGTGAAATCGATCTCACCCTGTTCAAAAGCTATCAATGGATCACTGACCGGAACAAATTCAACGGCAGTATCCGGTCCCCAGAAATTTTTGTTTCTCACGAAACGATATGTCCCATGCTCTTGGTTATATTCATCAAGAAGGAACGGACCAGTACCAATTACTGCTTCCGGCTCAAGGAAACTGACAGGATCTGAGATATTTCCATATATGTGCTCAGGTATGATCTTAAAACTCGTGAGCTTGTAAAGGAAAGTTGACACCGGCTGAGTCAATACGAATTTAACATTAGACGAATCCACAACCTGAACACTTTCTATAACACCAGCTTCAATTCCACCTGAAACCGGTACATTTTCCTGCTCATAATCGAAAGTAAATTTAACATCATTTGCCGTAAATGGTGCTCCATCGCTCCACTTTACACCTTCCCGCAGATAAAAGGTATATTCAGTTCCATCTGAATTGATTTCCCAGCTTTCAGCCAGCCAGGGAATTATACCAACTTCATCTCTTTCCACCAGACTGTCAAAGATTATACCTACCTTTGAAGAACCGGGACCCCTCGGATATATCGTGAATGGTTGTGGGTAACCATAATCCCCACCGCTCAGATAAACAACATCAACTTTCTTTGATCCTTCAGCAGTATTCCCAGTCAATGTAGCAGCCTGAGAGCTGTCCTGACCAATACAACCCGCTGTTGATCCTGAAAAGGCCTATGGATCATCTATTTAGTTAATCGTTTTTGAAAATAAGTTGTGGCAATGATATGTCGGGAGGATATATCAATGCCTGTAAATAAATGACAACTATTACTCAATTACTCTACGAGCGGAGTTTTCAAGAACAGAATGTGCATTGGTTTTTCCAACTGTTCCGTTGCTTAACCTGAAACCATGTAATGCATGTGGCAGAGGTGAAGCTGATACAACTCTAACTTCGATCTTATTTACCATAGTTGTTTCTCCTTTTGATTTAAGTATAGTATTTGTTCCTTTAGTTTGCCTTTTACCCCTACGATAGTAGGCAACCTATGTACTATTTTCTAATATATAAAGTTTTTTAATAATATGGGATTGCCATAAAGTTCTGTTGACCATCAACTATGTTATTCGAACACAAAGTGCTACATTTGAATAGAAATAAGGGACACAAAGTATCGAATCAAGGGCTTTGTAGAAATCCTCAACCAAGATAACACAAAAATTTGAAAATTTCAGGCTGTGCCGATGGCTCAAGAAACAGTTGAATCCATAGAATGCCTCATTAAAACCATGGAAAGGTTTTCGTCCAGAAAAGTAAATCTCCAAACATGTTCAAGGATGAAAGTTTGCATCATTTCCTTGTTATGCAGGTTTAATGAATCCATTTTTGAAAAGGAGAAACACCACCTATAGAGTTGATTTATTGGTTGTCCATGAAATCACCTATCCGTCAGGAAACGGAAATTGCCATTTAGACGGAACAACAGGATTACTACATACATTATTTTTTGCACAATGGGTAAGACTTGAACCCGGAATATTAATCAAAAATGATAACATTAGAACCAGAAATCATATGGAAACCCATCGGGGGAACTTATACCCCCATAGGAAGGGAAATACATCGCTTAATAACGAAATTCATAAATTGAAAATCAAGATTGAAGTGAATTTATTTTCGTAATTCCTTAAGAATTATATGATTCTTTATCTCTTCAAGAAACTTGCTTTCAGAATCTTTTTGACTGTAAATAATTAATTCTTCTTTTGCTCTGGTTACTGCGTACGCCTGAGTGGGATAGTTGAAATCAATTTCAGATGATACCATATATCAGCATGGTTTTCAAATGTGCATATCCTAAATACGGGGAATAGGAAGCGGGATAAATATCGAATTTCTTTAAGGATTAAATATGCTTGTCAGTTCTGGTGAAGCGTTTGCCACCCCATTTGTATAAGTCATGTACAATGGAAAAACCCTCTTATGATAAACCTCTCTTATCATTCCCATAATGTATTGAAGACCTGCATCCCTGTATATCTTCATTGGCAGCACCCATCGTCCTCACCACAACAACACGCATCACTATCCATATCCTTACCTCTGAGTGCTGCACTAATCATTGCCCACGCACATCCCACACCACTCTCTACTTCAATTGCCTGCACAGGACAATTGCCTGCACAAGCTCCACATTCCATACATGAAGCAGGACTTTTGAGTTCTACGTGTTCCTTTCCTTCGGTAAACACTCCATGAGGACAGACCTGTGTACACATGAGGCAATTGATGCATTTCTCAGGATAATATTGAAGGGTGTTCTCAAGATATGAGTTGAACATCAGATCACCTCCATTAAAGTGATAAACAGAATGATAAGAAAAAGTAGTCCCATACCTCCCATAATTGCCATGAACGGTACATATCTGAATATCTCTTTTTTGACACCGGTTCTTGAAGTGTAGGTTGTACATCCTGTAAAATTAAGGGCAAGATATGCAATCACTGCGGTCGGTATGAGGAAAGCGGACAATGCTGCAAGTATATTCTCCAGGGGTGACATCGCAGAGTTAATCATAGAATTCGTTGCAACAACGAATGCAAATGGAATCGTTACAATTCCTCCCAGTATCAGTCCCTTTGTACTGAGGTCGTGTGTCGGAATGAAAGGAAGCAGAACAGGGAACAGTACGGTTCCTGTGAATGCTGTGACGACCGCAATGAGTACTGCAAAAGGACCTACTAACAAGTAGAGGATGATTGCAGCAAGTAATGTTGGTTTGATTACATGAACCAATTCCACAGGAGTTAACACCAGCCTGTCCATGAATGTGAATCGGACCCTGCGCATTTCAGCTGTTGCGGTATGAGTCCTGAGATATTGCGGAAGGTCTTCGGCACGAACAGGTCCGTATTCGACCTTAAAACCAGACCTGCGTTTGACAGCATGTGCAGAGACTCCCGGTGCACTGAGTTGTGGTAAAATGAGATTTCGATGGTTGATGATCTTGTCAAGTCCTGACCATTTGATGCGATAGATTATTTCATCAGTACCGAATGTTCCTTTGCCGGCAGCACACCAGACGTTGATACCTTTGGTATCTATGACAAGGATATAACAGTCGATACCTGCAAGTGAACTGCGGAGTGCATCGAAACTGAGTGTATAATTCGCCGAGACAAAGACAGAAGAATCCGGAGTAGGGTTTCCCAGTTTATAGATTCCCGGACTTACAATGTGTTCTTCTCGTTTGACACCACACCGCCCAAGAAAATGATCAAACCTGTCACTGAAAGTGATCACACTTGCGGTCTTGCGGATCTCAGGAGGAGAGATGTTTCGGTCCAGATCTACCATTGTGATGAAACAGGATGTGTCCGTTCCGCTATCAGATGAGCAGCATGAACCTGTATCCCTGTCATTATTCATGTTATTTCTCCTTGTGATGATGAGGCATCAAATAGATTTGAACAAGATTAGTATAAGAGGAAGTTGCACATATATCTATTCGATAGATGAGTAAAAAGGTGTTATTTTTTGTTCAAAGCAGATAGTTATTTTTCTATCTTTTTGGGAGGGTGACTGGATGATGTGAGATCAGAATGAATACTTTTGCCTGGTTGCTACCATATTATCTCCTAAAACCTACTTACTACATAAAAACATAAAGTTGCATTTTTCTGAGTTACCCATATCCCCTATTCCATGTGCAGGGAGTAAGATTTGAACTCAAAGTAGTATAAGATAAATAAAAATAACAAGTGGCTTACAACCCCGTACTCCATAGCCGTCGAGAAGATTTATACATTAAAAATAAACAAGTGTCTTTCAAAAGGGATTTTCATCACATGAAGCGAATGCTAGTGCTGATAAGCCATTTAATCTCAATGACCATACCAGGAAGAGATTAGATATTTGGCCAATAACATTTCTGTTATTTCGTGATTGAAATGATATTTCAATTCAAAAAGAAGAAAAAAAGGAAGAAACTCAGTTCTTCCTTTTCCTGAACAGGCAAGCAAATATCAGGATGCACACGGATGTGACCATGGAAATTCCAGGGATGCTTTTTGATTCACTTACAGGAAGTTCCTCATATGACAAAACCATATCATTGCCAGAGTCATAAACCTCTTCCGCTGGATCAGTATTGTCTGTTACAGCCCCATCATCAACATCTGCTGCAATAGCAAATGGTGAGAAACCTGGAGTTTCTGCTTCGAAGTAGACGTATGAATCATCTTCACAAATCTTCCCGGTATTAAGAGCATTCCATTTACCCCCACTATATCGATAGAGTGATATTGAATTCTCATCAATACAATTCTCTGTCAACCAGACTTTTGCTACACGGAAAACTATTACAGGGTCAGCAATATTATCTTCAGTAGCAAATCCTGATTTACCAACCCAGATGTTAAGGTTGCTATAGACAAGTCCAGGAGCACTTTCTTCAACCATTGTAGATCTGTCCTTAAGCACTTCAATAGTCGTCGAAATCTTTCCGTAAGTTCTCAATGCAGAGAAGTTGATATACTAAATTGCATTCTGTTCTTCATCGAAGAGGTAACTGATATCAAGTCCAAATACGATGTCCTCTGTCTTCACATCCTTGAATGCGATGTTCTCGAAGGACTCGCCGGTTGCTCCACTTCCACCGCCACCACCAGAAGAGCCACCACTTCCTGATCTGGTTGTACTATCAGATGCTATTGAGAATGATGTGCTAAAAACTGCAGAATTGCCGGCATTATCAACAACTGTTACTAAAGCAGTGAAACTTCCAGAAATTAAGTCTGTAGCATTATAGGAAGCATAACTGCTTGTAATCTCCAGCGAATCATCAGCAATTACAACATCATCCAATTCAAAGACAATTGAACTGACGTTAATACCAGTTTGCTCATCACTATAATTGAACCGGATATCAACGGAAGTAGTATCTTTAGCAAATATAGTCCCACTTACAGGAGATACATTATCCATTACAGGAGCTATTGTGTCAGTTACAATAACCCCATAAGTTGAGAAATGATCCACATATGTGATCCAGCATTCTTCATCATTAACAATATCTATAGAAGTTGGACAGATCTCCCAAAGGTCTTCCGTTTCGTTGTAATAACGTATGGAAACGTCTTCTTTGCTAATTCCATCAAACAGAGTAACTGAACTTATCGGTATTGCAATCATGGCACCAGACATATTTTCTGAAAGACTGCCATCGAGTTCTACATTTATGAAGTAAAGTCCTACAGAATCATCTGTCAGATTGGCCATTGGTTCCTCGCTTTCTGTCACAATTATACATCCAATAGTATCAATTGTGGTGTTGAAAGTAATGATCGTACCAAAATTGCTACTATTGAATGATCCAGATCCGTTTGTGAATTCAATTGTTTCCATAAAGGCTGTAGAAATGCTAGAACCAATGTTGCCTGCAATATCGGTACCTTTTACAGTAACATTGAACATCTGTTCAGTACCCGGCTGGAAATATCCAGTCCAATTACCACTGTTCTTAACAACCTCAATTGCAACTGAATTTACTTCAACTGCAGGACATCCGGCAATAGTTTCGGAAGAAATTACAGAAACCATTCCATGAGTTTCATTATATCTGGAAACAGTTGATGAGAATTCTGGAGATACACGATCAACTAATATTAAAACATCGGAATTGATAGATTTCGAATTCATTGCATTATCGATGGTATTTGCAGTAAGCGTGTAGTGACCATCATCAGGTATTGATGAAAAGTCGAATGTTGCTGTCCAGTTACCATTGATCAGTTCTGCATTCATGCTCCTCTCATAGTTTGTAAGTACAGAACCGAGTGTGTACTCAACTGAATTCACATCTCCTGGAGTTCCTGATGCTGTTGCATTAACATTGATGGTCGAATTAGTATACACCACTTCATCCACAACATATGTGCCTGTAATGCTGTCGATACTGATTGTTGGATCAATTGTATCCAGCAGTATGGAAGTTGTGTTGTTTCCAACGTTGCCAGCAATGTCTGTTGCAATTACCGTAATTACATTCTCGCCTTCAGACAGATCAATTGTTGCAGAATAGCCATCAACGACAACTGTTGCAGCTACGCCATTGACTGTAACTGAATCAAGGTTAAGATCTATGAAAGTTCCTGTGATCGTCTGGGTACTATCATTGGTTGGAGTTGTTACAGCATCAATAGTAACCTCTGGATCAACTGTATCAACAAATATTGAAGTAGTGTTGTTTCCAACGTTGCCAGCAATGTCTGTTGCAATTACCGTAATTACATTCTCGCCTTCAGAAAGATCAATTGTTGCAGAATAGCCATCAACGACAACTGTTGCAGCTACGCCATTGACTGTAACTGAATCAAGGTTAAGATCTATGAAAGTTCCTGTGATCGTCTGGGTACTATCATTGGTTGGAGTTGTTACAGCATCAATAGTAACCTCTGGATCAACTGTATCAACAAATATTGAAGTAGTGTTGTTTCCAACGTTGCCAGCAATGTCTGTTGCAATTACCGTAATTACATTCTCGCCTTCAGAAAGATCAATTGTTGCAGAATAGCCATCACCGGCAACTGTTGCAGCTACGCCATTGACTGTAACTGAATCAAGGTTAGGATCTATGAAAGTTCCTGTGATCGTCTGAGTGGTAACATTGGTTGGAGTTGTTACAGCATCAATAGTAACCTCTGGATCAACTGTATCAACAAATATTGAAGTAGTGTTGTTTCCAACGTTGCCAGCAATGTCTGTTGCAATTACCGTAATTACATTCTCGCCTTCAGAAAGATCAATTGTTGCAGAATAGCTATTACCTGTAACTGTTGCATCCACACTATTGACTGTAACTGAATCAAGGTTAAGTTCTGTGACAGTTCCTGCGATGGTCTGAGTGGTAACATTGGTTGGACTTGTTACAGGATCGATGATAACTTCTGGGTCAAATGTATCTGATAAAATATAAGCATTCAATGCATTGACCAGCCCGTTACCATATACATAATCAAATCCCTGATCCCCACAATCTACTGTAGAAGAGCGCAGAACTTCCCGAACATCAGAAGCAGTCATATCAGGATATGCAGACCATACCTGAGCTGCAATTGCTGCGACATGCGGTGCAGAAGCACTTGTACCATAGAAAGGGGTTACAAAACCTACTCCAGTTACAGATACACCATCAATTCCTACTACATCGGGTTTTTGACGTAACACTTCTGAGGGGTAGCTTATCGTAACTGGCCCCTGTGACGAAAAGTATTCGATGTCATCATTACCGGGATCACCGGCACTTATAGCGCCCACTGCTATAACGTCAGGTACTGCAGGATGACCAAATATAGAATCATCAGAATTGAGATTATCTGTGTAAAGAGAAACCCCGTAGATATAAAGTTCAAGGATCTTTGCATCTCCAGAATATCTCTCCACAATAACTTTGGCCTCCCTGGTGTCATAACCATCATTTTCATAGTAAAACCCTTCAAGAGGATCACCATTTCCATCTTGAGTGATTACACTATATCCCAGAACTTCATCAGAATAATAATCCACGAGGTAAAGATCATAATCATTATCGGAAGAACCAAATTCATCATCCCATTGAAGAATAACGATGACGGATGCAGAAGGTTCAATATCAACATAAAGATCAGTAAATGTATCTGTTCCACTGCTAAAATCGTGCTGCCCGGGAGAATTAACATTGTCATAATACAATCCCTGATAATGATTATCGGCAGAATTTCCAGCAGAGGATACATAAACTAATTCATTGTCTTCTATCACCTGAGCAACATGCGATGCAACAACTCCATCCTCAAAGAATGGTTCAAGAATCCATCCAATATCATCAACGATCACAGTACATCCTTCGTCCACAAGTGAATCAATGGCAGAATTAAATGCTAATACATCGTTTCCCATATCATGAAAATAAAGTTCAGCACCCGGTGCCATGTCATGTATTATCTCGAGCATGGCAGTCCCTTCATCACCCCCAATTTCGTTGCTCAGAACAATTACATTGGTAGGAAGATCACCGGTGCTCTGAGAAATTGCCAGACTATCTACACCGTCTGAAATGACACCAATCTTTATGCCGGATCCATCTTGTGAGTAGTCTGCCCTGACGATGTCAGTCCTGTGGATGGAATCACCCTCAGTAACAACCGATCCTTCCCTCGTCACTGGTGGCATGACCGTTCTTATAGTGCGTACTGATCCAATATTTGCCAGTTCTTCCAGATCGCTAACCTCTACCCATGCAACCATAATGTTATTTTTACTATCAGTACCCGTTATCTCCCATACATATGGCTCAACAGTACCAAAGTCAGATGATGGATTTAGATATATATAGACATAAACAAGATCATCAGAGATCTGGTAATCAACAGTCCTGGAAATATAGTTGGCAGAGCTAAAACCATTTGGAACTTGTACCTGTACCTGACCGCTTTTGTCCTCATTAACCAGCTCAACTAGATCACTGCTCATTTTCTTTTGGGCATCTGTAGCTGGTTTAAAGTCTCCCAGATAGGAGTCTGTATCTACCATAGAAACAGACCTCACATCCCGAACACTTTTAATTGAAAGATCTTCTTGAGTATCTATACCAGTAGCATAGACACCTCCAGCAGAACACAATATCAATAGAACGATCCCCATAGAGATGAGCAAATTTTTTACATTCATCTTTTACCTACCCTCAACAACTATTTATTAAACACTTGATTTATATTTTCAATGTATAGGAACAATGGGGTAATTGTTCCATAACATAAAAATGGAGAGCATATGGCAAAAAAAGAGTCATTAAATGCTTTTATATATAATTCTTTTAGCATATTTGTAGATATAAAAAACAACAAATTGAATGTAAAAAATATAATACAATACAGTAAAACAAAATATAATTTGATGATGAAAACTAACTTTGTCTACAAATTTACGGCAACTATGCCGCAAGTTCAGCATGGGAGAACATGAAGAATCATTAGGAAAATTTTTTGAGTTGTACTGATAAAATAAGAAGTACTTTTCTTTCAAGGCAATCTGAATTCAAGGTGCATAAGACATCAATGAGATATAAATAAGAAAAGAAAGAGGGAAGTTTAACCCCCTACATCATAGCCGTCGGGGGGGTGTAAGTTTTCGGACCCAAGTCAAACATTTATCGATCTTATTAGGAGCATTTGATTGATACTTACTAATTAGTGCACGACAAATAAAAGGGTTTTCAACCAGCAAAATAAATCTACAAAACAAAAAAGTTCATCCTATATACATAGGATAAAGAACACATCTGAGTGAATTCAACTGAACATAGCTGAATTAAGACTTTACATAAACATCTTTTAGATTATGAAGAAGCTTATGGAACTCTTCATGTTTGCCTTCACCTATTTTCTCGATCTCGACAATCTCAAATGATTTAAATAGATCTTCCTGAATTTCCGGAGCAAGATGTTTATCTGCCAATGGGAAGAGTTTATTGTCCTCTTTATCTATATGTTGACTCAAAAGTTCAACATAATCCCTTGAGTTTTTGACTATTGTTGAGAGAGCTTCAGAGTCCATCTTTCCAGAGACTGCTTCACTTATCATTCTTACATTTCGTCTTCCAGTTTCATGTTCTATAAGAAGAGAATCAATAATTACTGTTGATCCGAGAATCTCTGCCTTTTTCATTGCAGGGAAAAGATATTCCTCTTCCTTTGTGTGGTGGCATTTGTCAACAAACACTTTCAAGAATTCAACAACATTTTCAAGATGCTCATGTTCTACCTTATTTCCAGATTCGATATCAACACAAATGCCATCCAATATCTTCAGCATCAATTTAACAGCATGGTGTTCTTCTTTTAGATCATCAGTCGGCTTCACCTTATCCCCCTTTATCTTTCTAGCAAGCCCTATACCCAGTTCTCTTACTTTGCTGAAATCATCCCTTCATCTTTTACATTCCCTGCACCCAAAAAGTTGATATTTGTTGGTTCAAGGATTTAAAGAATTGGTCAAGTGCACCTCCACCAATAACCCTATTGTTTATATCATCGAGTAATTCAACAGTGTTAGATCTATAATTCCCATAAATTACCACTACCAAATATCAATATGCACATTCTGATAATTAGCTAACTAAATGTACTTTTTCTGGATTTTCATCGAACGTTTTCTTGCATGAAAGAGAACAAAAATAGTAGGTTTCTCCTTCATATTCACTTTTGAACTTTGCAGTCCTTTTATCAATTTTCATACCACACACAAAATCCTTAACTAACTCCACAGTTGAATCTGTAGATTCCATAATGTTACCACTTCCTAACAAGTCTTCTCCAAACTCGCCTCTTGCCACACAACCCCCATACCCACATAAGATATTAGTTTCAAGGTAAAACAGATTGTGTGTGGGAATAGTAGGGGGGTAGTTGATTTTTGTGCAAATTAGGGTGTCAAAGGCAGCCATCGCTACTTGCCAAAAATCTGTCCGCTGCTACTCCCATATAATGGATGGATTCCAGAGTTAATACGAGTATTGGTTTAAGATTCCAAAGTCCCATAATAGAGGAAGTGTTCTTAGTTAAAGAGGATGTGAATTAAATATTTCCAAATCATTCAGTATCAATATGGCAAAAAGAAAGAAAGATACGAGTGAATACGAATTACCCGATATTCAAAAAAACGCCCTGGATAATTGGATAACGTTAAATATACTCCCACAAAGTAGATCAAATAAAAATTACACCAGTTATGCGCTTAAACTTCTTTTTGAACAAACACCAGATGGTTTCTTCATCACAAATAAGCAGTTTAAAGAAGCGATGATCAGATGTGATTTCTCACCTGTAAATCAAAATAAATTAAATTGGGATTTTCGAGTTTCTCTAAAATCTTCAGAGTTGAAATGATCTAAATGAGGCTATAAACCTAACATATTCTGCTCTACCATTCAATCATCTCCAATTTGATCCTATTTGCCGTTTTGGATCTTCTTTTTTGACTTAGCGTCCCCATATCTCGGATGCTGTCTTGAAGTGCATTTTTGCAACTTCGTGCAACCTATCCCTGCCATACTTTTCAATGAACTTTGCACCAACCTTCTTGACCTTATCCGATGCACCCTTTGGGAATGCTCCGATATACTTCTAGTTCATTTCCTGTATAGCCTCAAGGAAAGCTGCACGTGCAAGGATTGATGCTGCACCCACTGCAATTGACTGGTCTTCTGCTCGGGGTATCTGAACAGGCTTCACATCGATGTTCCATTGGCGAAGTTCATCCTCTACCATCTTATCGTGGTATGAAAATTTATCAATTATGATACTATCGCCCTGCTGGTACAGGTCTCTGATTGCACTTACATGGTTTACGGTAAGTATAATGTTCAGGTTCTGAACATTTTCATAGTATTTATTGTATGCAACTGGTTCAAGGATCTTCACGGAGAACATATCAGCTGAAATTGAGCTCTTTATCTGCTTTGAAATAGAAATGTTCTGATAATCGGTCAACTGTTTGCAATCCCTGACACCGATCCCCTCAAGGATTGATTCAATTTCTGGAGTGGTCTTTACTGCAGCTACCACAAGAGGACCAAAGAAATCACCCTTACCGGATTCATCAGAGCCAATTACACCATGTCCATTTGTAACAGCCAAGTTTATAGATGATGTTAACTTTTCTTCGGGAATTGAAATGTTCTTATTATTAAGTGAAGGTACTACACCTTCTATGAGTGCAATACGTATTTCTTCTGCTTCAGGTGATGTGCCTAACTGGGATAGATCAACTTTAATTCCCTTCTTTCCATCGTATATTCTTATTACGCGGGAAAACTGTTTCTTTGATACGCTGAACTGAATACCGAAATTGATTTCCTTTGGTGTATCTACGTCAAACCCTGGAATCAGGATTGATCTTATCTCATTGTACTTGTCAGTTATTTTCATCTGATTCCCCTTATTATTGGTTCTGTAGAAAAACTATCAAAATCACCATCAACAGATGAACATAGGAAATAATCATCAATATCTGCTATACATTTTGAATTATTGTTAACTTAAATTCTTGTCAAAATTTTGAGGAATTCTACAAAGCCAAAATTAGACCAGATTTTAATTAACTACATTATGGTAAAAATAACCAATGGCTAGTTAATCCTGTAATAAGAAAGCCTCAGGCGGACTATTAACCACGTGTTGAGAGTACCGTGTCACTGCCTTGAAAAGGACATTTTAATTTACAATTTAACTCTTGTATGATTATTATTAAAAGGTTTTGTTAAGGCTGGGACTGGTCAAAAAAATGTTCATTGGAAGAGAAACAGTTGTTGAAATCACCATGTCCGGAAAGATTGCACGAGGCATGATCATGGATTGAAAGTAATAACTATTCAAAATGAAAATCATACACTAAAAAGTGATATACATTCATTATTTATAAGGCCCAACTCCTTTTAGTAGAACTTTCTTTTTCAATTTAAAAGAGTTACATTTATATCAATTGTGCTTATTATCTCAAAAATATATTATGTAGTCATATTATTTTTTGAAGTGGTGAAGTATAATGAATAATGCAATAATATTGAATGAATGTATTGAAGAATTTAAAATTGCCAATGAATTAGATGTTGAAGATAGCGAACTTTTTGAAATATTCTCATTGTTGTTTATTACTAGTGACCTTGATACATAATATTCAGATATTGAAGATAGTATTGTCGATGGAAGTAATGATGGTGGAATTGATTCATTTCTTATTTTAATAAATGATAAAGTCATAACTGATAATGATCAGCTTGAAGAAATCAAATTTTCTAAAAAAACCCAAATTAAAGTATATATTTCCCAATCAAAGCGCGAAACTAGTTTTAAAGAAGAAGCAATAAACTCATTAAATACTTCTTTGTCTTATGTTTTAGATTTAGAATTAAGTGAAGATGCTTTACTAACTCGATTCAACTTTGCATTAGTTGAAAAAATTGGACTCTTCCGAGAAATATGGAAAATAGCTGCTCGAAAGAATTCATCAATATCTATTAATTATGTATATTCGTCAAAAGCAAATGCAAATAAAGTCAATACTGTTTTTGAATCTAAAATGGATCAAATTATAGAGCTAACAAAAAAATCGATTCCAAATGCAACTGTTGCTTTTGACCTTTATAGTTCTGAAGAATTATTAGAGTTATATAGAAAGCCCCATCACAGTGAATTGCCTCTGCTATTTAAAGAAAATCCAATTGCTATATCAAATATAGACCCACATAATAACTCGGAATTTGGGTACATGGGTGTTGTTTACCTAAAAGACTATTATGATTTTATTGTTGACGAAGAAACTAATGAAATAAGAGAATATTTGTTTGAAAACAATATTAGAGATTATCAAGGTGACAAAGCCGATGTTAATGAAAAAATTGCCCACAGTATACAGTATGAAAATAATAGAGATTTTTGGTGGCTTAACAATGGCGTAACAATGATTGTATCAAACTGCAATTCTAATGCACCTAAACAGTTGTTCCTAGAAGATATTCAAATTGTAAACGGTTTACAAACATCATATGCACTTAGCAAACATTTCGACCCAACAAATCCTGAAGACAATAGATCTCTATTAGTAAAAATTATTGTTACACAAAATAAGGAAACAATGGATAACATCATTTTTGCTACAAATAGTCAAAATCCAGTATCTCCAACACTACAAAGAGCAACTGATGAAATTCAAAGACATTTGGAAGTTATTTTTGCAAATCGTGGTTACTACTATGATAGGAGAAAAAACTACTATAAAAATCATGGAAAACCTGCTAATAAAATTTTCAGTATACAACATACAGCACAATCAATTGAAGCAATTTTGAATTATAACCCAAGTAGAGCACGATCAAGACCTACTACATTAATAAAAGAGGATCCTGCATACAATAGAATTTTTAATCCAGAAAATATTGAAGCGTTTATAAACTGCTGCTTATTACATCAAAAAGTTAATAGTTTTATAAAAAATGAACTGGAAATGCCTCAAAAGGGTATCGCAAAGAACTTTGCTCTTCATATTTCTAGAGTTGCAGCAGCTGCACTTACACAAGAAAAAGACTATGATGCTAACAAAATACGAGATATAGATATGGAAAATATAGGGTTTGATGAAATAAGAAACTCTTACTATTTTATCAACCGTGCAATTGGTGATTATACTACGCAAAATCCAACTGCAAATATAATTAATGTTGCAAAATCTGGTGCTTTTGTAGATATGATTGAAAGTAAATTAGATGAATTTATTAATGCATAAATTCATCCTTACCTTTTTCTAGATCCTCTATCTTGGTATAATTAAGAATATACTCCCCTTTGATTCTCAACTACTATTCAGTAAGGATTCAATTTGGAGAAAGATTATAATTGTCCTCATAAAAGTATAGCTAACTACAAAATGATAATAGAAATAAGAAGGGGCTTACAACCCCGTACTCCATAGCCGTCGGGGGGATTCGAACCCCCGGCCTGCTGATTACGAATCAGCCGCTATACCACTAAGCCACGACGGCAAAATCTACCTCCTCATAATAGGAATTTAGATATATAAACATAATGCGTTTTTGCCATATTCGTTTCCTAATGTGATCCTAAACTTGTATGACTTCAAAAACCAAAGAAGCCATCCTAATATCTTTGAAAACTACCCCTAAATATTTTACAGATGTAAGCGTATTTGCAATAAGGTTAAATAACATTAAATAAGTTCTCATAATCAGTCATATTATTAAATATATTCACATAAGTGCCATCATTCAGATCCCTAATGGCACTCACTAAAAAGGGAGGCTTATCAGATGCAGATGCGAAATCCAGATAATCAGATGCCAAAAATAAGTGAGAGTGCGTGGATATCCGAAACCGCGGCTATCGTGGGAAATGTAACCATTGAGGACGATGTGTTCGTTGCACCAAATGCTGTCATCAGGGCAGATGAACCGGGCTCTTCGGTCGTCATCAGCAAAGGTTGTAATGTGCAGGACAACGTAGTGATACACTCACTTTCAAATTCCGAAGTAAAGATAGGAACCGAAACATCCCTTGCACATGGATGTATCGTACACGGACCATGCCTTGTGGAAGAGAACTGCTTCATAGGATTCGGTTCTGTGGTCTTTGAGTCACATGTCGGAAAAGGCTCGGTCATCCTCCACAATTCCACCATCCATGGTATAGACATTCCTGAAGGCAAGGTCGTCCAATCCGGACAGACCATAACGATGGAGTCTCAAGTAAATGAACTGGAAGACACAACCCCTGAACTCAGAAAATTCAAAGAATCCGTAATAAGTGCTAATATCAAGCTTCTGAACGGGTACAGGAATATGGAAGCATAGGACTGATCCGTGATGGGATCAAAAAGGATGAGTTCATCATTCATGCTCTCTAAATGAGAGCATGAGGTCATTTACGGAGAACTGTTACAAGGAACAATTGTAACTTCAATTTTAAATATCAGGCTTCAAACATCAAATAAATTTGCCATCAAGTTCCTTCATTAACTTTTTACCCAGGTCGGTCAGGATATATTTTTTCCAGGTATTTTTCTCAGGAGTCAGGCATTCAACAAGTCCTTTGTCCTCAAGCTCTTTGAGAGCATGACTGATGTTCTGTGTAGACCTCCCTGTTTCATGGGCAATATCAGAAGCTTTCACTACATTATGCTTTTTCATAGCTTCCATAAGGATCATTCGCCTATCTACACTGATAAGCCATTTTAACAGATCCCCCATAGAACTTTCATCAATGTTCTCCATATCGATCACCTGCGAATTAAATACCGACATATTCTGTTATTGCTTTAATTTGATCGTATAAACCGTTCCCTAGAACAGCTCCATTTAAATAAGATCTTTAAAGGTATGGCAGATGCCCATTTTTGAATTTTTACTCCGATACTCAAAACAGCATTACAAGTTTAAATAAATTCTCATATTCATGTAACATCTCAAAAATAGAGATAGCTATTATATCACACGTACTTCAATACAAACATTGTACTGATGCGGCGCATAAGAACGCACTGTACGACACTCCAGAACTTCAATGCTTCGCCCGGCCTTTTTTGCTGCTGCTTCTATCAGTCCTATGGAACTCTCATACAGGTCATCCTCGTGTGTCATCCCATAGTAATGGATAACGCCCTTCGGAGCTGTCACATAGACAGCAGAATCAAGGAAAGCTTCCGCGCTGTGGGGGAGGTTCATGATAACATGGTCCGCAATACCCTTGAAATTGCGGGCGATCTCGTTCGCATCACCTTCGATGACCTCAATGTTCCCGATGGAGTTGAGCTTCACATTCTCTTTCAGGAAATAGATCGCATCAGGGTTCTTGTCCATGGCAATGACCTTTTTGCATTTCCTGGCAATAGCTATACTGTACGGTCCAACCCCTGCGAACATGTCCAGGACAACATCATTCTCACCCACCTGTGAAACGATCCGCTGCCTTTCAGTAGAAAGACGGGGAGTGAAATATGCACGTTCGAGATCCACCCTGTATTTAAAGCCGTGGTCCTTGTGAACCGTTTCCGTCCGCTCTTCCCCGGCAAGCACTTTGAACCTGCGGGTCCTGAACTCTCCTTCCACAGCTGACACTGCACCGAGCACGGTCTGAACGTTCTTGTGGACCTTCAGGAGTGCAGCGGCTACTTTTTGGGCTTCAGGTTCGTCGGCTTCAATGAGTGCAATATCGCCTACTATCTCGTAACCCGGAGTAAATCCAAGGATGTCCTCGAGCCTGAGGATCTTCTCATGGGATTCAAACTCATGTTCCACCGGTCTCGCCTCATCAGGAAGTTCCTTGAGCTCTTCCGGAGTAAGCTCCCTTTCAAGAGGAAGGTACAGCATATCGCCTTCACTGAATATCTTCAGGGACTTGTCAAGGATATCAAGTTCCATAAGGAACTTTCTGGCAGGTTCACCTTTCTTTTTAGGGATAGCAATACAGGGCTGTTTCAAAACTCATCTCTCCTGAAATATCAGCATATCAAAATGTCCGGATCATCCGATCGCAAACCATCCGCCGAACAATATCAGGAATAGTCCGCATGATACAAGAATATGCCTGTAGGTCTTCGGGGAGAACATGCCTCTGCCGTGGCTGAAGGATAGCGATACAGCAGTGAACCAGCCAAGGTCCGCAAGCCAGTGTCCGACTATGAAGAACACCACTGCAACCATTCCGAGCTTCATGCTCTCAAGCACAAGGGCACTGCCAGCTGCCAGCCACCAGAGCCAGAAATAAGGATTGGAAGCAGAGGTCACAATGCCTGCAACCAGTGAATTGGAAACCGCTTTGTCCTGCCCGTGAAGTTCTTCGGCTGAAGACCCTGCACCCCTGATGGTCATTATACCGAAAATTACCAGGACGATACCACCGACCACCGAGATGAAAGACATCTCACGCTCGCCTACTAGTGTGTTCATGCCTAAAAGTATCAGCACAAGTACCGCGCTTTCGATGATAGCATGGCCCAGGAAAACTTCAGGTCCTGCTGTCCAGCCTTTCTTCAGTGTGCCGTCAATGGTCACAAATAGCATGGGACCTGGTACCAGAGCACCGGTCAGACCCACTACGAAACCAATGAACAACATCTCGAACAGTTCTAACATGGTCAATAAAAAATAATGTAACTATATAATGTGATCGATTAGGTATCTCAGTTCTGTCAGTAATTCGAATTGATCAGATCAAGGTATAAACTAAGCACTAATCGATTAGGAAATAAATGATCTAAAAATATAGGGAACGCAAAGACAGAATTCGTCTTTGCAGTTCTTGTTACTATTCTTGTTCTCAATACCAGATCAGAGAATGATCTCGATATCCAGTTCTTCAGCGAGCTCTTTGTACCTGTTACGGATGGTGACCTCGGTCACACCTGCAACATCAGCGACCTCACGCTGTGTCCTGCGCTCACCGCAGAGAATGGATGCAATATAGATCGCAGCTGCTGCCACACCGGTTGGTCCACGGCCGCTTGTGAGTTCCTTTTCAGATGCCTGACGAAGGATCTCAACACCTCTGGACTGTACCTCTCCCTTGAGGTTCAGGCCTGAGCAGAACCTTGGGACGTAGTCTATTGGAGATGTTGGCATAAGCTTGAGTGCAAGCTCACGGGAGATGAAACGGTATGTCCTTCCAATCTCTTTCCTGCTTACCCTTGAAACTTCTCCGATCTCATCCAGGGTCCTCGGAACACTGCACTGGCGACATGCTGCATAAAGTGCTGCTGCTGCCACACCTTCAATGCTCCTTCCACGGATGAGGTTCTTGTCAACTGCTTTCCTGTAGACCACTGCAGCGGTCTCACGTACAGTACGTGGAAGACCTAATGCAGATGCCATACGGTCGAGTTCTGATAAAGCGAATGCAAGGTTCCTTTCAGTAGCATTGCTTACGCGTATACGACGCTGCCACTTCCTCAACCTGTACAACTGGGCACGATTCTTGGAGGAGATGGACTTACCATAGGAATCACGGTTCCTCCAGTCGATCATAGTGGACAGACCTTTGTCGTGTATGGTGTATGTCATTGGTGCACCAACACGGGAACGCTTCATGCGCTGATCATGGTCGAAAGCACGCCATTCCGGACCTTCATCTACGAACTCAGCATCCACTACAAGACCACAATCCGCACATACCAGTTCGGCACGCTCATAGTCCTGTTCAAGGTTGCGGCTTCCACACTCTGGACACTCAATTACCTTGTTCTCGACCTCAGCGGTCTTTTCCTTCTCTTTACGTGCCTTGATCATTGCACGTATCTTCTCTCTCTCTGAAGTATCAGAATATCTTACTCTTTCAACTTCCACCATATTATCATTGCCTCGATTTTACCAAAATTGCTAACAGTCAATCCACTTAATATAAATACTATAGATGTACCAAATATAAATGCAATAAATGGACTTACTTGACGTATACCTTCTCATTGAGGTACTTCTTCAGTTCAGGACCTGAAACATCTCCAAAGACCTTAATACAAATATAAGGAGATTTTACAGGACCGATCACACCATTCACCTTTCCAATTCGCTTGACGGATTTATCAACAACAACCGAATTGATACGAGGAAGATCCCTCAAAGATGTATCTGGTTTAATGTTGTCCCCTTTCACAAGCAAACCCTGCTGTGCCACTACCTGCACTACTGTTCCAAGCCTCTTCATACGTCTCTTGCCATCAATATATAAATTGTATCGGTGCATATATATCATATCACACCTAGTATATAAAGTTATCGCAATAGCTTTAATAATCCAAATAATACCATTACAAAAAGATAATCATACACCATACGAAAAATACATCATATTGGCACATAAATCGACCAATAAAGGAATATTTACGAGAATCTAATGATCAGACCAGATCGTGTGAACAATAGGCATGGTAGTGCCTCACACGACCATCGGCATTTTTCTGACGACCATTGCCCACCGATCAGTTGCCGCAAATTTTGAGAGTTGTAAATTCACACAGTGGAATTTTGGACATTGTATATATAGATTTCTGCCCTGTCCCGGACATAATTGTATAAAAATGAAACACAACCTCAAACAATACGGGATTTCCTTAAAACCAACGACAACACTTAATAATAATCACACAATAAACGGCAATGTCGTCTAGATATGTTCAATAACATAACTTCTGGAAGACCCCTGATATTGTAACTGACAGATTCAGAAATCAGTATCATCAATACATAATTAATGCTAGCCTAACCCATAATCAAAATATCTTCCCGTGGGAGGAAAACTTAGTGGCAGATAATAAATTTGTGTATCTTTTCGGAAATAGCGAAACTGAAGGCAAAAACAGTATGAAAGACCTGCTTGGAGGCAAAGGCGCCAACCTAGCAGAAATGTCAAATCTGGGAATCCCGGTTCCGGTCGGATTTACGATCACTACAGAGGTCTGTACTCTTTATCTTAAGGACAATAAATATCCTGCAGGTCTTGAAGAGCAGATCGATAATGCCATAAAGGAACTGGAAAACACCACGGGAAAGTTATTTGGAGACCTTAACAACCCATTACTCGTTTCTGTACGCTCTGGTGCCCGTGTGTCCATGCCAGGTATGATGGACACAGTGCTTAACCTGGGACTTAACGACACGTCAGTAGTCGGCCTTGCCAAAAAGACCGGCAACGACAGGTTTGCTTACGACAGCTACAGAAGGTTCCTCACAATGTTCGCAGATGTTGTGCTCGGCATCGAACACGAGAAGTTCGAATCCACGCTCACTGCCAAGAAGAAGGAGAAAGGTGTCAAGCAGGATACCGACCTTGATGTAGGGGATCTGAAGGACCTTGTTGAGAAGTTCAAAGGCATCATCAAAGAAGAGACCGGAAAGGACTTCCCGCAGGAAGCAAGAGAACAGCTCCAGATGGCCATCGATGCAGTGTTCGGATCATGGAACAACCAGCGTGCTATAACCTACAGGCGTCTTAACGGCATCCCCGGGGACTGGGGAACTGCAGTGAACGTACAGAGCATGGTATATGGTAACATGGGCGAGACCTCCGGAACAGGAGTAGCATTCACAAGAGACCCTGCAACCGGGGAGAAGAGATTCTTCGGAGAATACCTCATCAATGCACAGGGAGAAGATGTGGTTGCAGGTATCAGGACACCTCAACCGATCGAGACCCTGAAGAACAGCATGCCTGAGGCCTATGATCAGCTTGTGGACATCTACATGAAACTGGAGGAACACTTCAGGGACATGCAGGACATCGAGTTCACCATTGAGGAAGGCAAGCTTTTCATGCTGCAGACAAGGACAGGAAAGAGAACTGCCGCTGCAGCCATCAAGATCGCTACCGACATGGTAGCAGAAGGACTTATCGATAAGGAAACAGCCCTCACAAGAGTCGAACCTGCACAGGTCGACAGGCTCCTCCACCCCAATATCGATCCTAACGCAACACCGGATGTAATTGCAAGCGGTCTCCCCGCATCTCCGGGAGCTGCTGTCGGTGAAGTTGTGTTCACAGCAGAACATGCTGAAGAGAAAGCAAAGAATGGTGAGAAGACCATCCTTGTACGTGCTGAGACCTCACCTGAGGACATCGGCGGTATGAACGCTTCAGAAGGTATCCTCACAGTACGCGGAGGAATGACCTCACACGCAGCAGTAGTTGCAAGAGGCATGGGCAAGCCCTGTGTAGCAGGCTGTGGCGACATTGTAATTGACATTAAAGAGAAGGTATTCCACGTTGGTGAACACACCATCAGCGAAGGCGATATGATCTCCATCGACGGTTCCACAGGAGATGTCATCCTTGGAGAGGTAGACCTTATCCTGCCGGGCGTTACCGGTGAACTTGAGCAGATCCTCTCATGGGCCGATGAGGTCAGGACCATGAAGGTCAGGACCAATGCGGACACCCCACACGACGCACAGGTCGCACGTGACTTCGGTGCAGAGGGAATCGGACTCTGCAGAACAGAGCACATGTTCTTCGGAGAGGACAGGATTCCTGCAGTGCGTGAAATGATCATGGCTGAAGAGGTTGGTGTCAGGAAAGCAGCTCTTGAGAAGCTTCTCCCAATGCAGAGAGAGGACTTCATAGGAATATTCAGGGCAATGGAAGGATATCCTGTAACCATCAGGTTGCTTGACCCGCCACTCCATGAGTTCCTGCCAAACCATGAGGAAGCAGTTGAAAGACTCACAGAGCTGAACTCCAACGACGCCCCACAGGAAGAGATCGACAGGGTGAAGAAGGTAATCGAGCGTATCGAGTTCCTCAAGGAAATGAACCCAATGCTCGGTCACAGAGGATGCCGCCTTGGTATCACATACCCTGAGATCTACGAGATGCAGGCACAGGCCATCATTGAGGCTGCATGCGAACTCACAAAGGAAGGCATGACCATCGTGCCTGAGATCATGATCCCACTGATCAGCACCATCGATGAGCTTGAATTTGTCAAGAAACATGTGATCGAAGCTGTGGAAAAAGCCATGGAGAAGGAAGGCATTAAGCTTGACTACATGGTCGGAACAATGATCGAACTGCCAAGGGCAGCACTCACAGCAGACCAGATAGCTAAGGAAGCTGAGTTCTTCTCCTTCGGTACAAACGACCTGACCCAGACAACCTTCGGTTTCAGCAGAGACGATGCAGGCAAGTTCCTGCCATTCTACTTAGAGAGTGGTATACTCGAGGACGATCCGTTCGCAGTGCTTGACCAGGAAGGTGTAGGTCAGCTCGTGAAGATCGGCATCGAGAAAGGACGTGCTACACGACCTGACATCAAGATCGGCATCTGTGGAGAGCATGGAGGAGAGCCAAAATCAGTTAAGTTCGGACACAACGTCGGACTCAACTATGTCAGCTGTTCACCATTCCGTGTGCCAATTGCAAGACTTGCAGCAGCACACGCTGTGATCGAGAACAAGCAATAAACAAATCATTCAAGATCAATATCGTGTGGAAGTGCACGATATTGACAATTCTTTTTTTACTGACAACTATCAATCATCCGTAGTTGCCAAACATTATCTAAATTGAACCAACATAGCTGCCGCTGATCAACTCAGCCAATAAAGATCATAAGAACCACTTTAGCAAAAACAGAAAAGAGGAGAACATTCACCCATCAAGAGACGGGAATGCTCCGAACTGGCTTTCATATCTGGTTACCATATCATCCCATGTAGGAAGGTCTGTCTGGCAACCAACTGATTCAACAGCAAATGATGCAACCGTAGCTCCTGCCTTACCACAAACATCCAGCGGATAGCCACGGACGTATGACACAAGGAAACCTGCACGATACGCATCCCCTGCACCGGTCGGGTCAACTGCTTTTACAGGAACCACAGGGATCTCGTATTCAGCACCATCTGCAAATATCCTGCTGCCTTCGGCATCATAGGTGACGACCACAATATCGATCTTTTCCTTAATATCCTCAAAAGTGCTTTCGGTCATGTCGCAGACCCGCTTGATCTCATGCTTGTTGGTGAAAAGGATATCAGTGTTCGCAAGTATAGCCTCAAGATTCTCCCTCGTGTACATCACAAGATCCTGCCCGGGATCAAAAGACACGAACTTTGCTTTCTGTGCGATCCTGGCATTGAAGTTGGGCTCGGATGTCGCAAGATGTACAAAATCAACTTCCGGAGGCTCCAGTTCCTTCAGCTTTGCAGATGCCCCCCAGTAGAAGTAAGTTGACTGGTTGTGGAACGGATCAGTGTAAACATATGCTGCAGTCCCTTTCTCACCCTCAAGCCTGAAAAGCAGGGAAAGGTCAACGCCCAGACCCTCTAGATGTTCTTCATAACCTGATGTTGCAAAATCATCCCCTACTGCGGATATAAGCTGGGATTTCCCACCAAGGATCGCGATCGCTGCAACGATGTTCGCAGCTCCACCTCCGAAGAACTTCTGATAATCAACTATCGGATATGACTCGTTCTGTGTTGCAATTCCCTCCACATCGAACAGGAAGTCTATTGCAGCATGACCTACTACAGATATCACATCAGACATACAGACACCTTATTCGAATTCTTCGACATCCACAACATTGAGTGGCACATCACGTAATGCCCTGCCTATAACGGACTTTGCGATCCTTGATGCATGCTCTGCACTCTCAGCGTCAAAGACCTTCATCTCAAGGACAAGACCGACGATCGCGGTGTTGGCCGCAATGAAAACGCTGCCAAAAGGTTCATTGCAGGCAGGACAGAAAGTTGTTCCCACATCGACCTCTACAAAATCGAGCTGAGGGTTCAGCCTTTTCCCGGCCTCTGCAATAGCAACTCCAATAGCATCATCTGCAGTCTGTACATCCCTTACCAACCAGGCAGCTTCAAGTGTAACGTGATAATTTGTCATCGTTTCATTCTCTCCAGATATATTATCTTAAACCTTCATTTCTTCTTAGATCTACAATTTCTGAATGACGATCATATCGTGAACAGCACATCATCATCAACATCGAAAACACCAAGGCGTGCACCTGCATCCAGCCAGGCATGTCCATAACTGAAACAGATGAGAGCATTTACCGGATCACCGGCCTTAATGAAATGCACACCATCATCATAATAGGAACGTGCCATATTCTTATAGTCCTCGGCCACTGCAAGCATGTGAGAACCCTTTATAGGGCTTATGTCAGCCTTTGAGAGTGCTTCCCTTAACAGACGTTCGTATCTTTCGACCTTTTCGTTCAGATCTGCTGCCACTTTTACACCATCTATATATAATTCACTTATAAACCCATCCGTCGGAACGATCACTTCTCCGAACCGAATATCTTCTTGAAAAGCCCTCCGCTCTCAGACTTCGGCTGCCGGTTCACCGGGCTGTCTGCCTGCCTGCTTGGCTGCCTTTTCGGCGGAGGACTTCCTGCACCTTCAGTAGCTTCTGCTTTTGCAGGCTCGGAGCTCTTGGACGGCTGGCTGACAGGTTTAGAAATCTTTTTTTGAGGAGCAGGTGAAGCGGTCTGTGCACTTTTAAGGACATTCACAGATTCTCCGCCGTGTTTTGATTTCCTTACCCTGATATCCACAAGAACAGGCCTCTCTATATCGTTGCTCACAAGCATGGCAACCCCCGGAGGCAGGCGCATAAGTTCATCCTCCACAAAAGAGTTCACACCTTCAAGTCCCTTACTTATGGATTTAAGGTCGTTTGGATTGGTAACCTTCATTATGACCTGTGTTCCGCACTGGGAAAGCACATTCTTGTCGATCCTTGCAGGGCGCTGGGATATTACCATCATGCCAAGACCGAACTTACGCCCCTCGGATGCAATGGTACGCAATACCTCTGAACTTGCGGTCTTGCTGAAACCACGTTCCGGGGCAAAGTTATGGGCTTCTTCCACTACAAGCATTCCCGGAGGGATGGTATTCATCTTGCGTGCTTCGAAAAGTGCACCACAAAGCTGTGCCACGATCATGCTCTGAAGGTCGGGAGACACCCCTTTGAAATCTATTACCGCTGCCCGCCCCTTCTGCATGAGCTCTTCAAGGGAGGTAGGCGATGAGGACAGGATATCGGAATCACGGATGTCCTCAAGAAGGTTCATGACATTCCATTTGGCCTTGCTTTCGTTGTTTCCCACCTCGAATATTATATCATCAAGAGTATAGGTCTCCATTTCCGCACGAAGTTTCTGTATCGCTTCGTAAAGGATACCGATATGAGTGCTGTTGAAATTCTCCGGGAAGATCGAAGCAAGGTCCTTCGCGGAAAGATTATTTCCGTTGAGCCTGAATAGCTCGTCAGCATTCGGATTTATTGCCTTGTTAGCCGGAGTGTATATTGTAATACTGGAACCATACCCTTTGGGGGAGACACCGAACTTCCTGAGGTCCTCTGTCTTTGCCGAAGGTTCCTTCATGGAAGCATATTCGCTATGAGGATCGATTATCAGAAGAGGGACCTTTCGATCGAGCAGCTCTTCCAGCAGGACCGCTGCAGTATAGGACTTCCCGCTTCCGGTCTTTGCAAGGATACTGCAATGCTTCTGCACAAGGCTGTTCACGCTCAGGTGAACCGGTATATCGGTACCATCAAGCAGGCCTATGTACATCTCATTACCGGACAGGCCCAGCACAGAGCTTATCAGGTCATTATCTGCTTTAAAAACATCATCACCGGGGCTAAACGGAGTCTTTGGGGCCCTTAAAAGACCCGAAGGATCGCGGCTGCCAATGACCGTAGCGTCTGCAACTATCCTGTCGGAGCTTTTTTTGTCCTTACCGTTCTTCCTGAATTCCTCAAAGGCCTTCTTGGCCTCATCAAAGGACTGTTTTGTACTTACCGTATCACTGAACCTTTTGATCGAAAGCACCTGGCAAAGGACCCATCCATCCTTCTCATGCCATGCTTTTACATAATCCCCACGATGTACAACAGTACTGTCAGAAATCAAGAACTTAAAACCAAACGATCCGGTCTCACCTGAAATTATACCTACTGAGCCGAGCATCATATCCTCTCACCAAAAAATGGGACTAAAGCCTTATATCAATTGTGCTTTACAACGTTCCTGTCGCTAACGATTAGAAATAACAGGAAGAGAAGATGCCGTTCCGGGGAACGGTCATTCCACATCCTTAAGTATGCCTTCAGGACCGTCTGCAAGTTTCACAAGAGCTTCAGCCTCTACGAAATGCAGATCTGCCGGGATTATCAGGATATGCAGCGGTCCGCCGAGATCGAAATCTTTCAGTGATCCTGCATAATCAGCCTTTACAACAGGAGATGGAGATCCTGCGCGGGCTATGCCTACTGCGATACGGTCCTGCATGACACCTTCGCCGCGTTTGTCCTCTACCTCGAGCAGGATGGAAAGGGCTTCATTTACGGTCATGTACCCTTTGTCCTTGTCAATATCAAGGAACACAGCCGTATGAAGACCGTTCTCCCGGTTCATCTTAATAGTATCGTAAGGTGTTTCGGAGATCACCCTGGTTCCACGGCTGGTGACGTAAGGGTGTGGAACAGTTGCAGCTTTCCCAAATCTGTAGTTCTGCAGGCCTGACAGGCCGCATATTGCGGATGCTATGGAGGCACCATGAACTAAAGAAGTCTCAATGCCCATGGCAAGTGCACGGAGACGGAGGTCGACATGAGTGGTGGAGACCATGGTGTCACCGCCTGTAAGGAATACGACATTCATACCTTTTGCATCAGCGATCCAGTCCTCTGCATGCTGCTCCACATCCTCCCTTGAAAGGACTGTGATCTTCTTCTGGTAGAGCTCTTCCATCTTTTCAAGATCGGTACCCATGAGAACAGAAGTATAGAATTCCACATAGACCTTATCCGCATTGCGTATCTTTTCAAGTCCTTTTAACGATATGTCCTTTTCATCATAAAGTCCAAGTCCTACAAAATCAAGCATAAATACGCTTAAAACCAGCTTTTATGTTAAAGTTTTTGAGCATGCGGTATAAACGCAGTAGAATCATTCGAAACGTATTTATAGAACCATACACAGTTAGTTTCAATCAAATTTAGTAAAAACACTAGACCAATTCATATATCAGATCATCAGGAGGTTCAGATCCAATGGCAGGTCAGCCAGCAATGATAACAGATCCAAGGAAAGAACATATACAGGGCAAGCAGGCCCTTTTCGCGAACATCGCTGCAGCAAAGGCAATTGCAAATATCGTAAAGACAACACTTGGTCCAAAAGGAATGGACAAGATGCTTGTGAACCCGGTGGGAGATATCGTACTCACCAACGATGGTGCAATGATCCTCAGGGGAATGGATATCGAGAACCCTACTGCAAAGATGATCGTGGAGATCGCAAGGACACAGGAAGATATCGCAGGTGACGGTACCACCAGTGCAGCTGTTCTTGCAGGATCACTTCTTGAAAAGGCAGAAGATTTGATCATATCCGGTATTCACCCAACCATTATAATCAAAGGTTTCCTGCAGGCTGCAGACAAAGCTTCAGAACTGCTTGACAACTATGCCATAGAGGTTAATAAAGAGAACAGGGAAGTTCTGCTGAAGATCGCAAAGACCGCAATTGCAGGCAAAGGTGCTGAAGCATACGGAGATCTTATTGCAGACCTCTGTGTCGATGCAGTACTTAAAGTAGAGGTCGATGGAAAGGTCAATGTGAATGAAGGCATCCTCATCACACAGGACCCTGGTCAGCCGATCGAAGAGACCGAACTCCTTGAAGGTATCGTGATAAACAAGGCACGTCTTCACTCTGCAATGCCTGAAGTCGTAGAGAATGCAAAGATCGTTCTCATATCAGCAGATATACTTGTACAGAAGACAAAGAACAAGTCAACATTCCAGATCAGCTCTGCAGACCAGCTGACAGAGTTCCTGAAAAAGGAAGAGGAAGACTTCCACAAGTTACTTGACAAGATCGTTGATACAGGTGCTAATGTCGTAATAGGAACAAAGAACATCGATCAGGCTGCAGCAGACTACTTCCAGAAGAAAGGCATCTTTGCGATCAGGCGTATCAACGACGACGACGTGAAGAGTATTTCAAGAGCAACCGGTGCACATATTGTTAAGAACATCAATGATATCTCCGAGAAGGACCTTGGATATGCAGGTCTTGTTGAACAGATCGGAGCATTCGACCTTGGAAAGACATACTTCAGGGACTGCAAGGGCTCAAAGACCGTGACCCTTCTTCTCAGAGGTTCCTTCGAACACGTGGCAGACAACCTCGAGCGTACGATCGATGATACATTACAGGTTATCAAGAACACCATCGAAGACGAGAAGATCGTTCCTGGTGGCGGTGCAGCAGAGATCGAGGTCGCACAGGGACTTCGTGCATTTGCAGCTACCATCGGTGGTCGTGAACAGCTTGCGATCTCAGCATTTGCAGAAGCAATGGAAGTAATACCAAAAGAAATTGCAGTAAATGCAGGTATGGACGGTATTGACACTATCCTTTCACTTCGTGCAAAACACGGGGAGATCAAGAACGCAGGCCTTGATGTTTACACCGGCGAGATCGATGATACACTTGAGAAAGGCATAGTCGATCCCCTCAGGGTAAAGAAACAGGCCATCAAATCAGCTTCAGAAGTTGCTAACATGGTACTCCGTGTCGACGACATGCTCAAAGCACAGAGAAGAGAGATGATGGATGTTAATCCTGAGCACAACATCCACAACTACGACGCACTCGGAAGCTTGTAAGCTGATATTTAACCGATATTCAATGAGTTGTAAGGGAAACCTTACAACCCATAGAACTTTTTATAATCCTCAATTGCTTTTTTTGCCACTTCAGGATAATGTTTCATCATATATTCGATGAAATCGTCCCTGGAATCACATCCCTTTACAACATCGAGTATACATGCTGCGAATTCCCCGGACCGAGCATTATCTTTCTCGATCTCGAATGTCAGGCACAATGCCTCGACAGGAAAGTACTCCCTTCGGATGTGAGGAGATACAGAGCCCATAAGCACACCTTTCTCAAGAGAACTGAATCCAGGCACCCCTACCTTGTTCACCCTGTCCTTTGATACAAGCTTGCAGAAATTTCCCTTTGAATAGGAATGAAGTTCCACATAGATATCCGGCCTGTACTTCTCAACAACATCAACAATAGCTTTCCCTATACCATGATAATACCCACTTTCGAGTGTAGAGATATACTTCCCCCTATTGACCACAGGCATAACTGCCAGACTACCTGAAAAAGGCATATTAAGGTTCATAAGTACAGATGAGGTATCACGCCATTCCCGACCATGCAGACCTCCGACAAAAAACCTGAAGGGACGACCCTTCCCATAGATCTTCAAAAGCATCGTGGCCAGACCCCTATGAAGTCACTTATCCCATTAATTACAGATTTCCATTGAAACCGACCTTCCTGCCGATCACATATATTTCCTGCTTTCTGGATTCCAGTACCTGCAGAACTTCTATACCGAGGCTCTCTATCTTTGCGATCAGCGGTCTCCTGTTTGTCCTGTCCGGGATCTTGATGACCTGAAGAAGCTTTCCACCATCCTTCAGTAAAGGAAGTACACGTTCTAAAGCTGCCAGGGAGTCCAGAGGCTCCAGTGTCATGTCACTCAGAATAACATCCACAGGCTCTTCAGAAAGTTCCTCAAGAGGCACAGAAAAAACATCCCCGAAAATGACAGATACGTTCTCATTCTCATGGACAAGTTGCCCCAGTTCCGACCTGAAATCACGACTGAACTCCAGTCCCTTTATCTTACCGGCAATCCCTGATGCGAACATGATGAAACCGCCCGCGCTGGAACCAAGATCAAGTACACTATCACCTTCGCTGATAAGACCGGTCTCTTCCTGGATACCTTTCAGCTTGAAATAGCCCTTTGGCATATCAAGACCTTCATCGACTTCGATGTTATCATCAATGGAGATATCTTTTGAAGGTTTTGTTATAACATTACCATCTATCTTCACATGACCGTCACGAACTGCCTGTTTGGAACGTGCACGTGACTTAAAGTAACCCATTTCAACAAGATATGCATCCAGCCTCATGAATTAAAGAATGAAAAGAAACTATAAAAAGATGCGACCACGAATTTCAAAAAAAGAGATTAAGCGGAATCGCCAAAATCATAATTGCAGCGAATTCCATTGTGGTCGAAACACCTGTTACAGGAAACACACCTGGCTTTGTCAGATATGCCATCCCTGAGCTTTACCACAAGATCAGGCTCGCTTATGAAAGGCCTGCTGAACGAGACCATGTCGGCATATCCATTCAAAATGGATTCCATTACTTTCTTCGACCTGATGCCTCCAACCAGTATGACCGGAATGTTCACAGTATCGCTTATCATCTTCGAGTAACGCCTGAAGTATGCTTCCTTTTCCTCTGAATCGATGTTCGGCTGGGACATCACGTCCCCAGCTTCAAATATACCGCCGCTGACCTCAATGGCACAGATACCTGCCTTCTCAAGAAGACTTGCGATCTCCACACATTCAGGAGCATCAAGTCCGAACTTACCGGAAGTGATGTCAAAGCCATCCGTGGCATTCATCTTTACCATGATCGGGAAGTCCTCGCCAAGACTCTCACGAATGAGCCTTGCAATCTCTGTGATGATCCTGGCCCGGCTCTCAACAGAACCTCCCCATTTGTCAGTCCTCTGGTTCGTGTAAGGGGATATGAAACTGCTCAGTAGGAAACCATGGGCACAGTGTATCTGCACACCATCAAATCCTGCCTCCTTTGCACGCCTTGCAGCTTCCACAAAGTCCTCGATGGTGTTGAGGATGTCCTCCTCTGTCATTTCCACAGGTCTTTTCCCTGATGAAGTATCCTCCACAGCTGAAGGTGCAAGAAGAGACATACCTTCCTGTATCATGGACTGGCGGCCACCGTGCACGATCTGCACCACGATCTGGCAGTCGTATTTGTGAACCCTTGATGTTATCTTCCGGTAAGGTTCGATGAACCTGTCATCATAGATGCCCTGCTGCTTATCATTGCTCTTTCCCTGCACGTTCACATAGGAATAACCGGTGATTATAAGGCCCACATCGTTGCGTGCAAGTTCCTCATACATATCGCCAATGGCATCAGTAGGAGTGCCATCTTCCTCTGCAAGCCACTCGTTGGTTGCTGAACGCACAAAACGGTTCTTTATGGTCAGGTCTGCTATGGAAATCGGTTCAAAGAGCATGCTACCTAATCGGCAGCTATTCTTTATATTTTTTGCTGGATGAAGTGGTAAAGGAAAAGAAAAAGGCAGATCTCTGAAAAGAAGCAACCTGAAAAATGAATGAAATTGAAAGATAAACAAAATACACGAAAAGAAAAAGGAAAAAAGAAGTTATCACCTAAGAGATGATCTTAAAGCATTGGCCTCTTCCTCGAGCTTTTCATTGCCTATCTTGTATGAAGTTATAGCTGCGAATACAAGTATGAAAGCGATGATGTTCACAAGCAGTGTCAGCTGCAATGATGTCCCTTCCAACCCGCCGCCGGAGCCATAAGAGGCATCACCGAACATAAGAGGATGTGCTGAACGCCAGAGGCGTATTGACAGAAAGCTCAGGGGCACCGAGACAAAACCCAGTATGCCGAATACTGATGCAAGGCGTGCTTTCTTGTCAGGGGCATCAACTGCCTGACGCAGCAGCAGGTAAGCTACGTAGACCAGGAAAAGTGCAAGGGATGTTGTAAGGCGTGGCTCCCATATCCAGTACCAGCCCCAGGTTGCTTTTGCCCAGATGGAACCTGTGACCAGAACAAGGAATGCGAAGACCACACCCACCTCTGCGGCAGAGCGTGAAACGATATCCCATTTGTATTCACCATTCCTCAGGTAGAGGATGCTTGAGATGAATACTACTGTAAATGCAAGATAGGATGTAATTGCAACAGGCATGTGGAAATAGAATATCCTGAAGCTGCTGTCCAGGACCTCACCGGACTCGCCTTTCATCTCCGGAAGGTAGAAGAATATCATACCGATGGCCAGCAGCATGATCGCAGCAGCCACCAGTGGCAAGACCTTACCTGTAAAACTCCTGTCCGACATTTGAAAACTCCGATAATAAGATTGAATGATGTAGGTAGTAGTAACTCCCCGGTATATAAGTATTAATCTTTTTACCATTGCTTCCAGTATTTTTGATCGATCGAGAAACGATCCTGTATCTGCAATCCTGTGCCTTCAATCCTGTATCACATATTCGAAGACCAGCTGTGCCACAAGGAAGAACACAACATCATAGATGACCAGCAATCTCAGCTCCTGTGATATATCCCACATTGAAGCTCCGGAAAGTGTACTTCCCGTTGCCATCACAGCAGGTATCAGCACAGGCAATACCAGTGGCAGAAGCAGTACAGGAAGCAGGATCTCACGGGTGCGGGTGTTCACTGTCAGTGCAGAGAGAAGTGTACCCACACAGACAAAACCGATGGTCCCCAGAGCGATCACCAGGGACAGTAACAGCAACCCGCCGATGTTGTAGTTGAACAGGATAACGAAAAGCGGGATCGTGATAAGCTCCACTATAAGCATCAGGATGATGTTCGCAACAGCCTTTCCTGTGTAGATCACAGACCTGCCCACAGGACAGAGTTTCAATCCTTCAAGGCAACCATTCTCCAGCTCCGCCACAAAGGAGCGGGAGAGGCCGATGGAGCCTGCAAAGATGAACGCTATCCAGAGAACTCCCGGTGCGACCATGGCCACACTCTCCGAAGAACCAAGGATAGAACCAAAGGAAATGCTGAATATAACGATAACGAGCAGTGAGAAGATGACCATGGAATTGAGCATCTGCTTTGTGCGGAATTCCTCCTTAAGGTCCTTTGCTGCGATATCAAGGATACGTATCATTGAAAACTCCCGATCATACTGAAATGTGACTGCTTACCTTAGACATGTAGATCTCTTTTAGTTCTTCTGCTGAACCTACTTCAGATATCGGACCGTCGAATACGATCCTCCCGCCGTCCAGTATAAGGACACGGCTGCACATTTTGAACGTGTTCGTGATATCGTGGGTCACCATCACCCTTGTGGTATCCTGAGGATCCAGTTCCTGAAGGACCTTCTCAAAGGTCAGGCTTGCGTGCTGGTCCAGTCCTGTATATGGCTCATCGAGGAACAATAGCTGTGGTTCATGTATCAGTGACCTTGCAATGGAAAGCCGCTGTTTCATACCTCTGGAAAAAGTGGAAACCCTGTCATCAGCTCTGCCGGTAAGTTCTACCTGATCCAGAAGCTTATGGATACGATGTCCCAGATCATCTGAACCGATCCCATACATCTTCCCGAAGAAACGCAGGTTCTCCTCTGCCGTAAGGTCGTTGTACAGATGTGTTTCATGGGAGATAACCCCGATCATGCGTCTTACTGAAGCCGGATCATCTGCAACGTTATGTCCATTGATCTCAACTGAACCTTTCGAAGGAGAGGAAAGGGTGGACATGATCTTAACAAGGGTGGTCTTGCCGGCCCCGTTGGGACCAAGTATGGCAACGAATTCACCTTTTTTTATGTCCAGATCAATGCTTTTGAGAACGGGAAAGTTCCCGAAGCTTTTAGAAACATTGCTTAGTGACAGTATGCCATCCATCGGAATAAGATTACTTTATATGTAAATTAACGTTTTGATGTGATGACAGGCGAAGATGGGTATTTTACAGATACAGGATTAACATAGTATAATCCTTCAGAGCATCTGTTAAAACCCCAAAGTTCTAATATCATAGTTTCTTTTGAGAAGGAAAGGAGCTCTTTCAAATGCCTATAAAATGCATGAAATGTAACAGGGATGCCATTATTTTCCAGAAGTACTCCGGCATGCACCTTTGCAAGAAACATTTCATTGAAGATGTGGAACGCAAGATCAAGCTGACCATCAGGAAACAGTACAATGTCGAGAAAGGCGACATCATTGCTGTCGCACTTAGCGGAGGCAAGGATAGTGTCGTCCTGCTGCATGTGCTTCACAAGATATTCAGCAAAAGGCGGGATGTGGAACTTGTCGCCATCACTATTGACGAGGGCATTGAAGGCTACAGGGAAGTTACGCTTGAAAAGGCAAGAAAGCTCACATCAGAGCTGGGTGTCAGGCACATTGTACGCTCTTTTAAGGACGAGTACGGAAAAACGCTGGATGAGCTGACAGCACAGGAGAGAGAGCTTGGTGCATGCAGCTACTGTGGCGTCCTGAGAAAGTCACTGATGAACAAGATCGCGAATGAGATAGGTGCTACGAAACTTGCCACCGGCCACAACCTTGACGATGAGGCCCAGACCGTCATGATGAACCACCTCGGAGGCGATGTGGAACGTATGATACGTCTCTCACCGCCAAGAGCGCTGGAAGGTCTCGTGCTTCGTGCAAAGCCTTTGCGCAAGGTCCCTGAGAAAGAGATCGCACTTTATGCTATTGTGAACGAGCTTCCTTTCGATATGAGCGAATGCCCGTATGCCCATGAGGCCCTCAGGGGAGAGGTCCGGGACATGATAAACGAGTTCGAAGTAAAGCACCCCGGAACCAAGTACTCCATCCTCAGGGGATTCGACAAGATGGTAGGTATACTTGGAAGGGAATTCCCACAGGCAGAGCTTACGGATTGCAGGATATGCGGAGAACCATGTACGGCTGAACTTTGTCAGGCATGCAAACTCCTTGGAAGAACCTGAAAAATATTTGACCTCCTCCTGATTTGAAGGCAGATCGGATCGTGAAAAATCATTCAGGCAGCGTTAGATCTGTCAATAGATATCTATCTTTCAAGGATACTCAAGAAGCTCGCTTATATCATACAGTTCTTTTCCTGACCTTGACATGTAAAGGCGGGTCCACCATACTGTGATAAGTGGCTGGATCACTCCGATCGAAAGAATGAAACTGATAAATGCCCAGACAGCTCCGACAGCTTCTATAGTAGACATAACTTCACTGAGAAGGTTGCTCAGGACAGATATGCTGATCATCACAAGGAAAAGCAACAGGACATCCAGCTTGTTCCCCTTGAAAAAACCATAGGCTTTTTTAAGACCGGACATAGGATCAAGATTATCCACTACCAGACAGAACTCCAGAGGAATCAGCACAATGGAAACGATCACTGCATAAACGACCCACAGAAGAAAACCAAATAGCAGCATTGCACTTGAGACTAACGCGTTCTCGGGGTTGGACATCAATGCGCCAAAGTCGTTCGTAACAAGCGCCCCGGGTACCATAAAGATGACACCTGCGAGGATTATCAGGAATACCATAATCTTTGCCAGAAGCAGGTTAATGACATTCTTATGTGCATAACTGAACATATCAGAAAGTGTCGTATGCCCGGATTCGCAAGCTGATTTTGCCATTCCCACAGCACCGGCAGTGAAGTAGGACTGGACGAATGCCATTACCAGCATTGTTAGGATAACAAATACAATGACTATGCCAATGCTTTCATTGAACAGAGGCATGATCATCTCCATTGTTTCTTCAGGAGAAAGGGAAGACGGATCCGAGATCCCGGATGCAAATGGTGCAAGTACAATGAAGGACAGGATGATAAAGGCCATTAAAAGGACAAGCATACTTAGAAGCATGTTAAAGATGAAAGGTATGGCTATTCCTAAATTACGTACCCATGTTCCAAATCCCTTGTTTAGAACAGTTCCCAGATCTTCATGCATATTTTTTATCTCCTCAGGATAGATTAAAACCGTTTCTGACATTATATAAATATTGCTTAAATCCCGACAACAAAGTGAACATTTTATGAATAATACAGATCATATTGACATAAGTATAGAAGGAGGTACTGTTATGGAAGAGAAGAATGGAAAAGAGATACTTGTTATCGGCCATTGCCTTGCAAACGTCTATTCACGTCTCAAGGGTATCAAAGCTCCACCAAAGATGGAGATTTGCAGCAGGAACGTGATCCAGCTACCATGCCCTGAAATGATCTACCTTGGAAGCGCCAGAAGGGAGATAACAAAAGACCAGCTGGATAACCCTAACTACAGGCGCTTTTGCCGCACCCTTTTCGAGCCCTTTGCCGACATGATCGAACAGTTCTACCAGGAAGGGTATTCAATAAAACTGCTGGGCGTCCCAAACAGCCCATCATGTGGTGCTGAAACCACATCCATAGGGGGACCTGGAGGACGTGTAGCTGAATTTATGCATGAGAACGTCGAAGGTATGGGAGTCTTCTACGAAGAGATAATGAAAGAACTTGGGGAAAGAGGTGTTTTCTTCGAAATGTGTGATTCGTAAGTAAGTTTCATTTCGTTCTATTTTATTCGGTTGGCTTCAAAGCTCTGACAACTACAAAAGAGCCCTGCCCATGACCTGGTATCACTGGCTCGATCTCCTTTATTTCCATCATGTCCCTGAAGATCGTCTGGCTGAAGAAGAAATCCTTAAAACCGGATTATTTGAGATGGGACACGACCTCTCCCACAGAATAGAAAGTTGCCATTCCGTAGAAAACATTTTTCCTCTTTTCTTCCTGATATGACCTGCCAACAGGGCTGTTCCTGTCTATAAACCCAATAACAAAGGAACCACCCGGTACCAGAATCCTGTTAACTTCCCTGAACGCGGACATAATGTCATCAAGAAAGCAGATCGTTGTGGTCATCATTACAAGGTCGAAACAGGAATCTGCAAACGGAAGTTTTTCAGCTACGCCCCTGACAGCTTCGATCCCTCTTTTCCTTGAGATGTTGAGCATGGCACCCGAGGGGTCCAGACCACAATGGATATCCAGAGGAACTGCAAACCTGGCACTCCCAACACCTATCTCAACACCTTTTGAAAATGGTGGAATATTATCCCTCAATGCCTTCAGCTCTGAGATGTAGACAGGAGCATTATCCTCGAACCACCTATCATATCTTGATGTATACCTTTCAAATGGCATTGTTCTCGGCATGGAAGATCAGACCTTATTTATTCATATATTTGTTTAGTTAGCTATTAAGAGATCACCAGAAATATATCATTTTTTTTCTTAAATATATCAATACCTGAGATCACAGCTCATCTTTTTTTCGCTTAGAAGATAAAAGATCAGATCGTCTTAGAAATGATATCAAAAGAAATTAAAGAAATAATAACTTGAAAAAGAAAAGAGATGATCCGGCACTGACCGGATCGAATTTTCAGGTATTAAAATTTAGAACAGGCCCCTTCCGATGAACAGAGTAGAGAACAGGATCGCGATCATGTTAACTACCTTGATCAGTGCGTTAAGAGCAGGACCTGATGTGTCCTTGAACGGGTCACCGACTGTGTCACCGACAACTGCTGCCTTGTGAGCATCGGAACCTTTTCCGCCGTGTGCTCCATCTTCGATGAGCTTCTTTGCGTTATCCCATGCTCCTCCACCGTTGTTCATGGTCATAGCAAGAAGAAGACCTGCAACGATGATACCGATAAGCAATCCTCCAAGGGCTTCCGGACCAAGCACGAATCCAACTAAAAGTGGAACGAAGATAGCAAGGATACCTGGAATTGCCATTTCACGGATAGCTGCTGCGGTAACGATGTCCACACACTTACCGTATTCTGGCTTTGCAGTGCCTTCCATGATACCAGGAATCTCCCTGAACTGGCGGCGAACTTCATTAACAATAGAGAATGCTGCAGTTCCTACTGCCCTCATTGTGACAGCAGTGAACAGGAATGGAAGCAGTCCACCGATAAGGAGACCAACAAGAACCACAGGGTTGTCAAGGCTGAGTGAACCTGCCTCGAGGTGGACCTTGTGCCTGTAATCTGCAAAAAGTGCCAGTGCACCAAGTGCTGCGGAACCAATTGCGTAACCCTTTGTTACTGCCTTTGTGGTGTTTCCTACTGCATCAAGTGCATCGGTGATGTTACGTACTTCTGAAGGCATCTGTGCCATTTCAGCGATACCACCGGCGTTGTCAGTGATAGGACCGTATGAGTCAAGAGCCACGATCATACCTGTGGTAGAAAGCATTGCTGCTGCTGCAATAGCAATACCGTAAACACCCATTGCAGGATCGGCTGCACCGCCTACTACGAAGTAGGATGCAAGGATACCGGCAACGATGATAATAAGTGGAAGTGCAGTACTTTCAAAACCAATTGCAAGACCGGAGATGACATTTGTACCAGCACCAGTTTCAGATGCACCGGCAATTGTCTTGACCGGACGGAAGCTTGTGGAAGTGTAGTACTCTGTAAATACTACCATCAATACCATTATGATAATACCCACAAGGGATGCGTAGTAGAATCTCATGTCTCCCATAAGGAAGTCGGTTACGAAATAGAATGCGATCAGACTAAGAATTGCTGATACTGCAACACCCTTATAGAGTGCTTTCATGATCTTTCCATCGCTGCCTACCTTCACGAAGAAGATAGAGATAATGGAAGCAAAGATAGCCACTGAACCGAGGGTCAATGGGTAAAGGATAGCATTTGAATATCCTGATTCAACGATAAGGGAACCAAGAAGCATTGATGCGAGGACAGTAACGACATATGTCTCGAAAAGATCTGCACCCATACCGGCACAGTCACCAACATTGTCACCTACGTTATCAGCAATGACACCGGCGTTCCTTGGATCATCCTCAGGAATACCAGCCTCGACCTTACCAACAAGGTCAGCACCTACGTCTGCGGCCTTTGTGAAGATACCTCCACCGACCCTTGCGAAAAGGCTGATAAGACTTGCACCGAAACCGAATCCGACCACAAGATCAACATCGCCGTAAAGGATGTAGAAACCACTGGTACCCAGCAGTGCAAGACCTACCACTGCAAGTCCTGTTACAGCTCCACCACGGAATGCGACAGACATTGCTTCCTGCAAGCCTTTTGAAGCTGCGTGTGCTGTCCTGACATTAGCCCTGACAGATACGTTCATTCCAACATATCCAGCAAGTGCGGATGCAGCTGCACCAACAATGAATCCGATTGCGATCTTGCCACTGTCAGCTCCCAGAAGGAAGAACATAAGCGCAGCAAGAATAATTGCTACTACAGCTACGGTCTTATACTGACGATTCAGATAAGCCATAGCACCCTCTTGGATCGCAAGTGAGATCTCCTGCATCTCCTTTGTACCTGTTCCTTCCTTAAGGACACGGGAAGCGAAGAATGCAGCAAACACCAAGCTTACGATACCTGCCAGAGGGGCAAGGTAAATTAAACTCTCCATAATCATACTCCTCTTTGTTTAGATCTAATTTTGATCGATATGATATATTATAATAGTAACTACATACAAATCCAATAAGAGAATTTGTTGTTTACTTATATATAGTGCTAAAAGCAGGTTGAAATAGAACACACTAAATATGAATGTATCGATTGGAAAATGTTAAGATGTTGCGATCTGAACGTAATCTATTCAATTTGAATGGATCTGAATGCAATAAATTGTTCCGGCAGGGAAAGATTGCGTTAGAAATATTTACCTTTAATACAATGCTGACATTATGAAAGTGCTTTCTTTCTTTGTGTTTCTCATTGTCCTGTCCTCTGCATCATTGACCGCATTAGCTCAGGAAGCAGATGATAACACCGATTTCATGCACTTTGACAAAATGGTCATGCGTTTTGAAGGAACAGATGCCCATGTGACAGTAACTTACGATCTGGATACGTTCGCAAGGATGTATGTACTTGCATTCGGGACAAGACATCTGGAATCATCCTTTGAGAACATCTTTTCCGAGTATGAAGAAGCCGAGGTAATACAGATTGGCTATGATACCGCAGTTATAGACCTGAAGGATGTATCCAGATTAAGTGATAGCTATTACCTTCACGATGGACGTGACCTTGGAACACATATAGACTCCCTTGATGTGATATATCCCGATGGGACTGCCAAGACCCTTACATCCGTGACAAGGACACCAAATATATTCTATGTGAAAAAATAAAACCGGATCATTCTTTCCCGCCTATATAAGAACTATTTAAATATACATCTAATAAAAATACGTTATATTATATTAATATCATGATTAATGATTATCTATATATGTTATTGAAACAGTATATTAATTAGAGCGCAGGCTTTACCATACGTACCACCACTCCCCGCCAGGTGATCCCCATCATATTAATTTACCTGCGCTCCCCCCTCACCTGGTAACAGGATGCACTGACGGGAAGTTATGCACCTTACAATGAACTCATTCTGCCGCCCCATCGAGTGACCCATAAATAACATAAACCACAGGACACAAAACTGAAGTGTACTGTTTGAAATGAATTTCAACGAATTGGGGGATCTTATACCAAAAGGTCAAATATTTGTCTGTCACATATATTAGCCTGATTAATCGTTATAAATTGAGATCGTCCTTAGACCATAAGAGGGGGTTGTGAATATTACGGAAACTATAGAATCGTTACTAAAGGAGCAGAAGAAGTATTACCCGCCGGAAGAATTTGTCAGGAATGCCAATATGAAAGACCCTCTGATATATGAAAAAGCTGAAGCTGACTATGAGGGATTCTGGGAAGAACTCGCCTACAATATCGACTGGTTCGAAAAATGGGATACTGTCCTTGACTGGCAGCCACCTCATGCAAAGTGGTTCACCGGTGGAAAACTAAATGCTTCCTATAACTGTCTCGATCGTCATATCTCAAGACACGGCGATAAAACTGCCCTAATCTGGGAAGGAGAGATGGAGAATTCCGCGACCTATACATACAGGGAACTGCTGGATGAAACTGCACGTTTTGCTTCTGCATTAAAGAAAATGGGCATAAAGAAGGGAGATGTTGTAACGATCTACCTTCCCATGATACCTGAAGCAGTTATATCCATGCTTGCATGTTCCAGGATTGGTGCACCACACAGTGTTGTCTTTGCAGGGTTCTCCTCAGAAGCCCTGGCACAGCGTATGAATGACGCTAACAGCCATTACCTCATCACATGTGACGGATACTTCCACAAAGGAAAGCTCATCGAACAAAAAGAAAAAGCAGACATAGGTCTTGAAACCTGTGATTGTGTGGAGAAGGTCATTGTGACCAACCATGCCGCGAATGCCATCGCAATGAAAGAGGACAGGGACATCTGGTGGGACGACCTTATTCACAATGTCGACTCCGAATGTGAACCCGAACATATGGATGCAGAGGACATCCTGTTCCTGATGTACACCAGCGGTACAACCGGAAAACCAAAGGGAGTTGTCCACACCACCGGAGGCTATATGGTAAGCACGAACGTGACCTCCAAATGGATATTCGATCTGAAGGATGATGACATATTCTGGTGTACTGCCGATGTCGGATGGATCACAGGACATTCCTATCTTGTATACGGCCCTCTATCGAACTGTGCGACCATCGTTATGCACGAAGGGGCACCGGACTATCCGGACAGGGGCAGGTTCTGGGACATCGTGGAAAAATACGGTGTCACTATATTCTATACAGCGCCTACTGCAATACGGACATTCATGAAATGGGGAGATGACATACCCGCAAAGTATGACCTCTCATCCCTGCGCCTGCTTGGAAGTGTTGGCGAACCCATCAACCCTAAGGCATGGTTATGGTACTACGAGATCATCGGAAATTCCAGGTGCCCCATCGTAGATACGTGGTGGCAGACCGAGACCGGGATGATAATGATAAGTCCGCTACCAGGACTCACCACAATGAAGCCTGGTACCGCTACAAGACCATTCCCGGGCATCAAGGCAGCAGTCCTTGACGAGGAAGGGAATGAAGTACCTGAAGGAATCGGCGGCTATCTTGCCATAGAGAGACCATGGCCAAGCATGATCAGGACCATCAATGGCGATGAACAGAGATTCCTTGATACGTACTGGAGCAAGTGGGGTCCCGAGCGTTACCTTGCAGGTGATGGTGCACGTGAGGATAAGGACGGTTATTTCTGGGTGCTTGGTCGCCTTGATGATGTTATCAAAGTTTCCGGACACAGGCTCGGAACCATGGAGATCGAAAGCTCACTCGTATCACATCCGTCAGTTGCAGAAGCTGCTGTTGATGGAAAAGAAGACGAGATAAAGGGAGAGGTTGTCGTAGCATATGTGATCCTTGAATCCGGTGCAGAGGCCAATGATGAACTTGAACAGGAGCTAAAGGAACACGTTGTGGAAGATATAGGTCCAATTGCCCGTCCAAAGCAGATCATCTTCACGGATGACCTTCCAAAGACAAGAAGCGGAAAGATCATGAGGCGTGTACTGAAAGCGATCACAAATGATACCGAGGTGGGGGACATTACAACTCTCCAGAACCCTGCTATTGTTGAGGAGCTCAAAAGAAAGGTTAAAGAGCTAAGGGAACATTGAACCCGTTAGTATAACCAGTAAATGTTCCAAAAAAGTAGACAGGAGATGCCCTATGGATAAGAAGAATTGTTTGATCCTCGCCCTTGACGTTACAAACAGGGAAGATGCCCTGCGTATTGCAAATGAAGTATCCGAATATGTGGATTCCATTAAGGTAGGATATCCGCTTGTACTTGGAGAAGGGCTGGGCATCGTTAAGGAACTCGCAGAGATCGCTCCGGTGATCGCAGACTTCAAGGTCGCAGACATCCCTAATACAGACCGTCTGATCTGCGAGCATGTTTTCAAAGCCGGAGCCGATGCGATCATAACACATGGTTTCACCGGCCGTGACAGCCTTGACGCCTGTGTGAAGGTCGCAGAGGAATATGGCAGGGACGTCTATGTTGTAACCGAGATGAGCCACCCCGGAGGTGTGGAGTTCTTCCGCCCTGTTGCCGAAACCATTGCAAAAATGGCCGCTGATGCAGGAGCCACAGGTGTTGTAGCACCTGCCACCAGACCCGAAAGAGTCAGAGACATCCGAAAGATCATCGGAGATGAACTGCATATAATCTCACCAGGGGTAGGTGCACAGGGAGGCAGCGCTGCAGATGTGATAAAAGCAGGTGCTGACTGGGTTATCGTAGGACGCAGTATCTATAACTCTGAATCCCCTGCAAGAGCCGCCATGGAGATCTGCAACGAAATGAAATGCTGATCAGTTATCGCCTGTGATGATAAATCGTTCTGAGAAATGATGAACCCTATGAGTACTGAGGCGATATTATTATAACAGAAGGTAGTGGTCAGACGGAACGAAAGATACTTTTTGAAACATCTTCAGGTGAAGTTGCATACATTCAGGGCAGCTCTCTGGTCGTAAAGCTTCCCAAAGGAAGAAAGACCCTGACCACCTCATGGCTCAACGGAGGATATCATGAAGATATGCAAGCGGTATTCAATCACAAAATACCACACCGAAGCCATGGTTCCGGCGACCTCGAAGGGGGAAGTGTTCCGGAATACCTCAGGATAGTTGCAGACAGGCTTGGCCTTGAACCGGATACATCATCCGGGATGCTCACAACTGCAAGTATGGATAATGCAGTTATCGTTTCTGATTCATTCAGGGGCCTGGAGGTAACTGCCATCGTCACAGCCGGGGTCGAGATCAACGGAGGACGTGCCGGGGATCCTGCATCCTACTACCAGGAAGACGAAAGGTTCGAACCTGTGGGCGGAACCGTAAATATCATTCTTTTGATCGGAGCAGACCTTCCGGAATATTCAATATCAAGAGCGATCATTACAGCTACCGAGGCAAAGAGTGCTGCATTGCAGCAGCTCATGGCACCCAGCAGATATTCAAATGGTCTGGCAACAGGTACAGGAACTGATATGATATCGGTTGTTGTGGATGCCACAAGCCCGCTGAAACTAACGGATGCCGGGAAACATTCAAAGCTCGGGGAACTTATCGGAAAATGTGTCCTAGAAGCAGTAACAAATGCTGTGGGAATTCAATCAGAGATTACACCGATCAGCCAGAGGGACATGCTTGTAAGGCTGGACCGCTTCGATGTTGATGAAGCACAATACTGGAAAGTGGCATCAACCCTTGAGGGAGAGAATAAAAGACACCGCTTCACAGAGGAACTTCGCAAAGTGTCACGAAATCCGGCACTTGTAGCTGCAACTGCTTCTGTGATCCACATCATTGATGAGGTCTCATGGGGGCTCATACCCGAAAATGCCGGAAGGAAAACTGCTATTGCCATCATGAAAGGACTTCCTCAAATGCTCGACATGAATGTTGAAATGCCGGCAGATGAAATCCTAAGCGAGTACAACAATATCCTCGACAACTGGATCGTTGCTACCTCATGGATAGTAAAGAACAGAATAGACTGAATTATCAGATCTCTTTTTAAATTCACTGCCATAATGTCCGAGCTGTACGAAACATTTATCCATAAAATAGGAATAACGTCCACTAAATAAAGATAATCTTAAAGGGTCATTTTAATCAAATATGGAGTCCTCATCATGAAAATACGTGAACTGATTGCCCGGAATTGTGACAAAACTGAAAAAAAAGGAAACGGAATTACCATCTATAGAGGTAAAGTCTCCGAACCTATAGAAACGCCCGAATACTTCGCATATCTGGATTTCCTGTCAGACGAACCTTCCAGAAAAATCTGGCACAGTGATGATTACAGGATGTTTCTAATAGAGATCGATGGAGAGATCACGATCTATGAACATGTAAGGCTGGCAAATTACAGGATACAGTCACTTGAACTCCAGGAAAAATACGGAGAAAAAAAGAAAAAGACCCTTCCGGAACTTGCTGAGGTGTTTGAATTCGTCAGCAATGCGCACAAGAACGATACAAGGAAATCAGGTACTCCATACATATCCCATCCAATGGATGTAGCATCGATCCTTCTCAAAGAGAATGCATCAGCCGATCTTATCCTTGCAGGACTGCTCCATGACATCGTAGAGGATACCGACATTGATATTGCGACAGTATTAAGGAGATATGGTCAGCAGGTAGCTGATTATGTGGATGCTGTTACCGAACCTGAAGAACTGAGACGGGCTGCAAACGGAAACAAAGCAGAGAACTGGAAAGACAGGAAAGAATACACCATCAGAAAGATTGGAAGGGCAAACAGCGAGGTCAAACTCCTGTCATGTGCAGACAAGCTTGCAAATATCAGGGACCTTATAAGCGATATAAGGATAGAAGGAGAAGGTTTCTGGGATAAGTTCAATGCACCAAAGGAAGATCAGGAATGGTACTACCGCTCAATGCTGGAAGCTTTTGCTACAGGTCCACAGAACATCAAAGAGACACGTGCATACCTTGATTTCAAGGAATGTGTGGAAAAATTGTTCTGAGCGAACATTAACAAAGAATAAATAACTATTTTTGACTGCCAGACTGCCTACTCAGGCTTTTCTGGCACTTTGTTCCAGCGCTAGCAGGAATTCATGTGTCCTTTGCGAACCGATGAGCAGATGCTTCCCATTCCTGAACTCCAGCATTATACCATCATTGCCGCTTATGTTGTATGCCTTCCCGTTACGACCATAGCGGATGCCCCAACCACCATAATCGCGCAGGGCACTGTAATGAACCGCCTTATAACTGGCAATATCCGGGTATTTGAACTTCCTGAAACTGAGATGGAACGGGAAAAAGCGAACATAAACACCATCTTCCCGCACTTCGGCCACTAGTTTCATTGAAAAGATGAATAGAGGGAACAGAAAACCAAAGATGGCAGTAAGAATAACCATCATGGCATCCGATGTAGGATTGTTGCCGAAAGGCTGCCCGAGGAACAGTTGCTTGTATGCTCCGTAAAGTGTTACAACTGTAGGGATCAGCACCAGCGAGCTTACCCAGAACTGTCTGAACTTCTGAACTTCCCTGAATTTTGGATCTTCTCTTGGCATATCAATACACATGTGCGATTATATTTAACATTGCTTTTCTAAATATCGTCAATTGCATAAATATTTATGGTATTATAAAGACGGCCCTTATTCCTGAAAAAGCGTTAGAGCGAACGATAATGAAAGATAAAAAATGGATCGCCTAAAATATGACATATTTTATAAAAACTGGAAATGATTATAACCAATAATACAGACTAAGAGTAAAAAACCCAGAGATACATGGAACAGAAAGATTACACATCCTGAAAAACGAAATTCAAAGGAACAAAAATGTCTTCCGAGATAACCATACCGATATTACTTCTGTCAGTACTCATCGGGTATGCTCTGGGAATAGCATCCGGTCTTATTCCCGGGATCCACACGAACAACTTTGCCCTGATGCTGGTAGCACTCTCCCCCATGCTCATGGACAACGGCATACCGGCAATCTGCATCGCCGTGGCTATCCTGGCAAACTCCCTGTCTCACACTTTCCACGCTGTATAAACCCTTTGGTTAATACATACCCCGTACTTAAGGCTTGCTAGAATGTATTAAGCAAAAATATGGAGGAGTACTTTCCCCTCACTAAAATGCAAACATTAATCTTTTGGTTTCTCGAAAAGGAGGGGATGAGTTCCTTTCAATCTGGAAACATCTATGCTAAACTTGGAATTATAAAGTGTGTGTGCTTTCGAAAGTTGATTAATTGTCAAACCGATAGCCCCCTCAAGATTAGCACCCCGAAGTTTTGCTGCGTCAAGTTTAGCTCCCTCAAGATTAGCTTCCCTAAGATCAGCTTCCCAAAGATCAGCTCCTCTAAGATCAGCTCCCTCAAGTTTAGCTTCTCTAAAATCAGTTCTCAAAAGATCAGCCCCCCTAAGATCAGCTCCCTCAAGATTTGTTTTCTCAAGATGAGCACTCATAAGATTAGCTTTAATAAGAGTAGCTTCAATAAGATTGGCTCCCCTAAGATCAGCTCCCGAAAGAGCAGCAGATTTAAAATCAGCTTTATAAAGATTAGCGTCTTCAAGATGGGCTGCCATAAGACCTGCATTCCAAAAACGAACTTTTTCAAGACGAGATTGCCCTAAATGAGCTTCAAAAAGATTAGCTTGTTCAAGGTATGAACCTCTAAGATCAGCATGTTTAAGATCAGCTTGCTCAAGATTAGCTTCCTCAAGATTTGAATCTCTTAAATCAGCATATTCAAGATTAGCGTTGTTCAAATCAACCCTTTTTAGATTAGTTCGTTTTAAGTTCAAAATTCCCGGTTCACCATTCACATAGTTTAGTTCTCTTTTGACGAGAATGGTACATATGGCTTGGATATCTATCCCGGCTTCTTCGGCTTTATCAATTGTCTCCGGTACAGCCGAATTAATCCGGACATAACTCGTCAGTATTTCCATAATTGGCCAGTAATCCTTTTCGGACTCTTTGCTAATTCTCTCAAGGGCATATATCCCACCCAACCGGATTTCTAACTCTGGCTTTCCCAATTGGTCTATTGCACGGGTAAACCGCTCGGTTATCTGCCCTTCCTTGGAAATTTCCAAGTTATCTTCTGAAACAGCAACACGTCTTTCCGTAATCGAAATACGCCACCATGTTAATAAGAGACCGATGAGAATGGCAAACCCACCGGCAATTTGCGCCGATGTTGCACGAATTCGATTTTCCATTTCGATTAACTCGTGACTAGACATGCTTCCTTGTAAAGGAGCAACTTTGGTTTCGGGATAGACAAAGATTAGACAATATGTAAAAAATGCGTACAGCAGTAGGATAAAAGGAACCACTAACGGTTTAATTATGCTATATAATTCGTTTTTATCCATTTCCTCACTCCACAATTTATATTTTGTCATTCTTTCTTTTAACGTTTTTGATAACTTCAATTACCAAAATATGATGTACATTGCCTGTACTCGAAGATTAGATGTATGATCTGGAATATGGCCTTGCTGAAGAACTAACAACTGATGTATCCGACCATTATCCTGTTTATGTGGAATTTTGGATCAGCAACGATACTGTATAAGAAACTGTACACCTATCTTTATATTTATGAACATATATTTAGAATTCGAGAGTGAAATTAATTGACACAAAATAAGGCATTACCCATACTTCTCCATGAGTTGTCTAATTTTATCATTGAAGAAGTGGAAACTACGAAAGAAAAGAATCAGATACATATTTCGCAGGAAACATACGTAAAGCCAAAAATAATAGATTTCACTTATGAGAAAGGATTTGGTGGACTCCAATATAGCTTTGAGAAAGTCACTAAAGACGAATGGAGAATGGGAGACAGAATTGATTTCGTTGAAAAGGAAATAAAAAAATCTGACCAATTCAAAGACGTTGTTGAAGTAATTACTAAAACGTATTCTGTAGATGAGGAAAGAGTCGAGTCTAACGTCTCCATGTTTGCTCAAAGAATAGCAAGTACAACTATTGATGGAATAACCAACGATGATGTCATCGAACTTGTTACTTTATTTATTAGTGAATTAGAAAAGAATCCAATATTGTGGCAACCAGTTGTTTGGATTGATGGAGTCTGGATGGAAACTGATTCCATTGAAATATTGGATAATCTTATAATTAGAAAACCTACAACAGACGACTTGGAAGTGGAATCTTACGACACGTGGTCCATAAACCAAAATCTCCATAATCGACCTTCAGCAATATTTGAAGCACAATTAAGAGAAAAAGGTGCAATTCCGGTTCAAAATGAGATTGAATCTATTGTAGCTGCATTAAGACTTTTCAAACTCGGATCTGTTGAAATCATAAGTACAGAGTTGAATCCAAATTCAATTTTTAGTATGCCGGGTGGAAGGTCAAGCACATTGCGTTACATACATGCTCGCTATAAATATGGCCTATCTAATGAAGATGTAAAACCTCTTAACGATTTCTTCATAAGAATTAAACCGTTAATCCACTCTGAAATTACTGAAAAGAGCCTTGAGGAATCAGATTATCTCTCTATAGCATATGATAGATACGGGGATGCTCTGTTGAAAAGCACCGTTTATGAAAATAGAATTGCTACTGCAATGATGGCTCTTGAAGCTCTTTATTTAAAAGATACTGAGAAGGGAGAACTGACGGAAAGACTTTCGCAAAGAGTAGCAATGGCCCTTAAACCGTTTGGATATGAACCATTAAAAGTCTATAATTTTGTAAAACAGGCATACGATGTAAGGAGCAACTATGTCCACGGATCAAAAGTTAAACAACAAAATATTGTAGAACTTGCAGAAACCATCTTAGACTATTGTCGCCTTTCAATAATCTTATTCCTTCAGATACATGATGAACTTGAGAAGGATAAACTAATCAAATTGCTTAGCTATTCCCTCTTGGATGATAGCAAAAAAGCAGAATATCATAAGCTTATGAAAGACAAATACCCAATCCATTGATTTTTTTGGTGTATCTGAACAGCGCTGTGCATATTTCACGCTGTATAAACTCTTTGGTTAACACATATCCCAATTCTTAAGGTATGATTAAACAAAAGGTTCATTATTAATAACTTGGGATTTATATCAAAGAAACTGTGTTTTGCGTAATCTGTAATGATTATTTTTGGAGAAAATATGGACGAAAACAACGTTAGCTGGATTGCAAACTTTATTTGGAGAATTGCTGATGACGTACTGCGAGACATTTATCCTCGTGGTAAATACCGAGATGTTATTCTGCCAATGACAGTTTTAAGACGTCTTGATACTGTTCTTGAGTCAAACAAGCAAGAAGTGCTTGACATGAAAAATATGCTTGATGATGCAGGTGTTACTAATCAAGATCAGGCATTGCGTGGTGCTGCAGGTCAGGACTTTTATAACACTTCTAAGTTCAGATTAAAAGACCTTCGTTCACGTGCAAGTCAACAGCAATTGAAGGCTGATTTTGAAGCATACCTTGATGGCTTTTCTCCAAATGTGCAGGATATTCTTGATAACTTCGAATTCAGAAACCAGATACCACGCCTTTCAAAAGCAGATGTACTTGGTACGCTCATAGAGAAGTTCCTTCACCCTTCGATAAACCTTAGTCCAAATCCTGTATTGAACGGAGACGGATCTATCAAGTTCCCTGGTCTTGATAACCATGCAATGGGAACTATTTTCGAAGAACTTATTCGTCGCTTCAATGAGGAAAACAATGAGGAGGCTGGTGAACACTGGACTCCAAGAGATGCAGTTAAGCTTATGGCGAATCTGATATTCTTGCCTGTTGCAGATAAAATAGAATCGGGTACATACCTTCTTTATGATGGTGCATGTGGAACAGGAGGAATGCTGACTGTTGCTGAAGAAACTCTACTCAAGCTTTCGGAGGAACATGACAAACAGGTTGTAACACACCTCTACGGACAGGAAATAAATGCAGAAACATATGCAATTGCAAAAGCCGATTTTCTGCTTAAAGGGGAAGGTGAAGCAGCAGACAACCTTGTAGGTGGCCCTGAACACTCAACTCTTTCAAATGATGCTTTCCCATCACGTGAATTTGATTTCATGCTTTCAAATCCTCCATATGGTAAAAGCTGGAAGACCGACCTTGAGAGAATGGGCGGTAAAACCGGAATTAAAGACCCTCGATTTAAGCTTAACCATGCTGATGATTCCGAATATTCACTTATCACACGTTCCAGTGATGGACAAATGATGTTTCTCGTGAATATGCTGTCCAAAATGAAATCAGATACCCCACTTGGTAGCAGAATCGCAGAAGTCCACAACGGTTCCTCACTGTTCACTGGAGATGCAGGTCAGGGAGAAAGCAATATACGTCGCTGGATTATCGAAAATGACTGGCTGGAAGCTATTGTAGCATTACCTCTAAACATGTTTTACAACACAGGTATTGCAACATACATATGGGTTCTAAGCAACCGTAAACCCGAACAAAGAAAAGGCAAAGTGCAGCTTATCGATGCAAGTCAGTGGTACAAACCTCTGCGTAAGAATCTTGGTAAGAAGAACTGTGCACTCTCTGAAGATGATATCAAGAAAATATGTGATACCTTCCTTGCTTTTGAAGAATCAGAGCAATCAAAGATATTCCAGAACGAGGCATTCGGTTACTGGAAAGTCACAGTGGAAAGACCACTCAGACTGATGGTAAATCTCTCTGCAGATAACAGAGAAGCTTTTAGAAAAGCATGTGATGAAGCTGGAGAGACTATTTTGGTAGATGTTATTGATAAAGCAGCAGACAAGCTCGGTTCAGGACCACATATGGATTTCAATTCATTCCTGAATTCTACAAAAGACACTGCATCTGATATTAATGTCAAGCTTACCGCAAAGAGAACTAAGCTCATTCAAAAAAGTCTTGCGAGGAAAAATGAATCTGCTGAACCTGTTATCAAGAAGATACACAAACTCGGAAAATTCGAAGTTGACCCATTAAGAGGATTCTTTGAAGCTCAGGTCAATGGAAAAACTGCTGTTGTGGAATATGAACCTGACACCGAACTAAGAGATACCGAACAGGTGCCTTTACTTGAAGACGGTGGCATTGAAGCATTTATCCATAGAGAAGTGCTACCGCACGTTGCTGATGCGTGGATTGACGAATCGAGTATCAAGACAGGTTATGAGATCAGCTTTACCAGATATTTCTATAAACCGCAACCACTTCGCTCACTTGAAGAAATCAAGGCAGACATACTTGCACTGGAAAAAGAAACAGAAGGTTTGCTAGATGAGATAATTGGAAAGGGGAACTCCTAATGATTCACGACCTTAAACCTTATCCATCTTACAAAGATTCAGGTGTACCTTGGCTGGGTGAGGTACCGGAACATTGGGAAGTCAAAAGACTTAAACAATGTTCGGAACGCTTCTATACTGGCGGCACGCCAGATTCTGGAAATGCAAAATATTACTGTAATCCACCTGAGGGTTTGCCTTGGTTGATGATAGCTGATATGACAAGTCAAAAATATGTAAAAAAGACAGTCAAAGCAATTACAGAGGAAGGGAGAGCTTCAAAAAATCTAGAAATACTTCCAAAAGAGACTATTCTTTATTCAATATACGCAAGTCTCGGTACTGTTTCAATACTTGAAATTGAGGCGACTGTAAACCAAGCTATTATCGGAATCAAATTCCGGCAATCCGAATTGGAAAATAAATTTGCTTATTATTACCTTGAAAACTTACGTCCCCATCTTGCTTTAATTTCTAACTCAAGCACGCAAGCAAATCTAAATGCAGAGAAGGTACGTTCACTTCCCGTTTTTCTCCCACCCCTTACAGAACAATCTGCCATAGTATGTTATCTCGATTATATGAATCGGCGTATCCATCGTTACATCTACACCAAGCAGAAGTTGATTAAATTGCTGGAGGAGCAGAAGCAGGCTATTATCCACCGTGCCGTTACTCGTGGACTTAACCCGAATGTTAAACTGAAAGATTCGGGAGTAGAATGGTTGGAGGATGTGCCGGAACATTGGGAAGTGATTCTAAACCAGCGTATTTTCAAGGAAAAAATTCGACCACATGATGGACAAGCAGAAACACCACTATCGCTTTCACAGAGAGACGGATTAATTCCTACAAGTGAAATGCAAGAAAGATCTTTGCAGACTTCAACTTATGACAACTGGAAGGTGACAATACCGGGAGACTTAGTACTCAACAGGTTCAAAGCTCATTTAGGTGTTTTCTTTTCATCCACAATAAGAGGAATTGTTTCATTTCATTATGGAGTATTTGAACCACGTCGCCCACTTACAACCAAATATTTTGAACTTCTTTATCATACAAACGTTTATAGATCCATTTACGCTGGTCGTTCTAACGGAATGACGGTTGGATTACAAAATTTATCTAATCAGAATTATTATAATGTGCATTCAATTGTCCCACCAATTGAAGAACAAAAAGAAATAGTACATTTTGCAGAAATGATTACTGAACAAGTAACTAATACAATCAATGACACGCATCAAGAAATCAAACTCCTTAAAGAATACCGCACCCGTTTAATCTCTGATGTTGTAACCGGAAAACTTGATGTGCGAGAAGCTGCTGCGAATCTGCCAGTGGAAACTGAGGATATGGAAATCTTTGAGGACGAAACTGAAGAGATCGAAGAAAATACTGATGATGACTTTGGGGAAATGACGGAGGAAGACTGAATATGATCACAGATACCAGTGAGAGAGGGCTTGAATCCCTCATTGTGGACTATATGACAGCAAAAGCAGTTACATTTGATAGAAGTTCTCACTGGATATTGGGTGATCCGAAAGACTATGACAGAGAATATGCTGTTGATCTTATACAACTTACAAAGTTCATGGAAGATACGCAGGAAGAGCTTGTAGAAGCTTTTGACCTGCACAATGATAGTCCGACCAGACGTAAGTTCTTGGCTAGATTGCAAGGCGAGATCACAAAGAACGGCATCATCAATGTGATTAGGAATGGAATGAAACACGGTAAGTATGATGATATTCACCTTTTCTATACAACTCCTACATCTGGGAACATAAAGGCAGAGGAACTTTATTCCAAAAACAGATTCAGCGTGACAAGGCAATTACGCTACAGTAGAGATGAAACAAAACTAGCTCTGGACTTGTGTCTTTTCATAAACGGTTTGCCAATAGCAACCTTTGAATTAAAAAACAGTCTCACCAAACAGACCGTAGACGATGCTATTGAGCAATACAGAAGAGACCGTGATCCTCGAGAACTAATATTCCAGTTCGGTAGGTGTGTTGCTCATTTTGCTGTTGATGACAACGAGGTGCAATTCTGCACAGAGCTTAAACTTAAAAAATCACGATTTTTCCCATTAAATAAGGGATACAACGATGGTGCCGGTAATCCTCCAAATCCTGACGGACTTAAAACAGACTATCTCTGGAAGCGCATACTCACACCGAAAAGTCTCACTAATATTTTGGAGAACTACGCACAGGTCGTAGAAGTGAAAGACGAGAAAACCGGCAAAAAGAAGTCTGTGCAGATATTCCCACGTTACCATCAGCTCGATGTTGTCCGCAGGTTGCTTGACAATGCTGCTCAGCATGGAGTTGGCATACGCTACTTAATCCAGCATTCAGCAGGCAGTGGAAAAAGCAACTCTATAGCATGGCTTGCACATCAGCTTATAGGGCTTAAGAAAGACGATAAAGAGATATTTGATTCAATAATCATCATCACTGATCGTAGAGTGCTTGACAAGCAAATAAACAATACTATCAGGCAATTCGCACAGGTGAGTTCTACTATCGGTCATGCCGAACACTCTGGCGACCTGCGTAAATTCATTGAAAGTGGAAAGAAGATAATTATTACCACTGTTCAGAAATTCCCATTCATACTTGGTGAGATAGGTAAAGAAAGTGGGCGTAACTTTGCCATACTCATTGATGAAGCTCACTCCAGTCAAGGTGGAAAAACCGTAGCAGCTATGAACGAGGCTCTCGCTGATCCAGAAGACACTATCAATGACGCACTGGAAAAGCGTATGCAACAAAGAAAGATGCTTAAAAATGCTAGTTACTTTGCATTCACCGCTACACCAAAGAACAAGACACTGGAACTTTTCGGATGGAAATATGATGATGAAGGACAGGTAAAACACCGTCCATTCCACAGCTACACTATGAAGCAGGCAATACAAGAACGCTTCATTCTTGATGTTCTCCAGCACTACACACCTGTAAACAGCTACTATAAACTTATCAAAACAATAGACTCTGATCCGGAATTTGATACTAAGAAAGCGAGAAAAAAACTCAGGAAATACGTTGAAGGTCACGATCATGCAATTCATCTGAAAGCTGAGATAATGATAGACCATTTCCACGAGCAGGTAATTGCACTTAACAAAATAGGTGGACATGCACGAGCTATGGTTGTAACAAATGGTATCGAGCGTGCAATACAGTATTTCCATGCTTTCAACAGCTATCTTGCTGAACGTAAGAGCCCTTACAAAACTATCGTTGCATTCTCAGGTGAATTTGACTACAAAGGAGTAAAGGTAACAGAATCTTCACTCAACGAATTCCCCAGCAGTCAGATAGAAGACAAAATACAGGAAGACCCTTACAGGTTCCTAATCTGTGCTGATAAATTTCAGACAGGTTACGATGAACCACTACTACACACTATGTATGTAGACAAAGTACTTGCAGGTATCAAAGCAGTACAGACACTTTCAAGATTAAACAGAGCACATCCACAAAAGCATGATGTCTTTATTCTCGACTTCATGAACGATACCGATACAATACAGTATGCGTTCTCTGACTACTATCGCACAACCATCTTAAGTGATGAAACCGACCCAAACAAGTTACATGACCTCAAAGATGATCTTGACAACTATCAGGTATACTTACCCGAACAGATAGACCAGCTTACAAACATGTATCTTGCAGGTGCTGACCGTGATAGACTTGACCCGATACTAGACGTTTCTGTTGCTACATATAAAGAGAATCTGGACGAAGATGAACAGGTAGATTTCAAAAGCAAAGCAAAAGCCTTTAACCGTACATATGGATTCCTATCATCAATTCTTCCATACACAAATGCTGATTGGGAAAAACTATCTATATTCCTCAATTTCCTTGTTCCAAAGCTCCCTGCTCCAAGAGAAGAAGACTTGTCAAGAGGTATTCTTGAAGCAATTGACATGGATAGTTATAGGGTAGAGAAACAGACTGCAATTAAGATTCAATTACCTGATAGCGATGCAGAAATTGAACCAGTGCCAACAAGTGCAGGTGGTTTCAAATCCGAACCTGAACTTGACAGACTCAGCAATATATTAAAGATATTCAATGAGCAGTTCGGCAATATCCCTTGGAGCGATAGAGACAGAGTCATGAGAATGATCACAGAAGATATTCGTAGTCAAGTTACCGCAGACACAGCATACCAGAATGCCATAAAGAACTCGGACAAACAGAACGCACGTATCGAACATGACAAAGCTTTAGCACGTGTGATGGCAGCATTTTTGAAGGATGATACTGAGCTATTCAAACAATTCAGTGATAATGATTCTTTCAGAAAATGGTTAACAGACACTATGTTTGCTCTTACATACGATCAATAAGTTCTACTGTGTGCTGCGCTACACAGGGCTATTTCTGACACTGAATAGGATTGTAGCCTATGGAGAACAGTGGTTCGGACCTGAAAGTTTTGAGATTGCACACCATGTGATCGCGAAGATCGGTTCAGCTATTGCGCTCTTTGTGATAGCATATGCTGTGATGCGAATATTGCCTGAGGTCCTTGACATGATAGATGGTCTGTGGCAGATGACAACTAGGCATATCAGTAATATTGTACAGAAAACTAAGGATTTCAGAGATGTTAGCTAAAGATTCGATCTCATGGATCGCTTTTCACTTGTCGTCTTGTCGCCTGAAATTGTCGCTTAATTTTCTATAGAAAAAACGACAAAAAGCGACAGAAAAACGACAACAAAATTAACCGTTTGCGACAAGTTTTTCCAATTGATTCAAACGCTCTCTATTATGTGCATTAAGAGTAAAAGGCTTATCAGCCTTCGCATTTTCTTCATATAATGCTATGTACCTTTAGAATATCCTAGTCTTTCTCAACTTCTCTAACGAACTTTAACTATCAAAATAAGAAGCACATTCACTGATGTTTAAACGTTTTGGTTAATACATATACTATTATTAACCACTCCATTTAGCTCTAATATCAAATAATTGATACAATAGATATTTTATCATAACATTAACTAATTATATAGAGAATCATATACTATAGAAAATAGAATAATATAATGTATAGTATAAGGTGATTTTATGCCAAAGATCCAGGAATCAAATGATAGATTTTTTATCACAATCCCGAAGGATATAGTAAAACTCAAAGGATGGAAAAAAGGAACTGTTCTAGAGTTCAGGGAGCAAGTAGGATCTGTATGTCTGGTGGAAGTTAGATGATGGAATACAGGCAGTGGTACAAATGGTTAAGCATATATTTACTTTTTGATGTTTGTCAGTAAGAACAGTTTCACCCATATGCTGCAACATAGTTATACAATTCAAGTAAGCGCGAATCCCTCCTGCTATCCCTTTCAAACTTATCACTCATATTTCCTTCTAGGCTATCAGCAATCAAACATACTCTCAAACCCACATCCAACAAATCAGGTAACTCCGTATAATAAAGGTTTTCAATATCCGGTACCGAAACCATTTCTTTTGTTAACTCAACTGTATCAGAAACAGTCCCGGCGGATGACTTCATATAATTAAGTCGGTCTTCAAGATTATAGGAATTTCTAAGAAGATTTGAAACATTAACATGATTAGTATTAACAGGGTACTCAGAACTAGAGGGGTATTTAGATTCAGTAAATAAGCAAAGCTTATAAAAATTAAGCGATTGAGATAATTTTAATTGGAAGTTACCCCCGACACGATGTATTACTCGCCCAAGAACTGAACGATTGATTCCTCTAGTGCTTGCATATCGTCTTGTTGGGTCATCAAACTTTTTTTGACTTTCCTTGGAGAACTCTTCAGAAATATCGGAATAAACCAATTCACTTATTAATTCCTTATGTGAGTCATAAATAATCTTGATGAAAGTAAAATCTTTATCAGCCTGAATTATGGGTATTAGGCGAGGATACAGCATTGATATTTTTCTCAACGTCTCTAAATCCATTTTGATTGAATAAAAGGTTGGAGGTTGTCCACGTTGTCCAGTTTTTATTTTTTTGCGGTCTAGGATATTTTCATCACAAAGCATTTTCAAAGCAACAGTAACGTTGTGGCATTTCCCATATGACTTTCTTTTCTTACCCTTGGTTTCTGGAGCACTAATTGAATAAAGATTTGCAGCTATTTCACTTGTTTTTTGAGGTCCTTGCATTAATTGGACTATAATTCTTTCTTTTACAGACAAAACATCGATTACTTTCAAAATTGATAATTCTTGATCCGTGAATTTGCCAAATGTGAGATCAAAACGTTCCCTACCTATCTCACTCTTTTTCTCAGCAATCATCATAATTTTTTCTTCTGCATCAGCCTTTGCTTTCAGGAGAACGTCATCTACTTTTTCCCCTTTAGCTTCTAGTTTGATAATCTGATGATACAACTTGGAATTAGATTTCGAAGCTTTCGCTAAATGTGGTAACAGATCATCCTCTTCTTTTTTTAAAGTTTTCAATTGTTGGTTTGTTCTTAGCAGTTCAAAAATAGGTTTCATATTATAAGATAAGTTGTAATTTTATTTAATATATCGCTTATCAATTTTCAAAAAACATTACTTAGAGAATAATATGTCGATTAATTTAGAAAATAATCGAAAAATTGTATTATATATTCTGATGTCATATCATAGAATATACATCAGATTCTATTTGAAGAGGTGTAAACTATGTTGAAATTTGGAACAAGAAGAATAGCAAACCAAGGAGGCAGTTTTATGATTTCTTTGCCAGTTCAATGGGTAAGAACAATGGGTCCAGATCTAGAAACTGTCATAGTAGAATTAGATGATGAAAATAAGTTAAGAATTTCAGCCGGGCATATCCGCCAAGATTCTACCGACTGAAATCCAGCAACCCACCAGGAAGTGAGCCGCGATGAATCATAAGACTGCTAACAATATAGAATTATCGGACTGGGCAAAACAGTTTTCTAAAGAACATAAAGCCAGTATTGATTATTTCTTAAAGTTTGGGTCACCTATAGAAAAAGCCCTTTGTGAAACAGTTCAAGAATTAGCCAAGGGGAACAGGATATGAGTAGAGAAGCACCATACTATAAATGTTCTCGATTTTCTAAATGCGCAGTGAACAACTGCCCACTTTCACCACTATATCCAAACCTCCCAACCGATCCTGAGGACCCGGAGACAAAATGCACTCTAGCTAAATCTTACCGTTTGAAGATTGATAGCAAGTATCTAGGCGTTCTACAATATGGGGGAATGACTAAAAGGGAACATGCTGGGAAAGTTACCTGGGAGAACATGCCTGAGAGCACGAAGGCAACAATACGAAAAGAAGGGCAAAAAAGACTCAATACCCTACGTTCTCAGAAAGATAATTTAAACCCAATGGTATTAGATGGGGGCGTCGTATGAACACAACAAAATTGTGTGTTCAAGGAGGGTTCTCGAACAACATAAGCAAAGGAAAGAGCACAATTGTTAGTGTGCTCACGAAAAATGAATATTTATCGACTTATCCTATATGGCAAGTAGGGGGTGCGTTTTAATGGATCCTTCAAATACTCCATTTGTGGATAAGACCATCCACATTGATTATGATTTGTGCAAGATTCGCTTTATGTTGGATGGAGAATTTGTAAAATATTATTGTCATACACCACCCACCAACAAAGGACGCAAGACGGAAGTTTAGAAGTTCAGGAAAGGGAAAATCACAGGCAAGGACAAAAAGACCATATCCTGTATGATAAGCCATTTTACAGGCAAGAAGGAAGACAGCGACAAGGCCGAGCTTTTAACACTCACAGATAGCTTTATCGAAAAACTAAACGAATTGCCTTGGTATAGTAATATTGCAGCAATTGGAAAAGGCAACCTAGAAAGATGTTTCTCAGTTTCAGAAACCGAAAGCAAGAGGATTAAGATAGAGCATGATGCAGTTGTAGAGGCTATTGCAGAATTCTACAATGTGATAAGCTTTTGTGGTCAGTTGTACATTTATCAAGGCGGATATTATCAGGAAGGAAAAGAGAAAATCGAAAGCATGGTACATGAAATTTTAAGAAATGTGGGATTTACTAATAATAGGTATAAAGGTTCTTTTGAATCAGCTACAAGGGAAATTATACACCGTTTGGTTCGTTATGATCCCTACACAGAATATCCATTCAACAACCATGAAAATATTATCCCTGTAGCAAATGGCTTTGTAAAGATCGACTTTGATAAGGGAATCAGGGAACTTATACCAAGTGACCCATATTACAAATTTAACTACAGGCTTCCGGTGGTCTATAATCCTGATATGTCTGGAGATATTATACATAATCATGTAATAACTCAATATGTGGAAGAAGAGGACGTTGATTTCCTTTATCAGATTCCAGCACAAGCAATCCTACAAACACTTCTACCGATGCCATACAAAAAATTCTATGTCCTGCAGGGAGACAAAGACGCTGGTAAAACCTCTTATCTAACTCTGTTGCTCCATACTCTCGGAGATGTTAACATAAGTTCGGTATCATTGCAGCAATTGACTTCTGATCGATTTAGTAAAGCGAACCTTGAAGGAAAAGTGATGAATGTATATGATGATATGTCAGACATTCCACTAAAGGAAGGCGGAATTATCAAAACTCTTACAGGTGGAGCATGGCATTGGATAGAAAGAAAAAACCAGCAAGGATATGATGCAAAAATCAACGCTGTACACTGCTATGCATGTAACACGCCACCAGATGTAAGCAAGCTGCAGAAAGATACTGCATTTTGGGGAAGGGCTGAACTAATCTATTTCCCGAACATATTCGAAGTCGATCCCGGTTTTTATGATCGTGTTTTTACACCGGAACACATAAGTGGTTTCTTTAACAAGGTGCTTGATACAGTTATCCAGATCAGGAACAAAGGCTTATTGTGTAGCTCTTCACCTTCCGAAGTGTTGGAGAGGTGGAATTATAATGCAGATCCCTTGTTTAGATTCCTTGATGATAACATGGTCGAAAGCCAGAGACCGATGTATTTCGATAAAGACGACTTCCTGAGATTGTATCATATATATTGTGAAAAAGAAGATGTAGATGAGAGCAGGAGACCAAATAATGTTGGTACTTTATCGCAACATCTTTTTAAATATGGTATCAATGACGTGCAGAGGACCGCATCGAATGGTAAAAGAGGGAAGATGTACGAGATATATAGAAGATGGAAACCTGATTCCATATATCAAAACAAAATCGGACGTGTTATTCTGAAAACTGAGCAGAGCAGCATTTAATTAATTGTATTCATTCTATTCTTTTTTAAATTAAATTCACATAATTAATTTCATTCTTTAGTTGACTTATTATCTTCTTTATTGATGCAAGACTTGAAAGGCTTTTTTTAAAGTCCCTATGTATGTTTTTTATTTTTACTTTTTTACGCATAGGATTTAGAAAAAGGTCTTTCAGGTCTTGCAGTGGCATCACAAAGGACAGAAAATGAATAAAAAGAGGAAATGAACGGTGAAAGAAGAAGATGATATTGCCTTTGCAAATGAAGCACGAGAACGCTATGTCCTTATTGTAAATACATTTTTAATTAGATTTTTTTACACTTTTTATCTGCTTCAGCAAATACTCTTGGTTTTTCTGTAACGTCTGCTGATCGAGGGCGAGGTCTTCTACGGCATCGATGATTTCATTTATTTTTTTTCGGATTAAGTACAAATCCGTTTCTGGAGGAAGGGTTTTAAGATCCACGACTTTCCTGGTACCACATACAGAACATCGAGGATTTTCAACTTTGCTTAAATATTCTCTTCCACACCCTAGGCATCTAACCTGTCGCTTACGAACTCGATCATTAGTCATGGAAAATCCTCTTGGAACAAATGGTAATAAACGGTTATATTTGTGGTAATATATGGATTTTTTCGGTAATAAATATGACGTTTTTTTAGCGAAATTGTAGATTATAATACATATTCTATGTATTTTGAAGAGATCACCTAAGCGGGCGAGGCGACAAGCCGGAAAACAATCGAAAAAAAGAGTGAAAAGAAAAACAATAGTACAAAATTATATGCTATCTCTGGAAGATGTCAAAGAGCATAACCCCAGAGCTCAAAAAGGATTAGAGAAATGGATAGATGATACCATCCCGTGTTCATTCCTTTCCTGCTTTGCTTAATGCCTTTATCATTGTTTCCGGATCCTCTTTTAATTTCTCCAGTATTTCATTTAATGCGGCTTGATGGATTTTCATATTCTCCAATTCAGCTTTTACTTCCTGTAGTTCGGACCTTTCGACAACATGCCTTGCAGTTTCGGCCCTGAGAACGTCGTTCTCTTTTGCGATCTGCTGGTATTCTGCGGATTCAGATATATCGAGCTCTTTCTGAATGGTCAAATATGGTATATACTTCTGGTAGATATTTCTCATCTTTTCCGGGCTGCTGCGGAAGTAGGCCGCCTGAGTGTCACTTAAGGTATGCCCCATCCAGTATTCAACCATGAAGGAATCACAACCAGCATTGAGCAAATGAGAATTAAACATCTTCCTTATATTGTGAGATCTTATTTTGTTCCAATCTCCAGGAATGGAAGCTTTACCGGCCTTGTCTGAAACCGTGCGGTACAACTTAAAAAATGTGTTTTTATCGAGTTTTCTTAATTCCTCATCCCCGGTTTCTAGGAATTCATCATCAATGAACTTCTTGATAAACAGATATCCTTTATCATCGAAAGTATGCTGTTTCTTTAACTGGTTCTTTCGATGCGTAATGTTTGTTTCAACATGCCTATTACGATAATTCAAATAGTCCCATACTGCCCTGCTTGCTTCTGGTGTAAGGAAGGTGATAAAATCAAATCCTACCTTTTCCCTTCTTAAATCAAAAGTTGTTATTTCTGTATCTGGATCGTAGCCTTCGAGGAATGATTTAAGCTTAAGGTTTATTATTTCATTACCACTTAATCCTGATGAAATACCAACAAGTATCATTGCCTTCTCGCGTAAATCGCATACTTTTAGGACTTCTCTGAGTTCATCCTTCGTTGGAATCTCAGAATGTTTCTTAAGCGGTCTTGGTTTGCTGGTGTTCCGGGGAAGGTTGGGGAGATCTATATCAAAACAACGGTAGAACGATTTAGCCCCTGTAAGATAGCCTTTGATAGTCAACGGTGCTAAGTCCTAATCAATCAGATGCTTTTTGAATCCCACAAGCTGCTTTTTGACTATCCTTTCGCGCATCAATTTACCCTGCTTGATTTCAGATTCTGCTTCCTCTAAGAGCTGTAACGGGGTTTTGTCTGTGTAATCGGTATAATGTTGCATGCCTAACAAGTAATTGCTAACTGTGTTTTTCTTGGCTCCCATAGTATCCAGCCAATCACAGATTATAGAGTCTTCTTTTAATTCCTTTACTAACATTTCTAAACCTCTTAATAGTAAAGTGTATGTATTAACTAAAAAATAAATATACTCCACGACATCATCCCGGCTGTCTATCTGGGAGCCCCCAATGACGACATGGCACTGGCGGTCCTTCCCGGACACCGGCTGCTGCTCGAAGGACGGGGGGCGGAAGCCATACGCCTCTCAGCCCTGGGAAGCGCGGGATCGGTTGCATTCTCACTGATACTAGCAATCCCCCTCGCATTCGTATTCAGCAAGCTCTACCCCATACTCCAGAACTACCTTGGCCTGTTTCTCCTGATAATTGCTGCCGTACTTATACTGAGTGAGAAAGGTGAATACGTGATCAACCAGGGTTCACTTGCAAAATACAGGTACAAGGCATACGCCCTCATACTCTTTATTCTCACAGGGATCCTCGGAACGTTCGCCTTCAGGATGGAAACCCATATGGACCCCCTGCTCGACTTCGGATCGCCTTCAATACTCCTCCCGCTTCTAAGCGGCCTTTTCGGGGCATCACAATTGCTCATCAGCCTGCTTTCAGGATCCCACATCCCGCCCCAGAGATATTCGGGAATAGACCTTCCTGTAAAAAGAATTGTCCGGGGAGTGGTCACCGGCAGCGCAGCCGGCTCAATAGTGGCATGGCTTCCAGGAATATCATCATCCGTTGCAGCAGTACTTGCAAGACTTTTCATCAAAAGCGATTTTGAGAGTAAGAAGAACAGCAGTTATCGGGAAAATGAAAGCGATCACGAATATGAAAACGATAATGAAAGTGAAGGATACTACCGTTATGACGATGATGAGTTCTACCGGGATGAGACAATGGAAAGCTCAAAGGAATTCATTGTATCGGTTTCAGGGGTCAACACTGCAAACGATGTTTGTGTGATGTTCTAAAGTTTTATATCATATAGAAGTTAATTGAATATCATGGACATAAATACACTTGAAACAGATCCTTTGATTTTAGACTGGTTTGATAGTTCCGACTATGCAAAGAATACCAGAAGGAACAGATTGTTTGGTATGCAAAGGTACACCGAATATACAGGCATGACACCAACTGAATTGTTGGAAGAAGCAGAGCAGGAGATCAAGCAAGGTAAGCTAATGAGGGAACGTAAGATAAAAGCACGTCTTTTAGGATTCAAACGAGAACTAAATGATAGTGGTCTAGCACCAAAGTCGATAAATGATTTATTTGGATCAGCTAAAGCATTTTACAAAGCCTATGATATTGATTTACCAAAAATAAGCAGAAAGGGCAAGAAGGTACAGGCTTTAGAAGAAAATAAGCAAATACCAGATAAGGATACTATCAGGGAAATTCTAGATTATGCAAGCATCAGAAACAAGGCCATAGTCCTTACACAGATATCAAGCGGTCTTGCAGCTAATGAAGTTATGAACCTGAAAGTAAGCAGCTTTTAGAATGGGTATGATCCTGAAACAGAAATAGCCACACTGGAATTAAGAAGGGAAAAAGTCAATGTTGATTTTATGACATTCCTATCACCCGAAGCAACAAGAGCCATTTGTAAATATGTGAAATTCAGAAACACGGTCCCAAACTATAGAGGGAAAGTCAGGGACAGTGTACACGAAAAAAGAAAGATACATAGAAACAATGATTATTTATTTATAAAAAAAATTGTTCCTGAAAATTATTTAGAAACTCATAACGAAGAATTAAGAAAACTGGACTTAATGGGTCTTACTGATGTCTACAGGACCTTAGCCACAAGGGCAGGCAAAGCGACACCTAGCGGTAAATGGCAGGTCATACGATCCCATAATATGAGAAAGATGTTTAATTCTATCTTATATAATGCTGGTGCAGATACCTTTTTTGTAGAATTTCTGATGGGACATACAATAGATGAAACTAGAGCTGCATACTTTAGAGCTGATAAAGAGAAAATGAAAGAACGTTATCTAAGATATGTGCCTTATTTGACGATCCAGAAAGAAATGGATGTTTCCGAAAGTCCACAATTCCAGGAAATGAAACAAGAAAATGAAGCATTGAAAGCGGAAAATGTGAAAAACATTGTTGAAAGGTCCGAATTACAAAAAGTAAAGGCAGAATTGGAAAGAATGAAGGAACACCAAGCTGCATTAAGTGAAATACTCGGGAAGTTCCAAGAGGATCCAGAAATAATGGCTAAGGCATTAAGCAAAGCAAGAAAGGAATGAAAATGGTATAGTATTATCATCCATTTCTCTAATCCTTTTTGATATCTGGGGTTATGCTCTTTGATATATTTCAGAGATAGCATATAATTTTGTACTATTGTTTTTCTTTACACTCTTTTTTTTTCTATCGTTTTCCGGCCCGTCGCCTCGCCCGCACGGGTAATCTCTTCAAAATACATAGAATATGTATTATAATCTGCAAACTTGCTAAAAATGCGTTAAATTTATTACCATAAAATACCACATATTACCATCATAGATATCCTAATATTACCAATTATTCCAAAGGGATTTCCATGACAAATAATCGAATTCATAAGCGACAGGTAAAATGTCTGGGATGTGGGAGAGAATATCTTAGCAAAGTTGAAGACCCCCGATGCTCAATATGTGGCACTAGGAAAGTGGTGGATCTTAACACACTTCCTCCTGAAACAGACCTGTACTTTATCCGGAAAAAAATAAATGAAATAATCGATGCTGTAGAAAACCTCGCCCTTGATCAGGAAACGTTGCAGAATAATATGGAGTATTTGCTGAAGCAGATAAAAAGTATAAAAAAGTTGAATTAAAAATATATTCACGGGTAAAAGCATGTTTGCCTTCTTGCTTTACCTGCAAAGATTATATCACATTCTTCCTACCGTTTCTTTACCCTTCGGTATTCTTTTGCTTCCCTTTGTGATTATCAACTCGTCATTTTCTCCAAACGCAATCTTTACAGTTTTGAGATTTTCCCCCACTTGCTTCATCCATTTTTTAGGCAGAATAATCCCATAACTGCCATTGCCAGTACGGGATATATTTCTTTCTTTAATTTTTGCAAAGGTATCGCATGACATAATCTACCACCATCTTTCTTTTAACCTCTCATCATTATTATTTGATCTTGAACATCTTGTCTGCAAAAGTTCTTACTTCCTGTGGGTCATACTTTTTACCGGATTGACCTTGATCGATCAAGAAATCCACAATGAATCTATCAATGTTCGAGTTATTCACTTCTGTTTTATTGGATTGCTTCCACCTTTCAGCACATTCTTGCATGTCGGTACCCATAGAGAAGTTGTGGTACGATGGGTCCGACGGGTACAAACCTTCTTCTGAAACTGTTTTTCCCGTACTCAATATATTGCATTGGGTACGGGGGTACGATGAGTACGAAGTGGGTACAGAAAAAACATTATCAGTTTCACTATTGTACCCATTGTACCCACTGTACCCTATATTTTTATTATCCATAAAATCCAACACAAACGTAGCAGTATCCGAATCAATTATCTTTAAGATTCTCACATCTTCAGTCTTTAAGATCTCAAATCCAAAACCATTTAAATATGAATTAGTTTTCTGTAAACTCTTAAAAACACTTTGGTTTAATCTTCCAAATGTAGAGTATTTCCCTTCTTTCTTTGTTAAAGTATTAAACGGAGTTTCAAGATCATCATAAGGAATTCTTTCCAATTTCTCCCCATATCGACTTACAGTTTCCAAAAGCACTTTTATGTATTCTGGAGCTCTCTCAACCTTCCTTTCAAAAAATGATCTATCTACTTTTATAGATGCAATTTTTCTAAACGAATCTAAATTTAGTTCACAGAGAAGTTGGTATTGTTCCTCACACTCTTCTAATAATTCAGTGATTTTAGGTTTGTTATTGCCCATATACCTTTCAAAATTCTGATAGAAAACGATGTGTAAAGCCGTCCCTCTGACATGCCGATATGAATCTTTGTTACCTTTAAAAAATTCCTTTATTGCATTTATCGGTATGTCTTTTACAATCTTTTCTATTTCACTAATGTATTGTTCTGGAAATGGTTTATTCAACCAACTCAATACCTTCTTATCTTTAAATAAGTCGGAGAAATCATTACGCAAACACCAGGACACCGTTTTCAAAACCTTATGTGCATTCTTAGAAACATAATTCTCGACCCTTTCACCGCTTGCAGTTTTCAAGTTCGGATTAAAGAGCACTGTTCCTAACCTAGATCCTAATGCTGTTGGATTTCCGGTTGCACGGGTTAATGTTTCATGAAATATTTCATAGATTTCAATATAGGTTTCACTTTTTCCAAAAGCAACTGGGTTTGCTAAAAATACAATTGGGCTATGCCCTCTTACTTTTATCCCCGTCCCTCTTGCTCTATATGTAATTCCAGTTTCCATATAATTAGAAAGACCATTTGATACTTCGGTTTCCATCGATTCTGTTAATTCGTCAATAAAAGTAGTGTTTACTTGACCGTGCATCAACCCTATATGTTTTGTATCAGATGTTGAAAATCCTAAAAGGTTAGAAACTGTAGCATCCCTAACTACGTTTTCAGATATCCTTGATGCGGTTGTAGTTTTACCGGTCTTGGAATTTGTTATTAAAAGCTGATGCGGTGCATAAGGCATATACTCCTCGGGATCCAGAATATTTGGATTGATTAGAGGAATCTGTGCACTCAATAAAAGGTACAACGTATGATCTATTTCTAAACCACCGGTAACAGCCATTTCCAAAACATTAGTCAGGTTTTTACAGTTTTGAATTTCTTCTTTTGGCACTGGTAAAGTTTCCTCATAGCAAAGGCCTAAAAATTCATCCCACAACTCATTCAAACCTTTTGTTGTGCTATATTCCCCTTCTTCTTTGTCTGAAATACCATATTTCTTCAAAAGTTCTTTTCTAAAAACGCTTTCTCTAAATTGTTTAGATTCGAAAATAGGTTTATTCGTCAGCAATTTTTTAGTTTCTTTACTGATTGGTTGTATATACATCTCCTGCATACCAATTCGCACAGGATCAACTCCAGTAGAAATTATTGCAATTGGAAGACTTAGACTACCTTGTGCTATATTCGCAATAGAAATCTTATAGCAACTTTTGAATGAAACGGCCGATGAATTCCTTTTTTGATTATACTCTATGTACTCAGTAAGGATTTCGCGAACATCAATTTCTACACTTTCGTTAAAAATATTAATTCCCTCAAGCCCTTCTTCAACAAGATCAAGCAATTTGCATACATTTTTACCAATTGTAGATTCAATCCAAAGATTGCATATTGGATCCTCTGTAGAAACTTGAATCGTATCTAAATCCCTTCTCCAAACAAGTGTTTCTTTCTTCTGCTCGACAAGTTCATTATAGAATTCTTGAAACTCTTCATGATCTACAATTCTTAAAAAAACAGTTTCAACAATTTTTACAACATTACGGCCTTGAAGCGAGTCTGCGTTCATAGAAGGGATATATTTGTTTTCACCATCTGATAGTGAATAATTATTACCATCAATACCCTTAAATTCAGGAATGGTTTTGAGGATCTCAACCAAAGAATAATCAATCAATTGCAACCCCTCTCTTCTTCCTTACATGTTCTCCACAAACAAACCTTCAGAATATCCTATATTTTCATTCATTCTTTTACACCCCCATGTTTTACTATTCGTATTTCATTCTCCTTCTGAGAACGTAGGGCATTGAGTCTTTTTTTACCTTCTCTCCGTATCGTTGCCCTCGTACTCTCTGGAATATTCTCCCAGGTAACTTTCCCTGCATACTCTCTTTTGGTCATGCCACCATACCGCAGAACACCACGGTACTTGCTAGCAATCCTCAAACGGTAAGATTTAGCTAGGGTGCATTTTGGCTCAGGATCGTCTGGATCAGTGTAAAGGTCAGGATATTCTGGATGCAAAACACAATTGTTTACAGAGCAGCTAGAAAATCGACTACATTCCTAGTATGGTGCTTCTTTGCTCATAGTGTGTCCCCTTTGGCCAATTCTTGGACTGTTTCACAAAGGGCCTTTTCTATGGGAGATCCAAACTTCAAGAAATAATCTAGACTGGCTTTATGTTCTTTGGAGAACTGTTTTGCCCAGTCCGATAATTCTATATTGTTATTCTTCTTTTCTTCCATGCTGGACACCTCTTTTTTAGTTGTCCAGCATGACCTTTGCGTTCTCTTTACGGTATGCTTTACAGTCCTTAGTTTTCATGTATTCCGTCCAGGACCAAAAAAGAAGGCATGATTTTGCAACAATTATATATATTGTTGACATCAACCTCTATCTGGAGGATAGGGATTACAAAATCCTGCTCTTTCGGTGTTGATTGCTGCAACAATCAGCACCTATTCTTTTTATGATCGCAATTAAGCTATTTTAGGTGTATTCTCCATTCCTATTGCATCTGCAAGTATTAGATTCATTAATGCACTTCTTGAGAGAGGACCTCGTACAGCATCAATGTGTTTTATGACTCTTGGATCGCACGTAAACGATACAATTATTTTTTTCCTCATTGAATTCACTTCCATAAATATTGCTAATATTTTTTATTAACAAATAATACAGATTTATCTTACTATATAAACCGTAGGAATATCGGTAAAAAATAAAGAATTCTTATGATGTCGCTTTTGATCAATTGTGATTAAATTCCACATTACAATAGTTTTATTCCACATTACAAAACTTTTGTAGAACATAGTAGTTACATATAAAAAATAAGTTGAATTAGATAAAAGTGGAATTGCTGAGTTGCCGCAATAGAAAAAGAGATTATGCTTTAAAGTAGATTATCTTATTTCTACTAAACAAACAGTACCCATTTGTTCTCGGAACTCTAAAACTGTTCCTTTTTTCCATCCTTTAAGCTTAACTATGTCTTTGGGGATTGTAATAAAAAATCTATTGTTCGATTCCTGAATTTTTGGTATAATTTCACCATATACAAAACATTATATTATTTTATATCCCAAAATATAGAATTAATTATACTATAAGTTAATGTTAAACAATTTCTACTAGTTGAATCAGTTAGCCTATACTAAAAATAAACAAAATTAGAATAACAAGGATGGGGTTTTACCGAAGAGGTAGGACATCAGTGAATGTGCATCCTATTTTGGTAACTGGAATATATCAAAGACAATAAAGAGATGAAAAAGTTAGGTTTTTCAAAAGGAACCTTGCATCATATGAAGAAAAATGCAGAGGCTGATAAGCCTTTTACACTTAATGCACATGTGACAGAGAGACTTGAGTAATGGGATAACGAAGTTTCTGTTAATGAGTAACTTTTTTGATTCCAGTTGAGTATTATCTTTTATCATTTCCAGAATTTGAAGAGATTGAATTGCTTAAGAAAGAATGGGATAATGTTCTGTTTTATGGGATCAGCAGTAAACGGTATTCCCTTTACACGCTGAATGAGGACAGGATTGAACTTGCAGGAATGGGTGAAGACAGATCCTACAAACTTCATGGTCTTGGACATCTTGCCAATCCATTTCCCAATGAGAATGATGACTGGCATGCAGAAGTATGGTATGATATACTTGGCTTACACCACGAGAAGATTACATTGGAAGAGATAGTAGAGAAGTACGGTATGCTCTATTCATTATCCAAGTTTACTGTGAGCACCCCTGAAATCCTGGATTATTTCAAAACCGTTAATAAGTTGAGACCATGGGGAAAAAGGATAAAACCATTTAACTTTGCGTATACAGGATTCCAGACAACTCTGGAAGGGAATACATCTGTGAAACCTCTGGTACCCTATACCAGCGATTCACAAACAGTAGTTTACGGTAAGTTTATCGATCTGTATACAGGCAAGGTCAAGAAAGGCATGAAATACTTCAAACCTTTGAGCAAGACCATAATGCAGTATGTAGACCATCGGGAAGTAAAGTTTAACTGTGTCACTGGTGTGCTGGAAAGAAAGCACATATATGCCGATGGAATAATGCCCATTGGAAAAGAGACAAACAAGATCGATGAGCAGATATTAGAAGGCAGGCAACCACAGGTATTCCTTAGTAATGATAAAAGGGAAAAGATCCTCGATAAGTTGCTGGAATTTCCTCAGAACACAGCTGAAAATTTGGGTGTTAACAGAGGTACTTTGGCAAAAATCAAACGAAAGATACGTAAGAACAGATCTAAATTCAGGATGGATACTAAAGCGACTAAGAAACTGGTGCAGTATCTGTACTGGAACAATGTAAACGAGTGATCGTAAGCGGGATACATGCTAGTAAGTATGGGAAATACTTCTAGCTACGTATCTTCTAAAAGAGTTTATAGCTAGCGAGTATATCTCTTAAGTATATACTTATGCCCTTAAAGTATATATCTATGTCTTTTAAGTATATATTTATCCTCTTAACGGCATATTTATAATGTATTTAGTTAGATTCTTAACGATTTTAGTAAAGCTCTTAACGATTTTAGTAAAGTTCTTAACGCTTATAGTTATCTACCTATCTCTTAGAGATAAAATCTTATCCCTTAGAGATAGATTCCTATCGCATAGAGATTTATACGTATCGTATAAGTTTTTATACGATATTAATTCTAGTTCGGATATAAACTTAGATATTTGAAGTAATATTTTATTTTAGTCTATATCCTGGATTATAGTCTATTATCTTAGTCTAAGCACTAAATAGACTATCTTTAGTCTATTCTTTTTTAAGAATATCGACCTCGTATAAGTCTCGATTAATCTTCGGTATTTCTAAATCGGAAATAAATATTTCTATATTAGATATTACTTTTAGATCAATCCATATTCACTTATAGTTAATATTTATTAGTTTTAAGTTAATGCTTATGCGCTTCATAGTCATTAAACTATGAGAATGTAAATGGGCTATCTTTAACAAAAGAATAAATGGTCAAGCACGCCTCCGTAGGGCATGCGATTAAAAATTGAATTAGATGGGGGTTGAAGATACGATTCCATTGATTTATAGAAACTCGAAAAGAAAAAAGAAATAACTTTGCCATTTCTGACAAAGTTAGTTTGTCTTACCTTAGGAGGTCTACACAGGGTATCTCAATATCAAGAATTTCAGCGATCTTGGCTTTTGCTTTCAGTCCCTTTGGCTGACCCGGGACTGCACAGATGGTACCAATGCCAAGCTCTTCCCTGATTTCTTTCATTTCGTGCTCATCAGAGAGGGTGAATACGTCGGTGTTGAGTTTCTTGGCAACATATTCCTTTGCATCTTTGAGTCTCATTCCTTTCATCTGCATTCTCATGATGAGGTCACCAGCGGTTCTGATTCCGTGCATACCAACGGACATCTCATTTGTGATCAGGAATCCTACCGGATCACCAAGCCCGCACTATAATCCGTCTATTCCAGCAATCTCAACGTGTGCTTTTGCTGCTCTTGATACTGCGTCAATTCCGGGAACTTCGGACATTGGAGCACCACAGACACCCATTCCAAGATTTGGGTGTACTGGTATATTAGAAACCTTTGAAGCTTCCTTCATGATAGCAACACTTCTTGCTACATTCCAGGCGACTGATTTCTTGGTGTTTGTGTTTGCAACAGGACCACAGATGTCAGCACCTGCTTTTTCGGTGATCTTGACCTGATCGTGTGGCATCATACTGCCAAGGATTTGTCCATCATACTCGACTTCGCCATGCATTCCCATTACAAAGTGGTTTGCCATGTTGATTGCAACTCCCATCTTTGTTTCTGCTTTGATCTTCTCGGTTGCTTTGAGCACAGCGAGGAATTCCGCATCGCCGGCTGCTGCTGTTGTGTCGATGTTGATCGCATCTGCTCCTACAGAAGCTGCATTTTCAGCAAGGAATGAAACGTCCCTTACTGAAGCCGGGATGATTTCTTCGTATGTCTTTTTGGCTTCTTCGATTTTTCCTTCTGCCATCAGGTCTCCACAGTTCTCGAATGGGCCATCTGGCTTGTAGTATGCACCAAAGTTGGGCATGGTGACATAGAACATTGGGTTGATCGTGTTCATAAGTAACATTTCAGTTTCCTGCTGGATCTGTATAGCTGAAACGTTAGAGCCTTTGGAGTTTCCTCCTCTGAATGCGTTCATGACACAGTCAAGACCGGTTACTCTTTCTGCGATCATATTTGCAGTTACGGTATCTGTTGGAACTCCGACGCCACCATACTCGCTATAGTTCATGAATATGGTATCAGGTGCAACATCAGTGCTCATTACGATCAGGTCTTCAGGATTAACGCTAACGACCCTCTCAGGAGCAGTGAATATCTCTAGAAGATGTTCTTTCTCATCATCTGAAAGATCAGAGACTTTTGCCTTCTTGACAGCCTTGTTTATACCGTCTTCAATGTCGCTCCTGATCTGTTCTTTTGTCATTTCAACGCGTCTGCCATCACCCATTCTGGTGTAGTATGTTGTGGTCATAGTTACACTTCCATTTATTGTAGGTCAGTTTTACATTGCCATAAGTTCGCGAGCTTTTGTTACTGCTTCACTGGCATTTTCTGCATAAGCATCTGTACCAATTTTTGCTGCCCAGTGGTCTGTGCATGGTGCACCACCAATCATTGTCTTGACTCTGTCGCGGATTCCTGCATCTTTGAGCATCTCTTCAAGTGTAGCCTGAAACTGCATTGTTCCTGTCATCAGTGCGGAGGATGCTACGATATCTGCATCAACTTCCTTTGCCTTCTCGATAAATGATTCCAGGGGTGCATCTCTGCCAACATCATAGACTTCAAATCCATTAGCCTGAAGAAGGACCTTTACGATGTTCTTACCGATGTCATGGACATCTCCTTCTACGGTTCCCAGAACAATCTTTCCAGCACTTTCTGCTTTTTCACCTTCCGGGATCTCTTTCTGTACTACTTCCACAAGATTTGCCATCGTGGATGCAGCCATCATGACCTGTGGGAGGAAGATCTCACCGTCTTCGAACATTTCTCCTACATCAAGCATTCCGGCAGAGAGTCCCTGCTCGATCATTTCAACAGGGCTTAGTCCTTCTTTTATTCCCTGTTCGATTGCTTCCAATCCTGCATCTTCATCATTGTCAACTATAGCTTCACTCAACTTAGTCAGTATTTCGTCTCTTGTCATTTTTCCACCTTCTTTCAATATGGTTTGTTGATTTTTGTACCAACAATTTCTAAATATTAATCTCTAGTATTTAAACATTTGTATTTTTTTAGTATATAAAGATTACTATTATAAAGAAACTTTTAAATATTATGACTGGTGACTTATTATGTACGAACAACTACTGTTGTTTAGTAACGCAAAAATGGAGTTTGTAATATGACTGCTGATCTAAATGAGCTAATTAAAAAAGAAAGCAAGAACCGTGTAAGGTGGGGCTTCATCATTGGATTCATCTGTGCAATCCTATGGGGTCTGGCTTACGTGGCCTTCACAATGCAATGGATAGTACCGCCTATGGATACATTCACAGCTTTCCCTGAGGGTGCCATGGGGATGATGGTGGCAACCGCCACAATATTGACCGTTCAAATATTTATTACTGTTATTTTATTGGGTATTTTTTATCTTGGTGGAACCGGGAAAGTTGCTGATTTCCCAAGAACACTTCGCACTTATAAAATCTCTAAGTGGTATGCTTTTGCAGCAGCCCTTGGAGGTCCAATTGCGATCTATGGTACCACACTGGCTATAGGTTACATCGGCGCTGCATTTGCAGCATCTGCTGCGCTCCTGACATCTGTTATAGGTGCATTTGTCGCTAAATGGTGGTATGGTGAAAACATCACCAAGAGAGCCTGGATGGGTATAGGTATTATGATCGTTGGAGGCGTCTTCATCCTGAATCCGGTCCAGACAATTGCAGAGATCACAAATCCAGCAGCTCCGGCTGGGCTCTGGCTGGGATATCTTGGTGCAATTGCATCATTTATTGGCTGGGGTATTGAAGGTGCTATTGCCGGACGTGTTATTGATCTGACCGATTCGGATACTGGTCTGCACACTCGTTTCTTTAGTGAGTTGATGATCTGGGTCGTTATAATCTGGCCTATCTACTTGCTTCTTCTTGGTCCTAGTGCTGTGGCTACTGCACTTGGTGCAGCAATCTCAAGTCCATCTTTCATTATCTGGACTTCAATCGCAGTCCTGTCTGGTAACTTTTCATATGTATTCATGTGGAAGACCTATCCCTTGATCGGAGTCGGTCGTGGTATGAGTATTTCTACTCTCTACGTTCTCTTTGCTATCATCGGATTATATGTCTTCATGGGTATCCCGACTGCTTGGTGGGTAGTTGCTGGTGCGATCATCGCAGTAGTTGGCATCTTTGTCATGTACTGGGACAGTGGTGAATCACTGCTTGAATCTACTCGTTCAGAATGATGGTTTGGAATAAAATGAGGTGATAAATATGACAACTTTACCTATGAAAACAAGACTTGTCCAGATTCTCTATGAAACTGGGGAAGGATGGGACTATGAGCTTATAAGCAAACTTCTTGCAGAATATGGAAAATCAGGCGATTACTGGAAATGGATGGCACGTTTCTGGATGACTGAACTTACTGCAGGTGGAATTTTCACTGTTAAGGATGTGGCTGCAGACGATGGTTCTCATTTCGCATCTGGAAAGGTTTTATACCAGTATGAAATGAGTGATTTTGGGAAAGCTCGTGTAAAAGAACTTCTGGAGGCTTAAAAATGTTCCACATTGAAGGAGTTTGGGCGTTTGCAGGTGCAGACTATGTATATCTGGCACTGATCCTGTTCCTGGACTTGCTGGCATTGTACATAGGACGTACATTTACTCGCAGGATATAAACATAATAAAAAGGCAGGCTTTTCCTGCCTTTTTAATAATTTGAAAATGGAGGTGTTTTTATGAATTCTGATCTGGAGTCGATCATTCGAAATGAAAACAAGAGCCGGGTTAGATGGGGGTTTATTTGGGCATTTACTTGTGCTGTTCTGTGGGGATTAGGTTATGTAGCTCTTAGTATGTTATGGATAGTCCCGCCTTATGGCGAATTCTTAATATTCCCTGAAGGTCCCACAGGTTTCCTCGTTGCAACCGTCTGTATTACTTCTGCGATGGCCATAGTGTTCTCAATAGTTACTGGAATTGTATGGTCCGGAAGCATGGGTAAGTTTGCAGATCTGCCACGAACACTTCGGGCATATAGGATCTCTAAATGGTATGCTTTTGCCGCAGCTTTTGGTGGTCCAATTGCAATATTTGGTTCAACGATTGCAATAGGGTATGTTGGTGGTGCTTTTGCAGCATCTGCTGCTCTTCTTTGTAGTGTCGTCGGTGCTTTTGCTGCAAAAGTATGGTATGGCGAGAGCATTACCAGAAGAGCCTGGATGGGCATAGGTATGATTATCCTTGGTGGCATCTTTATCTGGAATCCTTCTCAGATGATGGTCGAGATAATGAATCCTGCATCACCTGATGGTGTGTGGATAGGTTATCTTGGGGGTCTTATGTCTGCTATAGGTTGGGGCCTTGAAGGTGCTATTGCAGCTCGTGTGCTGGATATGACTGATGCGGATACTGGTCTTGTTATCAGGTTCATTGCCGAGTCATTGATCTGGCTATTTGTACTAATTCCAGTCTCGATGATCGTTTTTGGTTTTGATGTAATGTTGACCGCATTGTTGGGAACATTTACGAGTATATCTTTCCTTATATGGATGACAATTTCAGCATTGTCTCTTGGTGTTTGTTATATAGCTCTGTACAAATCCTATCCTCTTATTGGAGTAGGCCGTGGTTTGAGCATTAGTACACTCTATGTGCCTTTTGCCATCCTTGGATTGTCTGTTTTCATGGGCGTTCCTATTGGGTGGTGGATCATTATCGGTGCAAGCATTGCAATTGTAGGCACTTTTGTGATGTACTGGGATAGTGGTGGCGATTCACTATTGGAATGTACTCGTGATTGCAAACCTGCTCTTGATGATGTTAAGAGGGGTAAATAAACGACATGACTGGCCATGAATCAAAGGATCTAACTTTACATGGCTGACCATACAAAGAAAATTGAATTTTATTGAGGGACAAATTTTATCCCTTGTTTTTGAAATATTTGTAGACTTAAAAGATAGTGGGGTTATATAATGAACAAAATTTTGATAGCAACCGATGGTTCAGAGAATGTTAAGAATGCGATTTCTTATGGTATCGAAATTGCAAAAGCTACTGGTTGCAAGGTACATGCAGTGTATGTTGTTTCTGATGAGCATGCTGAGGTCGCACGAAGGGATCTGGGTTTTGCAAAGGCAATTGAGGAACATCTTTCTGATATTGGAAAACGTGCAACTGAAGATATCGAAGAAGCCGGCAAGGAAACTGGAATCAAAGTGGAGTCTGTGCTGCTAAAAGGCAGGCCCGTTGAAGAGATCATAGATTATGCAAAGAAAAATGATGTTGATATGATAGTGATGGGCACACTGGGTTTAACCGGGGTGGAGAGATTATTGATAGGCAGTGTGGCAGAGAATGTTGTCAGGCATTCCAAAGTGCCAGTATTAGTTGTTAGGTGAAGAAATGGATGGAATTGATCTGATAAAAAGAAATGTGCAAGAGGTAGTAACTGAAGAGGAACTTGAATCCCTGCTTAATGAAAAAGAGCACCCTACGGCATATGTGGGGTATGAACCAAGTGGTAAGATCCATTTGGGTCATGTTCTGACCGTGAACAAACTGCTGGATCTTCAAAATGCCGGATTCGAGATCACTGTATTACTGGCTGACCTGCATGCATATATGAACCAGAAAGGTACTCTGGAAGAGGTACGTGAGGTTGCAGACTATAACAAGCGCTGCTTCATTGCTCTTGGTCTTGATCCTGAGAAGACAAGATTTGTTTATGGTACTGACTTCCAGCTGGATCCTGAGTATATGTTAAATGTACTGAGGCTCACATGCTCTGCATCCCTTAGCAGAGCAAGGAGGAGCATGAATGAGGTCGGGCGCAAGATGGATGATCCAAAGGTCTCCCAGATGGTGTACCCAATGATGCAGGCAGTTGATATTGCCATGCTTGGGGTTGATGTGGCAGTTGGCGGCATTGACCAAAGGAAGATCCACATGCTCGCAAGAGAAGGCTTGCCCGGACTTGGATATAAGGCACCACTGTGCATACATATTCCAATTCTGCTTGGACTGGATGGCACGAAAATGGCATCCTCAAATGATAACTACATATCCGTGGATGATACAGAAGATTCCATATCAAGAAAGCTCAAAAAAGCATTCTGTCCGGCAGGTGTTGCTGAGGATAATCCAGTGCTTCAGTTGTTCAGGTACCACATATTCCCTCGGTATGAGGAAGTTGTCATCAAAAGACCTGAGAAATATGGTGGCAATCTTTCATTCAATGATTATTGGGAACTTGAGTCTGCGTTTTTAGATGAAGCACTCCATCCCAGGGACTTGAAGAATTGCGCTGTACAATATATGAATGATATTCTGGAGCCTGTGAGGAAAGTATTGCAGTAAACGAAATCCACTATATTATGTGGATTTTTTCTTTTTTTGATATTCAGGCTTTGTGGAATTATTCTTCAATTCCACTTAGATTTGTTTGATTTCAGGATAGCATTTTGGATACTAAGATTTGTCAAAGAGTAACTGAATTCTAATTGGTGGTATTAACTCTTTCTTGTACATAAGTGTGATAATAAGAGTGTGGAGCATTGTTCTGGATATCTATAAATTCTACTCCACATACTTCTTCTTGAATATTTGGTAAATTTATAGTTTCTTTCACCATAGTAGTAACTCTTAATTAAAAAATCAATTGAATGTGTCTGATTTTATAAATCAGTGGAAACCCCCCTCATATCGTTTTTCAGGAATGTGATGAAATGGGGGTTGTAAAACAATCTGCTATATGAGGGGGGAGTTGAGGAGTTGTCAGAAAATGGCAGATACGTTCAGAATGAATTGATCTTGATTCATGACTATTATGCAAACAGTGCCTTCAGTTTGACAACTGCATCGTTTGCATTTTCGGCGTAGACATCTGCACCGATCATGTCTGCCCAGTCCTGGGTAACTGGTGCACCGCCGACCATTGTCTTTACAGAGTCACGAAGACCGGCTTCCTTGAGCTGCTCTTCGATCTGCATCTGACTGATCATGGTTGTGGTCATGAGTGCGGAAGAACCTACTGCAAGTGGCTGGTGTTCCTTGACTGCAGCGACGTAGTCTGCAATTGGTACGTCCCTACCGAGGTCAATGACCTGAAATCCAGCGATCTTGAGCATTGTTGCAACGATGTCCTTTCCTATTGTGTGGATATCACCCTCGATTGTACCTATTGCGATCTTACCCTTGCTCTCGGTTTCTCTGCCCTGCTTTTCAATAACGGGAGCAAGGACCGCAACACCAGCACTCATCGTTTCGGATGCTGCAATGACGTGTGGAAGGAAAAGGGTACCCTGCTCGAACTGGTCACCGACTTCGTTCATACCTGTGGTAAGACCATCCTCAATAAGGGATACTACATCGACACCTGCGTCGATTGCTTCCTGACATACTTCTTCTACTGCTTCGTCATCGAAATCCATGACTGCAGCTTTTGCTTTTGCATTAATTTGATCCTGTGTAACTATTATAATACCTTTTTTATCAATTAATTTCATGCAACCATTTTGTCAACTTTTGCAACAATTGCCTTCATATCCTTCAGTATATCAGCATCAATTGGTTTGACCTCATGGTTTTGTAGTATGTCTACTACCTTATCATGTGCTGCACTTGCAAGATCCTTCGATCCGGCCTTCTCCCACTCACCGATCATTTGCCTGTTAATAATGTCTGGATGGGATGGCAGATCTATATTCTTCATTGTGGATTTGTGTGAAATGAAGTGGCCACCATGTCCTACTTTTTTGATAGCTTCATATGCAAGTGTTTCTTCTGTCATAGGAATTCCATTTCTGGATTTCATTATCATTCCGATGAAATCATTGTCCATTATAAGTTGCTCAAGCGAAAATGTCATTCCAAGTTCAAGCATACCTGCTCCATAGACCACACTGGCGCCGGCATATGCGGGGATAAGTCCGGTAATGGTTTTCTCATGACCGGCCTGTGCATCAGGTAATTTGGAATCTGACTAGGAACCTGCAACAAGGCTGGGTAGTTTATAGTACTGTGCCAGCTGTGCAACACCTGCACTTAGAATTCCCAGTTCCGGTGAACCAACAGGTGCAGTGCCCTCTTTCATATCAAATCCTGTTGTCGAACTTCCATAAATTGTAGGGTGACCTGGTTTGAAAAGTTGTGTCACAACAAGGCCTGCAAGCACTTCGGCATTATGGGTTACAAGGGTTCCTGCTGGATAAACCGATGATGATGCAGCACTCATCGCCATACTTAAAACCATCATGGGAATGTCATGCTTGGTTGCCTGGAGAGCCACTTCACAAATCATATAGTCGAGTTCCAGGGGGCTGGTCGGACAGCCTCCAAGCATGAAGATTGGCTTCTTACGAGCTTCTTCTTCATCTCCACCATAAAATGTTTTGATTAGCTCAAAATAATATGGGACTTTGTCAGCTTCTGGGTCCGTAAGGAAATGTTTTGAAGTATTTTCCACAAGTGTCATTATTTCGTGCATTGATCTGCAGACGGGTTTGCCAGCGATATCCATCGCTGACACTGGGGAAGTGAGCCAATCCACATTTGATGCCCAGTCTGTAACCTTAGCGATATTCGCAAGGTCTTGCAATGTGCTGTCTCTTATGTCATAGTTGTTGGGTCCCTTGTAATCGGCTACTTTTGTCCCGACACCAAAAGTCATCCAGTTGACTTTCTTTCCGTCGCTTGATAAATTGACAGTGTTCTTTTCATCACGGCCACACAAATCAAATGATGAAGGGGCAGTTTCTATTGCTTTTTCGACAAGTTCTTCAGGGAACCTGACAACCATGGTTTCATCATTGACCTCACAACCATTTTCTTTGAGAATTTTTCTTGCTCCTTCGTGAGCAATTATTATTCCTGGATCTGCCAGTACTTGAAGAGTGGTCTGATGAATTGCGTTGATTCCTTCTTCTGTGAAGAGTTGAAATTTGAATCCATTTGTCATTTGTTCATTTCCCATTTTTTTCACTTCCTTTTTAGGATAAAATTCTCAGCATTGCCACTCATCGTTACACTAGTGGTTTTAGAAGAGAGTTTTTCACGTTGAGGTCATTTTTACTTAACCTCTAATAAATCAAAAGCATCTCTTGTATAAAGGAAGTCTGATTATGCGAATCAAGGAAATAATTTCTTTTTCAGTAATAACTTCTTCATCGACAGAATTGTTCTTTTGAATTGAAAATGTTCTTTCGAGATACAAATGTTCATTTATTAGTATCTCTTTGCCACTATATAGCAATATAAAAATAAAATAAACAGAAAGCTTGGCCAATCTTTTCAAAATTATATATTGTTAACAATGTTGCTCACCGGAAATTAATTATATTAACATACATTATATCTTAAAAGCGTAAAAATAGCCAAAAACTTCAAAAAACAATACGCATTAAGCTTTTATAAATACTCCTACAATGTGATAGTAATTTTGTTATGAAATAAGACCGAAATGAAAATCGTTTTGATATTATGCATCCCGAAATTTATAAAACTATATGGTTTTCTGAAAGGAGACAAAAATTACTGTATTTTATCGAAAAAGGTCCTGCTAATATTGATAAAATCAAAAGTGAATTTGGTCTTAATTCACGATTGATAGTTCCCGATCTGAAAAAGTTGAAAAAACAAAACATCATAGTCGAAAATGATTGTGAATATAGCCTATCAAATATTGGGACATTAATCGTGGCGAATATGCACAAGTTAGCTAACATTTCAACCCTAATTGAAAAGAATCCAGATTTTTGGGAGCATATTGATTTAAGTTCCATCCCAAAAGAACTCTACCTAAGACTTGGAGACTTAAAAGAGTATAAATTAAACATATTCAAAATAGAAGATGCTTATGAGCCACCAACAGAGTTATTAGAAGCTGCTCATAAGTCGTCCGAAATAAATATATATATGCCCTTTTTTCCACCACAGTTTCCTGAACATTTTTTAAATCCTCTCGAAAGAGGAGTAGATATTTCCATCGTGCATACACCTAATTTTATTGAAAAATTTAATTCTATTTATCCATCCCTTCTGAAAAAATATCTTGACGCACCCAATGTTAAATTCTTTCAGTGTAATGCAAAATTGAACTATCCAATGTTAATTACTATGGACAATTTTCTATTAATGGGATTCTTTACGGAAAATGGTTCGTACTACCCGAATGAAATCACTAATAATAGTAAAGTTGCACTGAAATGGGGAAATGAACTTTTTGAATATTATATAGAACATTCTACCTCAATCAATAAGGAAACAATTCGTGGAATGGGGGCAAATTTATGAAACCATCGCCTGCTGACCTCTTAATGTATTCAGATAGAAGAAGAAAAGTCTTGATTTCATTATTTGATGGACCAAAAACTGAAAAAGAAATTCACGATATTCTCAAAACAGAGTGGTACCTGTTAAAACATTCCGCCAAAGAACTAAAAGACAGTGGATTAATAGCTAAACATGAATCAAAATTACACCTAACAAATATCGGAAAACTATTAATGGAAACTTCATATCCTCTGCTAAACTTATTGGATTTATTCGAAAGCAATAGCGAATACTGGATTGGAAGATATCTGGATGAGATCCCATTAAAACTACTAATGAGATTAGGAGAAATTGAGGAATATGAAATACTATATCCCGATATGGACTCTATTTTTGAACCTCTGAAATCCTTCGTAGAGAATGTTTCCAACTTACAATGTTTGCAAGCTATTTTAGTTGCTTTTAACCCGGAAAGCATCAAATTTCTTTTAAATAAAATTAATTTAGAAACTCAGGTAACGTTGATAATAACTGAGGGATATCTAGAAAAAATGAAATCAGTCCTTTCTAACGAACTAAATTCATTAATGGAATCAGACAATATTGAAATCTTTGTGCTTGATCAGAGTCATTTACCTTCCCATTTAATTATCACAGAAAATAAAGTGAAATTAATTATATACAACAATGATAAAATCTATGATTATAAAGAATTAGTTAGTTACAATCCAAAAGCAATAAATTGGGCCACCGAACTATTTATCTATTACAAATTTTTATCTCAAAAATTGGATTGAAATATCTTAATTTGTCTTTTCCACTTGTCGCATTTGTCTCTTGGAATTGTCCCTAATTTCCACAAAAAATCGACAAAAGCGATACAACCCCCCCACCAAATTAACCGTTTGCGACAAGTTTTTCCTATTGATCCAACCGTTCTTTTACATGAGCATTGAGAGTAAACGGTTTGTCAGCTTTAGCGTTCTGCTTCATGTAATGCAAAGTATTGCTATAAAGCAGCAAAGAGATACTAATAAATGAACATTTGTATCTCGAAAGAACATTTTCAATTCAAAAGAACAATTCTGTCGATAAAGAAGTTATTACTGAAAAAGAAATTATTTCCTTGATTCGCATAATCAGACTTCCTTTATACAAGAGATGCTTTTGATTTATTAGAGGTCAAGTAAAATGGCCTCAACATGAAAAATTCTCTTCTAAAGCTACTCGTATCATGATGAGTGGCAATGCTGAGAATTTTATCCTAAAAAGGAAGTGAAAAAATGGGAAATGAACAAATCTTTGAGCAACTTAAAAACTCAGTTTTAAATATCGATAAAGAGGCTGCAAGTGCCGCTGTTGCAGATGGCCTTGCTGCAGGAATTGACCCGATGGATTTGATCGAAAAAGGTTTTGCAGCAGGAATGGAAGCAGTTGGAGAAGAATTTGAGGCTGGAAAGCGCTTTCTTCCACAACTAATGCTATCTGCATCTCTCATGACAGAAGAGGTAGAGAACCTTAAAGCACAAATCTCTGGAAGTTCAGGATTAACTGAAAAAGTTGGAAGGGTTGTGTTGGGGGCTGTTGAAGGCGATGTCCATGACATCGGTAAAAACATTGTAAAGATATTTCTGAACGCAAATGGATTTGAGGTTTATGATCTTGGCCGGGATGTACTCCTATCTACTTTCATAGATAAAGCAGAAGAGGTGAATGCTGACATTATTGCAACATCTGCTCTTATGACATCGACCATGCAAGGTCAGGCTACTCTTGAAGAAATGTTGGCAGAAAAAAATCTGAAGGGCAAAATAAAAACAATGATTGGTGGAGCACCCTGTACTGAACACTGGGCAGAAAAGATTGGGGCAGATGCATACGCTGAAAGTGCAGCAGATGCTTTGGAAAAAGCGCTTAATATCATGTGTAAATGACGGAGGGTTAACTTATGACAACATCTTATCAAAGAATGGGAGACGGAAGACGCATCGAAATGACAAAGGAAGAGATAATAGCAGACATTGAAGATGCAACAAATCATGCAGCAGAAAGAGGTAATGTTCCAACCATTACTGATGATGAAAAAGAACATCTTTTGGAAATGTTCCTCAATCCTGCAACCATTGTGAGTACCAAACCTGAAAACAGGATTGTCTTTAGCTGTGATGCTGGAGACCAGTCCCTATTTGGAAACTATGGCGAATTTGGTGGCGTTGGAATTCCAATGGATGTTACGACTGCTAATTTGGTATTAGAAAGGGCATTTGGTCACGATGTAACTTCTGTAAATAATATGAATGCAACTTTCAAAGAGATCAAGCCTGTGTCTACTCAGATGCAACAGTTAATGGAAGATGTACTCACAAGAACCATTTGTCCACTGTTATATGCAGCTGCACCAAATCTTGGAATTTACTACAAACCGGATGGTCCTTATGAAAATGCAGGTGATCTTATTTCAGGAGGAAAAATCGAAGAGGGTATGAGAGAGTATGAATCAGCAATACCAGCATTGACAGAGGACATTGTCTGGGCTTCAGAAGCTGTTCTTAACCCGATTGGAACTGAATGTGTGAATATGGATACGTCTGCAGCGGCAGGAGATGGGGAACTTCTTGCTTGTCTGAAAGCCACTGAACAGATCAAGAAAAGGACAAAAGTCTCAGTCCTGATGGGAATGGCTAATGAATACGTTCTTGGCGTCCATGGTGGACTTCAATACGACGGAGTTAATTTGGCTGGTCTTTATCCACACGAACAGGTTAAAGTAGCTGAAAAAGCAGGTGTAGATATTTTTGGACCTGTATGCAACACAAATACACGAAAATCAACTCCCTGGAATGTTGCTAAAGCAGTGACATTAACAAAAGAGTGTGCAAAGGAAGCAAATATTCCAATACATGCAAATGTGGGAATGGGTGTTGCCGGGGTTCCTATGGTAGAGATTGCACCAGTTGATGCAGTATCAAGATGTGCTACAGCAATGGTAGAGATTGCTGGAGTTGATGGTATATAGGTAGGTATTGCTGATCCTTATTCAATGATTGGTGCAATTGGAATGGCTGTAGGTATGAATGGTATCAGAACTGCAGGTGATATGGTTTTGAGACTGGAAATGCAGGGAATGCAACTTAATGATGCTAAAAAATATGTTGCAAATAAACTTGACGTAGATGTTTTCGAACTTTCTGATGAACTGACTATGAAAGATGTCAGAGAAGAGCTCGATATTGGGACAGTAAGTTCGATACCAGGAAAAGCAAAAGGTCTGAAGGCTAAAGCAAACATTGCTGAAGTTCTTGACATTGAAATTCCTTGTGTGGACTTGTTGAGATGATTCTAAAATCAAACTGAAGTTTGTAGAGTTTTCACTTTACAAATTTCATTTAACGATTGAAGGAGTGGTTATATGTCTGATATTGAACAACTTATTAAAAAAGAAAATAAAAACCGTATAAAGTGGGGTTTCTTTGTTGCATTTCTTAGTGCAGTTCTCTGGGGTCTGGGATATGTAGCTTTAACTATGGTGTGGATGGTTCCCCCTTTTGACACTATGTCTGCATTTCCTGAAGGTGCAATGGGGATGATGGTAGGAACTGCCAGTATGCTTACAGTTCAGGTTACATTAGCACTTGTCCTCCTGGGCATATTTTATCTTGGTGGGACTGGTAAACTTGCAGATCTGCCAAAAACAATTCGCACATATAGTATAACCAAATGGTTTGCCCTTGCAGCAGTTTTTGGCGGTCCAATCGCAATCTATGGTACAACACTGGCAATTGGATATATTGGAGCTGCATTTGCAGCATCAGCTGCACTGTTATCGGCAGTAGTGGGAGCTTTTGTCGCTAAACTGTGGTATGGTGAAAATATTACCAGAAGAGCATGGATGGGCATCTCTATCATGCTGGTAGGTGGTGTCTTCATATTGAATCCTGTCCAGACTTATGCAGAGATCACAAATCCGGCAGCTCCGGCTGGACTATGGTTAGGATATCTTGGTGCAGTCGCATCATTTATTGGTTGGGGTATTGAGGGAGCTGTTGCCGGCCGTGTTATTGACCTGACTGATTCCGACAGTGGTCTGCATGCTCGTTTCTTTGCTGAGGTCTTGATCTGGCTCGTTATAATCTGGCCTATTTATGCATTACTTATTGGCCCGGCTGCTGTGATCACTGCTCTTAGTGCTGCAATTGGAAGTCCTTCTTTCCTGATCTGGCTTTCATTAGCAGTACTGTCAGCGGTCTTTGCGTATGTCTTTATGTGGAAATCCTATCCGCTTATCGGTGTTGGCAGGGGAATGAGTGTTTCAATGCTCTACGTTCTCTTTGCTATCATCGGATTATATGTCTTCATGGGTATCCCGACTGCCTGGTGGGTAGTTGCTGGTGCGATCATCGCAGTAGTTGGCATCTTTGTCATGTACTGGGACAGTGGTGAATCACTGCTTGAATCTACTCGTTCAGAATGATGGTTTGGAATAAAATGAGGTGATAAATATGACAACTTTACCTATGAAAACAAGACTTGTCCAGATTCTCTATGAAAACGGGGAAGGATGGGACTATGAGCTTATAAGCAAACTTTTTGCAGAGTATGGCAAATCAGGCGATTACTGGAAATGGATGGCACGTTTCTGGATGACTGAACTTACTGCAGGTGGAATTTTCACTGTTAAGGATGTGGCTGCAGACGATGGTTCTCATTTCGCATCTGGAAAGGTTTTATACCAGTATGAAATGAGTGATTTTGGGAAAGCTCGTGTAAAAGAACTTCTGGAGGCTTAAAAATGTTCCACATTGAAGGAGTTTGGGCGTTTGCAGGTGCAGACTATGTATATCTGGCACTGATCCTGTTCCTGGACTTGCTGGCATTGTACATAGGACGTACATTTACTCGCAGGATCTAAACAAAATAAAAAGGCAGGCTTTTCCTGCCTTTTTAATAATTTGAAAATGGAGGTGTTTTTATGAATTCTGATCTGGAGTCGATCATTCGAAATGAAAACAAGAGCCGGGTTAGATGGGGGTTTATTTGGGCATTTACCTGTGCTGTTATATGGGGTTTGGGTTATGTCAGCCTTTCTATGATATGGCTAGTCCCGCCGATTGGTGATTTTTTAATATTCCCTGAAGGTTCTGCAGGATTTCTTGTTGCCACAGTATGCATTACTGCTGCACAAGCACTCGCATTTTCAATAGTTCTTGGAATTGTATGGTCGGGGGGTATGGGTAAGTTTGCAGATCTGCCACGAACACTTTTCACTTATAATATCTCTAAATGGTATGCTTTTGCTGCTGCTCTTGGTGGTCCGATAGCAATTTTTGGCACAACACTTGCAATAGGATATGTTGGCGGCGCTTTTGCGGCATCTGCTGCCCTTCTTTGTAGTGTCGTGGGTGCTTTTGCTGCGAAAGTTTGGTATGGTGAGAACATTAGCAAAAGAGCTTGGGCGGGTATATGCCTGATCATTCTAGGTGGCATCTTCATCTTGAATCCTTCACAAATGATGACTGAGATAATGAACCCTGCATCACCTGATGGTCTTTGGCTTGGTTATCTTGGAGGGCTTATGTCTGCCATAGGTTGGGGTCTTGAAGGTGCTGTTGCAGCCCGTGTGCTGGATATAACCGATGCGGATACTGGTGTTGTTGTAAGGTTCATGTCGGAGTCACTTATTTGGTTAATTGTACTCATTCCGATTTCGATGATTATTTTCGGTTTTGATGTAATGGTAACAGCATTAGTGGGCACATTTACGAGTCCATCTTTCCTCATCTGGATGTTAATTGTATCATTAACTATGGGTGTTTGTTATATAGCTCTGTACAAATCCTATCCTCTTATTGGAGTAGGCCGTGGTTTGAGCATTGGTACACTCTATGTGCCTTTTGCCATCCTTGGATTGTCTGTTTTCATGGGCGTTCCTATTGGGTGGTGGATCATTATCGGTGCAAGCATTGCAATTGTAGGCACTTTTGTGATGTACTGGGATAGTGGTGGCGATTCACTATTGGAATGTACTCGTGATTGCAAACCTGCTCTTGATGATGTTAAGAAGGATGAATAAATTTGGATATTCAAGAAGACGCTAAGTACGTCGGTTTTGTTGATTTGTGAAATGCAAAAGTAAGTTCAATAATATGGACTGGAGTTAATTCTCCAGTTCTTATTATATTTTTAGAAAATAGGTGGGAGATATAATGAAAGATATTATGATAGCAACAGACGGTTCAGAGAATGTTAAGAATGCGATTTCTTATGGTATCGAAATTGCAAAAGCTACTGGTTGCAAGGTACATGCAGTGTATGTTGTTTCTGATGAGCATGCTGAGGTCGCACGAAGGGATCTGGGTTTTGCAAAGGCAATTGAGCAAAATCTTGCTGATGAAGGTAAACGTGCAACTGCTGATGTAGAAGAGGCCGGAAGGAGATTCAGCGTGGTGGTTGAATCCATATTGTTAAAAGGCAGACCGGTTGACGAGATCATCAATTATTCAGAGAAAAATGATGTTGATATGATTGTGATGGGCACACTGGGTTTGACCGGTGTAAAGAGATTATTGATAGGCAGTGTGGCAGAGAATGTTGTCAGGCATTCAAAGGTGCCAGTGTTAGTTGTTAGGTGAAGAAATGGATGGAATTGATCTGATAAAAAGAAATGTGCAAGAGGTAGTAACTGAAGAAGAACTTGAAGCCCTGCTTAATGAAAAGGAGCATCCTACAGCATATGTGGGGTATGAGCCAAGTGGTAAAATCCACTTGGGTCATGTTCTTACCGTGAACAAACTGCTGGATCTTCAAAATGCCGGATTCGGGATCACTGTATTGCTGGCTGATCTGCATGCATATATGAACCAGAAAGGTACTATGGAGGAGGTGCGTGAGGTTGCAGACTATAACAAGCGCTGCTTCATTGCTCTTGGTCTTGATCCTGAGAAGACAAGATTTGTTTACGGTACTGACTTCCAGCTGGATCCGGAGTATATGTTAAATGTACTGAGGCTCACATGCTCTGCATCCCTTAGCAGAGCAAGGAGGAGCATGAATGAGGTCGGGCGCAAGATGGATGATCCAAAGGTCTCTCAGATGGTATATCCAATGATGCAGGCAGTTGATATTGCCATGCTCGGGGTTGATGTGGCAGTTGGCGGCATTGACCAGAGGAAGATCCACATGCTCGCAAGAGAAGGCTTGCCCGGACTTGGATATAAGGCACCACTGTGCATACATATTCCAATTCTGCTTGGACTGGATGGCACGAAAATGGCATCCTCAAATGATAACTACATATCCGTGGATGACACAGAGGATTCCATATCAAGAAAGCTCAAAAAAGCATTCTGTCCGGCAGGTGTTGCTGAGGATAATCCAGTGCTTCAGTTGTTCAGGTACCACATATTCCCTCGGTATGAGGAAGTTGTCATCAAAAGACCTGAGAAATATGGTGGCAATCTTTCATTCAATGATTATTGGGAACTTGAGTCTGCGTTTTTAGATGAAGCACTCCATCCCATGGACTTGAAGAATTGCGCTGTACAATATATGAATGATATTCTGGAGCCTGTGAGGAAAGTATTGCAGTAAACGAAATCCACTATATTATGTGGATTTTTTCTTTTTTTGATATTCGGGCTTTGTGGAATTATTCTTCAATTCCACTTAGATTTGTTTGATTTCAGGATAGCATTTTGGATACTAAGATTTGTCAAAGGGTAGCTGAATTCTAATTGGTGGTATTAACTCTTTCTTGTACATAAGTGTGATAAAAAGAGTGTGGAGCATTGTTCTGGATATCTATAAATTCTACTCCACATACTTCTTCTTGAATATTTGGTAAATTTATAGTTTCTTTCACCATAGTAGTAACTCTTGCTTAAAAAATCACTTGAATGTGTCTGATTTTATAAATCAGTGGAAACCCCCTTCATATCGTTTTTCAGGAATGTGATGAAATGGGGGTTGTAAAACAATCTGCGATATGAGGGGGGAGTTGGGGAGTTGTCAGAAAATGGCAGATACGTTCAGAATGAACGTATCTTGATTCATGACTATTATGCAAACAGTGCCTTCAGTTTGACAACTGCATCGTTTGCATTTTCGGCGTAGATATCTGCACCAATCTTGTCTGCCCAGTCCTGGGTAACTGGTGCACCACCGACCATTGTCTTTACAGAGTCACGAAGACCGGCTTCCTTGAGCTGTTCTTCGATCTGGATCTGAAGGACCATGGTTGTGGTCATAAGTGCAGATGATGCAACCACATCGGCATCCTTTGCAGCTTCGATGTAAGAAGCAATTGCAACATCTCTGCCAAGGTCATTTATCTTGAAACCAGCGATCTTGAGCATTGTTGCAACGATGTCTTTTCCGATAGAGTGGATGTCACCCTCTATCGTTCCTAATGCAACGGTGCCGATGGATTCGGTTTTTTCTCCAGCTGCCTCAATTGCAGGTGTAAGTACATTGATGCCTGCAGTCATGGCTTCTGATGCAGCGATCAGATGTGGGAGGAACAGTTCACCAGCTTCAAACTTCTCTCCTGCTGCGTTCATTGCAACAGTAAATCCCTCTTCAATAACTTCAATTGGGTCAATTCCTGCTGCAAGAGCTTCTGCAGCAGCTTCTTCTGCCATTTCATCATCATATTCTTCAATAGCGGTTCTTGCCATTGTAATAATCTCTTCTTTTGTTGCCATTTTTCAACCTCATTTTTATATTTACATACTCTTTGCTGCTCTCTCGTCTGCTCTGTCAACTATTGCTTTCATATCCTTGAGAATATCCGAATCGATAGGAGCAACTTCATAATTTTGTAAGATATCAACAACTTTCTCATGGGCTACAGTAGCGATGTCCTTTGCACCAGCTCTGATCCAATCTCCACCCATATTCCTGTCAAATAATGCCGGATGGGATGGCAGTTCCACATTCCTGAGGGTGTCTTTGTGGGAAAGGAAGTTATTTCCAATACCTACCTTCTTGATGGACTTGTATGCTAATGTTTCCTCAGTTACGGGGATTCCATCTTTTGTTTTCTTGACCATGTCGATGATATCATTGTCAATGACAAGCTGTTCATGTGAGAAGGTCATTCCAAGCTCAAGCATACCTGCTCCATAGATCACACTTGAACCAGCATAAGCTGGAAGCATGCTTGTAAGGGTCTTCTCGTGTCCAATCTGTGCGTCAGGGATCTTGGAATCTCCCTAGGTACCAGCAACAACACAAGGAAGGCTGTAGTACTGTGCCAGTTTTGCAACACCTGAACTGATAAGTCCGAGCTCAGGAGATCCTACTGGTGCTGTACCTCCCTTTATGTCAAATGAAGTGGTTGAGCTTCCATACTGGGTAGGATGTCCTGGCTTGATCAGCTGCATGAGAACAACACCGGCAAGGCATTCTGCGTTATGTGTAACGAGTGTACCTGCCATGAATACAGGGGATGATGCTGCTGCCATAGCCATACTGAGGACCATCATTGGAATATCATACTCTGCAGCCTGGAATGCCATTTCACAGATCGCATGGTCAAGCTGTAATAGACTTGTTGGGCAACTTCCGATGGTGATCAATGACTTCTTCCTTGCCTCTTCTTCATCTCCGCCATAGTATGCTTTAACCAGTTCAAAATACTGATCGACCTTTTCCGGTTCCGGGTCTATCAGGGCATGTTTGGAAGTGTTCTGTAAAATCGTAAACACTTCATTCATACTCCTGTCCCTTGGTTCTCCTGCAAGATCCAGGGCTGAGACCGGACTACATACGTAATCAAGATTATTTGCCCAATCACAGACCTTCATTGCGTCGCCAATGTCTTTTAATGTGCTGTCACGATCTTCGTATTGTCCTGATTCTTTATAATCGGCCATTTTGACGCCAATTCCAAAGTTGATCCAATTAACTTCGGAACCATCACTCTTCAGCTCCACGGTATTTTTATCTTCACGTCCATAGATCGTATATGATTTTGGTGCTGTGCTTAATGCCTTTTCGACAAGATCTTCAGGGAATTTAACGACGAATGTTTCTTCATCCACTTCACAACCATTTTCCTTGAGGATCTTTCTAGCTCCTTCGTGGGCTACTCTCAATCCAGGTTCAGCCAACACTTGAAGGGTTGTTGCGTGGATTGCATCGATTCCTTCTTCTGTAAAAAGTTCAAAGTTGAATCCATTTGTCATATTCTTCACTTCCTTTTGTTTTTAACTATGAATTGCTGCCAAATAGCAACAAATCTGTTTAGGTCCATTTTCTTAGGCATGATCCAATTTCCAGTGTCGCCACTACTCATGTCAACATCTTCTCAGAATCTGAATCTTGCAAAGATTCATGCGGGAATGCCGCTTGTTATATAAAACTACTGCAGCTTTCTATATAGGATAAACTATGCTGCCGTCTCAGTATGATGTTTCCTTTTACTACGATTTGCTATTTGTAATGAATAGTTCTTTTTTTGAGCAGCTTTGTTCTTTTGCAAGTACCATGTGCCTTTGCAATAACCTTGTACCCACCATCTCTTAATCTAGGACTTGTCTATGCTATACTAAGGGTGGTAATTCCCAGGACTTTTGTATGGCGAGTTATAGAAAAAGCTAGTACCATAATGTGTAGCATGACATTGATCACTATTTCATGCTCATTCTCTACATATCCGGAATGTATCGGATGCAGTAAAATTAGTCTTTAGAATCTATCTACTATCTAAATGGGAAACTGGGAGAGTTTATCTGTTAGATTTCAGTAAGGGGATGTGATATATTCTTGTAGTGCAGAAAAAGTTCTTTTCCCCAGTTGAGGGCATTTTCGTTGTAACTTACGATTTCCATATAGTCGTATTTATCAGTTTCATTGAAAAAAATCGTCGCCATTGTAGTGTCAGAAAGCATAATTTGAGGGGGCTTGAGGTCCTTTTCGAATACCTGTATAGATACATTTTCTAATTCTAGTAGTATGCTTAATTCTTCATATGCTATTTGCTTTATTTTTTCAAGATATTCTTTTGTTACCAATAATGATATTTTAGATCCCATTTCCGCAAATAATAGAAGCAATTTTGGGGCAGTTGGTTCGACTATGGTTAGGAGAATTTCCAATGATTTTAAATTTTGGCAGTTATTTAGATAATTTTTAAGAGGCTCGAACATTTCATTAACATTTAGTTTAACCACATTACAATCACTTAGCTCTCCAATTTTTTCTGTGAGTTCTTCCGGAACTATATCCAAATTGCGACTTCTCCAATACAAAATATCTTTTTCAAAAACAGTTAGCGTATTCAATAAAGGAAGCGTAGCTTCAACCATGATCTTCCCGATATTCGATAGCTGATATGAGTTGTCATCCTGCACTATGAATTCTTCTTCCTTTAATTCTCTGATGGGATGCTTTAACAACACTTGATCAATATTTAATGAGGCTTTTATTTCTTTATTTGTCCTGGCTCCGTCTCGTAGTGATATTAGTATGTCTCTTCTTTTTTTTGAAGTCATCAGAACATCGGCTATTGACATCTGGATTTGCTCCCTGCATGATCAGTTCTTGTTGAAGTAGTCCCATATCTTCAGTTCTTTTTTTGAAACTTTAAAATTCACTTATACTTTTTGAAGTGTTCATGTAATGGGTAAATAGTTCCTTAGTCCAATTTATAGCACTTACATCAATACTAATAATTTCCTTGCTGCTATATGTTCCATTCCTCGTGAAAAATCCAAGATATGCAAAATTATCCAGTACACTTATCATTGGTCTTTTCTTTTCATCATCGCAAACAAAAATACCAATTTTTATTGAACCCATCAGTTTTTTCATTTCTGTTGGATATTCTATTTTCAACATTTCAAATACCGATTGTGGAAAAATTAATGATAGTTTTTTTCCTTTTTCCAGTAGATCTAAACAATCCATTGGGAATTGAGGAATCAAGTAAGGCACTAGTTGCATTATATTTTTCGTTCTGTTCAAATTTTCTTTAAATTGCAATGGAGGCTCGAAAATATTTTCCATTTCATATTCATGAAACGTATAATTATTTAATTCACCTATTCTTCTATACAAATGAGGTGGGACTGAACTTAAGTCGGCGTTTTGCCAATAATTCGTGTCCAGCTCTATCATCTTCTCGGTATTTAGTAAATCTTCCATCTTTTTGGAAATTATTTTCCCAATGTTTGATAAACGATATAATCCGTTTTCCTCAATTAATATTTCTTGCTTCTTCAATTTTTTAATTTCAGGAACTATTGAACGAGATGAAAAATTAAAAAAAGACTTAATTTCTTCAATATCTCTTGGACCATCTTTTAAATATTGAATTAATTTCTTTCTTTTCTCAGAAAGCCATATGGTATCGAGTAATGATGATTGCATAATGATCATGTATGGCAATTAAGTCTGTGTAGGATCCATTAATTAAAACCACTTGCTTCTACATATATTTTGTTTGTTATGCTGTCCCAGCTAGCTTAAAAAAAGCAGTTGTTTTGTATTATAAATCTATTCTTAAAATGAAGTCATTGTGGATACGATTTTGGAATTGTTTTGTGGGGCGATAAACACCACCTTCTGGTAGTTTTTATTTTTCGAGCTTGTTTTTGTTGATTTAGGAATCAGGTTCTCAAAAGACAAATAAAGGAAGTTGTAAAGGCGGTGGTGTTATCATCCCTTTTTGCATCTAGGTGCATCTTCTCTCTTTTATGTAATATTATTTAAAACTATCCCAATATTAGAACATTTTATATATCATTACATTAGATATACTTATATACTAGTTTATGAGTTACAGTGGGAATATGTCCCTCAGATTAGTTTCATCATCCATTAAAAGAACTGAGGTTTACCTCTTGATCATTAAAAAACAAAATTTAATTTATACTAGGAGCGACAAATGACGTACAGTAACATGTATCTATTAACTAAGGATATGCTCAACTCAGCTCCTAAAAGAACTAAAAGTGAACACGATTTGTTTCTTTATGAAACTTCTTTGGAACTAGTTGATTCGTATGACATATTTTATGACGGCAATGAACTTATCAGTCAGGACTTTGGGATGGCCGATCGGGTCTACCATGCTGCTACAGAACTTCTGGAAAGGGTAGGCGTTCATTTTAACGATAAAGATATTGTTCTTGAAATTTCTAAAGAAGATATCGAAAAGCGCCTCCAGTTACAACGTCGTTCCTTCATGATAGGCGAAGATGCTGATCGAATGACATTGAATTTCAGAAATGTTCTCGATGACAAGATGCCCTTTATAATTGGCGGTCCTACTGCCATGCCTCTTTCGGCTGAGATGTACATTCCCATTCACAGATCTTATGCAAAAGTAGATCTCATTGATTCACTTGGTCCCGGCACGATTCACAGTTACCTTGAACCAGGTCTTGTAAAAGAACTTTCAAGTTTCTATTCTGCCCATGAATCTATCAGTTACATGAAACAAGCATGCTCTCTTGAAGGGAGGCCGGGGATATGCTGCCTGCCTCCTCCATTTATTGAAGATGTCTGGAATTCTATATCTATTGCAAACCCAAAGTTCATGAGCATGGGTGATTTCCAAGAGATTTATCCTTTGCCCGATCTCTCCACAAATATGGATGAAATATTAAGAGCGGTTCATTATAAGTTGCTAGGTGTTAATCATCTTTGTACTCATACTTTGGTCATGGGAGGTATGACAAGCATAAGTGCAGAGCAATTTGCTATTCAAGTTGTTGCAGAAGCACTAAAATCAAAAGTATTGTATTCTGGCGTTTTCTTTAAGAATCCAACAAATGTCCATCTCCCAACATCTACTTCATTTGAGACAATGTGGGCATCTTTTATTTCTTCAATTGCCCTCTCCAGAAATACTCGCAGTCAATTCGGTACTGTCATTAGTAACTCAGCAGGCCCATGCACTAAAATGTCATTTTATGAAACTGCAGTGCAGACAATTGGTTATGTAGTATGTGGTGATGATCTTCTTTCAGGTCCAATTCTGAACAATGGTAGCATAGTCGATCATGCTGCAGGCCTGGAATCCCAGTTCATGGCAGAGGTTGCAGAACTTGCAACTACTCTATCAATAGAAGATGCAAATTTCCTTGCTATGGAATTGTTCAATAAGTACAAGAACAAAGTGAAAAAGCCTGATGTTGGTAAAACCTTTAAGGAATGTTATAATCTTACAACCCTTGAACCTACTGCAGAATACCGCACACAACACACGAAGGTGACCAAAGAGATCTATGATCTCATGGTTGGTGGTCTTGCTTAAAAAAGAGAAATACAGGTTTATTCCAGCCTTATTTTTTTTATTAACTTCTTCCTTTTTTTTATCTCAATTATTTCAACTATTTTTTTTATAAGTTGTTTACATTTGTCAGCTTTTGTACATTTCCCCCACACCCCTACATTTTACCTTGAGAAACAGGAACAGAGATTTTTTTATATACTTATAAAAAAAAGGGCTTAAGAATAATATTTTGGATATAGAGATAGTTTCCGAGAAGTTTAGGGAGTTGCCTTTTCCCACTTTACCTATATCCCCGACTTGCTATGCGAGGGGTTGTATTCGAACCTTTTTGTTTAATTATTCCTTAAGAATAAGGGTATGTGTTAACCAAAAGGTTTATACAGCGTGGAATATATGCCGCACCTTTATCGAACTTCAACCAGACAAACTGCCCACATTTGTTCCTGGAAGAGTAACAATTTTATTTATCATATGGACCTTAATATTGTAGTATTGTTTAGAATAATACAAAACTACTGAACAAAAAAGAAGTATGTGTTTTTATTTGTGCAACATACTTTATTTTAATTAAATTCTTTAGAATATCCTATAAACAGCAAACGCGATCTTCGGACTTTTCGCGCTTGCAGTTATAGGGAAAACAAGAAGCGGTGCAATGGTAGCCCTCGAAGAGCTCCTGCAGGTCGCAAGTCTGACACCCCGGGACATGATACTGTTCCTGCTTGTCATTTCCATCACGGCGCTGCTCTCATATTTCTCAACGATATCCATTGGAAACAATATACACAGGATGCTTGCTAAGCTTGATTATTCGATTATCTGTATCTCTGTCCTTCTGGGACTCGCACTGATGAGCCTGCTGTTCACTGGTTTCTTCGGCCTGCTCATCTTTGTGATCGCTATCCCTCTTGGGATGTCAGCATCATTCATGAAGATCAGGAAGTCACATGCCATGGGAGTTATATTATTGCCTGTGATATTGTATTTTTTGTGATCTAAATACCAGGTAAAAAAGTGGATCAGAGTACGCAAGCGAAAGTAGCAGAATTCATCCGGATTGATCAAATATGATACCTTTTTATCAGGTAGATGGTTCATTGACCAGAAAACATGGAGGCACTGGGCTGGGCCTTGTGGTGGCGAAGAAATTTGTAGAGATGCATGGAGGGGAGATCTTGGTCAAAAGTGAAGTTGGAAATGGAAGCACATTCACATTTAAAATTCCAACCAATCCGGAAATTGCAGACAGCAACATCTAATTGTATTAAAAGCAAAGCGAATTTTAATAGCGACTTCTGTTGTTTCCATTTCTTCTCATAAAGTTGTCAATAATCCAGGAATCACAGGCATACCCTGAAACTTCAGGGCCTTTGCTTATGGAGAGAAAGATACCCTGAAAGAACTAACCTCATCCCCATAGTTACTTACAATTTTTCAGTAAAGTTCTGATAAATTATGGCATTACAGATGTTTTTTTAATAGTTATAGATAAATAAAAGGAGTTGTATAGAAATTAAAGAGTTCTTTAAGATACATTCCTCTTAATATACCACGCCAGGTGTACTATTCTTAAAGAGCTCGGCGGGGGTAATCTTTTTCCTCTTTTCTTTACAGATCAATGAAACCCGGACAATAGTAAGCAATATCCCTCACTTCCAAAACAACCACAAAAAGCTTATACGGAGAACAAAGATAGATATTGGACTATAAAATACAAAAGGAGTCGATCATATGAACTTTGGAGAGTTAGTCAAAGGAAAGGACATTGAAGCTGAAAGCGCAATGAAGGAGAAACATGTACCTGCCATCGATATCCTCAAAGGACATGGAGGGAAGGATGCTGACCTTGTAAGGGTCATCGTAGGTAAAGAAACTGCACATCCAAATACCGTTGAGCACCACATTGCATGGGTCGAGCTTTACGGCAAGAAGAGCAGCGGAGAGGTCGTAAACCTCGGCAGGACAAACTTCAGTCCGGGAAACACAAAACCTGATTGCTGGTTCAAGCTTGAGAATATTGACGAATATGCAGCTTTCTGCGCTCTTGGATACTGCAACATCCACGGCCTCTGGGAAAACTGTGTGGAGGTATGATCGGGTTTTATTCCTGATCAACGCTTTTTTTCTTATTTTTTGTTTTTTGATTCTTTTTTCTTGATCCTTTTTCTTAAATCGTATCTTTTCTTTCTGAAATTGAAAAATAAAACTTCATTTAATTGTTCAACTTATTCCACCCGGAGTGCATCCACCGAACACTTTTGAACACACTTCATACAACTGATACAAGCAGTATCTATCACAACTTCCTTTTTTGAAACATCGATCCACATGGGACACACACTGTCACATAGACCACATGAACAACAGAGTGAAGGGTTACGCCTGATCTTCCTGACCTTAACAAGGTTCGTCAGCGAAGAAGCTGCGCCTTCCTTGCAGAAATACCTGCATGCTGCCCTGTCCACGAAGAAGGAAAGAAGTATAGATACAACCATGATAAAGATAAGAACATCTGTTACCACCGAATCCATAATGAGATCATCAATTATACGAAGCTCATGGAGCACCATCGAGATCAGCAGAAAGAGCAATACAACGTAACGGAAATATGATAGTGGTTTATGCATTCTTTTTGATACCAGTGTGTTGTATCTTTTACCAAGGATCCTCTTCCCCATAGATCCGATGATGTTCTGGAACATGCCTCTTGGGCACATCCAGCCGCAATAGACAGGACCGAACAACAGGGCAACAGGAACGGACAGCAGAACGACATAGAAAGTTGACTGAGATCCGAAATCGATGAAGATAGCAAGCCCTACGAGCTGGAGAAACAACCTAAACCTCTCAGTCCTTTCGGTCTTTTGCAACCTATCCATTATATTTCCTTTTGCCCTCAACAGTATTGCTCCGGTAGATCGTTAGGATTTAGTCGAACAATGTAGTTGAAAAATACCTATTCAATATATAATTTATTAAGGATGCAAGAAAATGTGGAATAGGGGTAATTTAAATGAACATCTTTACTAAGATCGTGTCACTGGCTGCAATAATGCTGATCATAACGATCTCCGGCTGCACTGCGACGGATACTGGTCCGGAACCCATACCGGATATAGTTGAGAATGAAGATGAAGGGTCTTTCATGATCTCAACAAGCTCTTTTGAGAACAACGGCAAGATCCCTTCAAAATATACCTGTGAAGGAGACAACATCAATCCGGAACTGGTAACCGATAACCTTCCGGAAGACACCGTAAGTCTTGTGCTTATAGTAGAGGACCCGGATGCGCCTATGGGAACATTCACCCACTGGATAGTCTGGAACATCGAGCCCGGGTCGATCATCGTGGAGGATACGGTTCCGGGAATACAGGGACTTAACGACTTTAAAAAGACAAACTATTCTGGCCCATGCCCGCCTTCAGGAACACACAGATACTTCTTCAGGATATATGCACTTGACACAATGCTTGAACTCGAATCCGGGTCCACAAGAACGACTATTGAAAAGGCGATGATGCAACACGTCATTGCAGAAGGAGAACTTATGGGTACATATTCAAGAGATTAAGCAAGAAAAGAAGGTTTTTCATTCCAGAAGTTCAGTATCCTCATGTGAATATGCAGGTGAACAGCAACACAGGAACTTAAGTTCAATATTCCCTGTGTTTTTGATCTTGTGACCTGCCCCACGATCGATCAATATAGTATCCCCCACACCTACCTTGAACACATCATCGCCCAGGGTCATAAGTCCTGACCCCGCAGTTATATGATAGATCTCCTCTGCTTCATAGTGCCGGTGCTTGAGAGTCTCACATCCCACAGGCACAATTGCTTCTGCAAGGCTCTGCCTTTGGTTGCCACCGCTATTCGGGTGCATCAGTTCACGTATTATCGAGCCGTCCTTTGTGATGAACGGTTCTACCTGTGAATACTCAGCTATCTTCATCCTTGCTGAAGCTCTCGATCATTTCAAGCATCCTGTCCTTGATCTCAACAAAAGCAGAAATGCTTTCTGTGCCTGCATCTATGGGAGACTTGCCTTCAAAATCAGCATTCATGAGATCTGGCGAGAAAGGGATCTCTCCAAGGACCGGAATTCCGAGCTCAGCAAGCTTTGGCTTTACATCAGCAGAAGTACCCTTATTGACAACCGCAGCAAGATGTTTCACACCGATGCCGCCTGCAAGTTCCTTGATGCGCCCGGCAGTCTCGATGGACCTCATACCAGGCTCCACCACAATGATCATAAGATCGATGCCGCGGGTCGTCCCGCGACCGAGGTGCTCGATACCGGCTTCCATGTCCATGATCAGTGCACTGGTATCTTTCAATACAACATGGCGGAGAAGTGCTCTCAGGAATGCAGAAGCAGGACACATGCAGCCGCTTCCTCCACGCTCTACAGTTCCCATGACCAGCATCTTCACACCATCAGGACCGACAACACCGAACTTGTCCACAATATCTTCAACCTTCGGATTGTACTTGAACATACCACCAACCTCGCCGGCACGTTCATCGATCATCTCCTTGTATTCCGTCAGCGGGAGGGGCGGTTCAGCTATACCAAGTGAAGATGCAAGGTTCATATCCGAATCAGCATCAATTGCAAGTACCTCATAGCCGTCCCTTGCAAGCAGCCTTGCCAGGGTTCCGGAAAGGGTGGTCTTGCCAACACCACCTTTACCTGTAACTGCGATCTTTACCATTAATAAAACCTCATTGAAACACCTTTAATGAATATCTGTTCGGGCAACCATCTGTTTATAGTTCTTGTATTGTATTAGTAGCACATATTTGATATAATTATTCAACGTCCCTGAAAGTTTAACATAACTATATATGACCAATCAAAGATATTGATAGGAAGATCACCATGGACGGACGCTCGAAAAAGATACAGCAGATACTTGTAATCATATTGTTCCTGAACCTGATGGTAGCTTTTGTAAAGATAGTCTATGGCACGATCACAAACACGCTCAGCATGAAATCCGACGGCTACCACTCCCTTTTTGATGGAATATCCAATATCGTCGGCATCATTGCTATCTTTGTGGCAGCAAAACCTCCTGACAGGAGCCATCCTTACGGACACCAGAAATTCGAGACCCTTGCATCCATCGTCATTGCGGTACTGATCATCTTCGTGGGCTTCGAGATAATCCACAATTCAATTATGAGGTTCACATCGGAAATACAGCCCACTGTGACGGGGCTGAGCTTTATAGTAATGATAGGTACAATGGCCATAAACCTGCTCGTTACCGAATATGAACGAAGGAAGGGAGAGCAGCTTGACAGTGAGATACTGTTGGCAGATTCGATCCACACCAGAAGTGACATCTTCGTTTCACTTTCAGTACTTGTGGCGCTGGTAGCCATAGAAGCAGGCTACCCCATAATTGACCCTCTCATATCACTTATCATAGCGGCTGTGATCGTCAGGGCCGGTATAGATATAATAATGAAAAGTTCCAACACATTATGTGATGCAGCACAGTTCGAAGAAGACGAGATCTGCTCCCTTGCCTATGAAATAGAAGGAGTGCGCGACTGCCATAAGATCAGGACCAGAGGAAGTAAAGGTAACATACACATCGACCTTCACATAAGAGTACCTCCTGATATGACCGTTTCCGAAGCGCATGCGATCTCACACAAGGTTATTGAAAATCTCAAACAAAAACTGGAAGGTGTGGGCGAAGTACTGGTTCATATCGACCCGTGGAAAGAACAAAAATAAAATAACATCAAACGGAATTAGATTAACATGCCCGGAAATACCTTTGGACACTCGTTCAGGATCACGACCTGGGGAGAATCACATGGAAAAGCATTGGGAGTCACAGTAGACGGCGTTCCCGCAGGACTGCCTCTTGAGCCACAGATGATCCAGAAAGAGCTGGACAGGCGACGTCCCGGCCAGAGCCAGGTTTCCACCCCACGATCTGAATCGGATAGCGTGGAGATCCTTTCAGGTATTTTCGAAGGAAAGACCACCGGCACACCAATTTCCATGATGGTATGGAACAAGGATGCAAGATCCAGTTCTTACGACAACATCAAGGATGTTGCAAGACCGGGACATGCCGACTACCCGTACACGGAAAAGTACGGTCTCCGCGACTACCGTGGTGGAGGACGCTCATCCGCCCGGGAGACCATTGGCAGGGTGGCCGCCGGAGCGATTGCAAAAGAGATACTTGCAAGATCCGGTATCGAGATCGTTGCCCACGTCATAGCTCTCGGCAACGTGAAAGCAAGACCAATGTCCCTTGAAGAGATCAAAGAGAACCTTGAAAGGACACCAGTCAGATGTGCAGACCTTGAAGCTGCAGAGAAGATGCTCAAAGAGGTCGAAGCAGCGCGTGAAGAGCATGACAGCATCGGCGGCATGGTGGAGATCATTGCAACCGGAGTTCCCGCTGGCATCGGTGAACCGGTATTTGACAAACTGGATGCCGATATCGCAAAGGCCATGATGAGCATCGGTGCGGTCAAGGCAGTTGAGATCGGTGCAGGTTTTGAGGCAGCCAATATGAAAGGCAGCCAGATGAACGACCCCTTCTTCATGGAAGATGAGAAGGTAATGACCAGTACCAACAATGCCGGAGGGATACTCGGAGGATTGTCCACAGGCATGCCCATAGTCTGCCGCACTTCTGTCAAGCCGACACCATCAATATCAAGACCGCAGCAAACGGTAGACCTGAAGGAGATGAAGGATACAGAGATCACCATTCAGGGCCGCCACGACCCGACAATACCACCAAGGATGGTACCTGTTGCAGAGGCTATGATGGCACTTGTGCTCGTTGACCATATGATAAGGAGCGGACACATTCATCCAAATTCGCTTTTGAAGTGAAAGGTCTGAAGGGTAAACCATACATATTTTTTACTGACCTTCGGCTTAGCCAGGTCAAAACTAATTAAAAAGAAGAAATGATGCCACCAATATTGGCGGCATTCTCGTTTTTATTAAGTTGGTATGAAATAAAATATCTGACCTTAAATGGTCAGCTTTTCCATTCTTGCAACAGCCTCTTCGAGACGCTCGACAGACTGTGTAAGAGCAAATCTCACATAGCCTTCTCCATATGTACCAAAACCGACACCCGGTGTTGCTACGATGCCTGCTTCTTCGAGGAGGAGCTTGGAGAATCCGATAGAGTCATATCCATCTGGTATTGGAACCCACATGTAGAAGGTTGCCTTTGGTGCCTTTGCATCAAGGCCAATGCTTCTCAATCCCTTAAGGAGGACGTCCCTTCTCTCCTGGTACATGTTGTTCATGTCTGCAACACACTGCTGTGAGCTTGAAAGTGCGGTGATACCTGCCCTCTGGATCGCATCGAATGCACCGGAGTCGATGTTTGACTTTGCCTTTCCGAAACCTGTGATGAGGTTCTTGTTACCAACAGCGAATGCAAGCCTCCATCCGGTCATATTGTAGGTCTTGGACATGGAGTAAAGCTCCATACCAACATCCATTGCACCATCAACACTGAGGAAACTTGGTGCCTGGTAGTCATCATAGACCATCTCAGAGTAAGCATTATCATGAATTACGATAATATCGTTCTCTTTAGCGAACTCAACAACCTCTTCGAAATACTTGACATCAACAGTTGCGGATGTCGGGTTGTTCGGATAGTTCAGGAACATGAGCTTTGCCTTTGCAAGCTTGTCCTTAGGAATTGCCTCAAGGTCAGGAAGGAAGCCGTTCTCCTCAAGAAGAGGCATGATGTAAGGCTCTCCGCCGGCGAACTGTGTTCCGATCTTGTAAACAGGATATGCAGGGTCAGGGACAAGTGCCACATCGCCTGGGTTGATGAATGCAAGAGGGATGTGTGCTACACCTTCCTTTGAACCGATAAGTGTGAGGGTCTCTTTTGCAGCATCAAGCTCAAGACCACGGGTCTCCTTACACCAGTCTGCCACCGCTTCCCTGAACTCCATCATACCTGTGTATGAAGGATACCTGTGGGTTGCAGGATCCCTTACTGCTTCACACATTGCATCAACAATGTGGGATGGGGTTGGCTGGTCAGGATCACCCACACCGAGGTCGATCACATCGACGCCTTTTGATCTCTGGGCGGCTTTTGCTTCATCGATAGCTGCGAATAAATAAGGGGGTAATGCGTTGATTCTGTCTGCGTACATTTGTTCACCTTGTTCTAACTGGAATGTTCACTTAGGTATTGTAGCGCATCTATTGCTACAAACCTATTTAAAAATCATGGGTGAAAGGAAATCAATTTCCTTCTCATCCCTCATCCTTTTCAACAATATGAAGATCGTTGCTATTATCACGCGAAAGGTCAGCATCCATGAACTCAGGGGATTCCGGAATTGAAAGTTCAAATTCGGTTGTATGATCCACACTTACAGTACCGTTCAGAACAACATAGTCAAGCACATGTCCACCCTTTTCCCTGCTCCCGTCTATGAAGTGGAAATGGTAACCCGGCACATTGATACCTTCAACATAGTAAGGCAACCAGAAACCTACAATGTTCCCCTCCACATTCTCAAGTTCGAACACTGCCTGCTCTTCTTTGATCACATCGACCAGAAGAGGATACGGCTCTTCCTGGGCAGGTACACTGCGCACTTTCATCTGTTCAAAAGTACCGTTTATCCTTATAGCATACATAATGTTCTCTGAAGGCAGAATTTCCTCGATCAAGCCGGTAACTTCAGATGAATTTGCACGATCATCAAGTACAATAAGCTCATCCACCTCAAAATAAGTAACAGCTGCAAATGGGGTAGTAGCAGAATCTTCCACCGGATAGGCAACACCATCTGCTTTCATCTGGTAGACCTCTCTATCAACAACGATCATTTCTCCATCAAGACGATCAAAGGTACCAAGACCTGTATCGCCATGTCCTTTTAGCTCAGCAATGCTCATCTGCCCCCCATAAAGACCATCAAGCAGTGCATCAATGGTCGATACCTGATAAAGGATATCATTTTGAAATGCATTCTGTTGTTTTATATCAATGTCATCTGAAGGTGTAGAAGTATCATCAACACATCCGGAAATAGATATCAATAGAGATACAAGCAAAAAGTAAGAAGATAATTTGATCAATCGTTTCATAAATTCACCTGTGAAAATGTGATATGCGATTAAATGATATCTTTAATTATATTTAATAACTGTTTTTATGAATGTGAAAAGTCTTGATTTGTTAAAAGTGAGGCGGGTACTGAAATTATTAAGATAAAGATCAAAATGTTGCCCCAACATGATTTTTGTATAGAGGTAAAATTTTGCCACTGAAGAATACACATGCCATCTAATAAAGCGGAATGTATATATAAAAAATAGCTACTAACTAATTAAAAAGCAAGAGACCATAGTATTTTTGGGATTGTACCAAAATTCTAAAAACATAAAACCAAATTCAAAACACGGCAGGGCGATAACATGAACAGGAACATAACGATAACTTTGGCCGTCCTTATATTAATGGCATCGATATCCATTTCCGGCTGCACAGATCAGCCAGCAGAAGATAGCAACCAGCAGAGTGAGAAACTGGTTGTTGCAGTAAGCATACTTCCACAACAGGAATTCGTAGAAAAGATAGCAGGCGATACCGTGAATGTTGTTGTCCTGATACCTCCCGGAGCAAGTCCTGCCACACATGAACCTACTGCCGGCCAGCTCAGGGAAGTGGCAGATGCAGAAGCATATTTTATAGTGGGATCAGGATTGCCATTTGAGAACGTCTGGCTTGACAAGATCAGAACAGTAAACAGCGAAATGCTGATATTTGACTGTTCGGAAGGGATCGCAATCATGGAAACGCATGAAGAAAATGAAGCAGAATATGAGGATCACTCCGCAGAAGAGGAGGGAGAGGCACATGATCACGGAGGAGTGGATCCTCACATATGGACATCACCACTGAATGCAAAGATCATGGTTGAGAACACATACCAGGGCCTTATAGAGATCGACCCGGATAATAAAGAGCTATACCTGAAGAACAAAGAGGCATACCTTCAGGAACTTGAAGAGGCTGATGCAAGGATCAGGGAGTCATTTGGTGACGAAGGCGGCAGTTTTATGACTTACCACCCATCATGGAGCTATTTTGCGGCGGAGTACGGCCTCGACATGATAACGATCGAGGAAGAAGGAAAAGAACCAAGCCCCAAAGATATGCAAAGACTTATCGATGAAGCAGAAGAAAAGAACATCAGTGTTATATTCGTACAGGCACAGTTCAGCACACAGAGCGCTCAGGCAATTGCATCTGCCATTGGTGGTGAAGTTGTAACTGTTGACCCGCTGGCAAAAGATTACATCGATAACCTTAACAGCATTACAGAAGCATTTTCCAGAGGAATTGCAAAAGAATGAGGGAGTAAAATGGCAGAAGTGATCAGTCTGAAAGATGTATGGGTAAAGTATGAAAAGCTAACCGTACTGGAAAATGTGAACCTGACGATCAACGAGGGAGACTTCCTGGGGATCATCGGGCCTAACGGCGGTGGCAAAAGTACTTTGCTGAAGGTGATCCTGGGATTGATCAAGCCACAAAAAGGGGAAGTAAAAGTCCTGGGAAAGAGTCCGGCCAGATCCCGCCATTTGATCGGATATGTTCCACAGTATGGACCCACAAACATCGATTTCCCAATAAGCGTATGGGAAGTCGTGCTCATGGGACGCATGGGAACAAGAGGACTGTTCAAACATTACACTGACGAGGACCGGGAAGCAACGTACAAAGCACTCGAAGTTGTTGATATGCTTGAGTTCCGTGACCGTCAGATAGGAGAACTTTCCGGTGGCCAGCGCCAGAGAGTATTCATTGCACGTGCCCTTGTAAGCAACCCAAAAGTACTCCTGTTAGATGAACCGGCAACAGGCATTGATACCCGAATGCAGAACGAATTCTATGAACTTCTGGAAAAGCTTAAATCAGAGGTGACTATCATCATGATTTCACACGACCTGAGCGCAGTATCAGTACTTGTTGACAAGATCGCATGCCTTAACGGTAAGCTCCATTACCACGGCTCAAAAGAACTTGTCCCGGAAGATATTGAAAAATCATACGGATGCCCCGTAGATCTAATCGCACACGGAGTACCGCACCGGGTATTACATATCCATAAACACTGAGAGGAAATTCGATGATAGAGCTTTTGCAATATGAGTTCATGAGAAATGCCATCTTCGCAGGATTACTTGCAAGTATCGCATGCGGTATGATCGGTGTTTATGTTGTAGTGAAGAAAATAGTCTTCATTAGCGGAGGTATCGCACACGCCTCCTTCGGAGGCATTGGCATCAGTTACTTCCTTGGGATAAACCCTATATTAGGAGTCCTACCATTCAGTCTTTTTTCAGCACTGACAATGGGAACCATCAGCAAGCGATCCGATGTGCCGGAAGACACAATTATCGGAATCCTCTGGTCACTTGGAATGGCGGTCGGAATAATATTCATCGGATGGACACCCGGATATGCCCCTGACCTTATGACATACCTGTTCGGGAACATCCTTACAGTACCCGGATCGGACATCTACCTTATGCTGGCCCTCGATTCAGTGATAATTGCTACTGTTTACATACTTTACAAGGAGTTCATGGCACTCTGTTACGATGAGGAATTCTCAAGGGTATCGGGAGTACCAACAGAAAGATTATACCTTTTACTGCTATGCCTGATCGCATTGACCGTAGTAGTGATGATACGTGTGGTAGGACTTATACTGGTAATAGCCCTTCTGACGATCCCTGCAGCACTTAGCCGGCAGTACACCAGCAATATGAAGATCATGATGTATCTCTCCGTTCTTTTCGGCGCTATATTCACCATTACCGGGTTGCTGTTGTCATACTATTTTGATATAGCTTCCGGAGCCACCATAATCCTGGTAATGTCTGCTGCATATCTTTTCAATATAATATTGCAGAAATGGAGAAGGGCTTCGGGAAGCAGGTCAGAGAGTTGACAAGATCACTCCCGGTATGAAGCAGTAATGCTCAGTCCATACATGCACCAATAATTAGTAGAATTGGCGAGATCATTTTTTGTATAAATTCAGCGGATCAAACAGAGATATATTATCTAAAATAATAAGACGCAGTGGTCTATACGGACGGATCCTGTGAAAAATGATCCAGATTTACAAAAATGCGAATATTGTTAGGAAACGTTAATATCGCATAATTCGCTTTTAAAGAAAGGAGTCATATGAATTGGATGCAGATCCCGTTAAGATCGAAAATTGTCCTTGCTGCTGTTGCAGGAGTGCTTCTTGTAATGGTAATGGCAACTTCCATCACAATAACAACCCAGATCACAGTGCAGGAAGAGCTTACTCACCAGCAGGCTACTGAGATCACAAAGAGCTATGCAAACAAATTCGACGGAGATATGCGATCCGATCTTGCAATTGCCCGTTCTATCAGCTCCACATTAAGTGAATATAATTCGTCGGACAGAGACGAGATAAACAGGATCCTGAAATCGATCCTGAAAGACAACCCACACCTTTTAGGAACATATACCTGCTATGAACCAAATGCCTTTGATGGAAAGGACAATGAGTTTGCGAACATCGAAAATTATGACAGCACAGGAAGGTTTGCTCCGTACTGGCACCGCATCGATGGAAGCATTGAAAATGACTACCTTGAAGATTGTGAAAGCTACGATTATTACCTTTACCCGAAGGCCTTCAGAAATGAAATAATCTCTGATCCGTACTTCTATGATGGCGTCTTTATAGTAAGCTATGGCTCTCCGATCATTAAAGATGGAGAATTCATCGGCGTAAGCGGAGTTGATGTCTCCCTGGACTATATGGATGAAATTGTAAGCCAGGTCAAAGCTTTCGATACCGGATATGCCATTATGACCGGAAGTTCGGGGCTTATACTCTCCCAGCCTTATAATAAAGATTGGATAGGTTATAAGACGATCTATGATTATGACAACCCCGGCTTCTCTGAAGCAGCAGACAACATCAAGTACAAGAAAAGCGGTTACGTAAATACGATCGATCCGATGACAGGTAAAGAAGTTGTAGTATTCTACGAACCTATCGAATCCAAGAACTATGGTTTTTTCCTGGTGATCCCGAAAGAGGAAATGCTTGAAGGAACCTTTGCATTAAGGGATAAGCTGATCGCCATCGCTATTCTTTCAATCTTCTTTACAAGTATTGCAGCCTACCTGACATCACGAACTGTAACTGCATCCATTGATGACATTGTAAATGATTTCAAAGAAATGGCCGATTCTATAGCTGAGGGTGAATTGAACATCAGAGCAAACACAGACATTGATGCGGATTTCAAAAAGATACCGGTAGGCCTCAACCATATCCTCGACGGTGTGATACTTCCGATACACGAGACAACAAGAGTTGCAGAAGAACTTTCAAAAGGTCATTTGGATGCTCGTTTCAGAGGCGAGACCGAAGGAGAGTTCAAACAACTTGCACAATCCATCAATTATTTCACAAAGCTGCTGGATGTGATAATTACCGAGTCCAATGAAGTTCTTGCGGCTATGGAAAAAGAAGACTTTTCCAGAACTGTGCATTTCCATGGACATGGCGACCTGAAGATGCTTACAGAAGGTATCGAACAGACTCGCCTGTCATTGCAGCAGGCAAGTATAGATCGTGAGAAGGCAGAGAAGGAACTCAAAGAATATGCAAGGAAACTGGAGCAGTCCAACGAGCTAAAGGACATGTTCACAGACATCATGCGGCATGACCTTTTGAACCCTGCAGGCGTCATAAAAGGCTTTACGGAACTTCTGCTTATGACAGAGACAGATGAGCAGACAAGGATGTTACTTGAAAGGATATTGAAGAACAACAACAATCTGATCGAGATGATCCACTCTGCTGCGGAATTTGGAAAGCTGGAAAGTTCCGACGAGCTCGAGCTCAATATGCAGAACGTTACCGAGATAATCAAGCATTCAATGGAAATACTTACCACGCAGGCCAGCAACAAGGAAATAAAGGTAACATTCAACAGCAAAGAACCACATTATGTGATGGGGAACCCTGTTGTTGAAACTGTATTCACCAACCTGATCTCAAATGCGATCAAGTATAGCCCTGAAAAGAGCGAAGTGATCGTTGACATAAAGGAAGACGAACAATATACAGAGATCACGATCACAGACTTTGGAGAAGGTATCAAAGACGAGCACAAGGCTACCGTCTTTGACAGGTTCAAGAGAGTTAACAAGACCGGTGTGAAGGGATCAGGACTCGGACTTGCGATCGTCAAGAGGACCATTGAACTCCATAAGGGAGAAGTCGGAGTAAGAGATAATCCTGCAGGAAAGGGCTCTCTATTCTTTGTGAAACTGAAAAGATATGTAGATGAACTCGAAGAGTAAACTGGCAAAACTTATTAATTCGAGCAAAGTCAATTTAATTATGGGATAAGTTGTAGCTATTCGAGCGGATCTCCACATAAATCTGACCATATTCTTCGAAAGATTGATGTCCTGTACCCACTAGCATTAGCTTCAACAAAAAAGTGACTCTTATGGGGAGATGTTATGAAGGAGTTGCCAGACAAGCTAATTGACAGCATGTACAAAGGAGTCTGGGCTGTCGATACCGACAATAAGTTCATCTACTTCAACGAAGGGATGGAGCAGATAACAGGCCTTCCACGAAACAGGATAATCGGAAAGGACCTTAACTACTTCATGGAACTGGCACAACTAAGCGTAGGGGACGAAGCTCATTTCAGAGAACTGGCGCTTCGTGTTAAAGACACATTGAAACCCTCCAGGTATCATTCACTTCCTTTTCTGACACCTGAAGGAAAGCTCAGTATCCAGAGCGGATACATCTTCCCTATGCTGGATGAAGAAGGCACCTATTCAGGAATAATCGGAACTGTCGGAAGTTATTCAGAACAGAAGATACGCGAAAAGACCTTTAAAGATATGTTAAGCTCAAAGAAGAAACTTGAAGACATCTACAAGAACAGTCCTGTAGTAGCATTTCTCTGGACAGCAGAAAAGGACTGGCCAGTGGAATTCGTTTCAGACAATATATCCCAGTTCGGCTACACGGCGGAGGATTTCACCTCCGGCAAACTGA